>WYAZ01000128.1 GCA_011526105.1 Deltaproteobacteria bacterium | reverse complement strand
TCTGGTCGTCGCGCGAGGAGGGCGAATACTCTCTGTATTCAACCGACGAGAGCCAAAGGCGTCGCGGCGAGCAGCCGCGAAGAGGGCCGGCGACATTTGCCAGCCTCTACGTTTCCAGGGGACTAGCCTCTACGCGTCCAGGGGACTAGGCGGCGTTGGCTTCGCTCGCGACTCGCGCCGCGGCGTTGAGCGTGGCCGGCTGTAGTTCGGGAGGCTCTACGCTCACCGGCGCTTGCGGCTCGATGGTTCTGGCGGGCTTCTTCGGTCCCTTGCGCCCGCCGGCGAGGACGTGAGCGGGCGGCTTGCGCAGGTCCCAGACGATGCCGAAGACGCTCAAGATCTCGAGTGCGTAGTAGCTGAGATCGATCTCCCACCAGAAGAAGCCGTTGTTCGCGGTGCTCTGGTAGTAGTGGTGGTTGTTGTGCCAACCCTCGCCCATGGTGAGCAGGGCGAAGATGAGCGAGTTGCGGCTGTCGTCGCCGGTCTCGTAGCGCTGCTTCCCCCAGATGTGCGTGAACGAGTTGATCGAAAACGTGCCGTGCCACAGCGCCACCGTGCTCACGAGCAACCAGACCGCCACCGCGAGGCCCACGCTCGCGCTGCCCAGCGCGAGCCCAGTGCCGACCGAGATCACCGTCCAGCAGGCGAGGGGCACGAAGTAGTAGTGCTGGTTCAGCCAACGCAGCTCGGGGTAGTCGCCAAAGTCCTTGATGCGATCCCACTTGGTCTCGTCGTAGTTGTGCGAGAGGAACCAGAGCGTGTGTGACCACCAGAAGCCGTGCCGCGGGGAGTGGATGTCTTCTGGTTGATCCGAGTACTTGTGGTGGTCCCGATGGTGGGCCGCCCACCACAAGACCCCCTTTTGGACCGCGGTGGTTCCGATGAAGGCGAGCACGAATTGAAACGCGCGGCTCGTCTTGTAGGCACGATGCGCGAAGTAGCGGTGGTAGCCGGCGGTGATGCCAAACATGCGCAGATAATAGAGGCCCACCGCGAGCAGCAGTCCCCACCAGGAGAAGCCGACGTAGTAGAGGCCCGCGGCGGCCAGCACGTGGAGAAATACGAAAGGGATCAAGGCGGCGTCGTATTTCGCGATGTGATCTGGCCGGCTGCCGGGGGCGGCGTGGAGCCCTGGGTCTACCGTGGGCAGGGCCGGCTGGGATGGGTGGGGGCTGGGTCGGGATGAGGCGGTGCTCACCGAGTCAGGCTAGAAAGCGACTGTCACGGCCGTGTCATCGTCCGCGCGATTCCACGGAGAACCCTGGCGAGGGCCCGGGGCTCAGCCGGTGGGTCGGAAGCGGTAGCCCACTCCGCGGACCGTCAAGATCCATCGGGGGTTGTCCGGATCGGCCTCGAGTTTGGTCCGAAGCTTGTTGATGAAGTTGTCGACGGTGCGTTCGGTGCCCTCGTAATCGTCCCCCCAAACCCGGCGCAGGATCTGTTCCCGTGTGAGCACGCGGCCGCGGGCCAGATACAGCAGGACCAGGAGCTCGTACTCCTTGAGCGTCATCTCGATCAGCGCGCCACCGCGCTTCACTTCGCGGGTCGCGGTGTCGATCTGGGTGTCCTCGAAGGAGAGGTGCTGGCTGGCCTGCCCGCCGCCCACGCGTCTCCGCCGCAGCGCGGCATTGATGCGGGCGAGGAGCTCCGGGAGGGAGAAGGGTTTGGTGACGTAGTCATCGGCGCCGATGTCGAGGCCTCGGATCTTGTCCTGCTGGCCGTCTCGGGCGGAGAGCACCAAGACCGGCGTCTCACGGTCCTTGCGCCGAATCGCCTCGAGCACCGCAAAGCCGTCGAGACCGGGCAACATGAGGTCGAGCAGCACCAGGTCTGGCTGCTCTCGCTCGAAGACCTCGAGCGCGCTCGGACCTTCCTTGGCCACTACGACCTGATAGCCCTCGGCCTCGAGGTTCATCTCGAGGCCGAGCAAGATGGAGTCGTCATCTTCGACGACCAGGACCTTCTCCACGCTCACGCTGCCTCCTCTCGCAGCTCGGCGGCGGCCGGCAGGAGGATGGTGAACGTGCTCCCCGCACCGGGTTCGCTCTTCAGCTCGATGCTGCCCCCGTGGGCGATGACGACGTGGCGGGCGATCGCGAGGCCCAGGCCGGTGCCACCCTTGCCGTGATAGCTGTCGTCGACGCGATAGAAGCGTTCGAAGACCCGGCGCTGGTGCTTCTGATCGATACCGACCCCGCGGTCCTGGACCGAGATGGCGACCCCGCCATCGTCTCGCCGCTGCGCATCGAGTCGGATCTGCTTGTCTTCCCCGCCATAGCGAAGCGCATTGTTGAGCAAGTTCAAGATCGCATCCACCATCACCGCAGCGTCCACGTCGACCATCGGGAGCTGCTCCGCCAACTGCACGTCGAGCTTGGCACCGTTGGCGATCACCTGGGGCTCGAAAGCGCGCAGCGCGAGTTCGATGAGCTCTTTGGCGGGCTTTTGCTCGAGGTCCATGTGAAACGCGCCCGCCTCCATCGCGCCCCACGAGAGCAGGCGACTGATGAGGGTGTTCAGGCGGTCAGTCTCTTTCGAGATGACGTCGAGGCAGTACTCGATTCGCGAGGGGTCCTGCACCCGCCCGAGCCTCAGGGTCTCGACGAACATCCGGATGGAGGTGAGCGGCGTCTTGAACTCGTGGGAGACCTTGGAGACGAACTCGATCTGCAGCTCCGCCAGCCGACGATCCGCGTGAATGCCGAGCAGCGTGATCGCGGCGCCGGCTCCGAGGGCGATGCAGATCAGGACCAGCAAGAGGCCGATGACGACGTCAAACACGGACTGCCGGAAGATCAGGATGAGGATGCCGCAGGTCAGGACGAGCAGCGTGGGGATGGCCACGAGCACCCAGACTCCGAGGGGGGAGGTCCGTGTCAGCTTGGACAGCGGAGGTACGGAGCGCTTGCCGGACACGAGACTGCAACTATGCCGCGGTGCTTCCGACGGTCAACCGCTGCTCTCGGAGCGTCGAGCCCGGCGAACGTCACGCTCGAGGGCCGCGATGCGCAAGGCCAGCGCCCGCAAGTCGTCTGTCTTCATACGCGGCCGCAGCCCAGAACGCACCTCTAGGTAACGGTCCTCGAGGTTTCCCAGCGACGCCTTCGGAAGTTCCTGCAGCTCGGCCGCCAGCTTCCGGAGGCGCTGATTCAGACGGCCCTCGTCGACGTCGAGGTTCGGCAAGAGGAGTTCGAGCGTGGCGAGTTCCGCCTCGGCCTGAGCCAGGTCCTTGGCTCGCAGGGCTCGCTGCCAGCGTTGGTAAGCGTCCTTGGTGAAGGCTTCGCGCTCAATCCTCGCCTCCGCAAGGCCGTGGGTGGCGAGGCTCCGGATCAGACGTCGACGGAGTCGATCGAAGGCCTGGGTGTCGTCTGCAGTTCGGCCGTTCTTGCGCGGTGGGCGCGGGTTCCGAGACGCCTCCGGCTCGTCGGGTTCGATCTGATGCGGTGGCGCCCTCTCTACCGTCTCCTCGGGGCCTTCCTGCTTCATCTTGGGCACGACGCCCGGCACAGCGGTGATGGGCGCCGCGCTCTTGGACGGAGAGGGCGCGACCGCAACGGGTTCCGGGCTGCGGCCGAGGATGAAGAGGAGCAGGAGCGAGAGCGTGGCGATCGCCATCGATGCGGCGACGATGAGCTGGGCGCGCAGCGGAAGGCCGGAGAGAGGACGAAGGGCGGGATTTGTTCGGCGCGGCGTCGTGCGCTCCTGGGTGATGGTCGAACTCGCGACCGTGATGGGATCCGGCGCGCTCTTGGGCGGCGGAAAGCCGAGCCGCACGAGCTCTTCGAGGACCGCTTCGGCAGAAGCCGGTCGGTCCTTGGGATCTTTCTCGAGCAGGCGAGTCACCAGACGTTCGAGCCCGCGGCAGTCGGGGAGCTTCGGCGGCGGTTCGGTGAGCTGCTTGTGAACGACCTCGCTGGAGTTCCCCTCGAAGGCGGGCCGACCGGTGAGCATGAGGAAGGCCACGCTGCCGAGTGAGTAAAGGTCTGCCGCGGGGCCCACCTCGGAGGCACCTCGGATCTGCTCGGGCGCCATGAATCTCGGGGTGCCGAGCAGGCGGTCGGGCTTCGTGAGACGCGTGAGGTCCGGCTCGCCCAGATTTAGGCGCGCAACGCCGAAGTCCAGCAGCTTCACCACCTCGCCCCCTCGGCCAGGAACCAAGAAGACGTTGCTCGGCTTGAGATCGCGATGGATGACCCCCGCGTTGTGCGCGGCGACGAGCCCCGCCGCCATCTGGTGAAGCAGCTCCGAAGCCTGTTCTGGTGAGAGTGCGCCCTCGGCGGCCACGCGCTCCCTCAGGGTCCTGCCGCGCAGCAGCTCCGTCGCGAGGAAGGGCTGGCCGAGCGGCGTCTTGCCGAAGTCGATGACCGCCACCACGTTGGGATGGCCGGAGCGAAGGAGGGCCTTCGCCTCGCGACGCAGGCGTTCGAAGGAGCGTTCTTCGTAGGCGTGGGGACCCGAGAGCACCTTGATGGCGACCTCGCGATCGAGGACGGAGTGCACGGCCTGATAGACCCTGGAGCTGGCACCTTGTCCGATCAGGCGCTCGAGCTTGTAGCCATGGACCTCGAGCCCCAGCAACGGGTCGGCGCCGGGGGGTTCTATGGTCTCGGGGGTTCGCGCGCGCCGCTTCGTCTCCACCATCACCGTGGCCGCGTCCTCCGCCGTCGCCCGCGGAGCGGTCGGGCTGATGACGGTGGGCTCCGCGACCGCGATCTCGTGAGGCCTCGATTCGATGCTCGTGAAGCTGCGCACCGAGTTCGAATCTGGGGCGAGCACCAGTTCTACGTTGAGCAGTGCGTCGAATACGTTCGGAGAACTGGCCTCTACGCGCGGTGCCTGCCTTACGGTGCTCACCCAGTTCGCGAGCAGCGTGGGACCGTCCTTCTTGGTTCGGGCGTTAAACGCAGCAAAGAGCTGTTGTCCCAGTTCGGCGGCGCTCGCGAATCGCTGACGAGGCGAGGACCGTGTCGCCCGTTCGAGCGCGCTGCGAATGTCCTCGGGCAGTGCATTCGAGATCGGGGGGTTCTCGCCCGCGATGACCCGTTGACGGATCTCGGAGTCCGCCATCGGGTTCTCGCCCGTCAAGAGACGGTGGAGCACGATACCCAAGCTGAAGACGTCGGCCCGTCCGTCGACCTCGGCCATGCGGAGCTGCTCCGGCGCGAGGTACTCGAGCTTGCCCTTCACGACGCCCACACGCGTCGCTTCGAGCCGTTCGTGCGCAAACGCGATCCCGAAGTCCGCGAGCTTCACCTCCCCACCGTGGCTGACGAGGATGTTCTCGGGGCTGACGTCCCGGTGAACGATGCCTAGGGGGCGGCCCCCGTCCTGGGCTCGGTGCGCGTATTCGAGGGCGCGACAGACTTCGATCCCGATGTGCAAGACGGCCTCAACCGGCGCCCGGAGTTGCCTCGGCCTCGATGCGTCCTGCAGCGCGGCGAGATCGAAGCCATCGACCAGCTCCATCACGATGAACGGACGTCCGTCCGAGAGGCCGAAGTCCAGCACCGCGACGATGTTGTTGTGGTGCAGCCGTGACGCGATGGTGGCCTCGTCGATGAAGCTCCTCACGGAGGCCTGATCGAGGCCCTCGGTCCGCAGCCGCTTGAGCGCGACCTTACGGGAGAAGCCGTGTTGGCCGAGCGCGTCGGCCTCGAAGACCTCGGCCATGCCGCCGCCGCCGATCCGCCGACCGATGCGGTAACGGTCGCTCGCCTCCATGGGTGGAAGCCTAGCGGATCCCGTGTCTTTTCAACATCTGGATGAGGTAGGAGCGGTTCATCCGGGCGATCCGCGCCGCGTTCGAGACGTTCCCGCCCGCGCGCTCGAGCAGGCGGGCGAGGTAGATCCGCTCGAACTCGTCCAAAACCGTCGATCGCGCGTCCTTGTACGGGCGCTCCGCGAGCGCCTCCACCGGCACGCTCGGGAAGCTCGAAGTGGGTCCGCTGCTCGGTGCGACCGGGTCGCTCTCTCCGAGGCGGGGAGGCTCCCCCATCGCGAGCGCGGCCTCGACGTAGTTCCTGAGCTCCCTCACGTTACCCGGCCAGTGGTGCTGCTTCAGGCTCTGCATCACCGCCGGCGAGATGAAGCCGTCGACCTCTCCGTCGAAGCCCGCCTGGAGGGCGAAATGCTCGACGAGCAGCGGGATGTCTTGAGGACGCTCCCGAAGCGAAGGAAGGCGAAACAGCGTCACCGCCATCCGGTAGTAGAGGTCTGCCCTAAAGGCGCCGCTGTTGACCTCCTGGCGCAGGTCCCGATTGGTGGCGGCCACCAAGCGCACGTCCACCGGGATGGGCTTCGTTCCTCCGACCCGTCGAAATTGGCGCCGCTCGAGTGCGCCGAGCAAGACAGGTTGCAGGCTCGATGGCAGTTCGCCGATCTCGTCCAGGAAGATCGTGCCGCCGTGCGCGCGCTCGAAGGCGCCGATGTGTTGGCGCTCGGCGCCGGTGAAGGCGCCCTTCTCGTGCCCAAAAAGCTCACTCGCGATGAGGGTGGGCAAGAGTGAGCCGCAATCCACGGTTTCAAAGGCCTGCTCACTCCGGCTCGAGCACTCGTGGACGGCGCGTGCGAAGACCTCCTTGCCAGTGCCGGTCTCGCCCATGAGCAAGACCGAGGCGTCCGTTCTCGCGACCCTTCGGACCTGGGCCATGAGGGCCCGCATCTCCGGCGAGCGTCCGCGCAGCTCGCCGAGGTTGTCCTCGTCGTGCAGCTCCACGGTGAGGGTCTCGCCATCGGCCACCGTGATGACCGTCTTTCCCACGCGCAGCTTGATGCCCGGAAGAACCGACGCCTGGCTCAGGAGCACGCCGCCGAACTCGGTGCCGTTGGTCGAGTCGAGGTCGCGGAGCAGGATTCGGTCTTCCCGACGGCGAAGCTCGAGGTGGTAGCGAGAGACGGTGTCGTCGGCGAGAACCAGATCGTTGCCCGGCGCGCTGCCGATGGTCACGAGGTCGGACTGCGCAGAGAAGGAGCGCCCGCGGTCGGGTCCTTCGACGACCTCGACCCTGAGCGTCCGCAGCGGTACGCCGGTGATTCGATGGGGAACGGTGGCCTGATCGGTCACCGCGCCAAGGTATCAGATGGTCCGCCCAGAGCCGATGCTCAAAACCCGCCTGGGGTCGGCGGTGCGGCGGGTCAGCGCTCCTTCGTCCCGGTCGACGTCAGTACGTAGTAGCGATTCAGCGCTCCTTCCACCCCGTCGGCCTCGAAGCTGTCCACCACGCGAAGGCCGCTCTCCTCGAAGAGCTGCGCCATCTCCGCCTCGCTGGAGTAGTGGCAGTAGCGCTGGGCGGGCGTCTCTCCCGCCCAGCGGAGCAGGTGGTCGCCCGATTCGAGATCGGCCAGTTCGAGTGGATGCTCGGCGTGCTGGTTGTAGTCCTCCCAAGACAGCACCTTCTGCTGCATGCGCGGGAACTCCATGAACCGCCAGATCGAGACCGCGATCAGACCATCCTCGGTCAGCCGGCGCCGTGCCCATTCGAGGAGTCGGCGCCGCCGCTCCAGGGCCGCGACGTGATGAAAGAGGCCAAACATCGACACGAGGGAAAACGAGCGTCCCTCGAGCTCCGGGGGCAGCGGTGCCGGCGACTCGGCGAGCTGGGCCTGAAGGTCCACCCCCAGCACCCGACCCCGTTCGAGCCGGTCCGCGATCCGGTCGAGGCGCGTCTTCGCCAGGTGCAGCAGCACCGGACTGAAGTCCAAACCGAGATAGTCGATCCTCAGGCCGAGGTGAGAAGCGAGAAACTCCGCGAACCTGGCGTTGCCAGCCCCCACGTCCAGAACACTGAGCTGATCATTCGCGCTGCGGTCCTTCGACAAGTGCGGCAAGAGCCTTTCCCAGCCCTGCCAAGCGCGTTCTCGGGTCTCACTGAAGGAGGTTCCGGCGCGTGTGTAGAAGTCGCGATTGATGGCGTTCAAGGCCTCGATTGTCTGTGCCTTCATCGATCGTTAAGCTCCCGCGACGTCTCCGCCGCACGTTTCGGTCGCCCCATGAGGACTCCCTCCCAACACTTCCAGCCCGAACTTCACGAGCCGGTCCTCGTGTCGCTCATCGAGGAGCTCCGGCACACCGAAGGACTCGATCCGAGGAGCTTCGATCGCATCCTAAGGCGTCACCCGAAGAACGGAAAGGGGGCGTTCAAGAAGAGCGAGATCGTGCAGGCCTATCGCCGTTTCGCTCCGCGTTACGGCTGGCAGGACGAGCAGAGCTTCATGTCGAAGGTGCGGTCAAAGCCGGTGCGCACCGACAGCGGGGTTGCGCCCGTGACCGTACTCTCGAAGCCGTTTCCCTGTCCGGGGCGATGCGTCTTTTGTCCGAGCGACGTGCGCATGCCCAAGAGCTACCTCTCGATGGAGCCCGGCGCTCAGCGTGCGGCGCATCATCGCTTCGATCCATTCAGCCAGACCAGCGCGAGGCTCCAAGCCTTCGCCAACAACGGTCACGCGGTCGGGAAGATCGAACTCATCGTGCTCGGAGGCACCTGGTCGTTCTACCCGGAGAGCTACCAGATCTGGTTCGTCGAGCGATGTCTCGCGGCCATGAACACCTTCGGCCGGGCGGACTGGCGGCCCGAGGCCGATCGTGCGCACGAGTCGGCGATTCCCTTCGAAGAGTGGGGCCGCGAGCTCGATGGGCGCGCGCTGGGGGAGGGCTACAACGCCGCGGTCTCAAAGGTCTTGCGTCGCGGGACATCGTCCGTAGGCGCTGACGATCTCGAGCGGAGCCACTTCGAGTCGCTCTGCGAGACGCAGCGCGAGAATGAGGACGCGAAGGTCCGTTGTGTGGGGCTCGTGCTCGAGACTCGGCCCGACTACGTGGACGAGGCCGAGGTCATTCGGCTTCGCCGCCTCGGCGCGACCAAGATCCAACTCGGCATCCAGAGCCTCTCGGATCCCATCTTGACGCTCAATCAGCGGGGCCACGACGTCGCGGCCACCCGTCGTGCGACGCGTCTTTTACGCGAGGCCGGCTTCAAGATTCACGCGCACTGGATGCCGAACCTGCTCGGTGCCACGCCCGAGTCTGACCGCGAGGACTTCGAGCGTTTGTTCGAGGACCCGGACTTTCGGCCGGACGAGCTGAAGATCTATCCCAACTCACTCATCGAGAGCGCCGAACTCATGGTGCACTACGAGGCTGGGCGCTGGCGTCCGTACACAGAGCACGAGCTCATCGAACTCATCGTCCACTGTATGGCCAGGACTCCCGCCTATTGCCGACTGACTCGCGTCATTCGCGATATCCCGGGTCATGACATCGTGGTCGGCAACCGCTGCTCGAACATGCGAGAGATCGCGGAGGCCCTCCTGGACCGTCGCGGTCTCCCGTCGGTCGACATCCGGTCTCGCGAGATCCGCGGTCGCAGCCTCGATCCCGAGACCCTGCAGCTCGAGCAGCTCCGGTACCAGAGCTCGGCGGGGGAGGAGGTCTTCTTGCAGTTCGTGACGCCCTCCGGTGGCCTTGCGGGCTTCCTGCGCTTGTCCTTGCCTCACTCCACCTCCTTCGTGGCTGAGCTGGGCCGCTCAGCGGTGATTCGCGAAGTCCACGTCTATGGCCAAGTGGCCGACCCCGGGGAGGCCTCGCTCGGGCGCGCGCAGCACGCGGGGCTGGGCACGCGCCTCATCGAGGCGGCGGCCGATCTCGCCAGGCAGGCCGGATTCTCGACGATGGCCGTGATCTCGGCGATCGGTACACGGTCGTACTATCGTCGGCTCGGCTTTACAGATGGGGCGCTCTACCTGCACCGTGGGCTCGAGCTAGATTGGGAATGAGCAGCGATCGAAAGAAGATCCCGGACGAGGGGACTACCGCGCCGGATGCTCGTCCGGATCCCCGACCGGAGGCCCGCCCCGAAGTCCGGCAGAGCAGCGGCCTCTTTCAGGCCGGACCCAGCAGCACCATGTTCGATGAGCATGCCTCGGAGGATGCGGTGGCCCGCGCGGTCTCGGACCAAGTCCTCGCGCTGGCGGAGACCGACCCGCTGGCCGCGCAGGCGGCCGACGTGGGTCCTGCCCTCCCGCGGCACGTCGACATCGGGCCTTCGGGGACCGACGCCACGCATCTAAACCTCGAGAGCGCGATGGACGACACGCGGCCCACCCCCATGGTCAATCGGCACGAACTCGAGGCCCAGCTCTTGCGCCAAGGGGCCATGGCTGAAGATCCGATCGACCTCGGTCAAGGCACCGTGGCGGGGCGGCTCGGGCCAGAGAGTCAGCCGCCGACGCCGCGTGTGAAGCCGGTCCCCATCGAGCCCTTAGAGACCACCTCGCCGGGCGCACTCGGCGGAGCGCCTGATTCCGGTGCGCCGCCCACCGGCGTGGGAAGGTTGGTCGAAGCCTACGCGCGTCCGAAGATGGCTCAGACCTTGACCTTCGTTCCGGAGCTCGGCCGACCCGAGATCGGTTCTCCGCGAAGAATGCGCGGCGAGCCGAAGCAGGAGTCCCTCCTCGATCGCATCGGACAGCCGGTCAAAGCCCGCACCTCGCGGCCGCCGAAAGAGCAGAAGTCGGTGGGGCTCTGGGCCTTCATCACGAGCTCACCCACGCACGCAGCGGCTGGGGTCTTCGTGTTTTTGGCGCTGCTCCTTCTCGGAGCGGTGGTGGTGGTGAAGCTCCGACCGCCGGCCGCGCCCGCGATCATGAGCCGCCCGCTCGGAGCGCCTTCGTCCGTGAAGTGAGGGGCGAGTCTCGGCGGTTTGCAGATCTCGGCCCAGGCGCGCCCGATTCGGGGCACCCGCAACGACGACGACGAGACGAACACGTCCCGGGCCGGATCTGCGACTCGAGGTCGCGTTCGCTACATCATGCCAACTTGACCGCGGAACAGCTGCTGCTGCCAGGTCGCCTCGGAGCGCATGAGGTCCATCAGCATCGAGAACTGGCCAAACTGACTGTTGAACAGCTCTCGGATGTCTTGCTGGAACGCCCCCTGGTTGTGGTTCATGTGTGTGGCCCACGCGAAGCCAGCCGCCGACTCCGGCCCGATGCCGAGCTTAGAGAGGCAATCGAGCGTCTCCGCGCGTCTCATGTTGCCCCACGCTCTGGGATTCGTGAACGGGTCGGGCCTTAGGCTGTCGTGCACGCCCGCACGCAGGGTTGGGTCCACCTTCTGCTCGTATCCGTTCTTCGCCGCATCGTAGTGCGCGCCGGTGATGACGCCGTCGATCTGACCGTTTCGTTCACGCGTCCAGTGCACGTTCGTCTGATCGCCGCCGAGGTGGAAGCTGTCGCGCGCCGGGTTCGACGCGAGATGGTTGGCTCTCCACTCGTAGCCGTCGTTCGTGATCTGTCCCGTGGTGGGTCGATTCTGAGCGATGCCATCGATGCGCACGCGGTCCGCGCCGTTGGTGATGTTGAGCGCCGCGGACACCGACTGACCGGTCTCTGCGGTCGTCTCGGCGTTGATCCGCGTTCCGTCCGGGAGGACGAAGTCACTGTTCTTCGTGAAGTCCCATCGGGTGCCATCCTTCTCGTCGACGTGTGGGTCGCCCCAGATGCGCGTATGGGCCTTCTCGCCCGGCTGCTGTCCCGGTGCGAAGATGCCCCAAGCCGCGTCCTTGCCCTCCGGCACGATGCGGTAGCCGCCGGCGGTGGTCACCGTCCCGGCCGGCCAGCCTGGCTCGTTGGTCGCGAGCCCGCGCCCGGCCGGCGCGGCCGAGTACGATTGATTGGGCGGTGGTAGACAGCCGCAGGTCGGGACCTGTCCGGTCCCGCTCATGCCTGGGAAGAAGGGCGGCTGTCCGCCGCCTCTGCCCTGCATCTGATCGAGCAGGTTCACCTGGTTGAGCATCTGCAGCGCGTTCATGCCCGACGCCGGATTACCAGCGAAGGCCGCGTTCAGATGCGCTCCCAGGAAGTTCTGGTAGTGACTGAATGACTGGGTAGGTATGCGGGTACCCATTTTTTTACTCCTTTATCGTCTGCCTCCGTCCTGGAGGCATCGCCCTGAGAACCCCAATGGGATCACCGGGCCGTTCATTCCATCCATCCTCGACCGAGGTCGAAGACACGACGTTCCGTTCCCCGGACTCTCCTGAGGCCGAGGCTCCGCCGGAAGCGCTCGATCGCTCGAGCACACCAGGCGGCCTCTCATTATCGAACCGGCGGGGGCCGTGTTGCTATTAAATGCGAGCAATATCGCATACATGTGGGCGAACAGGGTACAATGTAGGAGTTCTGTCCTCGTCTGAATACACGCGGGCGGCTCGGTTCTGGCCAGATGCGCTGCGATGTGGCTGGATCGGGGCGTATGAAGAAACCGCCCGTTCGAGGAGGTCCCCGAGGGCCTAGAGCCGGGGGTAGCCCAAGGCGGCCGGTTCGGCCCTCGGGCGTGCGTCCGGCGGTCCGTGGCAAGCCGGCGGCTCCAGCCGGGCCACCGACCGAGGTCGAGCCCGACGGTGCATCCGCGGTCCGGCTCCACGACGAGTCGAGAGTGGAAGCCTACGTGCTCGGTCAGATCACGCTCGGCGATCTCGAAGGCATCTCCAAAGCTCAGCAGTACGACATGGCGAAGGTGGGTTATGCCGCCCTCGTCGCGGGCAAACTCGACACCGCCAAGACGGTCTTCGAGGGTCTACTCGCGCTCGACCCATTCGACGTGTACTTCCTCTCCGCGCTCGGATCGGTGGCGCAGCAGAAGAACGATCTCGATGAGGCGGAGCGACGCTACAGCCGGGCGCTCGAGATCAACCCCTTCTCTCCTTTTGCCCTCGCGCACCGAGGCGAAGTGCGTCTGATGAAAGGCGAGCTCGAAGGCGGGGTGGATGACCTGCTTCGGGCGCTCGAGGAGGACCCTGCGGGTCGCGATCCCGGCGTCCAGCGGGCGCGGGCGACGCTCACCATCCTCATTCAGCAGATCGATGACCTCGGCCTTCGCGCCCCTGGCCTCGAGACTCAGACCAAAGCCGTGGCCGAGGCGAAGACCGAGGTTTCCGTGCCCTCCGCCATGGCCAAACCCAAGATCCCTCCGATCGACAAGGAGGCGCTCCAGAAGTTCGCCGCAGACTCCGAGGGCTTCTTGATCCGCCGCCGCAAGAAGGACTGAGCGCGCCTCGCGTCAAAACGACGGGGTTGCGTAGATGGGGACCCACCGGAACGACTCGTCGAAGACGAGCAGATCAAAACGCTCGGCATCCAAGACCTCGAGCGGCTGATCGGAGGTCAGCGCGATGACGCGAGCTCCGCGCGCTCGCTCTCGGAAGACCGTCACGTAGAAGAAGCCTTCGAGCACGGTCGAGGTCCTGCTGCCAGGGAGGAGCGGGGCGGCGAGGAGGTTCTTCGAGAAGCGGTAGTCCGGGTCGACGTGGATGCGGAGCTCGTCGAGCGAGAACTGGCTCTGGTTCTCGATCTCCACCGGCCTCGGACCCGGAGGAGGTACCGGGCCATCGAAGCCGCAGGCGGAGAGCGCGAGGGCGAGCGCCAGGCAAGCAAGGGTCCAATTCACGGCTCGCATGAGGTGCTCCTAGAAGACATAGGTGGCCGACACCTGCCAGTTGATGGTGGAGACTTCTGCTCCGTCCACGAACACACGCTCACGCTCGTACACCTCTTTCACAGGGTTGAAGACGGTCGCGGCCTGGAACTCGAGGGGGTCTGGATACGAGAACGACCGGAAGTACTCGAGCTCGGCCGCGACCCGAAGCGACAAATGCAAGTCTGGGAACGTCAACCCGGCTTGCGCGCCCAGTTGGCCGCTGGAGACGAAGGCCGCCGACCAGCCGAGCTCGCGCTTGGTCTCGAGACTCACGTCGGTGTGCCGGACCTCCAGAAGGTTCAGGCCGAAGCGAAGAGTGCCGAACAACTGCACGTCGTCGGTGCCGAGCACCAGGTTGAGACCAATGCCCTGACCGAGATAGCCGGAGCGAAGCCGGAGCGCGTACGACAGGGGCTGGCTGAGATCGACGCTCGTGAAGGTCTCGGGATCGGTCACGCGGGCGCCGACCGTGACCGCACCGGGGACCTGATGCACCGGCACCGCGTCCACGAAGCCGGAGATGTCGATGTCTTGAGAGAAGAAGCCGAGGAGCGGAGGGAAGAAGAAGCCGGTCCGACTCGGAGGGCGAAAGAAGGCCAGGCGGAAGCCAGAGGTCACCGCGTTTCCTTCTCCCACGCGCTCCTCCCCCGCTTCGGTGCGAGCGCTCGAGGTCACGCGCGCCGCCCCTCCGGTGATGGCGCCTTCGAGGCCGCCGAGCGAGCCGAGGTACCGGCGCAGCAGCCCGGGCTCGGGGGCGGCGTCGACGGGGCGTGCGATGACGCGAAAGCCCGCCTCGGACTCCGTGCCCAGCCACTCGGGCGGGGCCTGGGCCATGGCCGGACGTTGGCTCGTATCCGGTCTCTCGAGCGCTGCACGGACGAGCTCGGTCACTCGAGAGAAGGCCAGATTGTAGGCGCGAGCGAGCGCTTCGAGGCGAGCGTCGTCGCGATGCCAGGCGTAGAAGACGTGGCTGTAGTCTGCGGCGCCACGGACGGTGCGCTCCTCGACGTGACCGCTCTCGAACCGGAGCCGAAGCACCGCCTCCACGGATGCGGTGCCCCACTCGGGGGTGAGCGGAAAGAGGCCGAGCCCGGGCAGCACACTCAATACATCGAGCACGTAGGTGCGGTGGTTCTCGACTTCGGGCCGGAGGTGAACACTCAAGGAGGGCCAGGCGGTCGAGCTCTGAACCTCGGGGATCAGCTCGGCGCCTGATGCCATCAGATGAGCCTCGAGCGTGGCCCGCAGCGGGACGAGCTTGCGTCGGTCATCGTCCGCATCGAGGTTCGTGATGGTGACTCGCTCGAGGCTCAGGGCGAAGGTGGAGGTCCGCGTAGGTGCGCGCGCATCCATGAGGTTGGGCACCGCGAGACGAGGGGTGGCACATCCCACTCCGAGCAAGAGCGCGAGCGGACCCACCTGCAGGAGGCGTTTTCCGGAGGGGGCACTCACGGCGGGAGTAAGTCCGAAGCAAGGTAGATGCCGAAGCCGTGGGTGGGCGTGGTTTCGGCTAGATCCCGGTCGAAGCGGGCCTCCCATCTTTCACACCGGGGCATGAGTGTCCGAACCGAGCAGTCCGAGGGCCAAAGCCAAGGCCTCCGCTTGGAGCTTTAGGGGTACGAACGGACGCCCGAGCTGTGTGCCCAGCGTCTCATCCGGGGGCAGGTGGATGAAACCGGTCGGACAGTCCGACGGCAACTGAGATAGCGACAGGTACATGGTCTGGTTGCACAGAAACGTGCCGGCGCTGCTGCTGAGCTGGGCGGGGATCGCGCGTGCTCGCCAGGCATTCAGGATGGCGCGCAGCGGAAGCCGGCTCGACAGTGCCAATGGCGCGCCCGGCACCACCGGCACGTCCTCTCGTCGCTCACCCGCGTTGTCCGGACGCTCGAAGTCGAGCACGTTGAGCGCGACTCTCTCCAGGGAGAGCGCGGTCCGCGTCTCGGCGAGTCCGAGATGGAGGACCGCCCGCGGCTTCTCCGCGTACAGCTCCGAAAGCGCGTCTTGCACTCGGGTGGTCTCGACCGGCAAGATCGCGGTGTGGATCTCCAGGTCTGCGATCCGCTTCGGTAGGAGGGGGAGCACCGTCGCGCTCGGGTTGTGGCTCATCCCACCGAAGGGTCCGAAGCCGGTGACGATGATGCGCATGCCTTCGAGCATATTCCGGGCCCTTGAATAAGTCGTGAACCCGTGGATGAGCTCGGTGAGCTTCGGGTTGTGCTCGCCTCGGTCCGGATTTAAGGTCGAGGGGCGACGGAATCAGCGCCATCCCGAGAGACGCCTGGGCGACACGTGCATTCTGCCCGACGTTCCGGACGCGCTGGACTTCGGCGACCCGGAGCGCCTCGCGCTGCGCGCGCGGAGGCCCCGGCCTCGGGCGGCATGGGGTTCGTGGGTGCCTGCTGGCCCCCCCACGACCTGCGTGGCGCTCGCGTGCGTCGTTGCTGGCGCCGGGAGGCGCGCGGCCGAGGTCGCCTCGCGCCGACAGTCGTGGTTCTTGACCTGGCACGCGTCCTGCGTCTCTGCTAGCGGCCATGCGACCCTCACTCCAGGCCACGCTCTTGGCCCTCTCCCTGACCTCCTGCACGTGCCAAGAGGAGCCCGTCTTCGCACCCGATCTCGGCGACGATGGTGGGCGGGGGATCGATGATGCGTCCGATGGAGCGGACCGCCTGGCGCCAGGTGACGGTGGAGCGGTTCGGGGTGATGGAGGTCAAACCGACGCGGGTTCTCGCGCCGAATACTGCGCCGGCGACGGTCCGCCGATCATCGCGACGAATCGAGGAGGGACACGCGTCGACGTCTGCACCGGCGAAATCGCTCAGACGACCTTCCGGTTTGCGATCTGCTCCTGCGAGTCGCCGGTGGGCACCTCCGAGCTCTTTACGGATGCATTTGATAGTTCGCTCGGCACCTACACGCCCGGCGGGCGCGGCGGAGCGTTCGGGACCAACGCCAGCTACACGGCCACCAGCCGCTGGCTCATCGGGGGCGCCGTCTTCGCCGCGGGCACGGGCCAAGTGACGACGACCGGCGAGCAGACCTACTTGGGCGAGCTCCACGTCGCGGCCGACCTGAATGTGAATACGATGAGCGTCGACCGAGATGCCTTCGTCGGCGGGAGCATCACGGCGAGCGAGCTCGATATCGCCGGTGCACTTCACCAGTCGGCCGGCGCCAACCAGACCGGCGACATCACCGCGATGAGTGTCATTCGTGAGCCGGTCGTCGTTCCCCAGCCCTGCGGGTGCGAGCCGAATCAGCTCGTCGACATCGATGGCTTCATCGAAGCCGGGCGCACTCGCAACGACAACGCAGAGGTCGGCTTGAGCCCGGAGGTCCTGTCGGACATCAACACCTCCACGGTCGTGACCCTGCCGTGCGGCCGATTCTACCTCAGCGAGATCACCGGGACGGCGGACATCACTGTCCGAATCACGGGTCGCACCGCGTTGTTTGTGGGAGGGGATTTTCGAACGACCCAACGACTTCGCCTCGAGCTGGCGCCCGGCGCAGAGGTTGATGTCTTCGTGGCGGGAAGCTTCATCGCCACCGGCCGGCTCGAACTCGGCTCTCGCGACGCACCATCCAAGGCACGCCTCTATGTCGGGGGCGAAGAGACGATCGTCTTGACCGCTCAGGCGCTCGTGGCCGGCAACATCTACGCGCCTCGAGCGCAGGTGACCATCACGGGAGCGCTCGAGGTCTTCGGATCGCTGTTTGCTCGCAAGCTGACCTTCACTCAGGCTCTCCGCGTCCACTACGACCGGTCGATCCTCACCGCGGGCGACGAGTGCTCACCGACGGGGACCGAGCCGACCGACGGCGGCGTGGTCGCCGGGGATTCCGGCCGACCCGAGCCCACGGAGACGTGCGAAACCTGCAACGACTGTGGCAACCAAGCCTGCGTCGGCGGCGTGTGTGGCGCTTGCACCTCGAGCTCGGACTGCTGTGCCCCGCTGGTCTGCGTGCAGGGCGTTTGCCTGCCCGACTTCTGAGCCCGTCACCAGAGCTCATCCAAAAACCCCTTCGGTCGCCATCCAGGCCGATGTGCGTTGGTGCCCGGTGCAGGGCCTCCTCGCGCCCCGGCGGTCTCGCTCGGTCAGAGGTTTTGAGATGAGCTCTAGACCTCCGGGGCCGTACGGCATGTGCGAGCGCATCGCCGTGCAATCACTGACAGTAGTAGCCGATCTCGGGGTCGATGAATCCGCAGGTCTGGCCGTCATCCGCGCAGTCGTAGCCCTCACGCTGGTTCATCTCGTTGCACCACTCCGAGACGGTGCCGTTGCACCAGCCGAGGTAGTCGAGCTCCCCGCAGTACAGAGGGTCGGGATGGCAGTCGAAGCCGATGCGGGCGCCGAGGTAGAGGCAGGTCTCGCCGCAGGATGCGCAGTCGCGCTCGCGAACGACACCTTCGTCACACCAGCGCGCGACCTGTCCCTCGCAAGAACCGATGAGGCCCAAGCGGTTGCACTCGTCCACGTTGGGCGCCACTGGCGTGGGTCCGGTGAGGGACTCGATGAAGCTGCGGAGCGTATCGACGCGGACGAAGTTGTCGCGCTGGGCACACGCGGCGTCACCTTCGCTGATCTCACCGATGACACGCACGTCGCCTTCTGGGGCCACCATCAGCGCCGGGCCGCCCGAGTCGCCATAACAGACGCCCTGCACGCCGCCGCCGTTGATGCCAAAGGTGTCGGTCTCGACGACCTCAATGTCGACGGCGACGAAGTAGCGCCCGGTGTCGAAGGTCTCGGTATCACCGTAGCCGGCCGCCTCGATGGTTCGCCCCACGTGAGAGCTGTTCAAGGTGCCGCGGAAGATCGGGATCGGCTGGACCGCGATCTGCGTGGTAGGGTCGGTGGCGAGGGTGAGCAGGGTGAGGTCCTGGATCGAATGCTCCGTCTTCTGCGTGACGCCCACGGCGAGCACGGGGTTCTCGTCGTCTTGGCCGAAGAGCACTTGGAAGTCGGTGGCGGGCACCCCTTCGGTGCAGTGCCCGGCGGTGAGCACGACCCGATTCGCGATGAGGGTTCCCGAGCAGTCGGCGCCAAACGAGGAACCCTCCGCCAGTCCAACGACCGCCATGAGCTGCGCGGCGCTGAGCGAGAGGGAGGTCGGCTGGCGAGTGCCGCCGACGATGGTCAACGAGCCTGGAGGGAGCGGCTTTTTGGGGCCATCGAGGCACAGGTCGCTGGCGTCGGGCCCAGGACCCGCATCTGGGCCCACGTTTCCTGCGTCCACGCGGGCATCCGAGGTGCCGAGGTCCGGGCTTGTCGAGTCAGGGGCCGGGCTCAGGTCCATGGCGCCTGCGTCGGCGAAACTGAGGTCTGGAAACAAGAAGCCGTAGTCGGCGGGGCCGGCGGCTCCGTCGCTGCGTCCGAGGGCATCACCGCTATCGTCGCCACAAGCGGGGCCGGCGGCCGCGAAGGCCAGGGATGCCGCGAGGAGCAGCGGTCGGGCCGACATCGCGGCAGTCAAGTCCAGGCGGTCGGGCGGGTCAAGCTGGGGTCGGCCACCCCGGATGGCGGGGGTTCAACAGTGCTCTAGGCCGCTTCGGACGATGCGGACCCCATTCTCCCAGCGGCTCTGGAGGGCTAGGATTCCCCCTTTCCGCCTTCCTCCGGCACCCTTTCGCTACCGGCTCTGGTAGCATGTTGCCCTCCATGTCCGCGGTTTCGAAGCCGGGCCCGAAGCCCGCCCCAACACCCGCGGCGGCACCCGAGGCCAACAAGACAGCCGCTGCTTCCTCCGCGCCCGCTCCGTTAGACGCCCAAGGGAGCGCGAAGCCCGAGTCGACGGAGATCCTCTCGGGACCTGCGCGCATTAAATCCACCCCCGCGGTCGAGGGCATCCCGGAGTCGTTCCCCGTTCAAGCGCTCTCCAAGCTGGAGGCCAAAGGCATCGCAGGGCAGACGTTCCTCCTCGACGGCGGCGCGCTGCGCGGCCTGAAGCTCGAGGTGCGTCGGGTTCGAGACGGCAAGGAGCCGGGCTTCGAGATCGCCTTCCAACTCACCCCTTCGAAGCTCGCGCCCCTGCTCGAAGCCATGAAGAAGCAGGAGGCGAAGCCGGGGCCGCTCACGTTCCGCGAGCTGAAGGTCGGCGAGGACGGGGTGGCTGAGTACGGCTCGGCGCGCGCGCAGATCAAGCATAGCTCGCACCGTGCGCCCCCAGACTCTGACGCGCAGGATCAAGCCTGGGTCCTCTCGCTCGAAGGCCAGAAGGGAGGCCGCATCGAAGTCGTACACGAGCGCGCAGCCCTCGCGGTGCGTGGTCTCGTTCGCATCCATCTGAAGGGTGATGACGCGACCTGCACCAAGCAACTCGATGGGCTGACCAAGGAGTTGGGACTTGCGCCTTTGTTCGCGCCGCCCACGGCGAAGAGCAAGAAGGTCAACGCGCTCATGCACGCGCTCTGGCAGGCCGACAACGCGAAGGCCGCGGAGTTCTCCAAGGGCGAACTCGACAAGCTCAGTGTCGCCGATGTGGAGGCCGCGCTCGAAGCGGCTGGCTACAGCAAGGAGCGAATCGCCGGCATTCGTTATGAGGAGGTCTACTCGGGTCACTTTGCGGCGGTGGACCCGGAGCAGGCCAAGGAGATGGGGAAGGCGGGTGCGCGGTACCTCTACTCGACGGTGACCGCGCCGGAACACGTTCACTCCATCCTGATGCACGGCCAGAAGTCGTCTCTCGAGCGCTACAAGGATGGCCTCATCATCGAGGGCATGAGCACGAACTCCGACTTCGGTACCGGCGGAGCGGTGGGGGTCTTCACCCGGCTGGTCACCCAAGACTCGATCTACAGCGAGCAGGGTTGGACCGGCCGCACGTATAAGTTACTGCAGACGCCCGGGCAGCTCGGTCGAACCGATTTCTACGGCTGGAACGGCGACTACTTCGGGAAGCGCTTCGAGCTCGACAGCAAGCAGAACTTCGGCCTTGGCCTCGTCGCGGCCATCGGCGCGGGCGGCACCTACAAGACCACCAACGAGCTGATCTTCACTGCCGGCAATCGGCCCGAGAACATACTGCGGGTCATCGCGACCAGCGAGGAAGCCCGAGGCAAGCTGCTCAAGTTCCTTAAGGAGAAGGGCTACGAGCCTCACAACGGGCTCGCGCTCGAGGACTTCGTCGTGCTCTCGCCGAAGTTCCTCATCTTCGGCGAAGCACCCTACGATAGCAGCGACCTCCCGGCCTTTCTCGCGGACGCCAAACAAAAGGCGAGCGACGGCAACCTCGCCCCCCTCACGTGGTTCTTGATCGAAGGACCTCTCGAGGGGTCGGCCCGGGCCGAGCTCGAGACTGAGATCATTCTCGGCGACAATGCTCCGCTTCGAACCGCCCTCTTCAAGGCGGCCAGGCTTCGCGGTGAGCTCGCTTTGGGTGCAGGGCTCGATGCGGTCATCGATGCGCTCGCCGCCAAAGGCGATGCCGGAAAGATCTCGCTCGACCAGCTCGTCTCCAGCATGCCGGAGGCGCTCTTCCGTTCGCAGTCGGAGAAGGCCTTCGAGTTGCTCGACGCCAGGCGCAAGACCTTCAGCTCTCACTCTTCCCCCTTCGGGCTCAGCGACGACACTTGGGTCCGCATCTATCGCGCCCTGGGGTCTGCGAGCGGGGGGGGCGCGAAGAAGCTCTTCGACCTGGCCATCGATGTTCGAGCTCAAAGCTTGGCCCAGCAACGCCACGACGGCTTCCTCTCATTCCTCGCGTCGCACCCGCTCGTTCAGCCGGAGGATCCGGCGGCTTTTCTCACCTCTGAGGTCGCCAAGCTGGTCGCCGGTGAACCGAGCCCGCGTCTGCATCTATATGCCGCGCAGAAGCTCGAGCCGGAGGCCCGCGCCGCCCTCGAGTCGCGGCTCATCGAGGCGGACCACGCCAGTACCCTCGCCTTGCTGCGGCAGGGCCTCGACGCCAAGCCCGAGCTCGCGCTCGACGGTCCGGCGCTCGAGACGCTCTTCCAGGGCATGGCCGAGGGCTCAGCAATCAAGAAGTACCTGCTCGGTCAGGTCCCGGACGTGATTCTGAAGCTCGGCCACCAGCCGCTCCTCGATCGACTCGTCGCCCACCATGGCACCAAGCTCGACTTCAACCAGTACGACCAAGAGCGTTGGTTGTCCGTCGTCGACACCCTGCTCGCGAAGTCGGGTGGAGAGATCACTCCGTATGTTCGCGATGTCCTCGAACGCGGCGCCCTACGTCTCCTGCAGAGGTCCGAGTTCCTCGAGCGGCTTCCGTCGCTCGCAGGTCTTTATCAAGTGGAGGACGCCACCGCGTTCATTTCGGGCGCGTTGCAGGAAATCAAGGGCCGAGGCGCCCTTCAGCTCATGAGTCTCTTGCGTGGCCCGCCGGAGCTCTCGGCGCATCGAGTCGCGGTCGTGAAGGCGCTGCTGGAAAGCAGCGCCCACGAGGCGAAGCACCTGCTCGGCCGAGCCAGGGATGCTGGCAACCCCGCGCAGCTGCCGCTTTCCGCCGAGGAGCGGCGCGAGCTCGTCAAGGTGCTCGGCCATGAAGCAACCAAGACCGCGGCTCTCGCATTCTTCGGGCTGGAGGGGCGCCAGATCCTCCTCGACGCCACCCAAGATCTGCTTCCCGTCTTCGATGAGGTCCTCAAAGGGGACACAAACCCTCTTGGGAAGCTCGACCTTCAGACCAACGCCATCGCCGAGGTCGTCGGCTTGCTCCAGGCTCGAACCGACGCCCACGGACCCGCGGTGGCGGACTGGCTGCTCCGCAAAGGGGCGAAGGCCGCGCTGGGAGCGAACGAACTCCCGTTCATCGGCCTTCTCACGAACTCGAAGGCGACGCTCGCTTCGATTGGACTCGACGGTGCGTCGGCGGCCGAGCTCATCAAGTCGACGATCAACGCGGTGAGCTACTACTATGGCAGTCCCTCCTACGCGGATCAGCCGACGTATGCGGAGCTCCCGGCCGGTGCCAAGTGGCTGCTCTTTCAAGGCGAGGATCACCCAGACGACGCGGCGCTGGCCGCGGTTGAGCTGGCCTTACCCGCGTGGAACTGGACCGAGCCAGTCCTCGAGGCGGTGATGAAGCGCATCCCGAACCTCTCCGAGGAGTGGAAGGCTCGTCTCACGGCGGCACGGGTGAAGAAGTGATGCCGTTGTTGCCCGACACCGCGTACTTCGTAGAGAGCTCGGAGGATTCCTCGGTGATGCTCGCGCTCGACGCGAAGCTTCACGACGGTCTCCTCGAGTGGTTCGATACCTCGCGCGACAGGGCCTTCGAGGTGAAGAGCTTCGAGGATCTCCCGGACGGGCTCCGCGTCGTGACCGAGCGTGCGAGCTACCAGCTTCGACGTCTCACGATAGAGATCTACGAAGCCCACGTGCGTGATCAGGTGACGGGGCATCGGCCGTTCTCCAGCACCGAGGCCGTTCAAGAGTTCTACCGACACTTCCCGCGGTGAGCGCATGAGCTACGATGCGATCGTCCTCGGCACCGGCGCGGTGGGAAGCGCGGCGCTGTGGGCACTCGCAAAGCGCGGGCAGCGCGTCCTGGGGATCGACCGGTTTCCTGCGGGTCACGATCGTGGGAGCAGCCACGGCGAGACGCGCGTCATCCGGCAGGCGTACTTCGAGCACGAGGACTACGTTCCCCTCTTGCTCCGCTCCTACGAATTGTGGACTGAGCTGGAACGCGCGGCGGGACGAGCACTCTTCATCCCCACCGGGCTCGTGCAGATCGGGGCCCCGGAGGGCGAGGTTGTCTCCGGCGTGCTGAAAGCCTCCGCCAAACATCAGATCTCCGTTGAGACGCTCACGCCCTCGGAGCTGCGCCGCCGATATCCGATGCTGAGGTGTCCGGAGGCCTCCGTCGCGGTCTATGAACCCACCGGCGGGATTCTTCGTCCCGAGGCTTGCGTGCGAAGCATGGTCACCGAAGCCGAGCGGCTAGGCGCCCAGACCCGACTCGAAACGGTCATCCGCTGGCGAGCTGAGGGTGAGGGGGTGCGTGTGGAGACCGACGCGGGGGTGCATCGCGCCGCCCGGTTGGTCATTGCGGCTGGGGCGTGGTCCACAGCCTTGCTTGGGTGTTCTCTGCCGTCGCTCTCTCTTCAGGTCCTGCGCAAGCCGCTCTATTGGTTTGGTGGTGCGAGTTCAAACTGGTCGGCCTCGGAGGGGGCGCCGGTCTTTCTATACGAAACGGACGCAGGGGTCTTCTACGGCTTTCCGTCGCTCGAGCCTGGCATCATCAAGGTCGCCGAGCACACCGGCGGCGCGTCGGTCGACGATCCACTCTTGATCGACCGCAGCCAGTGGCCGAACGAGACCGAGCGAGTGGCGAGCTTCGTTCGGCGCTCGCTCGTGGGGGTCAGCGGCGGTGTTCAGCGTCACGCGGTGTGTATGTACACGGTCAGCCCGGATCAGCACTTCATCGTGGATCGACACCCAGAGCATGAATCGGTCGTGTTTGCGGCGGGGCTGTCCGGGCACGGATTCAAGATGGTGACGGTGCTCGGCGAGGCACTCGCCGAGCTCGCGATGGACGGGCGCAGTGCGCACCCCATTGGCTTTTTGTCGGCGAGCCGGTTGAGCTCAGATCGGGCGCCCTAACGCCCCTGGAAGCGATAGACCTTGGCTGGTTTGGTCCCGGTGATGCGCTTGCCGGGCGCCGGCGCGATGATGCCGTCGGTGAGCATGCGCTTGAACCGCCGCCGAAAGTTGCCGGGGTCGTAGCTCGTGCCCTTGATGACCTCGTGCACCGCGCGAAGCTCCGGGATGCTAAAGGTGTCAGGCACCAATTCGAAGGCGATGTTGCTGTAGTCGATCTTACCCCGAATCCTCGAGAGCGCGGTGTCGAGGATCTTTGCGTGGTCGAAGGCCAAAGAGCGGCTCTTCGCCTCCGAGATCGAGCACCAGCCCGCGTGTTGGGCGTCTCCGCCGGCGCGCACGAGGGGCGCCAAGGTGGGGCGCACGAGCGCGTAGTACGCGATGGAGATCACCCGCGCCCTGGGATCTCGCTCTGATTCGCCGAAGGTGTAGAGCTGCTCGAGGTACACGGATCCCGGGGGGAGTCCGGTCTCCTCGTTCAGCTCTCTTCGCGCCGCGTCGTCGAGGGCCTCGCCCTGTTCGCGGTGCGAGGGGCCCACCCGGACAAAACCTCCGGGCAGGGCCCAGGCACCCTCGAAGGGTGGCTCGCCCCGGCGAATGAGCAGCACCTTCAGATCGGCGTCGATGATCGTGAAGACCACGAGATCGACCGCGACCGCGGCGCGCGGGTATCGCATCAGCTCCGCCGCCGCGGCGTCGATCGCGGCCTCGTCGCGCTTCTTTCGAGCCATGCAGCGCCCGTCTAACACAGGCCGAGCAGCCGCGCTAAGGTCCGAAGAAGCCCACCGAAGGCCCGGGTTGGATCCGACCCTGAGACGCCCGGATGGTCGACTGGCTCACCATCTGGAACACGCTCCGAAGCGCACTCGTGGTAGTCGCCTTCTCCTCGAGGATGGAACCGTCCGGGATGCCCATCGAGCGTGCGACGGCTCGGAAGTTCGCATCCGGGCCGACCCCCACGAAGGCGAGCACAAACTGCTCGGAAGCCAACAGATCCTTCGAGAGCCGCGCACACTCGCCCGCGGTTCGCTTCGAGGACGTGTCCTCCCCGTCGGTGACAACCACCACGACGCTCCGGCACAGCGTCCCCGCGTCTCGAAGCTGCTGCGCGTAGGCCACGTTCGAGGCCAGCGCATCACACCAGGTATCGTAGAGCGCGGTGGAGCCGGTGCTTCGATAGTTCGTCCGGTCCAGGCGTGTGGCTTGCTCCACCGGCACATAGGAGTGGAGCGCTCGGTGCGCGTCGTCGAAGGTCCAAAGCGCCACGAGGATACCTTCCCTCTCGCGGCTCGCGGCCATCGAGTCGACGAGCATGGACTGCCCCCCTCGCACCGCGTCCTCGAGATCTCGGCCGGCGATGCTCGAGGACTGATCGACGAGCAGCGTCACCAGAGTGACGTCGCTCGCGGTGAGGTTCTCCACGTCGTAACCGGCGGCCCCGGCCACCACAACGGGACCTAGATGTCCGGACAACAAGGACGCGCTCTCGGGGCTGAGCACCCCGTCTTCCACCGCCCCCTGGATTCTGCCTTCTACGGATTCGCGATCAGTCATGACGATCTTCTCCTTCTTTCTCTCTGTGGATGTTCAAGCGGCGATGGGATCGCTGGTCTTCACGATGTGCATACCCGCCTTCCGAAAGGCCTCGATGCCTTCGTCTGCGATCCGCGGGAAGTCCAAGCTCGGCGGCAGCGGATTGATGGGCGGTGCCGGGACCGGGCTCATCGCGTCCTCGAGGATATAGATCTTGTCCGCGAGGCTTCGATCCGTCTGCTCGATGTGCAGCGCGATGTCCTTGAGCGTGGCGAGCACGCAGTGAGACTTCGCCTGCCCAAAGACGTAGATGCGATCGTACTCGAGCAGCATCTGGAAGAACGGGGCGTTGAAGGATCCCACCGATCGCCCTCCGAGCACCTCGACCTCCGGTGAGAGCACCGAGTAGTTCTCGGTCATCGCGTGGGTGCCCTTGGTCTCAAAGTGGGTCTGACGCCGGCGAGCGACCGCGTGAAAGATCGCCGCCTCCATGAGCGCCGGCACGAGCGCGTGGCTCACCCCGCCGAGCAGCGTGTGGAAAGGCCAGACCGTGAGCACGTACTTTCCGCTCGCCCCGAGGCTTTGGCAGTACTCGAGGCACTCCTTGGGGTGCGAGACCGGGATCCACTTCCCGGCTCGAACCTCGTCCGCGGTGATCGGGGTGAAAGGGGGCGGGTGACGGCCGGCTTCGTCCGTCCACCAACTCGGGTGGAAGATCTGGAAGACTCGATGGGTATCCATCGAGAAGTGCATGCCCGTGATTCGCTCCACGTTGCGGTAGATCCAGTCCACCGCCCGGCGTGTGTCGTCGACCGCTCCGGGGACGAACAAGCTCGCGCCGGGCACGCAAAATCCGATCTGACAGTCGATGCCAAAAGCCGCGATCTTGAGCTGGTCGCGGCCCGCGGGCTGAATCTTCATGCGGTCGCGGAAGCTGCAAGCCTCGTCGGCCACTCGGGCGCTGCGTTCTTCGTAGATCTCGCCCACTCGAGAGGGCTCGTAGTAGCTGGGTGCTGGTGTTTTCATCTCAGACTCCTTCTTTCTGAAGCTCGAGCTGCATGAGCTCGTGCTCGGTTGCGACGTAAACGGACCCGCTGGGTCCGGGGTAAAGGTCGTGGCGCTCGGACACGAAGGGTTCGGTCTCCGTGAAGACGCGACCCTCCACAAACTGGTCGAGGCCTTGCTCGGCCCGGGCAAGGAGCAGGCCATCGTCGGTGGGTACGAGGAGCCTTCGCCCAAAGAGCGCGATGCGCCCGGCGTGGCGGAGCAGTGGGCTGTCTTCGGGTGCGCCCTCGTGGCTCGCCACGACACGGGCGTGACGGTCCACGAGGGCGATTCGGTGCACCGACCGACCCGCTACCACCGCCGCGATCTCTACGAGCACATCCGTACCGTCGAAGGTCGCGCGCACCGATCGGACTCGTCCTGCGATGGGGGGGAGCGGGAGATTGAGAAAGCCTCCTTGCTGGAGGGAGAACAGGAAGTGATGGGTCAGCCGACCGACGCGGTAGAAACCGTAGCCGAGCTGATGGCCGGCGAAGATGCGGGCCTCCGCCGGGACCACCTGGCCCAGCCGCCGGGGCAAGTCTGCGCCTTCGAGCCAGCCGTCGTAGACGAAGGCTCCGTGCCCGCCTTCGCCGCCAAACAGAGGTACGCCGAGCGCCTGGTCGATGCTCAGCGTTCGCCGGATGCGGTTCGAGCCGACGAGATGGGCGGTGTCTCTCGAGGCCACCCACGTCTCTGCGTGACCGAGCGAGTAGACCGAAGCTTGATCGCTTTCCGTGGCGGCGAGAGCGAGCGGGCGCCTATCTTCTCGGAAGAGCCGAGCGCCCTCGCGGTAGAGGTATCGGAGTCCGCCGGCGCTTTCGGCGGCCACGATTGATCCCCTCGTCTCGAAGAGCACTCGGGCGAGGCACCGGCCCCGGTGACGCATCGCCGGGCGGGCGGAGAGGACCCCCAGACGCCGGCATGCCGGGCAGGCTGCGCGCGCATGTTCGAGGCCGCATCGAGCACAGGCCGAAAGCTCCGCTGCGAGCAGGCTGCGCGCGGGTGGTGTGCGCTCCTTGCGCTCAAAGGTCCGCGAGAAGTAGTCGAGCAGCGGATCCGGAAGCAGCTCGAAGGGGAGGGTGGACTTCGGGACCCGCACGTCCGGTCGCAGCACCGAGTGGCCGGCCTCGATGCGCCGAAGCAGCGTCTTCACCTGCTTGTGAACCCCGCCAAACGGGTGGACGCCAAACACCTTCGAGAAGAGCAA
Organism: Deltaproteobacteria bacterium; assembly: GCA_011526105.1. Taxonomy (GTDB): domain Bacteria; phylum Myxococcota; class Kuafuiibacteriia; order Kuafuiibacteriales; family Kuafuiibacteriaceae; genus WYAZ01. Next base: position 142,413 of record WYAZ01000128.1, on the reverse strand, counting down.
TACCGAGAACGCGTACCAGTCGGTGCCGGTCGTAAAACTTGGACCGGCCTCGAGGTCCACCCCGTACAACTCCGGCGCCAGAGTTTTCTCGTGGGCGACCAAGCACGGAAACGATCCGAACTGCATGGAGTCGGCGTCGATGAGGTAGGCCCCGGTGTCGTCGACCAGCACGTTTCCGTCGTTGAGATCGCCCACGACGACGCGCTTCTCGTGGACTCGCTGGAGCAGCTCGTAGAGCCCGAGGAACAGCGTGAGCGTCTCCTTGGGCTGAAGCCTGCTGACGAACAGCTCTTTGGCGCCCAAGACTCGGCGCATGGCAAAGCCCAGAGGCTGGCCCCGAAGGTCGGTGACCAGAGCCCGTGGCGCGAGGACGCGATCCGGCAGATCAGCGGGGAAGGCACGGAGCTTGTCGAAGCGGAGCTGCAGCGTCCGCTTCGAACCCCGATCGGTCGCGGGGTGATAGAGCTTCAGCGCCACGCCGTCCTTTGCGTAGACCGAGGCCTCGCCGCCCTGACCGATCAGGTCGCTCGGGCCCAGCACGACGATGGAGCCATTCAGCTTTACACGCATGGCGAGCCGCCTTCTCGATCGAGCAGGAACGCGGTGGCGTCGTCCTGAAGACGCCGCTTGCGGTGGGCGAACACGCGGAGTTGTCGTTCGAGCGCGAGCGGGTTCGATGCGCTCGCCTGCTGACGGATGAGCGTCAGGATCCTCGCGTCGGAGAGCGAGAAGAGCCCATCGGTGGCCACGAGCAGCCCGGACACACGGTCGGTCGACTCCTCGTACACTGCGCTCAGGCGCGCTGGCCCCGCGAGATTGGGCAGGAGCCGATACGCGACGTAGTCCGGCTGGTCCGGTCGCGACGGGAGAAAGCGGCGGACCTGGTGGATGTCCGCCACGAGCCCGTCCCCGAGGCCGAGCACGATCGTCCGGTCTTCGTCGGCGATGAGGACGAAGAGCGTGAACAGGGCGACGTCTCGAATGAGCAGCGCGCGGCTCTCTTCGGTCGAGAGGGGCTCGAGGACGGCCTCCAGGTAGCTCAGCAGCGCGCGCTCCAAAAGACGCGCGATCTCCTCGCTCGCGGTCTGGCGCAGCGCTCTCCAGGAGCGCTCGATCCATCGGACCGCGAATCGGGTCGCGAGCTGGGCGCCGACCTCGCTCGCGCGACCCTCCGAACAGCCATCCGCGAGCGCGGCCACGAACAAGCCGGGTGAGCCTCGGCCCAGGACGAGGGCGTCCTGGCAGTTTCGTTGCTCGAGCAAATGCCGACGCCCGACGACCGAACCCCCACGCAGGCGGAGGGCCCCATTGGGCGCCGCTTCAGGTCTATCCAGCGTTTTTGCCGCAGAAAGAGTCATGCCGACCCATATTGAGGTCATAGAGGCTGAATCGTCAAGGGGGCCCCGAACGACCCGATAAGGTGAATGACCGCGGGGCCTTGGTGTGGGGAGCCTTGACCGAGCCGAGAGGCGGATCTAGCTAGGAGCGTGTTCCAGCGAGCGCGTTCCACACTCAGCCAGTGGGCCTCGGACATCCGAAAGTCCGTGGACCTGGATCTCGACCGGCGCGCCCGAGACATTGTCCGGGACACCAAACACTATGCGCTGCGTGAGCTGACGATCCGAAGGTACCTACAGCAGAACGCGGTTCGGAAGCTTCAGATCGGGGCTGGTGCCAATCATCTCGAGGGCTGGCTCAACACGGACGTGCTCCCTCACTCACGCGACACGGCCTTCTTGGATGTACGTCGTCGGTTCCCGTTTGATGATCAGACCTTCGACTACGTCTTCTCCGAACACGTGATCGAACACGTGAACTTCGACGACGGTCGCCACATGTTGCGAGAGATCGCCCGCGTGCTGAAGCCTGGTGGCCACGTGCGCATCGTGACCCCCGACCTCGCCGCGCTCATCAAGCTCTACGGTCCGAACAAGGACGAGATCCAGGAGCGATACATCCGCTTCATCACGGATCGCTTCATGCCCGACCTTCATCGATACCGGGACGTCTTCGTCATCAACGAGTGCGTCCGGTTCTCTGGGCATCAGTTCATCTACGACGCCCCCACCTTCGAGGAGGCCATGAAAGAGAGCGGCTTCGTCGGAGTGCGTTCCGTCGACGTCATGAAGAGCGATATCCCGGTCTTTAATGATCTCGCCAGTCACGGGGCCTACATCGGAGATGAAGACATGAATCGCTTCGAGGCCATGGGCTTCGAGGGTCGGAAGCCCGCCTGAGCCAGGGTCAGGGGCCGCTCTCAGCGGATCTCGATCCCCGCCGCGCTCATCTCCTCGAGCGCGCGCTCGTCATCTCCGGCACAGGCATTCACCGCCCGGCAAGCCGCCCGAAAGACCCGGGTCTCGAAGCCGAGCGCCCGTGCGTCCAAGGCGGTGGCCTTGACGCAGTAGTCCAGCGCGAGGCCGAGCACATACACTTCGGTGGCACCAAGGCCCGACAAGAAGAACTGAAGCCCGGTGGTTTGGCGACGACCGTTGCCGAAGAACGCGCTGTAGCTGTCGACGTTCCGGTCCGTGCCCTTGCGGAAGATCGCCTTCACGGGACCAAAGTCGAGTCCGCCGGCCAGCTCCGCGCCCGGGCTGCCCTGCACGCAGTGCTCGGGCCACAAGACCTGCGCCAGGCCCTCGAGCTCTATCGTCTCGCCTGGCTGCTTCCCGGGGTGCTGCGCCGCAAAGCTGAGGTGGTCGGGCGGGTGCCAGTCCTGAGTGGCCACCACGAGCTCGAAACCGCGCATGAGCTCCTGCGCGATCGGAAGGACCTCGTCCCCCTTCGGCACTGGAAGTCGACCGGAGGGCATGAAGTCGTTCTGGAGATCCACGAGGACCAAAGCGCGCTTCATGGCTGGCCCCCAGGCTGACTCGCGAGCCGGGCTGCCAAGAGCCCCGCGATGGACTCCACCTCGAGGAAGGAGCTCGCGAGGCTTTGGGCCCGGGGATGACTATCGGTGGTCACCACGCGCTCGATAAGGCCCGAACGCTCGATGCGATCGAGGGCGTCGTCTGGAAACACGCCGTGCGTTGCGACTGCCGAGATTCGGGTCGCTCCCGCGTCGAGATAAGCGCGTGCCGCGCCGATGAGGGTGCCGCCGCTGCGAATCATGTCGTCGTAGAGAATCACGTGCCGGCCTTGAACGCTGGCGCTCACGGCCGCGACCTCGGTCGTGCGGTCGTCGAGCCTGCGCTTGATGATGAAGGCCGCCGGAGCACCGAGATCGTTGGCGAGGGACTCGACCCACTTCGCGCGGCCCGCGTCGGTGGCCCCCAGAACGAAGTCCGAGTCCCCGATGCGTCGGACGATGTTGTGAATGACCGGCTTTGCGTACACGTGTGTCGTCCGAAGCCGCGCCTCGAAGTAGTACGGGATGCCTTCGGAGTGCAGATCGAGCAGGAACACACGGTTGTTGGTGTCCGCGTTGGGGATGGCCGACAGCAACAGCGCGCGGTTCTTGGCGGTCACCACTTCGCCGTTTTTGACCGCACGCTCCATCGTGGAATAGCCAAAGTACGGGATGACGAGGGTGAGGCTCTTGGCACCAGAGCGCACGATGCCGCACCCTAGATCGAAGATCTCGAGGGTCTCGGAGTCGTCGAAGGTCCCGCCGAGGAGCACGACGTCGTGATCCTCGACCTGGGTCACCACCCGCAGGTAGCGCTCCGAGTCTGGAAAGGCGCGCCGTTCGATCTCGCCGCTCTGAAGGTTGGGGCTCGCGAGGCAGAGCCGCGCCTTGAGCGCCTCATAGCTCGCGGACGCAAAGACGATGGGACTGTCGAGCTTCACGAAGCCGAGCCTCGAGCGCGCAGGACCAGCTCGGCCCGCCGGTGGTGGAGCGACTCTTCGAGGCCCGCGGGGAACAGGTGCGGGTGGTCGAGCCGCCGGACGGACGGATGCAGCGAGGCGAGCTGGGTTTGGGTACGGGATCGCATCGCTGCGAGGGGTGGGTCTTGGTAGACGCGTGCGCCGCTCCTCACCACCGGGATCAGGAGGTCGTGGCTCTTCGTGGCCTCCGTCGTTCGCCTCGTCCGCAGAGGTTCGACGGGGTCGACGATGATCGGCCGCTCGGGCAGCGCCCTGTCGATGTCGTAGATGGCATCGGCCAAGAAGCCGTCCTCGGTCTCGTAGCGGCGAACTTGGAGTCGGCCCGGGGTGGAGACCTTGATGCTCTGCTCGGAGAGCTTCACTCGGGGCTCGTAGGTTCCGTCCGCGGCCCGCACCGCGGCCAGCTTGTAGACTCCGCCGAGCGCGGGCTGATCGTAGGCGGTGACGAGCTTGGTCCCGACCCCGAAGACGTGGATGGGCGCGTTCTGGGTCTTGAGGCTCGCGATCAAACGCTCGTCGAGATCATTACTCGCCACGATCACCGCGTTCTCGAACCCGGCCTCGTCGAGCAGCTTGCGCGCTTCGATCGACAGGTAGGCGAGGTCCCCGGAGTCGAGTCGGATCCCCACGAGCTCATGGCCCTGCGTCCTCAGCCAGGCGCCGACCTCGATGGCGTGGCGGACCCCCTCGAGCGTATCGTAGGTGTCGACCAGGAACACGCAGTTGTTGGGCAGAGCCTCGGCATAGCGCCGGAAGGCCTCCGGCTCAGTGTCAAAGAGCATCACCCAGCTGTGCGCGTGGGTGCCCTTTACCGGAATGCCAAACAGCTTGCCCGCCAGGACGTTGGATGTGCCGGCGCAACCACCGATGAAGGCGGCGCGCGAGGCCGAGAGGCCCCCGTCCACGCCTTGCGCGCGGCGGAGGCCGAACTCGTAGACCGGATCTCCGGCCGACGCCTCGACGATGCGCGCGGCCTTCGTGGCGATGAGGGTCTGGAAGTTCACGAAGTTCAGGAGCGCAGTCTCGAGGAGCTGACACTCGAGGACCGGACCTTCCACCCGCAACAAAGGCTCGTGCGGAAAGACCGTCGTGCCTTCGGGGATGGCATCGATGTCTACAGAGAACTTCAGGGCGCCGAGAGATTCGAGGAAGCGCGGATCGAACAGTGCGCGGTCGTCGTTTCCGAGAAGACCCTCGAGGTAAGCGAGATCGTCCGGTTGAAAGCGGTAGTTCTCCACGAAGTCGAGCACCGTCGAGAGCCCAGCGAGTACGCTGTATCCCCCGCCAAAGGGTTGGCGACGGAAGCTCAGCTGGAAGACGGTGTGGTCATGCGCTCGCCCCGTCTTCCAATAGCCGTAGGCCATCGAGAGCTGATAGAGGTCGGTCAACAAGGCGAGCGAGGACCGATATAGATCAGAGAGGGGTCGCACGGGCTCCTTCGGAGCCTAGAAGCTACGACGAATTCGGCTCAGGCGGAAGGAGTCGATCTGGCCGCTCAGTGGCCTCGTCGTGGGGGTCGCGAGGCCTTCTAGGGAGTTGTGTGAGCTGGCCCCGAGGACAAATGGGTTCTCGTTGCCGTCGATCCCATAGCTGGCCGGCGCGCCGCAGGCCACTGGGGTGCTGCAGTCCCACAGCACAGCGGTGGTGCTCGTGTTCGTGCTCAGCGATCCGTCCACGTAGAGCTCGAGTGCGGGAGGGCCAAAGTTGAGGGCGAGATGGACCCACTGGTCGGGCGCCACCGGACGGTCGGAGCAGCGATAGACGTCCGGCCCGTCGGCACGTTGCACGCGCACGATGATGTAGCCCTGGCAGTCGCGGTAGATGCCAAGGTGGCCCGACCGCACGGTGCCGCTCGCGTCTCGGCTCATGATGCCCTCCATGGAGCGCACCGTCGGTGCTGGCGCGCTGAACCAGAAATCGAGCGATCCGGATGCGAGATCGAACTCGTCGGAGTGAGGCACCTCCAGATGGGACTCACCCGAGAAGCGCGCCGCCAATCCGCAATCCGGTCGACTCGCGGCGCGATCGACCATGGTCCCCACCGGCCGCGCAAAGGCGGGGTGAGCCTCCCTCGCGTCCGCGACCGTAGTGGTGAAGGCCGGGACCTCGTCGAAGGTGTAGAGGAGTAGAACGTCGTCGTCGATGCGGGTGACACACGGAGCATCCGGCGGGAGCACACCTGTGTCGTCGGGACCGGCGTCCGTGGGGCGAGCGTCGGGCCCCGCGAGGTCGGTGCCCGGTGCATCCCTTCCGAGATCCGCGGTGCCGGCGTCACCCGGTTCAGCGCTCGCCCGGAGCGAGAGTTCGAAGCGGTTGCAGCCGTTCGGATGTCCCTCAAAGAGCTGTTCGCCACTCGCAACCCGGGTGCCCGAAGCCAGCGCGTGCACGGTGACTTGGAGTCCAAAGTCTTCCGTGGGGGCGGGGTCCAGTTCGACCGCGAGCGAGGTCTCCCCGTCCGCCAACGTGTCTTCGACCGCAAAACGGCGGGTGTACGAGCCGTCGAGGAATCGCAGTTCGACGTCGAGCGCCTCGACACGCGAGGCGAGGTCCAAATCGACGACGGCGAGATCGAGTTGAAAGCTCGGCGGCTCGTTCGCGCAGCGGTCTTCGGCGCAGCCAGAGGCAAGCGACAAGAGCCCGAGGCTGGCGAGCAGCCGGTAGGTGACACGAGGCGGATTCATCAAGGTCGGGTCCAGTCGCGGGTTGACGAGCGTCCGAGCTCGCCGCCCGGAACGAAGTCGTCGCCGCTCGACGCCGCCGCGATCCCGAGCGCAACACCGCCCACGACCGCGGCCCCCACGACACCCCATACCCACCACTGCTCGTACCAAGCAGGAGGAGGTGAGAGCTGTGGGGCTCGAGTGACCACGTCGGTCCTGGGCGCGGGCGTCTCACTCGCGATGGGCAAGAGGTCGACGTGAACGAGGGTGGTCTGACCCGCCTCCGCGGTGACCCACCGCTTGTACGTGGCGTGCCCGTCCGATTCGATCGTGATCTCGTGTGTGCCGGGTTCCACGGCGATGGGTACGTTGGTCTTCGCGCCCTCAGGGGTGCCGTCGATGAAGATCCGGGCGCCAGAGACCGGCGTGGAGATTTGGATGAAGGTCTCGGTCGTGGTCTCGGCGGCCGCGCTTGGCAGCGCGACCCATAGCGCGAGAAGGCCCGATGCACGCCAACTCATGGACCGGGGTCTCACCGGCCGGACTCTACTCAAGCGGAGTCGATGTGACTACCCCCGATGAGCCCTAGGTCCGAGCTCATGACGTTCTGCCGCGTGGCTTCGGCGCTAGGTTGGGGCGCGTGTCCTCCAGCTCCTCGATGCGCTTCGGCCAGTCCTCCTTGAGGAGGCGCGAAAGCGAGCGGTCTTTCAGCAGACGTCCTTCGTTCTGGCAGCGTGCGCAATAGTTCATCTCGTTGTCGGCGTAGGCCACGCGCTGAATGGCCGAGGCACACACGAGGCAGGGCTCTCGGTAGCGACCGTGAACCGCCATCCCTGGGCGAAACGCGCTCACCTTCTCCGGGAATCCTCGCGAGGCTTCGTCGCACAGCGCCTTCACCCACGCCGAGAGCACAGACCGTGTGGCGAGATGCAGACGCTTCAGCTCGCCCTCGTCGAGGCTCGTGGAGAGGGCCATCGGTGAGAGGCGAGCGGCGAACAAGATCTCGTCCGAGTACGCATTGCCAATGCCCGAGAAGAGGCGAGGGTCGGTCAGAGAACGCTTCAGGGTGTGCCGTTCTTTCCGCAGCACCGAGGTGAAGCGCTCGAGATCCGCATCCAGGGGTTCGACTCCACCGCGGTCGAACTCGAGCAGCGCATCGCGGCTCGAGACCGCGAACAGCGAGGCGCGTCGCTTGGTCCCTGCCTCGGTCAGAATGAGCGTTCCGCTCGGGAAGTCGAAAGCCGCCACGCCCACTCGGGCCGGCAGCTTGGCCTTCGCGTCATCTCGCCAGCGGAAGCGGCCGGCGATCATTAGATGAACGACCAAGAAGTGCTCCGACTCGAGCTCAAAGACCAGGCGCTTGCCGAGGCGGCTGAGTCCGATGAGTTTGCGGCCGTAAAGCAGCGGCAACGGTGGTTCGACCGAACGCAGAACGAAGGCATTGCCGAGCCGTATGTCCTCGAGCGGGTAACCGACGACCCGAGGGCGGAGCGCGGTCAGATAGGCCTCGATGTCAGGGAGCTCCGGCACGACTACCTCGAGCGCAAGAGGCCATAGGCGTTTCGGTCCCGGCTCTGTTCCTTGCCACCCACGAAGAAGACCGCGGCCTCCACGCCTTCTTCGCCGAGCGCGTACATGCCCCGAGGGGCGGCGCTCGCGAGCTGCTGCGTGGTGCAGAAACCTCGACCCTCGCGGAACTCCCCGATGAAGCCATTTGTTCCGCCAATGAGGAATCCGCCTCGGAACGCAGCCACGCTCTCGATCCTCGAGCTCCAGGCGGTGGGCTCGGGGAAGGCTTCGAGAGTGCCACCGGATTCGTCCGGCACTAACCTAAACGTCCGCCCGGCCTCCGCCGAGAGCACGATCCCAGAGCCCGGCACGTGTGCGACGGAGGCGAAGCCCATTCCGGTGGGGCCCTCGATGATCCTCGCGTTTGAATCTTGGTAGACCAGAATCTGAGACGAGCGTGGTCCCACCGCCACGAGGTGCCCGTCGCCGGAAGAAGCGATTCCGCCAAAGCGCTCGTCCTCGGCCCGCGCGAACTGGAAGTCGTGCAGGGTCTCGATGTTCGCGATCGTTGCCGTGCGGGTGACTCGAAGGACCCGTCCCTTCGCGGTCATCGCGAAGAGCTCGAAGTCTTCCCGGCTGTAGACGGGCTGACCCAGCAGCCAGAAGACACCGGCCTCCTCGCCGACTTCGCCCGCGACGGCAGGAAGCTCGATGGTGACGGGCGGACGACCGGCCTCATGGATGTAGAGGACACCGAGGCCCCCGTACGCGATGCTTCCGGCCCCGTTTGAGTGCGCGCTGTGAATGGCCGGCACCTTGGGCAGAAAGCCCGGCTCATTCGGGGTGCGACCCTCGGCGCCGCAAACGGCCGCGTCTGCGTCGGGGGCGCGCCCGCCCAGAGGAGAGTCGATCGCCTCCGCGTTTACGTCGTCTTCGGTCACCGTAGCGAGGAAGAAGCGCTGACAGCGGCTGCCGAAGAGGAACTGACTCGGACCCACGCGAGTGATGAAGGCCAGGTTGCGGCAGACGTTCACCTGTTTGTTGATGGCGAGGAACTTGGCGCAGGTGGGATCGAGGCGGGTCTCGCTAAAGCGAAGCGGGAGCGTAGTTGCCGCCAAATTCTGAGTCCACACGACGTCGCTCGAGCCCGGCTCGACGCGACCCTGGTCCGCGTCGACGAAACTCCTCGAGGCGAGGTCTTCGATTGTCGAGTGAGCCTCTACATCCGACGGCTGCTCGAGCGGCCCTGCCTCGAGGCCAATCGTGTCGAGCGCGTCCGAAAGAAAGAGTGCGATGGCCTCGGCGCCGCCATCGTCGGGCACGAGATCGATCACCGGAAGCTCCAGGCTGTCGACGCCGGCCTCGAGGTCCACCGCGAGAAGCCTCTGATACGTCTCGCTGTCCGCGGGGAGCGGATCAAAGGCGAGGATCACGGTCTTTGCCTCCGGTCGCTGCGCCAGATCGAACTCGATTCGCACCGTCTCGCGAGCGTTGCAGCCGAGAACCGTGGCGGAGAGTGCGGTGGCGAGCGCGAGGCGGAGAACCACGTCTCAGATCTAGCACGGACGCGTTCTCCGCCGTACTCTACCCCCGCCGCCTTCGAGGCGACCGGCATGAACCTCGTCCTCCTCCTCGAGAGCGACCGCGTCGCGGGTCCGCGTTTTGCGCTCGAAGGGGCGCGCGCAAAACACGTCCTGGATGTGCTCCGGCTCGGAGTGGGTGGCCGGTTTCGAGTGGGTCTGCTCGGGGGTGGGCAAGGGGAAGCCGTCCTCGTCGAGATCTCGGAGCGCGCCCTCGTCATCGAGTGCCAGCTGGAAGAGGAAGTCGAAGCTCGAGTACCCACCGATCTGTTGCTCGCCATCCCCCGGCCCAAGAGCCTGAAGAAGCTCCTTCCCGAGGTCGCCGCGCTCGGCGTCGATCAGCTTCACCTGTTCCGCAGTTGGCGCGTCGACCCCGCCTATCTCGAGGTCAAGCTTCTCGAGCGCGAGTTGTACGAACCGTTGCTCCATCTCGGTCTCATGCAGGCGAGATCGACGCAGAGCCCGGCGGTGGAGGTGCACCCGCTCTTTCGGCCCTTCGTCGAGGACCGGCTCCCGAGTCTCATGCGCCCGACGACCCGCGCGTTTGTCGCCCATCCTGCGGCCGAAGCTCGCGTGGCGGACCTCACACTCGGCGCCGAGGAGCACGTGATGCTCGCGGTCGGGCCGGAGGGCGGCTTTCTGCCGTACGAGATCGATCGCCTGAGCGAGCGAGGTTTTCTCCCGGTGAGCATGGGCGCGCGCCCACTGCGCGTAGAGACCGCGTGTGTGGCCTTGCTCGCCCAAATCTCGCTCCTTCGGCAGCGCGCGTGAGCGATCTCACGAGCCTTTTGACCGCCTTCTGACACGCGCCCTAGACCGCCTGGCGTTCTCGTTCGTGAAACTGGGTATCCGAGGCCGAGAGCCCCGAACCCCGAAGGAGAACACCATGAGCTCGACCCATCCCACCCCAACTCACGTGCGAATGCGCACCCTGGCACTTGGCGTTGGCGCCGCCACGTTGATCGCAGCCGCGCTTCATTTCGACGAGGCCTCTGCCAAGTCTGTCGGGGCCCGACCGCCGAGCGAAGAGCGTCGCCCGGTGTTGGTCCAAGAACAGAATCGTCCGGTCATCGAGGTGACCTTCGTGCTCGACACCACCGGCTCGATGGGTGGCTTGCTCGAAGGCGCCAAGCAGAAGATCTGGTCCATCGCCTCGCGCATCGCCTCCGGCCAGCCCACTCCGATTGTACGCGTGGGTCTCGTGGCCTTCAGAGACCAGGGTGACGAGTACGTCACCAAGGTCTTCCCGCTCACCAACGACCTCGACAAGGTCTACGAGAACCTCCGAAGCTTTCAGCCCGATGGTGGTGGCGACACCCCCGAGCACGTCGGTCGCGGCCTCGGCGAAGCGGTCTCGAGCGTCCATTGGTCGCAGGACAGCAAGGTCATGAAGATGATCTTCGTCGTGGGTGATGCGCCTCCGCAGCAGTACCAAGATGGTTGGGACTACCGGAAGTGGGCCAAGGCGGCAGAGAAGAAGGGCATCGTGGTCAACACCGTGCAGTGTGGCAACGACCAGAGCACTCGCATCACCTTCTCCGAGATCGCCTCGATGGGGGGCGGGACCTTCGCGGCCATCGACTCCTCGGGCGGCATGATCGCGGTGCGCACCCCCTTCGATGAGAAGATCGCGGATCTCACCAACAAGATCTCGGGCCTGTCTCTGTACGCCGGTGGCCGGGCGGCGCGTCGCTCGGCGGAGTCCAAGCGGACCGCGATGGCGAGCATGGCCCCCGAGGCCGCCGCCGATCGCCTCGGATACATCAGCAAGGACAAAGGCGGGGAGGGCGCCGGCGCGGTGGCGGCGGCCGCGGCACCGAAGACGGAAGGAACCCGCGACCTCGTCGGTGACGAGCGTGCGCTCGAGGAAGCGGAAGACGCGGAGCTTCCGGACGAACTGCGCGGCATGAATCGCGCGGCTCAGAAGGCGGAGATCGCTCGTCGCTCCAAGGTGCGCACCGAGCTCGAGAAACAGGTCGTCGAACTCGCCAAGAAGCGTGATGCATGGCTCGCGGCCAATGCGAGCGAGAAGGAAGACTCCTTCGATGCGCAGGTCATGAAAGACGTGAAGAAGCGCGCGAAGTCCTACGGCATCGCTTACTGAAGAGACTCTCCACGGGGCAGTGGGACGAGGCCCGGGGGTCGCATGGTGCGGCCCCCGGGCTTTGTCATTTCTAGCTCCGCGAACCCCACGCAAAGAGGCCACCCCCCAAGAGATACGCGCCGATGAGAAACAAGACCCCCTCGAAGAGCATGACGAAGACCTTCTCTGGCAGGCGCTCGAGGAGTCTCTTGCCCGCCACGGTGCCAAAAAAACCGGCGACGACGATCGCAGCGAGGATGTCGAGGTGCGCGGTGAACTCGAAGCCGAGCGCCAAGAACGCCGGCACCTTCATGAGGTGAGCCGCGGTTTGGCAGACCGCCTTGGTCGCGATGATCTCTTCCTTGGCGAAGTCGCTTCTAAAGAAGAACGGGGCGAGCAAGGGACCGGTGGCGCCCACGAAGACCCCTACGAAGCCGATGAGCGCACCGAGCGGAGCATAGATCCACAGCGGCGGGTTCTCGAACTTGGGCGACCATCGACGGTAGGCGAGAAAGCCCAGGATGAAGCCCCCGATCACCGGCTTGAGCCACGCGAGCTTGCTGCCCGACCAGAGGCTGGCGGCGAAGAGGGTCCCGAGCGCGAGTGGACCGATGTACACCAAGAAGTACCGCCATCTCACCCTCCGCACGAACAAGAGACTTCGAGTCGAGTTGGAGAAGAGCTGAGCCACCGCGTGAATCGGGACCACGACCTCGATGGGCAACACCGTCGTCATGACGCCGATGAGCGAGACCCCGCCGGCCATGCCCAGCACCGCAGACACCATGGAGGCGAAGAAAGACGTGGGGATGAGGACGAGAAGAACGACGAGGCTGGTCACGGCGCCTTCTTGCGCCAAAGGGCCGAGCGCGCGTGGGCCTCGAGGCCTTCGAGGCGCGCCAGCCGCACGGCGTCGTCGACGAGGCGCGGGTCGACGTCCTTGGCCTCGAGCTCGAGCACGGTGCGGATACGCAGGAAGTGAAAGACGGAGAGCCCGCCCGAGAAGCGCGCGGTGCCTCCAGTGGGGAGCACGTGATTCGGACCGGCGCCGTAGTCGCCCAAGACCTCGGCGCTACCGGCCCCGACGAAGAGCCCGCCAAAGTGACGAAGCTCTGGGACCACCTGAGCAGCGTTCTGCACCATGAGCTCGAGGTGCTCGGGCGCGAGTTGATTCGTCGCTGCGATGGCGGCCTGCACGCTGCTGGCGTGGACCGCGAAGCCTTTCCCCAGCGCCACTTCGGCGATGGACCGCGTGGGCAAGGTGGCGAGCTGCGCCCCGAGCTCTCGGTTCACGCGGTCGATGAGCGATCGCGAGGTCGTGATCAAATACGGTCTCGCGTCGGGATCGTGCTCTGCCTGAGCGAGCAGATCGGCCGCGATGACCCTGGGGTCCGCGGAGTCGTCGGCCAAGACCACGAGCTCGGACGGACCAGCGAGCATGTCGATCTTCACACGACCCGAAACCAGTTGTTTGGCCGCGGTGACAAACCGATTGCCCGGCCCGACGATCACATCGAACGCGGGCACGATACCCGCACCATACGCGAGCGCGCCAATCGCCTGCGCGCCACCCACCGCCAAGAGCGCGTCTGCCCCGGCCACGTGCGCGGCGGCCAGCGTGATCGAAGCCGGCTTGGGGGATGCCACCCAGACCATGGGCACGCCGGCGACCCGCGCGGTCACCGCGGTCATCAGCACGCTCGAGGGCAGCGGGTAGCGACCTCCGGGAGCGTAACAAGCGGCACGCTCGACTGGGCTCACGTCCTGATACGCGCGCCCGCCAGGCAACTCCAGCTCCGCCGGACCCAAGGCGTTCTTCTGAGCCTCGGCGAAGCTGCGGATGCGGGCGGCGGTGCGTTCGAGCACGCCTCGTTCTTCGGTGCCGAGACTGAGGAAGGCGGACTCGAGCTCCGACTTTCCGAGGACCATCGGCGCGCCGGGCGCGAGATCGCCGAAACGCTCGGCGCATTTGCGGAGCGCAGACTCTCCACCCGCCTCGACCTCGCCGAGGATCGAACGAGCGGCCTCGAGGCTCTCTCTGTCCACCGCATCACGGCGGAGCGCGGGGAGCTGATGCTCGGTGATGACTCGGAGGCTCACTTCTTGTCTCCGCCGCGCCGGGAGATCTTCTTGGCGCGGCGATCGAGTTCGGCCTCGATCGCTCGAAGGCCAACCCCTTCCGCCGCCGCCCGCGCGAGCGCAAAGTACAAGACGTCTGCGGCTTCGTGCACGATCTCCTCGGCGGTCTCTGCCTCCGCGAGCTCCCTCGCCTCCTCGACGAGTTTCGACGAAAGCAGCCCCGCTTCGGTGAAGAGTCGATGCGTGTACGAACCGGCGGGTGCGTTCGCCTTGCGTTCGAACAAGGTGGCTTCGAGCGCGGCGAGCCCTCGCGCCGATAGAGCAGCGCCGGTCGTCCGGACTTCCGCCTCGACGGTTGCGATCAAGCCCTCGCGGCTCGGCGCGGGTGACAGCTGAAGCATCCGAAGCTCGAGCCCGGGGCCGGCGAAGCTCGAGAGCCCGCTCGTGAGGCTCGAACTCAGCCCTGCTCGGTCGACGCTCCCAACCCACAGCAAGCGCCCGCGGGGCTCGATCATCGCCACCGGCCACGGGCCCGGCCCGCGCATCGGGGCGAGCACTGCGTCTTCCAGCTTCATGCGATCGGTGTACAGCGCCATGCCCACCTGCGCGTCGGCGCCGAGCGCGTCGATCGCGGCGAGCTCCTCGAGGGTGGTCACGCCACCGGCCACCGTCAGGCGTCCGCGGCCGGTCTGCGCCACCAGCTTCGCCACTTGTTCGAGGTCGATGCCGCCGAGACGACCTTCGCGCTCCACGAAGGTGACGAGGTAGCCCGAGACCAGATGATCGATCTGGTCCATGCGCGCTTCGATGGTCATGCCGGTCTTCTCGGTCCAGCCCTTCACGACAACCTCGCCGTGTTCGGCGTCGAGCGCCGCCAGCACTCGATCACGCGGGAGCTGTTCGAGGATCTCCGGAACGGCCTTGGTGCCGAGGATGATCTTCTCTGCCCCGGCGTCCAGCCAGCGCAGCGCGGTTGGCACGTCACGAATCCCGCCGCCCACACGGCATCGCGCCGTCTGCAGGAGACCCTCGATGAGGCTGCGATTTGTGCCGCGCCCGAGCGCCTCGTCGAGATCGATGACCGCGATGTCTCCGGCGAGGCGAAAGCGCCGCGCGAGAGGAGCGGGGTCCCCGGCTTCGATCGCGAGTGTCTTCCCGCCGACGAGCTGCACCGCCTGCCCTCCCGCGAGATCGATGGATGGGATGATCATCGTCGAACCTCAATACCCGCGGCGCCGAGCGCGTGTTTGACGTCGGCCACGGTGAAGTCTCCGTCGTGGAAGATAGAGGCAGCCAGCACCGCATCAGCCCCCGCGCGTGCAGCCTCGATGAGGTGATTGGGGTGGGCGGCGCCGCCCGAGGCGATGACCGGCACTTGCACGCGCGCATGCACCGCGGCGAGGAGCGTGAGATCGTAGCCGCTGCGCGTCCCGTCTTGGTCCCAGCTCGTGAGTAAGATCTCTCCCGCCCCCCGAGACGCACCTTCGGCCGCCCACGCGAGCGCGTCGATGCCCGTTCGCTGCTTGCCCGAACGCACCACGACCTCGTAGCCGCTCGCGGTGCGGGCGGCGTCGATCGCGAGGATGGTGCACTGTGCGCCGAAGCGCTTCGCCAAGCGGTCGATGAGCTCGGGGGTCTCGACCGCCTGCGTGTTGACGCCCACCTTGTCGGCGCCGGCATCGAGCAGACGCATCGCGTCGTCATCGGCGCGCACGCCGCCGCCCACCGTGAGCGGGATGGACAGGCGCTCCCTCACCGCTCGAATGGTGTCAACGTGGGTGCGGCGGCCTTCCGGGGTCGCGGAGACATCGAGGAAGACGAGCTCGTCGGCGCCTTGAGCCTCATAGAGCGCGGCGAGATCGACCGGTGAGCCGGCGTCGCGCAGTCCTTGGAAGCGGACCCCCTTGACGACCCGACCGTCCTTGACGTCGAGGCAAGGTATCACTCGTGTGCAGAGCATCAGGCGCCTCCTTCGAACCAGCGTGTGAGCAACGCATGCCCATAGGCACCAGAGAGCTCGGGGTGAAATTGGCAAGCGAGCAGCGCGCCGCGCTCAAAGGCCGAGACGAAGCGGATGCCGTGTTCCGTCCACCCCGCGACCGCTCCGGCCGGCTCCTTCTCGAGGCAATAGGAGTGGGCGAAGTAGGCGTGGCCGCTCTCGAGGCACCGGGCGCCGACCTGAGCCTCCACGCGGTTCCAACCGAGCTCGGGGATGCGCACCTCGCCGCGCAGTCGCGTGATGTGTTCGGGGATCACTCGCAGTCCTTCGACCCCCAAGGATTCCTCGCTCCCCGCCGCGAGCAGCTGCAGCCCGAGGCAGATCCCGAGCGTGGGGCGGTCGGCCGCGATGCGTTCGCGCAGGGCCTCGTCGAAGCCGCGCTCTACGAGGCCGCTCATCGCCGCCGCGAAGGCCCCAACGCCGGGGAGCACGACTCGATCGGCCGTTGTGATCTCCGTCGGTTGGTCGACGAGCTCAGGCTCCGCGCCGATGCGGCGAAAGGCAGCGAGCACCGAGCTCGTGTTGGCGGTCCCTGTACGGATGACGAGTACGCGGCCGCTCATCAGGGCACGATCTGGCTCAGGGCCGTGATCACGAGGTCCGAACCCCCGTGCGCCTTGATCTTCGGGATCAGGACGGGAAGGTCGCTTCTGGGCACCGCGGCCTTCACCGCGTAGCCCGCCCCGCCGTGCAGGCTCGAAATGGTGGGCTCTCGCATGCACGGCAGAACGGCGACGAGTCGTTCGAGGTCTGCCGAGGAGACATTCACCTCCAGCATCACGCGGTGCCGAGCTTCGAGCACCGAACGCATGAGCATGACCAAGTGATCCGCGAAGGCGCGCTTCTTGGGGTCCTCGAGCGCTTTGGGGTTTGCGTAGAAGCAGGTCGACGAGCGCATCAGATCGGCGACGATCTCGAGACCGTTGGCTTCGAGGGTCGAGCCGGTCGCGGTGTTGTCGACGATGCAGTCCGCGTCTTCGGGCGGGAAGACCTCGGTGGCTCCGTAGGAGTGAACGAAGGCTGCATCGAGCCCGGCTTCACGCATCCAGCGCTCCGTGATGCGGCGATACTCGGAGGCGACCACGAGGTGCCGTTTCGGCAGCGCGCCGTTCACCAGCAACGTTCGGGGCGCGGCGGCGACGAGCCGTACCGGGTCCAAGGTGGTATCGAGGAGCTCGACCAGATCGACTTCGAGCTCCCGCACCCAGTCTTTTCCCGCGAAGCCGAAGTCTCTAGAGCCCGCGTGCAGCATCTCGACGATGTTCTGGGGCTTCAGGATCTTGGTCTCGACGTCGGGCAGGTTGAGGGCAGGGCGGTAGCCGCGCGCATCGAGCCGGATCTTCACCCCGGCGTCCGCGAGCAGCGCAAACAAGCCGACCTGCATGCGGCCCTTGGGAAGCCCGAGTCGTACGGAGGAGGCGCTCTGGGCGTTCATCGTCCGTCATCCCGCTATGAAGCCCTCGGGCTGTCAAGGGGCCCGCGATCGCGATCACCCCGCGGTGCCCCCTTGAGTGACAGACAGATGCGCTCTAGCGTTCCCCCATGCGCGTTTTGCTCCTCCTCGGCCCCATCCTCCTGCTCTCGGCCTGCGGCTCGAGCACGAAAGAGACACACACGGTCGAGAAGGCCGCACCTCCGCCGCGGTCGGACGCGCCCGAGGGCCCGACGCGCACCGACTTCCAGACCATCGCTAAGAAGCTGGTCCAGCGCTGCGTCGCCGGCGGATGGATCCATCGCTGGCGCTCCGAACAGCCGAGCGTGGATGGGGCCGCCAAGCCGAGGATCTACCTCGAAGGCTTCGAGGACCGAACCGACAAGGGGCTGGACCCGAGCTATCTACTCTCGCAGCTCGAGTCGCGGATGCGAAAGTCGGGCGTGTACGAGATGGTCTCGGCCGAGGGTGAGCACGACTTCATCGGCCGCGGGCGTCTTCTGCGCTTGGCCGAGCGCAGCGGTCGGATCCGCGTGAGCGTCTACACCGCGGTGCTCGATCTGGTGAATCCCACGACCGGGAAGATCGCGTACAACTGCGAGGCTACCGTCGAAGGCGAGCTGTAGAGCTTCGGCGCTCGGGCACAGGCTGAAAACCAGGCGCATCTCAGCGCGCGTCCGTGCTTCACGTTGACACCCTTGCTCGGTTGGATGCTAGCTCCGTACTCGTGCGTATCACGCGGCCTGCCAGCATCCTGGTGCTCTCTTCTGTGCTCCTCGGGCGCGTGTTGCCCGCCTCGTCTCACCCCGCCATCGGCGCGCCAAGCGCGTACCCGATCGAGCCGAGCTCGGTGGGCACCGTCGTCTCCTCGACCTTCACACTCACCTGGCTCGACTACGACCGGCCCATCCCCACCGGCACCGCGACGATCGACTGGTACTATGCGACCCAGAACCCAAAGACGTACCTGATCGGGGCCACGCCCGAGGATCTCGAAGGCGAGCTCATCGTCGGCGGCATCGCGGAGAGCGACACCGCGAACCGACACGTCTGGGACGTCTCAAACGTGCCGTCCGGCTCCTACTTCGTCTGGTCGAAGGTGACGGAGCCGCCCGAAGAGAACCCGCTGCTTCAGCTCTACTCCTTCTCGCAAGGCGTCTTGACCGTGCATCACGCTGGCGACCCGGTGCACCCTGCGGTCTGCTTCAACAAGCCGGACAACCCGTTCACGCTGGTCGACGAAGAACTCCCGCTGGTCCTCGAGGCGTTCGATCCGGATGGCACTGGGCTCCTCACCCTCGAGCTCTTCTCGCGCGACACGCCGGAGGTGATGATCCCCGTCTTCGCCGACCGTCCGTCCGCGCCGCGCATCGAAGAGCCGCTGGACACCCGCGAGCTCGAGGAAGGTGATTACGGCATGCGTTTGTCGTTGATCGATGGGCGCGGCCTCGGCTTTGCCGCTTACAGCCGATGGTTCTTCCGGGTTTCTCACCGGCTCGTGGAAGCGGACGCAGGGACCAGGGAGGCGGGTTCGGACGCTGGTCTTCCGGACAGAGATGCCGGGATCGTCGGGGATGCCGGCGCGGCCGACGGCGGGACCGAAGTGGATCCCGATGGATGTGCCTGCGCCGAAGTGCCCAGGTCTCGGGTGGTTCCGAGCCATTTCGCGCTCGTTTTGCTCCTTTTCGGGCTCGGGTTCGGTCGACGACTTTCCGATGCTCGACGCCACCGGCTCCGGTAGGTTGCCTCCGATGCTCCTGCGCGCTCTCACCGCCGTCTCGCTGCTCTTTGTCTCGACCTCCCTGGCCCAGGCCCAGAGCTGGGAGCAGGTCGGAGAGTCCGAGGGGATCGTGGTTTGGCAGCGTCCCGTCCATGGGACTTCGCTCGTCGAGTTCCGTGGCCGCGGCCTGGTGAAAGGCAACATCCGGAGGGTGCTCGCGGTGCTCGCCGATCACGATCGCAAGACCGAGTGGATGCACCAGTGCGTGGCCAGCAAGTTGATCCAAGCCTTCGAACCCGGTCGCCTCATCCTCTACAATCGCACCGGGAGCCCATACCCCTTCATCAGCGACCGCGACGTGGTGATCGAGGCGCAGGTTCAGTTCTGGCCGGAGAAGAAGCAGATCCGCATCGACGCCTGGAACGTCGAGAACGCCCGAGTGCCCGAGCTCAATGGCGTGGTGCGCATGCCCAAGCTCATCGTGTCGTGGATCCTCGTACAGAAGGACGACAAGCTCACTGAAGTGACCTATGAGGTGCAGGCCGACCCGGGCGGCTCATTGCCCAAGTGGCTCGTGAATCTCGCGTCCAAGAACCTCCCGCTCAAGTCCATCGTGAACCTGCGGACGCAGCTCGGAAAAGACTACGCGCAGCAGCTCGCCCTGGTTGAAGCCAGCTTCGACTGGGACTCCGTCGGCATGTGAGGACGCGTCCGCGTTCAGCGCTGGCTGACGTGGTTTCGGATCATGCCCACGAGCACCGAGATCGCGATCTCGTTTCGCCCTCCTTCGGGGAGGATCATGTCCGCATGTTCCTTGGAGGGCTCGACGAAGGCGTTGTGCATGGGGCGCACCGTCTCGTAGTACTGGGCACGGATCGATTCGAAGCTGCGGCCGCGCTGTTCGAGGTCGCGGCGGATGCGGCGCATCAGCCGGATGTCGGCCGCGGTATCGACGAACACCTTCAGATCCATGACCGCGCGGAGCTTGGGCTGGGCGAGCGTCAGGATGCCCTCGACGATGATGACCGGCGCCGGCGCGATCTCGAACGTGTCCGACGTCCGCGTGTGTGTTTTGAAGTCGTAGAGGGGCTTCTTGATGGGCGAGCCCTGCTTGAGCGTCACCAAGTGAGAGAGGAGCAGCTCGTTGTCGAGCGTGTCGGGATGGTCGTAGTTGACGAGCTTGCGCTCCTCCGCCGGCAGGGTCGATTGGTCGAGGTAGTAGCTGTCGTGGTCAATCAGCGCGACCGCGTCGCCCAGGGTCTCCTGTAGCCGCTTCGCGACTGTGGTCTTTCCCGAACCCGTCCCGCCCGCGATGCCAATGAGAAGCGGCGACTGCACCGCTCACCCCGTAGCACAACCGGCGTGCTTCTCGGGATACTTCTGGCTGTCGAGGCAGGGCAGGGCCGCTCCTTGGCCGGAGTAGTAGGTGAGAATGGACGCGACCTTTGCGATGGTCCTGTAGGAGACCGACAGCCGCAAGATGCCGGGGGCCGGCGCGCTCTCGCGCACTGTGATGCCGAAACAGCTCCCGGGTTCGATGGAGTCGAATTGCTTCCTAGAGAGTGGTCCGGGTTCGTCGAACGACCAGTGTTTTCCACTCTGCATCACATAGTGGGTGAGCGCACCGTCCTGGATGCCCTCGAGGAGAGAGACGAGTTTCTTGCGCCCTTTGCCGACCACGCCGGGGCTCATCTTCATCTCGGCGAGCGCGAGGACTTCGCCCTGCTTGTCGAGGACGATTCCATCCAGCTCGCCAACCTCCTTGCCGGTCGCGTCGAAGAGCTTCGCGCCATGGAGGATCTCGGTGCCCGGATAGAGGAGCTCGAGCGTCTGGCGTCCCAGCGTCTCGAGGATGAAGCCGGTCGCTGCCCCTTCATTCTTCTGGAACGACGCGGGCAGCTCCCTTCCTGCGAGGTACACCTCGAGCACCTCCGCGAAGGACTCCTTGCCCTCGGTCGCGATTCGGTCGAGCGCGGTGCTCAGGAACTGCAAGTCGGAACCGCCGCTCCTGCCAGCGGCCCCGGACGGGGCTTCGAAGCGATCGAGGTTCGTGGGTGGCGGGTCGAAGGCCCGAGGCGGGGGCGGAAACGCGACTTCGCGCCCGCCCAGCCCGAGCATCCGAAGCCCGTTTTTGAGATGCGTGGAAATCAACTCAGAGGTTATCGACGCGTAATGTAGGATGTTGTGAGACATATGACCGATCGGCTTTTCCCGTCGCGTACTTACCGGGGCCCAAGGGCTCGATCCCCGGCTATCTCAGAGTAAACCCGCGGGTCCGCGCACAGGCTTTCCGGATCTCAGCTCCGGTCCGGCTGACAGGTCAGGACGGCGGGCTCATAGGTCCCGGGTACGTTGAGCTCGAGCGCCTCGTTCGGCACGCAGATCCCAAAGTCCGGGGCGCAGACGAAACCCAAGGGGGCGCAGTCGGCGTCCCGATCGCAGGATGGCACCGGTTCCGGCCGAACCGGGAGCATGCACCCGAGATAGTCGAGGCAGGCCTGGCCCGCCGCGCAGCTGCTTTCCGTGCGGCACAGCTGTTCGACCGGGGACGCACGCGGGATACAGATGCGCGCCTCGGGGTGGCAGACCAGTCGATCCGAGCTGCACGGCGACTCGACCGAACACCTTGTCACGCCTGGGCCTTCGACGGTCACGCAGAACCGGCCGACCGGCAGGCAGCGCTGGTTGTCGGCGCAGGAGAGGTCGAGGTCGCAGGCCAGGCCGGTGAACTCGAGCTCGGTGCGCACGGGCTCGGTTTGGTTCTCGCAGAGCACGTCGAGCTGACGAACCGAGAAACCTGCCGGCACGAAGACGTTGATGGGACCGGTCCCGAGGGGAATCTCCTGCTCGGCGTACAAGAGCCCGGTGCGACCGGAGCCCCCGATGAGGCGATCGCCTTCGCTGTAGCGACCGTTGCGGTCGACGTCGACGTAGACGAGCAGCGCCCCGAACGCGACCTTCACGCCCTCGGCCAACACCAAGAAGTGTTCGGGCCTGGGCGCCTCGAAGACGCGAAGCTCGATGGTTGCGGGGAAGGCGACTTGCGCGGAGACCGAAGGCTGCTCCACGAGCGCGCCCTGGGAGTCGAGGTCCGTCACCCAGAACAGCGAGGCAAGCACGGTGTAGTCTTCGAAGCGGATGCCCGCCGGCGCGGTGAACGACTCGATTCGGCCCTGCACCACGAAGATGGGCTCGCCGCGATAGCTGGCGTTGACCAGCGCGTCGCCGCAGCCAAGCGGCGCGAGGAGCGAGAGCAAGAGCAGCGTCGTCTCGGCGCGTGGGCTCTTCACAATCTCGCTCCGAGCCCCACCGCGGCCCACCACGTGAGCGGCGTGGCCAACGCATCACCCACCGCAGCACCACCCGAGGTCCGGGCTTCGCGGAGTATCTGCGTCATGGGTCCGCTCTCGAGCCGAAGGAGCAAGGGCGAGAAGAGCTCTCGCTCGATGGCGACGGTGCCGCCGAAACCCAAGCCCCAGCCGGACCGATCCGGCGCCTCACCCTGGGTCTCGAAGCGTTGAGAGGTGAAGAGCCCCTCGGCGAACAGGCCGAGCGACAGGCTGAACCACGAGAGGTCGACGAACCGCTCCGCCTTGAGCCGCAACGCGACCTGATCCTGAGTCGTCTCGAGCAGACCGTTCGACGACGGCGTGACCGTGCGGCCCCAACGCGCACCGAGGCCAAAGCTGAGCCACGGGAAGTCGATGGCGTAGCCGAGAAGGATACCGGGCACGATCGCCTGTCCCTGCAGCACGGCTCCATGCGCGGCGCCGAGCACGAAGAGGTTGTGCACCGTATCTCGGTCGCCGCCGCCTTTGCGCAGCAGACGCGAGTAGGTCAGTTGCTCGTACTCGACGTCCTCGAGACGAACGGTCTGATCGGCCGGGAGTTCGACGTCGTACTGCTGATAGCTGCCGGACGCACGCCGTTGCACGAAGTACGCTCCGGGAGGGAGAAGGATCTCGGTGCCCTTCTCGGAGACGGAGACCTCGGCCGCGAGGGTGCCGCCTTCGTGACGCTCGAACACCAAGTACAGGCCCGGGGTGTCGATGCCGAGCCGTGCGACGCTCCCGAGGCCGTCGGTCAGATAGGTGAGCGGTACGTCACCCTTTCCGCGGATGTCGTAGGCGTAGGTGGGGTGCTGCAGCTTCATCGTACGACCGCTCGAGCGCAGCGTCTCTCGATAGGTGTACGCGTAGGCCTCGCCGAGCGTAACGCGGCCGTCACGGTCGCCATCGGCGGCCCCGCGGAGTCCGTTGACCCAGTGATGCGTGAAGAACGATGCGCGTAGGTTCTCCGACTCTTGGCTGTCCTCGGAGCTCGCGCTCGAAGCGATGATCGCCATGCCCTCGGCGTCGAGGCGATCGTCGAGCCGGATGGAGAACGGATCGGCCGGGGTGGCGCCCTTGACCTCCGTGATGCCCCCCGATCGACAGGAGTCGAGGATGAGAATCCGTACGCGCGCGGGAGAGCTCTCCACGATGGTCTTGAGCTCCTCGAAGCGCATGGTCGTGTCCCCGAGGTGCAGTCCCGTGGCGTCCGCGTGTCCCGAGTAGTAGACGACGAGCGCGTCTTCCGAACCGCCGCCCTCGGTGTCGCCGCGGATGCGCGCGTTCGTGCGAAGCAAGACGTCCCGAACGTTCTCGGCCGTCTTGCCCAGCACCAAGAGCTGATGTTCGGGCTGCACCCGACCGAGCTGCGCCAGGACTGAAGCGATCGCTTGGGCGTCACGCTCCGCGAAGCGCAAGAGAGGCTCGCCGGCCTGGCCCGCGTTGTTGCCGATGGTGACGAGGTAGGTCGCGGCCTGGGCCGGGAGACCCGCGAGGCTGAAGAGGAGCCCGAACGCGAGCGCCGCTCGATTCACCGGCTCTCCTTCTCGATCTCGAACAGCGTCCCTAGGCAGCCGCGCTGGGCCAACCGGGCTGAATCCAAGCCCGCGAGGTCTGACAGCGCGAAGGCCTCTGGACAGTAGATGAGGTGCAGGGTCTCTCGTCCGCTCGAGTCGTCGAGTTCGATCGCTCCCGGCAGAGCCTCGGTGCGACCGGCGGGCACGAGAGTCGAGTGGCTCGCGCCGCTCGAGGGAAAACAGACATAACGTGAGCCATTGGCCTCCACCCCCACGATCATGACGTGTCCTTCCTTTGGGACCTCGATGCCGAAGCGCAGCCGATCACCGCGCGTCATCACCTCGCCCGAGCGGACCATCTCCACTTCGCCGCCGCGCTCCCGGTACACGGTCAGACCCACAGAGCCCTTGGACCGCAGGACCTCGAGCTCTCCTTTCGGGCCGGGCTCTTGGCCGAGGTAGACGAAAGCCATGAGCACCGCGGCCGCGCCTGCGAAGGCCGGCACGAAACCCCACTCGCCGAAGGCGCGTCGCCACCACGGCGCTCGTTCTTTCTGCGCGGGTACGGCCTGCATCACGCGCTGGATCATCTGCGCGCGTGCGGCGGGTGAGATCGAGGCCGCGAGCGCCGCACGTTCAGTCGCACGCGCCTCACAGTGCGCGCAGGTCGATCGATGTACGTCCATCGCGGCGCTGTCCTTCGCCGGCAACTCGCCGAGCTGCCACCGGTCGAACGCGAGCTCGGAGGGGCAGTCCGGCGTGGGGCGAGCGTCTTTGAACAGCGGGGTGCTCATGCGGCCCCTTCGCGCTCGATCGGCACGAGCTGATCAGAGGTCAGGTGCGTCTTCAACCGGGCGCGCGCCCACTCTTCGAAGCGCGCGAGAAGATTGCCGACGGTGCGCCGCGATACGCCGAGCAAGGCCGCCGCTTCGTCGTGGCTCATGCCGTCGATGAGCACGTAGACCGCGGCCTCGGACCAGCTCGGATCGGCCTCAGCCAAGAGCCGCTGGACGAGGATTCGCTGTTCGGGGTTGCCGGGGTCGAGGGGCGCATCCGGTGGAGTGAGGTGCAGCGCCTCGAGTTCTCGTCGGCGGGAGCCATCTCGGAGCCGGTTCAGGCAGAGGTTGGTCGTGATGCGGTAGAGCCAAGTGGACACCTCGCTGCGTCCCTCGAAGCCGCCGCGCTCGGTCATCGCTCGAATGAACACGTCCTGCATCACGTCCTTGGCCTCTTCGGGTTGGCGGAGCAGCGAGGTGGCGCGTCGTAGAATCATGGGTGCGTATTTCACGAACGCCTCTTCGAGCTCATCTCGCTTCATCGGCCGGGGTTCATCATATCGCGGGTCCGCGCCCCGGGGGTGAGCCCCGGGGCGACGGAGTTCACTATTCTCGACGCTCGGCCAGGCAGAGCCGGTACTGAGCGAGCACTTCCTCGGTGATGGCGGGGTCTACATCGCCGCGGTCCGCGCCTTCGAGCCTTTCGAGGAGCCCCTCGCAGCGGTCGCTCACGTCGCTCGGAGGCGGCGGGGCGAGCCGATCGAGGCACTCGAAGTAGGTGCGGTATGCGATGAGGGCGGCGTCGCGTTCGGTGATGCTCGCGGCCCGAGCGCGCAGATCCTGACACACCGCGGTGGGCGGGTGAGGCGCGTCGCCGTTCGCGCACTGGAAGTAGTGCGCGTAGACGCGGTCTCTGAGCGCGGGGTCCCTCAGCGTCGCCGCGCGGTAACGGATGACCTGGCAGCGATCGCGAACTGGATCGGGGCGGTCCCCCTGGCATTCGAAGAAGTCGCGATAGAGCTCGGCCTGAAGCAGTCGGTCCTCTACCTCTGCCGCCCGCGCGCGAATGTGGTCGCAGGGTCCGCTCGCCGGAGGCCGAACCTCGTCGCGGATGCACTGCAGATACGCGTGGATGACTCGGCGCTTGAGCGTGGCGTCATCGATGCCGGCCGCGCGGTGACGCAGGACCTGGCATCGGTTGCGGACATCGCCGCCCTCGGTTTCGCCGCAGTGCTCGATGACTTCGAAGAGGTGGTTTCGCACTCTCTCGTCGTCGATGCCTTCCACGCGATCGATCAGACCGTCGCAGCGGTCCACCGGAGCAGGCCGGTCGTTCACCGGCCGATCGGTCTCGGTCCGCCCGTCCGTGCCGGCGCGTCGATCCGCCTCCGTGCCGAGCAGCTCGTCGGTCGAGTTTCCATTGGTAGAAGTTGCGTCGCACGCAAAGAGCATGAAGGCTCCCCCCAGACACAGGGCCATCGTCGTCGTTTGTCTCATCTCGAGTTTCGTCCTTCCGAGGCACATATCCCTGCGCCTCGATCGTTGGACACGCCAGCGCCGAGATCGGGCAAACGGATGCAAAGATAGTCAGAAAACCTCAGATTTCAGGTGGTTGTCGGGCGCGGCTCGCTTCGGGCTCAGGTGCTGAGGCGAGGTTCGAGCATCCGGCAGGCGAGGGCACCGACGACAAAGGCCAGAGCGCCGAGGCTGAAGACCTCATCGCGGGAGAACCACGCCAAGTACGAGAGCGCACCGATAGAGAGCACGCCGAGGATAGCGATGAGCGCGCGGTTGCGCTTCATCACCAAGGTGGTGGTGACCATCACGAGCAGCGGCATCCCGAACAGCACGGTGCGCAGGATGGCCGGGCCGCTCGCGAGCACCATGCGCCACCGGTGAAAGAGCACGTCGGCGAAGACGACGACGGCGCCGAGCGCCATGAGGAGCACCGCCGCCGCCGCCGCGTCTTTGGCGACCATGGCATGCCGCGCAAACTGCTTCACGTGCAGATCCACGAAGGCCTCGAAGGCGGTGTTCAGCGTCTCGAGAGCGAGCACCATGATGACGCAGAAGATCACGCTCGCTCTGGAGGCGATATCGAGCTCCAACGCCATGCCCACGAGCATCACCGCGAGGCCCGAGATCCAGTGGATCTTCATGTTGCGCTGAGTGAGCAGGGTGCGGAGGAGGCCGTTCTGCGCGAACCAGAACGCACGCAAGAGACCCGCGCGTTGCTTGTAGAGCTGCGCGATCTCCTCGATGCTCGAGGTCTGCTTCTCGGGAATCCGCGCGAGCACATCTTTGGTGCGCGTCCCGGGCAGCAGCGGTTCAGCCTCGTCTTCCAAGTTCACTTCCTGAGCAGCACGTAGAGCGCGCCCGTGCCGCCGTCATGCGGGCGTGCGGTCGAGAAGGCAAGGATCTTCTTGGCGATGGGCCCGCGCTCCAGCCAGAGCTTGAGCAGGTTCTTGAGCACCGGGATCTGATCCTCGGAGCCCTTGCCTCGCCCGGTCACGATGAGCACACACCGCTTCTGGTCGCGCTGACAGCGCGTGATGAAGTCGAGGACCGCTTCGCGCGCGGGCTCGCGCCGGAGTCCGTGAAGGTCGAGCTTGGCCGCCACGTCGAACTCCCCGCGCTTCAGCTTCCGCAGCACCTTGCGGTCCAAACCCTCGACGCATCCCTCGATGAACTCAGTCGAGTCCGAAATATCGAAGATGGCATCGCCGCCAACGAGCGCCGCCAGCTCCCCCAGAGCCTCGGTGTCCTCGTCTCGAAGGGGCAGCTCTGCCGCCTTGGGCGGGGGCGGGGCTGAGGCTCGCCCCCTCGGATCGGCGCCGCGCCTGGGCAGCGCACCCACCGCGGCCGCAAAGAGCTCCGCGTCCGACAGCGCCTCCTCTCGGGCCTTGGGCGGAGGCTCTGGCGCCTTCTTTTGCACGGGCTCTGGCTCGGCCTTCTGTTTCAGGGCCTTGGCCGCCGCAGGAAAGGGGTTGTTGAACGGCGTCTCCGCCGCCTTGCGCTTCTGCTTCTTCGGAGCCGCGCCTTTCGCCACGGTTTAGTCTTAGCGCGGGGCGGTCGTTGGGCATAGCCCGGCTTCAGCCCGGAAAATACCTGGAAAAGGGGCGGATTCTAGGCCAAAGCCTAGGCATGAAGGTCGCACCCGGAAATGTCCACGAAACGCTCAAGAAGGCCATGCTCGTCGAGGGCTACCCTCACGTGCTCGACCTCGAGAAGAGCCACGGCAGTTATCTCTACGACGCTCGCGAAGGGGTGGAGTATCTCGATTTCTTCACCTTCTACTCGTCGCGTCCGCTGGGCTTCAATCATCCGGGGCTAGCGACCAAGGAGTTCCTCGAGCGGGCCATGTTGGCGGCGAAGACCAAGCCCTCGAACGGCGATATGTACACGACCCTGTTCGCCGAGTTTGCGGAGACTTTCCGCACCAAGGCGCTGGGTCCGGGCATGAAGTATCTCTTCTACATCGACGGCGGTGGCTTGGCGGTCGAGAACGCGCTCAAGGCGGCCTTCGACTGGAAGGCGCGCAAGAACATGGCCGCGGGCTTGGGCGAAGAGCCGGGCAAGGTGCTGCACTTCCGCCACGCCTTCCACGGGCGCACCGGCTACACGCTCTCGCTCACGAACACCGCCGACCCGCGCAAGACGCAGTACTTCCCGCGCTTCGATTGGCCGCGGGTCTCGAGCCCGGCGATGACCTTCCCCATGACCGGCACGAACCTCGAGGCCACCATCGCCGCGGAGCGCCAAACACTCAAAGAGATCGACGAGGTCTATGCGCGCGAGGGCGAGAGCAAGATCGCTTGCATCCTCATCGAGCCCATCCAGTGCGAAGGTGGTGACAGGCACTTCCGCAAGGAGTTCATGGCCGAGCTACGAAAGATCGCGGACGAGCGCGATGCTTTGCTCATCTTCGACGAGGTGCAGACCGGCTTCGGCGCGTCGGGCACCATGTGGCAGTATGAGCAGATCGGCGTGACCCCCGACCTCGTGGCCTTCTCCAAGAAGTCTCAGACCGGAGGCATCATGGCCGGGCCACGCCTCGATGACGTCGACTCCGTCTTTCGTGTGAAGTCTCGGATCTCGAGCACCTTCGGCGGCAACCTCGTGGACTACGTGCGTTGCCAGCGCGTGCTCGAGATCATGGAGGAGGACAAGCTGCTCGAGAACGTCCGTACCCAGGGACGCTGGCTGCTGGAGGCCATCGAGGCGCTCGTCGCTCGCCATCCGAAGCTCTCGAATCCACGTGGGGTCGGTTTGCTGCTCGCCTTCGACGCTCCGGACGGAAAGGCCCGCGAAGCGATCATCACCGCCGCCGCCAAGGAGCGTCTGATCGTGCTGCCTTGCGGCGACCGCTCGGTGCGCATGCGGCCGGCGCTGGACGTGACGCGGGCCGAGGCCGAGCTGGCGATGCAGCGCATCGAGACTGCGGTCAAAGCGGCCCTGTGAGCGCTTCTTTCGGGGCCGCCGCCTTTGGCGCACAGAGGCCCGCCGATGTGATATGCCGCCGGGCATGACCAGGAAGCTCGAGACCAAAAAGAACGGCTCATTCGTCCCCACCGTCGTGGTGCACAACCTCATCGGTGGCGAGGAGCGCGCCCCGCGTGCCGGGGCAGAGATCGAGTCGCGCTCGGCCTGTGACCAGTCCGATCTGGTCGGGATCGCGCCCGCCTCCACCCTCGAGGACGTGCGTGAGGCCTGTCGGGCCGCCAAAGGGGCGCAGCGACGCTGGGCGAACATGCCGGCGCCGGCGCGAGGTGAGATCATCGGTCGGCTCGGCGAGACCTTGAGCCGCCACAAAGAGACGCTCTCGAGAGTGGTGTGCCGCGAGATCGGCAAGCCCATGCGCGAGGCGCGTGGCGAGGTGCAAGAGGCCATCGACACCGCCCACTTCTTCCAGTCCGAGGGTCGTCGCCTCTACGGGCAGACCGTGCCCAGCGAGATGCCGAACAAGGAGCTGTTTACGTATCGGCGTCCGCTCGGCGTCGCCGGGCTCATCACCGCCGGCAACTTCCCCATCGCGGTACCGTCTTGGAAGATCATCCCGGCGCTGCTATGCGGCAACACCGTGGTCTGGAAGCCCTCGGATGACGCTTCGACCATCGCCTTTCTCTTTGGGCGGATGCTCGAAGAGGCGGGTGTGCCGCCGGGGGTGCTCAACATCGTGCACGGCACGGGCGCGGTGGCGGGGCAGGCGGTGCTCACCTGCGTCGACGAGCGCTTGGTGGACAAGATCTCGTTTACCGGCTCGACCGCCATCGGTCGGCAGGTGGGTGAGATCTGCGGGCGCAACCTGCAGGTCCCGTCGCTCGAGCTCGGCGGCAAGAACCCGATGATCGTGCTGCGCGACGCGGACATCGATCTCGCGGTCGACGGGGCGCTCTTCTCCGGCTTCGGGACCGCCGGTCAGCGATGCACCAGCCTCGCGAACCTCATCCTCGACAAGCCCATCAAGAAGGCCTTCACCGAGAAGCTGCTCGCGCGCGTCAATGGCATCTGCATCGGCAACCCCAACCTCTCCGAGGACGTGTTCTACGGGCCGCTCATCGCCGAGCGTTTCTTTGCGCGTTTCATGGAGCACTACGACATGGCCAAAAAGGATGGGGCCAAGCTCATCACCAAAGAGGGGCGTATCACCGCCGCCAACAAGCCCGCCAACTTCGTGGGCGACCCGGCCAGCGGCTACTATGTCTTCCCGGCGATCTGGGATGGCGTGCGCATCGACATGAACATCGGGCAGACCGAGGTCTTTGGTCCCACCATCAATCTCATCGAGGTCGACGGCTTCGAAGAGGCCCTGCAGGTCGCCAACGGCACCCCGTACGGCCTCTCGTCCTCGATCTACACGCAGTCGCCGCAGACCATGTTGACCTTCAAGCAGGGCATCGGCGCGGGCATGAGCAGCATCAACAACTCCACCAGCGGGGCCGAAGCGCACCTTCCCTTTGGGGGCAACGGCTGGTCGGGCAACGGCACCCGCGAGTCCGGCATTTGGGTGCTCGACGCCTACACGAAGTGGCACGCGGTCAACGTGGACCTCGCGGGCAAGCTCCAGCTCGCGCAGATCGACGTGGACTTCGGCCAGACCCGCGAGGCCACGGACCTCTCCGCGCTCGGGGGCTGACCCCAAACTTGCTTCGATGCCGCCCTCGGGCCAGCATGGGGCGGTGCTCAGGCCTCTTTCGACGGTCTTGTTCTCGGCTCTGGTTCCGGCCCTCGTCGGATGTGGGGACGAAGAGTTCCGCGTCGCGAATCGACTGACGGATCCGGTCGAGATCGAGGTGCTCGCGCCCAAGCTCGGCATTGGCCCGAACTGTGCCGACGCCTTCGACATCCGCTTCTGTGACGAAGAGTTCGAGTCGCTCGGGGTGCTCGAATTCTTGCCCGACCAAGAACGCACCATCACCGTGATCGATGGGACCGGGAGCGAAGACTGCGCCGGCATCCTCTATCTTCGAATCCTCACCGTGGGCCCATTGGGCCCGGTGGTGGACCGAGGCACGCAGATCCAGGTACCTGCGGATGTGCACATCGCGGTGGGCGCCGGCTTTCATCACACGCTCGCCTTGCCGGAGCTCACCGTGCGCATCGACGAAGTCGGCACCGACGACAACAACCAGTCGGGTCCGCCGAGCACCTGCGCCGCGCTCGGCCGCACAGCGCGCGAAGCGCCGGTCCTCGACGAGACCGAATGAGCCCGCGCGTCCTCAGGGGGGCGTGGCTGCTGCTGTTCTTCGCCGCCTGTCCCAAGGCGGAGCCGGTGAGCTTTGCCGTCCCGCCGCCCGACGGCACCTCCGTCGTGTGCCCCGTCACCCGAACCCGCTGCGAAAAGGGGACAGGCACCTTTAGCTCCGTGCTGGACGAACGGACCTATTACTTCTGCGCCGAAGAAGCCTGGGCACGCTTTCAGGCAGCGCCTGAACGATTTCGCGACCGGCGCTGACGTCACCCGGACTGCGCGCCTTCCGCGAAACCTTAGCCGCAGTGCGTAATGGGCTACGCACCTGAGATTCCAGGGCTTTCCGCGAGGTGTGGCGTAACTGCAACAGTTTCTGGCCTGGGGGTCAGTTGGCCTGCCGGTTGCTCTAGGTCACGCGGGCCGGTCCGCTGGCCAGGGAATACCATGCTCGACGCATCCAACTATCCATCCACCGTGACGCAAGAGGGCTGGAGCCGCGCCTTTACCTCTCCGAGCCCAGCCGGGCCCGCGCGGGTCGCGGTGCTGCTCAACGCACGGGCCAAGCGCGTCACCCGCGAGGTTCTCCGCGGCTTCGAGAAGCTCGTTCCCGCCGAAGACCTCTATTGCTCCCAGAGCCTCGATGACTCCCGCGCGATCTGCCGCTCCATCGTCGAGCGCCGCTACGGCGTGGTCCTGACCGGCGGCGGTGACGGCACGATCATCCGCGCCATGAATGACCTCATCGCGGCTGCGGATCACCTGTCCACCGGCCTCTATCGCCCGCCGCTGCCCGACCTCGGGGTGCTGAGGCTCGGCACCGGAAACGCGCTCGCGACCGCGACGAGCGCGGGCCGACCGTTCGACGACGCCGCCCTCGTCTTGTCGGGTCGACGTCCCAGCGCACGCCCGTTGGCGCTGCTCGAGGAGCGCGAGACCGGTGAAGTCTCGACCTTTGGGAGCATCGGCTACGACGCCCAACTCCTGAACGACTATCTCGAGAGCTGCAAAGAGGAGAGCGGTCCCACGCTGACCGCGGTCAAGAAGTCACTCGCTGGTTACTTCTACGCGCTCTTCACGCGCACCGTGCCGCAGCAGATGAAGACCGAGACCCCACGCCTGCGCATCCTCGCCAAGGGGCGAGCCTCGATGATCGACCCGAAGACCAAGGAAGAGATCCCGCTCGCTTCGGACTCGACCCTGTTCGAAGGTGCGGCCCGAGCGGTGGCTTTTGGCACGACCCCCTACTACGGCTTCAAGATCAAGATCTTCCCGTACGCGGAGCGTCGGCCGGACCGTTTCCACCTGCGGGTGTCGGTCGCTTCGATCCCGTATCTGCTCTCGCGCTTGCCTTCCCTTTGGGACGGCACCATCGAAGGGGCTTTTGTCGACTTCCTCGTCGAGGGCGCGAGCATCGAGAGCAACCAGCCGCTCCCGTATCAGATCGGCGGCGATGGGCGAGGTTATCGCGATCGCGTCGAGCTCGGGCTGTCGGCCCGGGCCTTCCGCATCCTCGACCGGAGCTGAGTCCGCGGCCGAGCCCCCGGTCTGCCTTGTATAGTTCACACCCTCGCTGCTAACACCCAGTCCGTGGAGGACGAGTACATCGATATCCCCTTCGATGTGCTGCCCCCCGAGCACGGCAGTCGCGCCGACGTCTTCCTCGCGCGCCGCTTGCGGCGGCTCTCACGCTCGCGGGCGGCCGACATCGTGCGAGGGGGCAATCTGCGCAAAGAAGGGGGCGCGACGCTCGACCGTCCATCTCAGCGGGTCTTCGCCGGCGAGCGCCTCTTGCTCAAGCGCCAGCGGCTCGAAGAAGCGCCGATCGACGACATCCATCTGCCCGAGGTCTACCAGGACGAGGACATCCTCGCGGTGAACAAGCCGGGCAATCTGGTCGTGCATCCCACCGCTTCTGCCTATCAGCGCACCCTCATCCGCGTGCTCTGGACCCGGCGACCGGACGAGTATCTCTCCTTGGCACATCGCATCGACAAGGAGACGTCCGGCCTCATTCTGCTCGCGCGAAACCTCGAGGCCGAGCGCTCGCTCAAGAGCCAGTTCGCCAAGCGGGTGGTGAAGAAGAGCTACCTCGCCATTGTCTCGGGCCTCGTCGAGGCAGATCAGTTTGTGCTCGACGCGCCGATGCGCCTCGTGCCCGACAGCGAGTCCTTGGTCTTGATGGAGATCGGAGGACAGGATGCGCAGGAGGCACAAACCGAGATCACCGTGCTCTCGCGAGGCGTCGATGCGACCCTCGTGGAGGCGCGGCCCCGGACCGGGCGGCAGCACCAGATCCGGCTGCACCTCGCGCACGCGGGGCACCCCATCCTCGGCGACAAGCTCTACATGGGCGGCGAGGCGTTCTTTCTTCGCTGCATGAACAAAGAGGTCGAAGAGCCGGAGCTTCTCGACGTCGTGGGGCATCATCGTCAGGCCCTGCACGCGGCGTCCGCGACGCTCGTGCATCCACGGAGCAAGTCCCCGCTCACGCTGGCCGCGCCGCTCGCGAGAGACATGGTGGCGCTCGCGGAGCGTCACGGGCTTCCCTTGCCGGTAACAACTGAGCCCAGTCACGTGTAAGCTCCCGTCGGGGCGCGGCATGGAGCAGTCAGAGAAGATCCCTCGGAGCTACCGAGTCATTCAGGGCTTCTTCAAGGTGCTCATTCAGCTCTTCTTCCGCCGGGTCGAGGTTCAGGGGCTGCGCCACATCCCCGCCGACCGGGGCGGCGTGCTCGTCTCGTGGCATCCAAACGGCCTCTTGGATCCGGGCCTGATCCTCACGCAGTTCCCGCGGCAGGTGATCTTTGGGGCGCGGCACGGGCTCTTTCGAGTGCCGATCCTCGGGTTCATCTTGCGCAGCGTGGGCACGGTGCCGATCTACCGCGCCAGCGACGCCGCCGAAGGACCAGCGGAGGCGCGAAAGGCGGCCAACGCTGGCAGTCTCGCCGCCCTGGCTCAGGCGGTGGCGGGCGGGTCATTCTCGGCGCTGTTTCCCGAGGGCATCAGCCACGACGAGCCCCATCCGGTCGAGATGAAGACGGGAGCGGCGAGGCTCTACTATCAAGCGCGCGTCATGGTCGAGGCCGGCCGGCCGCCTCCGGTGCTGGTGCCGGTGGGTCTATTCTACGACGGAAAAGATCTCTTTCGTTCCAACGCGCTGGTGGAGTTTCACGAGCCCATCGAGTTGCCCGAAGCGCTCGATGTCACGCCGGCTGAAGGCGAGGGCGAAGCGGTGGTCAAGGAGCGAGCGCGTGCGCTGACCGAGCTCATCGAGCGCATGCTGCACGAGGTGGTCTACGCCACCGAAGACTGGGAGACGCATCACCTCATGCACCGCAGCCGCAAGCTCGTGCGCGCGGAGCGGGCCAAGCGGGGCGGGGCGCGGCCCGGACGGCCGTCGATCGAAGAGAAGGCGCTCGGTTTTGCGCGCATTCGGCTCGGCTACAAGTCTTGGCTCGCAGAGAACCCGGAGCTCGTGCACGGGCTCAAGGAGCGCGTGAAGCAGTACGATCAAAACCTGCGCGCGCTCCGGCTGGAAGACCACGACCTCGACGGAGATCCGAGGCTGGTCTCTCCATGGCTCGTGCTCCTCTTGGTCCTTCAGGTCCTCCTCGTGTTCTTGCTGCTGCCGCCGATCTTGCTCATGGGCTACTTCGTGAACGGCCCGCCCGCGGTGGTGCTCATGCTGCTCGCGCGGCTTGGGGCTAGGCTGCGAAAAGACGAAGCCACAATCAAGCTCCTCCTCGGTGCGTTGCTCTTTCCCGCGATGTGGGCGCTCTCGGGGCTGCTCGGGCTGCTCTTCTACGAGCAGCTGCATCTCGCTTATCCGATGGTACCCAACGCGCCGCTGGCCGCGGGCTTCTTCGCCGCCGCGACCGCGGCGCTCGGAGGGGCGGTCGCGCTCAGGTATCTGCGCGTGGCGCGGGAGACGGCGCGAGCGGTGCGGGTGCGGTTGACACGTCGTCGGCAGCGTGCGGCGATTGGCGCGCTGCTCGTGGAGCGGGCGGAGCTGTGTGATGCGTTGGTGTCCCTCGGCGAGGTGGTGGAGATGCCGGGTGTGGTGGCCAGCGATGGTTCGATTTCGTCGAGGGGCTGAGCTCGCGCCGGCGTCAGAAAAAGGGGACAGGCACCTTTTCTGATCGTCGCGCCGCGAACCGAGTCCTTCCTCGAGGGATTGGCACAGAAGAGGCTAAGACAGAGGTGCCTGTCCCCTTCTCATGCTAGAAAAAGGTGCCTGTCCCCTTTTCAGTCTTTCTTGACGAGCTTGTTGAACAGCGCGCCGATGCCCGAGTTGCCTCGCTCCTCGGCCTTCTTCGGCACCGTCGAGTTTCGACGCGGGGGCGCTTCTTTGTCGCCCTTGTCGCCCTTCGAGTGCGAGTCGGCTCGGCCCGTAGGTGCTGCGCCCGAGGCTCGCCCCACCGCGGAGATCGCCCTTGCCGTGGCTCCGCCGCCGGCGGCCTTGGCCTGGGCCTCCTGGCGCTCGATGCGCATCTTGTTGTTTCGGATCTCGACCTCGGCCTCCGAGTTTCGGGGGTCGTAGGTCAAGACTTTCTCGAACTGCGCGAGGGCGTTGTCGCTCTCGCCGAGGATCTTGTAGAGGCGCGCGAGGAAGAGGTGAGCGTCGGCGAGCTTGGCGAGCTCGTCATCCTTGTTCTTGGGGTCTTCGTGGCTTGCCGGCCCTTTGGGCACCCACTCGAGGATGGCGAGGGCCACTTCTTCGGCGCGGTTCGGGTCACGCCCGCCCTCGATCATGAACTGGAAGTAGGCCTGGTAGATCAGCAGATACTCGTCGTTGGCCTTCTGTTCGAGAGCCTCCTCGATGAACTTCTGCGCCTCGCCGTACTTGTGCATGCGCGCCAGGACCTTGGCCTTCTTGACCGCGAGGCGCGACTTGATGATGCCTTTGACCGCCGAGGCCTCGTCCCGATAGCCCTCGTCGACGACGACGCGATAGGACTTGCGCTTCTCCTCGGTGTTCAGGGCCTCGTGGGCGTTCTGATAGAAGCCGTAGAGCCGCATGTGCGCGCCAGCGAGCTCGGCCGGGATGTCGTTCGGGAGGGCGTCCGGGTGATGGACCTTGATCTTCTTGTGGTAGGCCTTGGTGACTTCGTCGTCTCTGGTCTTGTCGTTGACCTCGAGCATGTCGAAGAAGTTTGCCTGCTCGAACTCCGCGATCAGCGCCTCGTACTCGGCGAGCTGCTTCGCGTAGACCTCCTCCTTCGGGTTGTCGAGGAAGCTGAT
This sequence comes from Deltaproteobacteria bacterium, assembly GCA_011526105.1. Classification (GTDB taxonomy): domain Bacteria; phylum Myxococcota; class Kuafuiibacteriia; order Kuafuiibacteriales; family Kuafuiibacteriaceae; genus WYAZ01. The sequence goes on along the minus strand of WYAZ01000128.1, from coordinate 105,963 downwards.
GAGCCCGAGCTCGGCCGCGAAGTAGATGAGACGCACCAGGGGCAGAGGGTCCCGCTTGTAGGGCCCCTCCTTCATCATGTCCTCGAGGGGTGTATTGCCATTCACCCCCTTCAGGATGCGCAGCTCCTTGGGCTCGAGCGCGAAGTCCTCGAGCCCGAGGCCATCCTCTCGGTGTCCGGGTAAGGGCACCGCGCTCTTGTCGCCGATGCGTTTATCCGCAACCGCCCGGGTGAGTCCGCGTCGTACGGTCTCGGTGAGGAGTCGAAACCGCTCGAATCCCAGCGGGACGACCGGGCTCTTGACGCGCTTCTTTCGCCCGAACTGAGCGGAGCCCTGCGTGAAGTTGAAGATGGTCTCGATCACGAAGCGCGACCATTCCACGACGTTCTCGAGGAAGACGTGCGGCGGAAGGACACCCAGCGAGATCAGTGCGCTCCCTAAGTCGCCGCCGAGGCCGGCTTTCTTCGACTCCGCGGCCGCCACCATCTCCTTGGTGCAGAGGCCACGCTTCACCAAGAACGCGCCGAGGCTGAGTTCTTCGACGTCGGTCTTGACGTCCGTCACGGCGCCGTCGCTGAAGGTGAGGTGGATGACCTGTCCGCGACTCTTGACCGTGAGCGTGCCGGTTTCCTTGGCGTTGGCGAGGTCGAAGAAGATGACGAGCGCAGAGACATCCTCGAACTTGCGCGGGTCGAGGAGTACCGGGATCTCTTCGGGCTCCTCCGCGACCTTGGCCGGTCGGCGGCTTTGGCTCGGGGCCGCTGGGGCCTTCGCGCTCGAAACTGCGGCGGAGACCGCGGCGTCGGAAGGGGCCGAGCGCAGCGCATCGTCTCCGGTCCGCTCCGAGGGCGCGGCGGGCACGATGACGCCCATCTTGGACATCAGCGGGTTATCGAGTTCGGGGGCGGTCTTGTCGCCAAAGGCGGCTTCAAAGGCCTCTTCGTCGTCGCCGTGGTTCGTGGCCTCCTCGAAGAAGTCGTCGTTCGCGTCGCGGGCGGCCACCACGTCCGTGCCCCCGCCGGCGGTCGGGGCGCGGCCGCCGGATCCTGCGTCTTGCTCCTCAAAGGGCGTAGCTTCTTCCCAGTCGAGTCCCGGGGGTCCGTCCTTGTTCGGTGTTCCGTCCGTGGTGGAATTGCTCAACGACACCTCCCGAGATCTTCGGGGCCTTCGCCATCATTCCCTCGCCTGGAGGTGGGGTCAATCGAGCGACGTAAGCGCGGCACTCGATTGTGGGTTGTCGTAAGGGGAGGTCGGACCCGCGCTTGCGAGATCTTCTATCGCTGCATCGATTGCAGCACGCCGCGCACGGATTCGTCCTTCTTCTTGATGATCTCCATCAGCGCCGTAAAGATCTGGTCTCGCATCTTTCCGATGCGATCGAGTTCGAACATCACCACGTCGCGGGCCTTCTGCGGCTCGGCGTTCGCTGGAGGTGCCTCTGGCGGCGCGGGTGGTGTTGCGCCCTCGGCCCCTTCTGGAGGTTTCTCCCCGCCGGTGCCTCCGGCCTCGAGCTTCGCCTTCGCTGCGTCCTTGCGATCCAGCTCGGTGAGCTCGTCCATCTTGCGGAGTCGGTCCTTGTCCATGTTCTGCGTGATGAGCATCAGGAGCAGCGTGATGCGATCCTCGTGCGACAGCGCTGGGTCGTGAAGAATCGCGGCCCCCATCGCCTGCCGCATCAGTGGGTTCGTGACCCCGTACTTGTCGAAGACACCGGCCGCCGCCCCCGGGAGTCCGCCCGGGCCCATCATGCCCGCCATGGCGCCCGCGCCCCCCGCATTGGGAGGACCGCCGACGCCGCTCCTCGCGAGCATCTCGAGATATCCGTCTTTTCCGGCTGCGGCGCAGAGCGCCACCTTGCTCATCACGAACTGACGCATCTGCTCGTGCAGCGCCGGATCCTTGGGCTCATTACCGAGGATGCCTTCGACATGCGCCCGAAGTCCGGCGTGCGCGTTGCCGGCGTTCTGTTCGAGCCAGCCCACCCCTGCGATGGCGACATCGGCGTCGCTCTTCTTGCCGTCGCCGATGACTTGGGTGAAGGCGGTCTCGATGTCCTTGATCGTGTGCTGCGTGGCGGGGTGTGCGGGGTCGAAGCCCATGCGACGCGCTTGCTCGTGGGCGGCGGTGACCCCAGGTGTGGACTTGCCTTTGGGCCCGTTCGTGGGCTTTGCTCCCTTGGCACCCTTGCCGAGATCGCGGAGCTTCGAGCTGCTCTTTTTTGTGTCCTTCGAGGTGCCGACGTAGCCCTCGAGGATTCGTCCCACGCCGTCCGCCCGACTGGTGTCCATCTGCACACCGTACTTTGATCCTGCGAGTTCGAGGAGCTGGGCCGCCGCCACCAGACACGTCACACTTCGACCTTCTGGGCTGTCGACCACGGTGTCTTTCGGGAGCGCCCTTCCGTCCCGAACCATCGCGATGTTTCCCACGATGGCCCAGGCCTTCTCGGTGGGACTTCCGCGGAGCTGGCCCTGTCGCAGGACCTTGTCGATCACCGGCCCAAAGTCTTCGAGCTGCGCCTTGGAGAGGCCCGCGTCCGCGAGGGCGCCCTGCAGATGAACGACCGCCTCGGCGCGCCGCTCTTCTTGCCCGGGGTTACGGACCTTCTCGCTGTTCATCATCAGCTCGGGGGAGTCCTCGAGGCGGGCCTCCTTTTCACCGTGGGTCTTCGCGGTCTTTTCGAGCCCGAGCCCCATCGACGCCGCGGTTGCACCTTCGAGACGGGCGCCTTTGATCCCCTCCTCCTTGCCGAGCGCCGCGAGCGGCTTGTCCTTGACGCTCGCGACCGCGAGATCGCGCACGAGGTCGTTCCAGGTGGGGCCGTGGCCGAGGTCCGCGCCCCGGGTCCGGTCGATGACCGCCTTCACTTCCGGCCCGAAGGCGCTCGGATTGATGTCGAGGTCCTTCATGAGCCGGTTGACGGGGTGCTCATCCCCGCGCAGGCTACCCTGCACTTGAAACTGCTTGTCCTTCCGCTCCTTGGTCAGGTCCAAGTTCCCGGGGATCGGGAGGCGGTCCGGCTTCTCGAAAGAGGGACGGAAGATCTCTCCGAAGCTGACGGCGCTCTGATCGCGGAGCCGCCGGGCGAGGTCCTCGGGGTCGATGACCTCGAGGCGGCCTTTGTTCCCTTCGAGGACGCTCTCGAGCATGCTCTTGGCAGACGGGGGCAGGTCGTTCGGGTTGCTCAGGCCGAGCTTCCCGAGGACCTGGGTGCGTTTAGCGTCCAGCGCCCGGTCTTCGCCCCGGTCGAGCTTGGGGCTGGGGGAGGTCCGACCGACGGAGGCCGGCGTCTTGTGTGTCACCACCGGCGGAGTATACCAAAGGGGGCGCAGGGTCGGGTGTGAAGAGCCGTTTGTTCATAGGGGGGCTCGCCGAGGAGGCGACCGAAGAGGCGATCTCGGGTCTATTCGCTCCCTTCGGCGAGATCAGCTTCATCTCCATCATTAAGGATCGAGACAGCGGCAAACCCCGGGGCTTTGGGTTCGTGCAGCTCGGCACCGACGAACAGGCTCAACGGGCCATCGAGGCGCTGCACGGCACGCAGTTCCTCGGTCGTGAGCTTCGGGTCCTCGTCGCCGAACCCAAGGGACCAAAGGCAGCGGGCGCGGCGACCGGCGAGGTCCCGGTCATGAAGCGGGCCTCCGATCCCGAGGCGGCCGACGGTGACTTCGACGCCGAGCGCGAGCCGGACCGCCTCACGCCCCTTCGGACGCCGTTTCCGCCTCCGCTCAATCCCTTCGCGGAGACCACCCCCATCCCTTCACGCAAGAACCTCGGACCGTGGCTCGTGTTCGTGGGCATCGTGCTCGCGCTGGGGGTCATCCTCGGCCGGGCGCTCTTCAGCGAAGGTCTGCCGGAGGTCTCGAAGGACACGCTGCTCATCGTGCCCTTCGATGTGTACGGACAGGCCTCGGGCGGGGCCTACCTCGGTTCGGCTTTCGCGCAGGCGCTCGCGGTGAACCTCGCGGAGGTGCAGCCGCTCAAGGTGCTGCCGGTCCCGAGGCCCACGGACGTGGAGAGCCTCGCGGCCGACGAGCGCGCCCGTTTCGCTCGGCGGCGCAGCGCGGGTCGACTGGTCTTGGGCTCGCTCACCCGCAAGGAGAACGGGCAGGCCCACATCTCGCTGACCCTCGTCGACGCCTTGGAGAATCGCATTCTCTGGGGTGTCCAAGAAGAGGGGACCGAGGATGAGATCCTCGGGTTGGCCGCCGTGTTCGCTCGGCGCATCGGTGAGAAGCTGGGGGTGTCGTTCCCCAAGCTCTACGTACACGTGACCGACCTGAGCGGGAGTCCGGCGATGGCCGCCTCTCCGCTGCTCGGGACCGCGGTGGCGCTTTTACGCAGGAACGAGATCGAAGCCTCGCTCGAGGCCACCCGGAAGTTGCAGGCCGCCTTTCCGGCTGAGGCCGACGCGATGGTGCTTCGATCGCTCGCGCTCATGCTCGCCTTCGACGCGGACGGCGAGCCTGAAGATCGCGTTGCGCTCGAGTGCATGCTCGATCGCCTCGAGAAGACGAAGCAAGGCTACCCGTACGCGGACTTCTTCCGGGCCAACCTGCTCTACTACGACGCGCGGGTGCCGGAGGCGATGGAACGCTTCAGTCAGATCCTCGAGCGGGGCGGATTGGCCCCGGCCGCCAAAGCCTGGGTCTTGCGCTTCCGAGCCTTCGGCAAGCAGCGGGTCCGCGATCTCGAAGGGGCGCTTCAGGACCTCGAGCAGAGTCACCAGATGGATCCCACCAGCTCGGTGACCCACGGCATGCTCTCGAACGTGCTCTACCTGCTCGGTCGGTACCAGGAGGCTTTGACCCGAGCGCAGCAGGGACAGGCGCTGGCACCGTCTTCGTGGCGCAACTTGATGGCGGAGGGCCACGCGCTGCTCGCGCTCGCCAAGCCGGCGGAGGCCACCGCTCCGCTCGACCGCGCATGTGCGATCGCGCGCTCCCAGATGGCCTGCGGATTGTGGGCGGTGGCGCTCGTTCAGGCCGGTCAAAAAGAAGAGGCGGTGAAGGCAGCGAAGCTCGCCCGCGGGTTCTTCGATACGGTCTGGGGGGCCTACAACCTGGCCTGCTACCACGCGCTGGCGGGCGAGCCGAAGGAGGCGCTCGAGCAGCTCGAGCGCTCGGTGAAGCTCGGGCTCGACGACCTCATCCCAGAGACCGACACCGACCTCGACTCGATCCGACAGAACTCGAAGTTTCATGAGCTGCTCGAGATCGTGCGAGAGCGGGCGCATCGCGCCTCCGCCAAGCCCTGACCCCCCTTGCGTGCTGGTCGGCTTTGGCCCGAGAGTGTGTCCCATGAAGCGCCCATCTCCGCTCTTGGCTCTCTTCTTCGTCGCCTGCGGCGGTGAGGTCTTGACCTCTCAGCCCATCGCCCTGGACGTAGGCGGCATCAAAGAAGGCGACATTCGCAACGAGGCTTACAACCGGGACAAGTCGATCACATCCGACAGCGGCAACCCGTTTCATGAGTTCATCACTCAATCCACTGGCAAGCTGGACGGCAAGGCTCCGAGCCGAATCGGGGTCGAGCGTATCGTGCTCGCGGTCGACGGCGACTCGAAGGGCATTGGTAGCCTCGGTCTCGCCACGATCATGAAGAACGTGCAGGTCTACGTTGAGAAAGACGCGACCGTCGCACTCACCGAGATCGAAGAAGTGCCGGAGGGGGCGATGTTCGATGTCCCGGTCAGCGCGAGCGAGGACGATCTGAAGGTGATGCAGACTCGAATGCTCGCGAGTGACTTCAAGGTAGGTATCCGAGGTGATGCGGTGTCTTCCCGGCCTCAGGACTTCGACCTCAAGGTGAACGTCCAGATCACCTTCGTCGCCTACGAGTGAGCCTAGCTCCATAGAGAGCCGAACCGCATACCTCCCGTCGTCGTACTTGCCCCCGAAATCCCTGTCTGCGTTGCTCCTCAATCGTTGGGGCCGACCCAACTCAATCGTCGCGCCTTGCCCGAGATTCCGGGTCCTTCGTCCGACTCGGTCCGATATGCGGTTCGGCTCTCTAGGGCTCGTCCTGCACTGGGTTCTCGAGCACGCCGAGCACGCTGATCTCGACCTCGAGCACATCTCCATCCTTCATGTACAGCGGTGGCTTTCGCGCATGCCCGACGCCGCTCGGGGTGCCGGTGGCGATGACGTCGCCCGGGACGAGCTCCGTGAACTCTGAGATGTACGCGATGAGCGCGGCCACCGAGAAGATCATCGCGCTCGTGCTCGATCTCTGAACCTCGGTCCCGTTGAGGCGGGTCACGAGCTCCAGCGCCTGGGGGTCTGGGATCTCATCCGCGGTCGTGATCCATGGACCAAAGGCACCAGTGCTCGGGAAGTTCTTGCCCGGGGTGAACTGATGCGTGTGGCGCTGCCAATCGCGCAAGGTGGCATCGACAAAGCACGCATAGCCGCCCACGTGGTTCAAGGCGTCGTGTTCGGCGACTCGCCGCGCCCGCCGTCCGATGACCACCGCCATCTCACCCTCGAAGTCGAACGTCTCGGAGACTTTGGGCCGGAGAAGCGGGGCACGATGCGGGATCAGAGTGTTTGTGAAGCGCGTGAAGAGGACCGGATAGGCGCTCTCGCTGCGTCCGGTCTCTTTTCTGTGCTCGTCGTAGTTCACGCCGACACACAGGATTTTCTGAGGGTCCGGCACCGGGGGCAACAGGACGAGCGCATCGAGCTCGACACTGGGGGCGCCGGCCTTAATCCACGTTCGCGTCGCCTCGAGATCACCGAGCGCTTCCTTCATCGAGCTCAGTCGGCCGGCCGAGGCCTGAGTCAAATCGATCACGCGCCCGTCCGCCGCGAGGGCGCCCACGGAGGTCCGCCCTTCGCGGGCGAATGACAGCAGCTTCATCCCCGATGGGTGAACCGACGGCCGTTCGTAGTCCAGCCCGCCGGGACAAAATGAGGTATGCTCCGCGCGTGTCGGCGCTCGGGAAACTCTCCAAGCTGCGGCTCATCTGGCAACAGGAGGGGCCCAAGGGGGCGGCTCGCAAGGTGGCGGGCGAACTCAAGCTTCGGGCCTACCACCCAGATCGTCAGCTCGTGCTCCTGCGAGTGGACCTGAGCTTGCCCGCTCATCGCGTGCGCCCCAAAGATGCGGACCCCTCGTTTCGGGTGCTGCCCTACGGCCCTTCGGAGCTCCCTCGGCTGCGCGCGTTGCTCGAGCGCACCGAGCCGGCACGGCTCCCCACCCTCGAGGCGCGGCTTGCGCAGGGCGCTCAGGGCTTCGTGGCCGAAGACGCGGGTGAGGCCATCGGCTACGTCTTCTTCGTCCTCGGCTCCGATGACCCCACGGAGGTCGTGCATGCCGATCTCCACTGGCTGCCTCTCCGGCCCACGAAGGGCGAGGTCTACACCTTCGACTACTGGCTCGCGGAGGCCGCGCGCGGTCGAGGAAACCTCTTCGCTCGGTCGGTGCAGCAGGCGCAGCACGAGATGGGCTACTCCGCCTCGTATGGCTACGTCGAGGCCACCAACACCTCGGCCTTGTGGCTCTACCGCACCATCGGATGGAAAGAGGTGGGCCGGGTGCTCGAACACCGGATCCTCGGCAAACTCTCGGTCATCGACGACCGCGTCTACCTCGTTCGCGCCTTCGACCGGCTCTTGCTCGGGCGCTGGCCGCTCAGCGTAGAGGCCGGTCGCCCGAGTGCATGAGCGCCTCGTAGCGATCGACCATCTTCGAGAGCTCGTAGTGTTCTTCGAAGCGTCGCCGCGCCGACCGTCCCAGGGCCGTACGCCTGTCCGGTTCGAGGATCAGTCGATCGATGGCCCCCGCCAGCGCACCCACGTCTTCGGGGGGGACGAGGAGTCCCTGGTCCCCATGCGAGATCGCCTCCGGGATGCCGCCCACCTTGGAGGCCACGATCGGCAGCCCGGCCGCCATCGCCTCGAGGATGGCGAGGGGCAGACCTTCGCGCCGCGAGGGGAGCACGAACAGATCGAAGCCTGCGAGCAGCTCGGGCACGTCGCTCCGAGTGCCGAGCAGCTCGACGCGATCTCGAAGCCCGAGGGCCGCGATCTCGCCCTCGACCTCCGGCCGAGCCGGGCCGTCACCGACGAGGATGAGCCTGAGGTCGGTCCTGGTCTTGGCGAGCTCGGCAAACGCACGGAGCAGGACATCGGCGCCTTTTTCGGTGCTCAGACGTCCGACGGTGCCAATCGTGAAGCCGTCGTGTGCCGTGCGATCGAGGCGGGTGTCGGGGACGCCGTTGGGAATGACCTGCACGCGCTCCGCGTCGATGCCGTCGCTCTCGACCCACAAGGTCTTCACGGCCTCCGAGACGGCCACCGTGTGGGTCAGCGCCGAGGCCACGAGCCAGCGATTGGACACTGCGGCGCGTCGGCTCCGCGGAAAGACGCCGTCGTGCTCGGTGGCGATGCGCACCGGAGTGCCCGCCGCCACGCCGGCCAGCGCGCCGTAGAACAGCGCGGTGGAGTTGTGCGTGTGGACTACGTCGGCTCGCACGCTGCGCAGCCAGCGCCGCAGCTTGCGGATATAACCGAGGTCAATCCCGGGTTCGCGAAGGATCACCTCGACCGGGATGCCGAGGCCCTCGGCGCGGTCGGCCTCGATGTCGCCGCGCGCGTCGTAGCAGCAGATGAAGGGCGTATGCCCTCGTTCCTTCATCCCCGCCGCGAGGAGGGTCACCACGCGCTCGAGCCCGCCGGATCGCAGGCTGTTCGTGAGATAGGCGATGCGTCGCCCCATGAAACGTGGGTTAGCCTTTCGCCGGACCTGCGGCAAGGACGCCGGTGCGCCTTGTGTTTCGCGCCAATTTCGAGGAGATCCGAAGGCGTCATGCCGGTGCCCGAGACATCCCAGAGACCACCCAAAGTGAGCGTGGTCATGGCGGCCTACAATCGGGCGCACGAGGTTTGTGAATCCATCGACAGCGTGCTCGAGCAGGACTTCGATGACTTCGAGCTCTTGGTGGTCGACGACGGCTCCACCGACGACACCGAGGCGAAGGTGCGGCCCTACGGCGACAAGCTGCGCTACATCAAGAAGCCCAACGGCGGGGTGGCCAGCGCTCGAAACGCCGGTATCGCCGCCGCCCGCGGCGTGTACCTCGCGTACTGCGACGCGGACGACAAGCAGTTCGCGCATCGGCTGCGGGCTCAATCCGATGTGCTCGACGCTCGCCCCGAGGTGGCCTTGGTCTTCTCCGACTTCAAGGAGTGGATTGACGGACAAGTGACGAAGGAGTCGGTGCTTCACACGCGCTGGCTCGGCCCTTCCCCTCGAACCTTCGAGCAAGACCTCGCTCATCACTTCGGAAGCTCGGTGCCGGTCTCGGGGCTCAGCGCCGCGGTGCCGGAGGTCTACAAGGACCGTCGGGTCTACTTCGGCCGCGTCCACCGCTTGCTCACCTCGGTTCACCCGGCCTGGGGTTGTGCGATCATGGCCCGCACCCAGGTGGTGCGCTCCATCGGCGGGCACTGGGAGGGCATTCGGGCGTACGAAGACTGGGTTCTGTCGTCGGAGATCTCGAAGCACCACGACCTCGCGTACATGGACCTGCCGCTTCTGCTCTATCGCGTTCACCCGGAGCAGCTCACTGGGCGCGCGCGGCTCAACGCCGAATGCTACCGCGACGGGCTCCTGCACGTGTGGCGCAGTGATCCGGTCTTCTATGGGCGTCATCGAGCGGAGATCGACTTCGCGCTCGCCACCGCCTACGCCATCCTCGGGGAGGTCGAGGCCCGTGACGAGAACTTCGCCGCGGCCGAAGACAACTACCGGCGCGCTCTGTCTTCGAGTGTTCGCGTGGGCTGGCGTCCGATGATCAACCTCGCGCTCTCGAGCTTTCACCGTCGATGGTCCGGGGGGCGGGGGGGCGCGCTCAGCCGACTCGTGCCTGCGGTGCTCGGTCAGTCGAAGAACTCCGATCGCGAGATGAAGGAAGGGACCCCGGAGTGAGTGAAGCCACCGCTTCACCCGATGTCGTGGCCGCGCCTCGCTTCGAGGTTCGGTCCCTGTCTGGGCCCTCCGACCCCGCCTGGGTGGCGCTCCTCTCCGAGCACGAGGTCGCGCGTTCGATCGTCCCCGCGTGGGAAGAGCAAGCCGGCTGGGTGCCGCGTCCGATCGGCGCCTTCGTAGACGGCAAGCTCCAGGGTGGCCTGCTCTTGACGGAGCGCAGGGCCCCAGGACCACTCCCGGTGGCGGTGGCACGGGTCCCTTTGGTCCTCCTCGACCCCGCGCACGCGGGCGCCATGCTTACGTCCTTGCTCGAGCACATCGAGCGCGAGGCCCGCGCTCGCGGCCTGCTCGAGCTCGAGTTCCGGCTTCACGTGCCGGCCAATGAGCCGGTGCCGGGCTTCGAGTATCAGATCGAGTTCTGGAAGGCCTTCGAGCAGTTCGGCTACCGGATGCTCAAAGCTCAGGATCACACCTTCTTCGTCGATATTCAGCGCAACGACGACGAGTTGATCGGGTCGTTCAAGCAAGAGATCAAACGCAAGATCAAACAGGCGGAGAAGGCGAAGGTTCAGCTCGAGGTCTCGAAGGACCCGAGGATCCTCGAGGTCTTTTATCAGCACTACCTCGAGACCGTGGACCGCAAGGGCGCGCCGCTCTATCCCCGGGGCCACGTGGTCGACGGCCTCGAGCCGCTGCTCGCGGACGGACGGGTCATGGTGCTGACCGCGAGCTACGATGGCGTGCTCGCCAACCTCTTGGTGCTCGATGTGCTGGGGGTGCCAGAGTACATGCTCGGCACACGAACGAGCGACAGCGTGACCCGCGCCGTACCACCGGCCGGTCACATCCTTCAGCTCGAAGCGATGCGGCGCATGCGCGCGCTCGGCAAACGCTACTACAACCTCGGAGGGGCGGAGGGGCCCAAGCCCATCCCCGGACACCCCAACTACGGCGTGTGGCGATTCAAGGCCGGCTATCAGGGGGTCTACGTGGACTTCCTGCCGTACTTTCGAAAGGCCTTTCGGCCTCGGAGCGAGCGCGTGCTCGAACTCGTGCACCGGCTTCTGGGGGACTGATTCAATCTCAGTCGATCGCGAAGCAGTAGATGCGCCCGTTGGCGCCGGTCGGCCTGAGCGTGTCTTCGGAGCAACCGATGGTGTAGTGGCCGAAGTTCCAGCCGTCGTCGGGGCCGTTCCAGTCGCTGTGCCCGATCATCGCCTTGTCGTCGGGTGAAGCCGAGGTCCAGTCGCGGCACGTGGCGCCCGGGCCGTTGGGGAGGCCGTTGCTGTCTGGGAGGCGATCGAGCGTGCCGTCGGGCTTGCTGCCGGTGAAGATATCGTGCGCGCCCGGATCACCTTCGCGGTCGTCGGCGTTGAAGACGACGGTGCGCCCGCATTCGGTCAAGATGAGGGTGCTCACGATTCCATCGGCGTGGATGCTCGTGTTGGTGCCGATGGAGGTGCCCGCGTAGTTCGTGAAGGGACCGTCTCCGATGCGGTCCTTCGCGTCTACGCGCCCGAAGGTCGCGTCGTTCTCCGCCGACAAGTACGCGCGCCAGGTCTTTCCTGCGACCCCGGCCGCGACCGCCATCGTGGTGCAACGCGCGTCCGCGCCGCCGAGGCCGCCAAAGTTACCGGACAAGTTGCCTTGCTCGGTGACGAAGAAGCTCATGGCCGCGTTGGCCGGGGTGCCGCAGGTGGGCGGAGGACCGGCGTCCGGGGGCGGGCCGAGATCTACCGGCTCCTCGGCGTCCGGGAAGATGGGTTGGCCCGCGTCATCGAAGCCCAGATCGGGCGGCGGCCCCAGATCTCGAGGCTCTTCGGCGTCCGCGCCGGGTCCGGTGTCCGCCGCCGCGCCGACGTCCGGGAGGACGCCCTTTTCGCCGCAGGCGGCGGCGAGGAGGAGGGCGGGGAGGAGAGAAGCGCGAAGGAGAGATGTGCTGTTCATGATCGTTCTCCGCGCTCAGTCCGTAGCGAAGCAGTAGAGGCGGCCGTTGGCTCCGGTGGCGGCGAGCGCAGATGGGCTACAGCCCTGCGTCATGTGGGCGGTGTTCCAGCCGTCGTCGGGGCCGTCCCAGTCGCTGTGACCCACCCAAGCGACCTCGGTGGATGCGTTCGAGGTCCACTCGGCGCACGTAGCGGGGTCGCCATTCGGAAGGCCGTTTTGGTCGAACTGCCTCTGCAACTCACCCTGCGGTCCGGTGCCGGTCATGATGTCGTGGGCGCCGCGTCCGCCAGGATCCGAGGCGCTGTAGGTGATGGGCCTTTGGCATTCACTCAAGATGAGCGACTTCGCGATGCCGGCGGCATGGATGCTCGTGTTGTCGCCGACGCTCTCGCCGCGGCTGTTCTTCCATGGTCCGTCGCCAATTCGGTCTTTGGCGTGCACGGAGCCGGTGCTGAGGTACGCGCGCCAGCCCTTTGGGCCCAGACCAGCGCGCATGGCGGCGGCGAGGCAGAAGTTGTCCGCGCCGTCCAGGCCGCCGAAGTTGCCTCCGTTCGATCCGTTCCCTTCGTCGGTCACGAAGAACGTGGTCTCCGCCGACGGAGCGGGGCAGTCGCCCGGCTTCGTTCCGGCGTCGTCCCCGGCTGAGGTCGAGTCGCCGCAGGCACACAAGGCGAGGAGGCAGGCAAAGGGAACGGTCTTCACGCGGCGAACCTACAGGGCGGCGCGCCGACGAACAACCCTCTCGGTCCCGCTTTCAGCGAGGCGTCAAGGTGGGGTCTACGCGCTCGGCCCAAGCCTGGATCCCGCCGCTCAAGTTCCAGATCTTCGTGAAGCCGGCGCCGAGGAACTCTTCGGCCGCGGCGCGGCTGCGCTGCCCCGAGCGGCAGTAGAACACGAGCTTGTGGTCTTTGGGGAGCGCCTTCAGCTCCGCCGCGTACGCGGCATCGAGCTTCCTCGAGCCCACGATCTTGGCGGCCGCGATCTCCTCATCCGTTCGCACATCGATGAGGGCGAGCGACTCCTTTGCGTCGAGCATCTCTTTGAGCGCCTCCGCTGCCAACGCCTGCACCTTCGGGGGTTCGTTTGGGTTCTCGATCTTGAAGCCTTCACCGGTCGGACCGGACGTGAAGTCGATGGAGAGACCGTCGGCCTTCTTGGCGGTGGGGCGGTCCATGATCACCTGGATGCCTGCGACCTCGAGGCGGAGGTCTTTGGCGCTCGGAGCGTCGAAGAACATGCCGTACTGCCACGAGGGATCGATCTCGATGCGCAGCGCTTGGCCCGGGGCCGCCTCGGTCTTCATCGCCTCTCGGAGGGCGGCCGCGGCGCGCTCGCTGAACTGCACCTTGGGCTCTTTGACCTCTGCGCTCGCGGGGGCGCCCAGAAGCCTAGCGAGCTCACCGGAGCCGTCGAGGTCTTTGACGATGTCACAACCGCCGACGAACTCGCCCTTGACGTATAGCTGCGGAATCGTCGGCCAGTTCGCGAAGGCCTTGACGCCCTCGCGGATCTCTTGATCCATCAGCACGTTCACGGTCTCGTAGTCGTCGACGTACTGATCCAAGATGCCCACGACGGTGGCGGAGAAGCCGCACTGCGGCATTCGGCGACTGCCCTTCATGAAAAGGAGCACCGGGTGCTTTTCGACCATTTGACGGATGCGTTCTTGGCTGTTCGACATGGGGACCTCGTGAAAGAGGCAGCATAACCAGAAGGGCGGGGGGTGCAAGCCGGAACTTCCTCTCGGGGGGCGTTCCCGCGGGCGCTGATCGGAGGTACGGAGGAGGCATGGCGGCGGATCGAACCGATGGGGCGCGGGACGAGCCCAGGACTGGAGGAAGGTAGCCGATGCGTTTGATTCTCAACGTTCTCTGGGTCATCACCGGCGGCTTCTTCATCTGGCTTCAGTACATGCTCGGCGGGCTCCTGCTCTGCCTGACTGTGGTGGGCATTCCGTTCGGTCTTCAGTGCTTCAAGATCGCCGGGCTCGCGCTGTTGCCCTTCGGAAAAGACATCGAAGACCTCAAACAGGGCTTCGCCACCGGAACCCTGGGCACCATCTTGAACATCCTGTGGATCGTCGTGGCCGGCATCTGGATCTTCATCTCGCACATCGGCCTTGGCCTCGGACTCGCGGTCACCATCATCGGCATTCCGTTTGCCATTCAGCACCTGAAGCTCGCGGTGCTGGCGCTGGCCCCCTTCGGGCGCGTGGCTCGCTGAACTCAGGGAGCCGCAGTCTTCTTCCGGTAGAGAATGACTGCTTCGAGCGTGACGAAGTAGAACGACACGCCGAGCACCCCACCCACGATCAGGCTGCCGATCCAGAGCTCGACCACGAGCCGCCAGATCTGTGGCCAGGTCGTGGGGGAGAAGATCTTCGAGACGAGCGACCACCAAGAGCCTTCCCAGTGGGTGACGCGGTCGATCGCCAGGCGCGCGAACTCGGCGGTCTCATTGTCGCCGCCGACCGCCAAGTTTCCGACCCACCAGTTGAAGTAGTACAAAGGCACCGCGGTGACCGGGTTGGAGATGAAGACCGGCAGGATACCCGAGATCTTGTTCGCCCTCAGGATCGCCGCCAAGGTCACGTAGATGATGAGCTGGACGCCGAGCGTGGGCGTCATGCCGACGACGAATCCGAGGAGCACGCCGAGCGCGATGTGATGCGGCGTGTCTTGTACGCCGAGGACGTAGTAGACGAGGCCTTCCTTCGCTCGCTGCAGGAGCGGGCGCCGCTTCTCCGCGAGCGCGGTCGTGCTCATGGGCGCCTGCTCGGACACGGTCACCGTTCGGTAGCCTACTCGCGAGAAGGAGTGCGCGTCACCGGAAGTTTATGCGCGCCTTCACCCCTCCGGAGCGGTGAAACCAGACAGCCGCGATCCCCCTTGCATCCTCCGGGAAAACGCAGGATGAGGCGGCCCCGTGAGGCGCAGACCGGTCGTTTTGGTTACGGGTGCGAACGGGGAGATGGGCCACGGCCTCATCACCCAGTTGGCCGGCACCCCCGAGTTTGACGTCCTCGCCCTCGACATCAAGGAGCTGGATCCGGGCATGGCGGCCCAGTGCGCGGCCACCATCGTCGGTGACATCCTCGACCAGCGTCTCCTCGAGCGGCTGGTCAGCGAGTTCGAGATCCACGCGATCTTCCACCTTGCGGCCCTGCTCTCGACCCGCGCCGAGTTCACCCCCGAGACCGCCCACGAGGTGAACGTCACCGGGACCCTGAACCTGCTCAAGCTCGCGGTGGAGCAGTCGCGTTGGCACGGCCAGGACGTGAAGTTCCTCTTTCCAAGCTCCATCGCGATCTACGGATTCCCGAGCCTACACGCCAAGAACCAGGCGGGCCGGGTGACCGAGGCGCAGCACAACAACCCCACGACCATGTACGGATGCAACAAGCTGTACTGCGAGCACCTCGGTCGCTACTACGCTCACCACTATCGGCAGCTCGCGGTCGAGGTCGAGAAGCGAGGCGTGGACTTTCGCTCCATTCGTTTTCCGGGCCTGCTCTCCGCCTTCACGGTGCCTCACGGGGGGACCAGCGACTACGGGCCCGAGATGGTACACCACGCCGCGCAAGGTCAGCCCTATGCCTGCTTTGTGCGCGAAGATACGCGGATCTCGTTCATGGCGATGCCCGACGCCATCGCGGCGCTACTCGGGCTCATGCGGGCACCGCGCGCCGCGCTCACTCGAGACGTCTACAACATCGCCGCCTACAACCCGAGCGCGGGGGAGTTCAGGGACCTGGTCGAGAAGGCCTTCCCGGGCGCCGAGATCGACTTTGTCCCCGACCTGAGGCGACAGGCGATCGTGGACTCTTGGCCGATCGATATCGACGACGAAGCAGCTCGGCGCGACTGGGGATTTCGTCCCGAGTACGATCTCGCGCGGACCTTCGATGAGTATCTGGTGCCCAACGTGAGGGCCCGCTACGTCACCGCCGGTTGACAAGTTCCGGCCCAGCCCGGAGCTTGGGTGCCCCTTTGGCTTCGCCCGTTCCCCATATCTCCGTCGCGCCTATGATGGACCGGACGGACCGCCACTTTCGCTATTTCATGCGGACGATGAGCAAGAAGGCCTTGCTCTACAGCGAGATGATCACGACCGGCGCGATCATTCACGGTGATCGCAAGCGCCTGCTCGACTACGACCCGGTGGAGCATCCGGTGGCCCTGCAGCTCGGTGGCGACGAACCCGAAGCTCTCGCGGAGTGCGCGCGCATCGCGGAGGATTGGGGCTACGACGAGCTCAACCTCAACGTGGGTTGTCCGAGCGACCGTGTGCAGCGCGGGAACTTCGGTGCCTGCCTGATGAAGACCCCCGAGCTCGTCGCGGAGTGTGTGGCCGCGATGAAGAACGTCGTCCGTATCCCGGTGACGGTGAAGCACAGAGTCGGCGTGGACGAGCTCGACCGCTACGAGGACATGCTCCGCTTCGTGGACACCGTGGCCGCTGCCGGCGCCGAGCGCTTCTCCGTGCACGCGCGAAAGGCGTGGCTCTCGGGACTGTCTCCCAAGGAGAACCGGACCGTACCTCCGCTGCGCTACGAGGACGTGTATCGCTTGAAGGCGGAGCGCCCCTCACTCGTCATCGAGCTCAACGGCGGGGTCGTATCGTGGCGCGAAGCACGTTTGCACCTCGAGCGTGTGGACGCGGTGATGATCGGGCGCGCCGCCTACGAGAATCCGTATATGTTCGCCTCCGTGGACCAGGGGTTCTTTGGGTCTGCCGCGCCGTCGCCTTCGCGACGCGACATCGTGCTCGCGATGTGCGACTACGCCGACGCTTGGGTGCGAGCCGGGGGCCGGTTGCACGCGGTGTCCAGGCACATGTTGCCGCTGTTTGGTGGGGTGCGCGGCACGCGTGCATGGAAGCGATACATCAGCGAAAACGCGCCGCACGAAGGCGCGGACTCTCGCGTGCTGCTCGAGGCCCTAGACCGCGCCGAGTCCTCGGAGGTCTCTTTGGCTTCAGATCCGCGGGGCCAGGATTTCGAGCAGACCCTCGGGGTCGTCGACGTGTAGCCAATGACCGGCCTTCTCGAGCACGTGGAGCTCGATGGTCCCGGCCGCGGCGCCGCTCCGGAGGCGCTCTAGGTTGCCGGTGCTGTGACGATCGCTCTGGCCGCCAATGACGACGTGTTTGGGGAACTCGGTCTTGGACTCGAGCACGGGCCACAGGTTGGCTTCGAAGTAGGCGCCGAGCATCTGCCGGATGGCCTCCGGTTCGAGCCGCCAGACGTATTCCGTCCCGCGCGCTTCGAGGTTCAGCACGATCCAACGCGCGATGCGCTCTGGTAGGCCATCCTGCATGAGGACCCAAGCGGCCTGTTGCTTGTTGGGAAACGGCCCGGGGTGGCGGCGCAGGTAGTCGAGCACCCGAAGCACCTCGTGGTCTTTGGGGTCCTCGAGCACGACGTGCTGATAGCCCGGGTTCGAGTCCAAGACGAAGAGCGCGGCGCACCGCCCGGGCCGTTCGCGCGCCATGACCATCGCTACCTTGCCGCCGAAGGAGTGTCCCAGCAGTGCGGCGCGGGTGATGCCGAGTGAATCCGCGAGTCGGAAGACGTCCTCCGCCACCGCCTCGAGCGGGTGCGGACCCGGAGGATGGAAGGACGCTCCGTGATGACGCAGATCGACCAGGATGAAGCGCGAATCTTGCGAGGCCTCGGCGAGCTTCCGCGCAAAACCACGGAAGTTCCGGCCGGAACCCATGATGCCGTGCAGAACCAGCCCCACCTTCTTCGCGGCGTCGGGGCCGACCGACTCGTAGTGGAGCAGGGGTTCGTTCATCCCGAGCCTCCGACGTAGCCCGAGCGGCCAGATCTGCCAAGTCCTCGGGGCTTTGAGATGGGCCTCGATCTTGGGTACAGAGGAGCGTGCAGACCGAATGGGACCTGGTGGTCGTGGGTGGTGGCTCGGGTGGGGTGCGCGCGAGCCGCGTGGCCGCTTCGCTCGGCGCGAAGGTGCTCCTCGTGGAGGGAGGTCGGCTCGGCGGGACCTGCGTCAACGTAGGTTGCGTTCCCAAGAAGCTCCTCGCCTACGGAGGGCGGTTCGCGCGGGCCTTCGAGGACGCGGCGGCCTTCGGCTGGACGGTGCCGGAGCCCAGCTTCGACTGGGCTCGTCTCATCGCAAACAAGGACCAGGAGATTGCTCGCCTCAACGCGGTCTATGGGCGGCTGCTGGAGAGCTCCGGGGTGAGCCTGCTCGAGGGCTGGGCGCGCTTCGTCGAGCCACGAACGATCGAGGTGAACGGGGTTCGGCATCGGGGCCAGGCGGTCCTGCTCGCGACGGGCTCCAAGATCGTGCGGCCGAGCGTGCCGGGCATCGAGCACGCCATCGACTCCGATCGCGTCTTCTCGCTGCCCGAGCTGCCGGAGCGCATCCTCGTGGTGGGCGCCGGCTACGTCGCCTGCGAGTTCGCGAGCCTCTTTCGGAACCTCGGCCGCAGCGTGGTGATGATTCACCGCGGTCCGGCCATCCTGAGCGGCTTCGATGAGGACGTGCAGATCCACCTCGGCGAGGCGCTACGAAAGCACGGGATCGATCTCCGGCTCGTGACCGAGCTCGCATCCATCACGAAGTCGCGAGAAGGCCTCGAAGTACGCTTTCTGTCCGGCACGTCGGAGCCATTCGACATCGCCTTGGTCGCCACCGGTCGCCGTCCGGATGTGACGGCGCTCGGACCAGGGCTCTCTGAACTCGCGCTCCGGCCTTCGGGATACGTGGTCGTCGACGATCAAGGCCGAACCAACCTCGAGGGCCTCTACGCGGTGGGTGACCTCATCGACACCGTCGGCTTGACTCCGGTGGCGCTGCACGAGGGGACGGTCGTCGCGAACGTGCTGTTTGGAGATCGCGCGCTCAGGTTTGATCACGAGTTCGTGCCCACCGCAGTCTTTTCGGAGCCCGAGGTGGCGACGGTTGGCATGACGGAGGCCGAGGGCGTCCTAAAGCACGGCCTCGTCGATGTCTACGAGTCGCAGTTTCGGCCTTTGAAACACACGCTCACTGGCTTCGACGACCGCACCTACATGAAGCTGGTGGTCGAGCCCGCGAGCGACCGAGTGCTGGGCGTGCACATGGTCGGCGCGGACGCGGCCGAGATCCTGCAAGGGGTCGCGGTGGCGCTTCGGGCCGGGGCCAAGAAGGCGGACTTCGATCGGACGATCGGCATCCACCCGACGGCGGCGGAAGAGCTGGTGACGATGCGGCAGAAGCGGCCAGCGAAAGCGGTCTAGTTGAGCTGGCCGATGAGCTCGCCCAGGGCGGTGTCGACCCGGGGCTCCTCGGGGCACAGACGTTTGGCCTCGCGCAGCTCGTGAATCGCCCGGAAAGGTCGGCCGCGGGCCGCGTAGACCTCGGCGAGGTTGATGCAGGGATAGTGAGGCGTCTCGTTCTTCGGGGCGGCCTTGGCGAGCATGAAGTACTCGATGGCATCGTCGAGGCGGCCGAGCGTGACCAGATAGGAGCCGAGATCGTTGTACGCCGCGCCGTCCGAGGGGTCGAGGGCGATTGCTCGCTCACATTCCTGCACCGCTTCTTCGAGGCGGTCTTGGAAGCTGTAGGCCCATCCGCGCGCGGTGTGTGCTGCTGCGGTGGGGAGGAGTCTGATCGATTTCGAGTAGAGGTCGATCGCTCGATCGATGTCGCCGTCCTGTTGCACGACCCGCCCTTCTTCAGAGAGAGCGCGTGCACGGGCTTGCAGAAACCTGTCTTCCATCATCCGAACCGCGCGGGAGTGTGCCGTTCTCCTCTGAAGGATGCAATACGAACTTTGGTCGTTTCTGGTGGCGTTCGACGGCTCGTCTCCCTCCAGACTTGCCCTCGGCGCCCTTTCGAGTTCAACCCCTGAAACCCGTGGAGGCCGAGTCCCAGCCACAACCCCGGCGGCGAAGCTGGTGGGGACGACTCCTTCGGCTTCTGCTCGCGGGCGTGGGCCTCATCGTCGTCCTCATGACGAGCCTGCTTCTGTGGCTGACGGACGAACGCCTCACGCAACTCGCGGTCTCGCAGCTCGAGAAGAACCTCGCGGGGCGCTTCGAGCTGGGGGCGCTGACGTTCCGCCTCCCGGGCAAGCTCTCGCTCCGCGGGCTGTCTGTTCGGGCCCCTTCGGGTGTGCAGGTGTTGAGGCTCTCGGAGCTCGAACTCGAGCTTCGCCCTTCGAAGCTCATCGACGCGGAGCTGTGGGTCGATCGTCTTCGAGTGGATGGACTGGAGGTCTGGTACGCAGCTTCCGCCTCGGGCTCCGAGCTCGAGGCGGCCTTCGCGCCGAGGATCCCGAGCCGCGCGGAGGCAGCTCGGTCGTCTGAGCCGCGGGCGCCTCTGCCCATCCGGCTGCGGGGCTTCGACTTACGATCGACGCTTCACGTGAAGGCCCATGGTCTGGACGAGGAGGCGAGGCTTCAGATCCGAGGGCTCGAGGCCGACTGGCGCGCGGCGCTCGATCTTTCCGCCCGAGCGATCAATCTTCAGACCGCCTCGTTTTCGAGCACGACCTCGATCGACTCGCGTCTCCTTCCGGAGGCTGAACGTCGGGTCGCGCTTCGGATGCAACTCGGTCTCGACTCGAAGACACTCCTAGAGAGCTCATTGCTCTCTGCGGCCCCCCCGTCGGTACGCCGCCTGATCATCGACCTGGATCCGAGACGGCTCGAGCTGGCGGCGACCTTCGAGCGCGGCGTCGTCTCGCTCGCGAAGGCGCAGGTCATGCTTGCCGAGGGGTCCATCGGGCTCGGAGGCTCCGCCCATCTCCTGGGCGCGACAGCGGGGCAGCACCAGCTCTCGTTGTCGGTCCAGCTCCGAGATCTGCGTGCCGCGCTCGCTTCGGTGGCGCGCCCCGAGCTCTTGCCCGAGAGCCTGACGGCCTCGCTTCGGGCCGAGGGTCAGGGGCTCTTCGAGCCGCGAAGCCGCCTCACCGCCGAGATCGGGACGGCGGGGCGGCCGTCGGTACTTCCCGAGCCCTCGGGGGACACGGCTCAGCTCGCGTTCGAGGCGGACCTCGAACCAGAGGCTCTGCGGATCGAGCGCGCGACCTTCGAGCTCGGCAGCACACGCATGCGAGTCTCCGGGGTCTTGCCGTTTGCTGTGGGCGCCTCTGCGGATCTATCCGCCCAGATCTCCGACTCGGATGTGGGTCGCCTCCTCGCGTCTCCGCTCGCCAGGAACTGGTCACTCGAGGCCGGGCTTCGGGCCACCGGGCCGATCGATCGACCCGCGCTGGATCTCGATCTCGCGCTGCGCCCCGGAGCCCTAGGAGAGACGCGCGCCAAGCTTCGGATCACGCCGGAGCGATCCATGACGGGTAGCCTGGCGATTCGAGCATTGCCGCTGGCCCCTTTCGCGTCGGGGGTGGTCACCGGCACGGTGAGCGCAGACTTCGTGCTCTCCGGGGAGGTGGAAGCGCCCCAGGCGCGCGGACGGGCCGAGGTCCGCGGGCTCGAGATCGCAAAGCTCCGCTTCAGCGAAGCGGAGTTCGAGCTCGAGGTCTCACCGAAGTCGGTCACCTTCGAGAAGCTGAGGCTCCGGCCGGCGGTTCGAGAAGGGGGCTTGTTCACCGGCTCCGCGCGTTTTGGGCTCGACGACCAGCGCATCGAAGCGCAGCTCGCCGGCCTCGGGCTCAGCTCCGAGATCCTCTCACCCTTCGTGCCGGCGCTCTCGGGACTCGGCGCGCTCGGAGACCTGGAGGTTCGCGCCGAAGGTGATCTCGGCTCGATAGATACGGCGCTCACGCTCAGCGGTCCGATGGTGGAGCTCGAACTCGATCTCGCGGTGCAGCCCAGGAAGAGAACGCTCCGCGCCCGCTCGAAGGGGCACGTCATCGAGCTCTCGCAGCTCGCCTCTGCCCTCGGTGCGGAGCTGAGCGGGCGGCTCGACTTCGAACTCGCGGCCGATGGTCCCTTCGATCGCCCTGATCTGCGTGCGCGCCTCGGGGCGCCCGCTCTGGCGTATGGCGGCCGCGCGCTCGGCGCCCTCTCGGCGAACGTGCGAACCTCGACGGGCACGTATCCGTATCGAGTGCGTGCAGCCCTCGGTCGCGGGCTCGAAGTCCAGGCTGAGCTCGCGCCCGATCCGATCCGCGCGCGCGCAAAGATCCATCTTCGCGATTTTGCGCCGGATCATTTGCTGCCAGAGCTCGCTGCGAGCGGGACCAAGGCTCGGATGAGCGGCGAGGCTTCGCTGGAGTTCGGGGCCGACGGGCTTCGAGCGGAGGCTCGGCTCCCGTCTGTGAGTCTCGACCATCCCTCCGGCCGGCTCGAGACCAAGACGCCCCTTCAGCTTCGCTTCGATGGGGAGACGGTGTTCATCGACGCATGGGAATTGGCAGGCACCGCGGGCGCCCTCTCGATCGGGGGTCAGGCGAGTCCAAACATGCTCGAGCTCGACGGCCAGGCTCGACTCGAACTGGCCATGGTGGCGCCTTTTGTCCCCGCGCTCGTCGCGGCCGAGGGTCATCTCGACCTCGAGCTCTCTCTGCGCGGCTCGCCAAAGAAGCCCCAGGGGCTCGCGACGCTGAAGGTCAACTCCCCGCTGCGCCTGCAGCCTCGTGGCCTACCCATGGACGTCGAGGTGTCGGGCGGGCGGGTGGTGTGGACCGGCAGCGAGATCGAAGTGAGCGGCGTGAAGGGTCAGTTTGGCTCCGGCAGCTTTGGGATGGAGGGCAAGATTTTCCTCGAGGGCATGACGCCGCGCCGATATCAGCTCGCCGTCGAAGGATTCGGACTTCCGTGGCGGACGCGTGACCTCTCGATCGAGGCCAACGTGATGCTTGCGATCGGCGGCGGCGGTGCCATCCCTGACATCTCGGGAAAGATCGACCTCGTGCGCGGGCGTGTGCTCCGTAAGTTCGAGCTGCAGGATCTCACGCTCTCCTCCGAACCGAATCTATCCGCGCCTCTCTCCGAGACCGCACCTGAGCTCGGGAGTATGGATCTGGACATCAGCATCGAGAGCTCTTCGGGCATCGATGTCTCGGTCGATCTGCGCACGATCGGGGTACAGCTCACGCTCGAGACGGATCTTCGTCTCAAAGGCACCCCGCTCGCGCCGCTGGTCGAAGGGAAGGTCGCGGTCCCTCGAGGACAGCTCCGTTTCCCGGCGGGCACGCTCTTCGTGAACCAAGCGAGCATCGATTTCCAACCCGGGCGCGGCGGCAGACTTGGGGCAGAGGTCGATCTCGAGGCGGAAGGGGAGATCGAGTCGAAGGGTGACGAGGTCCCCTACTTCGTCGCCCTTCGTCTGCAGGGCGATCTCTCGGAGCTGGACCTCGCCCTCTCCGCGCAGCCCTTCCTCGAAGAGCGCGAGGTGCTGCTGCTCCTCCTCACCGGCTATGCCGGCTTCCAAGGAGCGGAGGGCGACTCTAGAGCGCGGGACGCGGCGCTCGCGCTCGCCGGCACGCAACTCGTGGGGCCAGTGGCGGACTTCTTCTCGAACCAGCTCGATGATCTGTTCAACCTCGACGTGAAGCTCGGCCTCGAAGTGACGGGCGAAGGGGTGCGGGTCAGCGCGCAGAAGGACCTCTCGCGCCGCTTGCGCCTCGAAGGGGCCTACTCGACCGGGGATGGAGGTGGTGGCCAGAGCGCGAGCGCAAGGGCGCGCTTCTTTCTGCTCGATCGCCTCACCCTCGAGTCCAGCTTCAAGCAGGTCTACGGGAGCCAGACCAGTGGAGGCACCGGCGACGACGCGGCCGAACAGAAGCTCGAGCTGAAGCTTCGGGTGCTGGGATACTGAGATGCCGCCGTGGTGGCTCATGTGGCTGGCGGCAGCACCCGCGCCCGAGGCGGTCTGCGAGACCGAGCGCGTTCAGTTGGTGGCGGCTGAAGCGGAGGTCGAACTCGAGTCGGTGTGCGAAGGTATCGCGGCCTTCCTCGACGACGTGTTCGTCACAACCGCGACCGCCGCTTCGACCCTGGGGCGCACGCTCGAGTCCACCAAGCTCGTCAGGAGCGCGACGTGTATCCTCGCGAGCCCGAAGCCTCGCTGCCGGGTCATGCCCGCTCGGATCGTGGAGTCGGTGAGCATCGAAGGCGGCCTCCCTTTTGCCCTTCTGGAGGGCGACTTGAGACGTCGGATCTTCCTGCGAAAAGGGGCGCTGCTCTTGGACCTCGACGCTACCCTCGAGAAGCAGGCTCAGCGCCTCGAGGTGTATCTCGAGCGCGAAGGCTTCTTCGGCTCAAAGGTCGAGGTGCGCGCGGTGAGACGCGGCAGCCTCGGCATGGGAGATGCCTACCGCATCGTCGTGCACGTGGATATCGGCTGGTCGGGTCCGCTCGTTGGGGTGCGCATCGAGGGTGATGCCGTGCTCGGGGCGCGGGAGGCAGAGGCGCTGCTCAAACACGAGGTGTTTGGCATCTTCCCGCATCGGTTTCGCCCAGAGGACTTTGACGCCGACCTCGACCGCGTGACGCGGCGGATTCGCGAGCGCGGCTATCCCGCAGCCCGGGTGCGGGGGAGCTACGAACTCGATCCTGCCGCCGAGAAGGTGCGTGTCCTCCTGAAGGTCGAGAGCGGTCTGCGTCTCGAGGTGGAGATCACCGGAAACCTGAGCCTCGACCACGAGGAGCTCTACGAGGTCGCCACCTTTGAGCGCACCGGTGCGCTCGACCTCGTCGAGGCGGAAGAGAGCGCAAAGCTCATGCGAGACCTGTACCAGAAGGAAGGCTTCGACCAGGCGGAGGTGAAGCTCGTCGGCAGCGGGCGCGAAGGTGACCGCTTCGTGGTGCGTTATCAAGTCGAGGAAGGTCCGCAGCGCTCGGTGGTCTCGGTCCAAGTGGAAGGCGCGCCGCCGGGTGTGATCGAGAGCGCGGCCCTGGTGACTCGTGCCGACGGCGCGCTCTCGACCGGGCGCTACGTCGACGCGTGGGTGCAGCGCGACGTCAAGAGCCTGGAACGTGCGATGACCGCAGCCGGCTTCAAGGACTCGAAGGTCACCGTAAAGAGGCGCGTTCGCGACGGCGGCCAGATCGAGGTCACGTTCAAAGTCTCCGGCACGGAACCACGAGTGGTCAGGGGGCTGAGCTTCGTCGGGCTTCCGGCGGAGCTGGACGAGTCGTCGGTGCGTGCCCACTTGACGCTCGTTGCTGGGGCGCCCTACGTCGAGGCCAAGCTCGCCTCGGATCACGCGGAGGTGCTCGCGAGTATGGCCGAGCTCGGCTACCACCAGGCGGAGGTCGAGCAGATCCAGGACGGCGACGGTCTCATCTACCGGGTTCAGCCGGGCGTTCAACGTCGATTCGCGGGCGCGTTGATTCGAGGGGGCTTTCGCACCCACGACTCGCTGGTGCTTCGGGCGCTGGGACACGAACCCGGCGAGCCTCTGAACCTGCTGGAGGTGAGTCGCGGCAAACGACGACTCCGGAGACTCGGCATTCTCAGTTCGGTGGAGGTCGAGTCCTTACCGAGCGCGGACCCAGAGCGCACCTGGCTTCTGGTGAGCTTGAAGGAAGCGGACGTGCAGACCCTGGACTTGGTCGGCTCTTTCACTACGGATGATCTCTTTGCGGTGGGGGTCGACTTCCGCGATCGCAACCTCCTCGGTCGCGCGCTGAGGCTGGACCTATCGGGTCGATTCGCCAACGCGGCGGAGTTCGCGACGGAAGCTCGCATCGGTCGAGCCGATCGTCTTGCGGCGGTGCTCGGCATCCCCGAGCCCTTCGGCGCGCCCTTCGATCTCGAGACCGGGCTCTCTGTCGAGCTCGAGAACCGCGATGTCTTGTTCGAGCGGCGACTCGGGGGACATCTTGCGCTTCAAAGGACGTTCTACCGCGGTCAGAGCTGCGAAATATGCCCCGAGCTCTCCGGGGCCTTTGCGTACGAGCTCACCGACACCGTCTTCGAGCCCAGGGGGGATGGGCCGGCCATCCCGCGCGATGACCTCGCGCTCTCGGGTAACTTTGGGCGCTTTGTGCCTCGGCTGCGCTTCAACTGGCTCGATGAGCCGCTCGATCCCCTCCTGGGTCTCAAGACCGAGCTGCGCTTCGAGCTGGCGCATCGACGTTTCTCTCCGTTCTCGAACGGCGGACAGTTCTGGCGTTTTCAGAGCTCGCTGGGCGGATACGTTCCGCTTGGGCGGCCGATCGAGATCTCGGTGGGGCGCGAATCGACGGTCGGAGGGCCCCTTGTGCTCGCGCTCGGCGCGACCTTTGGGACCGCAGGTGTCTACGGCGCGGATGGGAATCTGCCGCTCTCGGAGACGTACTTCTACGGTGGCGATCAGAGCGTGCGCGGCTTGAGCCGGCGAGCCTCGGCGGCCGGAAAGCCTGGCGCGACTTGGGTGTTCGTGGGGAGCGCAGAGCTGCGTTGGTACGTCCTGCCGGACCTTCCCCTGGGCGCGCTTCAACTCGCAGGTTTCGTGGATGTGGGGTTCGTATCCTACGCCGCCGCCGAGCTCTTTGGCGCCCCCACGCTCTCCGCGGGTCCGGCGCTTCGGTGGGTCACGGCGGTCGGTCCGCTGTCTGTGGCCTACGGCTGGCCGCTCATCGTCGACCCGGCGCTCGACACGGACGTCGCGCCGCCTACCGGTCGGCTCCACGTCACCTTCGGCTACAGTTTCTGAGGGGATTGAATCTGGTCGAGGCGGTTGCTTCCGCGTCTTCAACTGACCATGCTGCGCCGCACGGATGTCTCACTCTCGTTTCAGCGGCCAAGTGGCCTGGATTACCGGCGCATCGAGCGGCATTGGGCGTCACCTCGCGCTCGAGTTGGCGAGGCAGGGGGCGGACGTCGCGGTCTCCGCACGTCGTGTCGACCGTCTCGAGGCGCTGGTGACGGAGCTCGAAGCGCTTGGTCGTCGAGCCGTCGCCGTTCCCTGCGATGTCACCGACGAGGCCGCGGTGGCGGCGGCGGTGGCGTCCGTGGTGCAGCAGCTCGGGCGCCTCGACATCGCGATCGCGAACGCGGGGTTCGGGGCCTCTGGGCGAGTGGAGCGCCTCACCGCGGACGACTGGCGCCGCCAGTTCGAC
Organism: Deltaproteobacteria bacterium; assembly: GCA_011526105.1. Taxonomy (GTDB): domain Bacteria; phylum Myxococcota; class Kuafuiibacteriia; order Kuafuiibacteriales; family Kuafuiibacteriaceae; genus WYAZ01. The sequence goes on along the minus strand of WYAZ01000128.1, from coordinate 79,118 downwards.
ACCAACGTGGTCGGGGCCGCGATGACCGCACGCTACGCGTTGCCTGAGCTGCGAAAGACAAAGGGCCGTCTCGCGCTGGTGGGGAGCGCCGCCGCCTGGGTGACGGCCCCTGCGATGGCGGCCTACAGCGCTTCGAAGTCCGCGCTCGTCAGCCTCGGCCAGGTCGTCTCCATGGAGACCCACGGCAGCGGGGTGAGCTGCACGACCTTGCACCCCGGTTTCGTGGAGAGCGAGATCGGGCAGGTCGACAATCGCGGCGAGTATCGCGCCGAACGCAAAGACCGTAGACCCAAGGCGCTGCTCTGGCCCACCGACAAGGCAGCCCGGGTGATGGTCAGCGCCATCCGCCGGCGGAAAGGCGAATACGTCTTCACCGCCCACGGGCGCTTGGGTGCCTTCGTGGGTCGGCACTTTCCGAGCTTCATGGTGTGGCTCGTGGGCTACTTCAGTCAGGGCAAGGCCGAGAGCTCTAAAGCTGCGCCCTGATGTGCTCGAGCACGCGCCGGTGGATGGCTCCGATGAGCAGGTCGGATTGCCAACCCCAGTAGAAGACAGGGGACATCTTCAGCGCGTACCAGGTTCGGCCTTCGAGCCGCGTGCGCCCGCCCGGAAGCGGGACCAAGCGGAACTCGCCGCGTCGACTTTCCAGGGCGGAGTCGAGGTGCGGCAAGTGCAGATCCGCGTAGGGGCTCAGCTCGAGCATGGGGGCGGGCTGTTCGGTCACGTCGAAGGCGAGCCGGACCGGAGGCTCGAAGTGGGTGATGGGCTCCACGAAGTCACCGGTCGAGAATCGACAGCGCCGCACCGCACCCACGCCCTCGCCCGAGAGCGTGGCTGAAGTGGGGTAGGCGACACCGGCCTTGAAGTACCACTCGGCCGGTGCATCGAGCGGAGGGAACGCGAGCACGGCGGGCCACACGCGCTCGGGGGGCGCGTCGATCTCGATGGTGCTCAACACCATGCGAAGCTCTCCCTCCGGGGCGCCCGTCTCCATCCAGGCCGACACCGGCAGAGCAAACGTCAACAGTGCGATGCTGCGAACCGCGTACTGCCCGGTCTGCGCGAGGGAACGACCGAGCAAAGCGCCGAGACCAGATAGAATGAAGCCCAGTGGCGCGGCCATCATCAGGCACACCACCCCTTCGAGCGCGATGCCCAGCAAGACCGCACCCGCGAGCGCCACCGCGAGCCAGGCGTGGGCGAGCGTGGCGGTCACTCGTTTTGGTCGCTCCGCGTTGTGCACGAAGCCAGAGACCATGCCCATGACAAACGGGGTTCCAACGAAGAGCCCGAACCCGTAGCTCTCGAGCGCGAGCGTACCGAGGCCCACCATCGGCACCGCGACCAGGAGCGAGAACAGGAGTGCGAACACCGAGCGTCGCTCGCCGAGGTCGAGCCTCTTTTCACCACGTTCCCGCGGCTGTCGCCTCGGCTCGAGCACAGCGAGCAGCAGCATGAAGAGGTAGCCGAGGAAGGGGACGAAGAAGAGCAGTCCGAAGGCGGGCGCCAGACCGGCGTTGACCGCGCGGCGCAGCGTGAGCGAGGCGCCGGCCCAGGTGAAGGGCAACAGAATCGAGAGCAGCACCCAGGGTAGAGCGGGGCTGGCCCCCTGGCCGCCGAGCTCGAGGACCGCACGACCGGGGGTGAGGTAGGCCGCGAGCGACCATGTGCCGGGGGAGAGGAGCGCCACCGCGCCGTAGTCGAGCACGAGCTTCGCGATCCCGAGGCTGATCCCGGCGAGTACGTAGGTGCGCCGGTTCACCGGGGCCGAGAAGCCAAACAGCGTCCGTGCGAGCGAGGCGGGACGAGCGGGCTCGATGCTCTTCTGCACCACCGCCAAAGCTCAGCAGATCAGCGGGGTCGCGTCACCTTTGGGGCACGACTATTCGAGGGTGATGGCGGCCTCGTCGGTGATCTGCGGCTCGATGATGCGGTGGTCGAGGCCGTGCAGGCGAACGATCAGGCTGTGCGCTCCCACGGTGGCGGTGACCGTGAGTTGGATAGAAGCCTCGCTCGACATCTTCAAGGGGTTGGTGTCGAGCGAGTCGAGATAGATATGGTAGTGGCCGGTGCGAACGATGTCGCCGCCGGTCTCCGTTCCTTCTTCTTGATGGCTCTCGGCGCCACTGTGGTGCGTGCCATCCTCGGTGGCCAATTCGAAGTCCGTCACCGCGACACTCACCTGGGTGCTGCCGCCGTTCGGGAAGCGATCTGGGCTGACGCTGATCGACACGGTGGGGGCCGGGGTGTCGCCGCACGCGAAGACGAACGTCGAGGCGGCGAGGATCAGGCCGAGGTTTCGGAAGGGCGTCGAGGTCTGCATGCACGCAAGCTGTCACCTCCTGCGTCGCCCCGAATCGGTCGAACGACCACTCTCGGAACCCCCCGACGCCGCGTCGCCTCGGTTGCCTTTCCTGCCGCGATGAAGCCACAGTCCGCGCATGCACTCGGTCCGGCGAGTTTGTCTGAGCACGCTGCTCCTCGCGGCCTTCGGCTGCGGAGACTCGCAGGAAGGGGCCGACGTCACGCGCGCAGAGGGGCTCTGCGCCCAGGAACAACGCGCGGACACGTTCGTCGCCGGCCTCTCGAGGGCGAGCCCCAGCGGGGCTTTCGAGGTCACCTTCGTCGAAGCCATGCCAGCTCCGCCCGACCGCGGACTGAATCGATGGGTGCTCGAGGTGAAGGACCGAACCGGCGCGTTGGTCGATGGGGCCGAGGTTCGACTCCGTCCGTGGATGCCCGACCACGGTCACGGCAGCAATCCCCCTCATTTGTTCCCGACCGCAACCGGAGTTGCGGGGCAGTACCAGATCACCGATATGGACCTCTTCATGTCGGGGCTCTGGCAGTTCACCGTGCGAGTCGAGCGAGGCGCGGACAGCGATGAGTTGGTGTTCAGCTTCTGCATCGAAGGTTGAGCGGGTCGCATTCGCGGGGTTGCTGCTGGCGGCGGTCGTGGGTTGTGAAGGCGAGCCCTGCGCCGTGCTGCCGGAGTCGTGCACACCGCTCTACGAGCCCACCTTCGCGAACGTCCACGCGAACACGCTGGGTCCCAGCTGCGCGGTCGGTGGAGCTTCCTGCCACACCTCGGAGGCCCAGCAGGCCGGCCTCGACTTCAGCACGCTCGACGCCGCGCACGCGAGTCTGCTCCGCGCGCTCGGGAGCAAGACCGAGTGCAGCCCGCTCTTGGTGCGCCTCGAGTCCACCGAGCAAGGCTTCTCGATGCCGCCCGGCAAACAACTCCCGGCGGAGGAGCGGTGCGCGGTGCGTCGTTACCTCGAGGCGGGCGCGCCGCGATGAGGCGCGCTCTTGGGCTGTGGGTCTGCCTCGCGGCGTGCGCGGAGCGCGGTCTCGACGCCGAGGCTCTGAAGGATCCCGCAAGCTGCCAGAGTTGTCACCCCACGCAGTATCAACAGTGGTCCGGCAGCATGCACGCCTACGCCGCCGCGGACCCGGTCTTTGTCGCCTGGAACAAGCGCGGGCAACGAGAGACCAGCGGCGCGCTTGGGGACTTCTGCGTGCGCTGCCACGCGCCGCTCGCGGTGCTCGAGGGGGCCACGACGGACGGGCTGAACCTCGGTGAGCTCCCCGCGAAGTACCAGGGCATCACATGCTACTTCTGCCACTCGGTTCAGCGCGTGGACGGCACCCACAACAACCCTCTGGTGCTCGCGGACGATCGTGTCCTTCGCGGCGGCATCGCCGACCCGGTAGAGGTCGATGCACACCCGGCGCGATACGACCCGCTCTTCGATCGAAACCGGCTCGAATCCGCATCGCTCTGCGGGAGCTGCCACGACATCGTCAACGGTCACGGGACCAAGCTCGAGCGTACCTATCTCGAGTGGCAGTCGACGCTGTACGCGCGAGGCGAGCCCCATCAGCGACAGACCTGCGGACAGTGCCACATGCCGTCGAGCGAAGGAGTGGCGGCCGACGTTCCAGGGGTTCCGCTGCGCCGCATCCACGATCACTCCGTGCCCGCGGTGGACACCGCGCTCATCGACTTCCCCGAGCGCGAGGCTCAGCGTTTGCAGATCCAACGCCTCCTCGACACCACGCTCTACGCATCCCTTTGTGTGCTCCCGGTGGCGGGCGGCATGCAGGTCACCGTGCAGGTCGAGAACTTCGCCGCCGGACACGGCTTCCCGAGTGGGGCTACGCAGGACCGTCGCGCCTGGGTGGAGATCGTCGCGTACCTCGGGGCGGGCGTGGTCTACGACAGCGGCGTCATCCGCGAAGGCGAGGCGGTCTCGGAGCTCATCGAGCGCGATCCCGATCTCTGGTGGTTCGGTGACCGCCTCTTTGGCGAGAACGACGAGCTGGTGCATGATTTCTGGGATGCGCGCCGCGTCGAAGGCCTGGCGCTTCCGGGGCCCACCTCGAACGACCCCTTTGATCCGTCGTATGTGCCCACGCATCTTCAGCGGGTGTATGAGGTGCCCGAGTTCGCGAGCCGCATCACCGCACGGGTCCAGCTTCGGCCGGTCGACCACGACGTGCTCGACATGTTGATCGACGGCGGTGATCTGGACCCGAGCTTCCGCGCGCTCATGCCCACCTTCGAGCTGGGCGCGACGGTGCTCGAGTGGCGGGCCGAAGATGGCCGTGCCTGCGTGCCGCTCTAGAGAGCCGATCCGCATATCGGACCGAGTCGGACGAAGAACCCGGAATCTCTGGCAAGGCGCGACGATTGAGTTGGGTCGGCCCCAATGATTGAGGAGCAACACAGGCAGAGGTTTCGGGGGCAAGTCCGACGACGGGAGGTATGCGGTTCGGCTCTCTAGGCGGGCTAGGGCGCGCCCGGGCGATAGGCCTTGATGCCGACGGCGGTCTCCGCGTGATCCGCGCGGTGCCGGTAGCCGAGGCGAAGTCGAGAGACCACGAACACAGAGATCGGGGCCAGAACCAGCACCAAGAGCCCGAGGGCGGTGCTCACCCCCATCACACTCTTCCAGAGCAGCGTCGTGATCGAAGCACCGGCATCACCCAGGCGGTAGACGAACACGTCGATGTACGCCTTCGCACCGAAACGAACGGACGGTGGAGTGGGGATGTAGAGCAGCTCCTTCGAGGTCTGGTTGATGGAGTAGGTCGTGGCGAGGATCCCGGTCCAGATGATCGAGATCGCGTCGAGGCTGGGATTGATGAGCGAGAGGCCGCCGATCATGATGAGCAGCGGCAGGATGAGCAGCCCGGGGATGGGTCCGTACCAGCGGTGAACGGCGCTCGTCAGGGTGAACTGGATGATGAGGCCGAGGATGTTCATCCACGCGTAGAGCTCACCGAAGAACTCGGTCTTTGCGTCCTTGTCGGTGAGTGTCTCGGCGACGACGCGGTTGAACTGCAGGTCGAGGAGGGTGCCCGAGAACGTCATGAGCAGGACCAGGAGCGCGATGCCGGCTACATACGGCTCCTTGGCGATCCAGTAGGCTCCGTCGCGAGCCTCGGCCTCTTTGCCGGCGGGGTTGTTGAGGAGCGCGTCCGGCGGGGCGTGCTGTGCTGCGCCGCGAACGCCGCGGACCAGCACCAGGGCGAGCAAGATCAAGCCCGCCCCCACGAGCAGGAGCTGCTCGGTCGAGAGCCATTTGTGGGCGAGGATGGTCTTCGTGACCCAGCCCCCGAAGAACGCGCCCGAGATGCCTCCCGCGCCGATGAAGCCGTAGACTTTTCGGCCGGTCACGACGTCGAAGTTGTTGTTGGTGACGGACCAACAGAGCGTGGCGGAGAGGGTCCCTTGGAGCGATACCCACAGAAAGAAGAGAAACGAGAAGAGACCGGAGGAGATCAGCTCCGCCGCTTCGGCCACATAAAACAGGACCGCGCTCGCCGAGAGCGCGATCACCGAGACGCTGAAAACCCGTCTCGCATCCAGCAAGAGATAGATTCGGTTGTAAATGCTCATCCCCACCAAAGCGACGAGCGTCGACATCAGATAGGCGTAGGGCAGGTTGTCCGGACCGAGGTAGTGCAGATACAGCGACCCACGAACCGGCTTGAACACGTAGTACGACGCCATGAACGTGGCGAAGAGGAAGAAAGCGTAAACGGCTCGCTTTCGGTCGGCGCTCGCTACCGGCAAGAGGCTACTCAGCAACGCGCCGCCAGAGACCCCGAGGTCCGCGCTTCCTCGGCGAGCGCGTGCGTTCGAACTCCGGAGGCGTTAGAACAGTCGTTGGGCCCCGAGGTCCGCTGAGGAACGTGATGCACACACTCTGGATCGCCATGATGCTCGCGGGCGCCGGCCCGGACCCGCTCGCTCCCTCCGACCAAGCCCGAGCGCATGTGCTGGTCGAATCCATGAAGAAGAGCCCTCGCGGGCCATACCAAGGAGTCGCTTGGTTCTGCAAGGACGGCAGCATGCAGCTGCCGAAGGCGGGGGCGTGCGCCGAGCGCGGCGGAGGTCGGCAGCACGGCGTGCTCTCGACCGACGCCGAGGCCCTCGCCCGATGGGGAATCCATGTGGGCACGGTGCTGGCGGCGCTCCAGCCCGAAGACATCCTGCGCGACGATCTCTACCGCGCCCGCGCCCTGGTGCTCGAGCGCTTCCTGGAGCGCGCGCTCGACGGCTGGGTCTTGGCCTCGGCCAAGAGCTACCGGGGGGCTCGGCAGATTGAAGACGAAGAGGCCGCCAGCGTGCTCTTGCTCCAGACGCTCACCGCCCGCCCAGAGCTCGTCGACCATCGTCGGTCGCTGCTTTTGCGGGTCGTGCGCGCACTCCCCTATGGCCCCAAAGGCGCACGCATCGACGAGATTCGCGCATTGGCGAGCCGCATCGGTGATGCCGACCCTCGCTTTCAGGACTTGCGCGGCAAGATCCACTCGCTGCCCGAGGCCTCGGACGTTGCTCGGGTTCGCTCCTACCTGAAGTCCGCCAAGGGCGAGCCCCTCGAGTGGGCCACCGCGCTCGTGGCAGAGATGCAGCAGCACTACGATCCCGCCGAGCGCGATCAGGCGCTTCGCAGCATCCGGGACCGGATACGCGAGCGCGAAGTGAAGAAGGGCATCGACCAGCTCATCGCGGCACGTGGCGCCCAAGACATCATCGAACGATCGACGGAGTTGCTCGGACACATGGCTCGCGCGCTCAACACCGGGCAGGCCGATCGACGGGCCTCTCGAAATCTGCTGCTCCTCTACGGGATGGTCATCGTGGAGGAGCGACTCGTGGATGTGGTGGGTGAGCTCTCTCGACTGCCTTTCTCACGAGGTCTGTCCATCAACATGCTCGCACAGCTGTCAGAGGGCGCTCGGCACCTGGGGCTGCTCTCGGAGCGCGAACATGCGGCGGTGCAGGATGCGCTGGTTGGGTTGCGCGTCGGTACGAACGAGTCGTACGTACGCGGCGTCGATCGCCTGGGGCGCCTGCCCGAGTGGGCGAGGGCGCGCTACCTGGCGGACTTCGGTCTCGCCCTCTCTCGGTATCAGGTGGCGGAGCCTCAGGCGGGGGCACTCGTGGACGATCTTCTACGGGGGAGCGTCATGCTCCCCATGGCGGTCCTCCTCGACCGCCTCAACACCGACGTGGATCAACTGCGGGGCGGAGGTCATCTCGTCTTTGGTCTCGAGCGCGGGGTGGGGCTCCGGGGTGAGAATCCAGGTTTTGCGACGGGGGCCTTCCGCGTTCTTCCTCTTGGGGCCGACCCCGCCGGCCTCAAGCGGACCGACGTGGTTCTGCTCTACGATCTCTTGCCGAACTTGCCTCCCGTGGCCGGCATCATCTCGGTGGGCAACGGCGGCAGCCTCTCGCACGTGTCGTTGCTCGCGCAGAACCTCGGGATCCCGCACCTGGTCATGACGGGCGAGGGCGCAAGAGCGATCGAGAGCTGGGCCGGTCGCGACGTGGCCTTGGGCGTGAGCGCTACCCGTCGCGTGGTCCTCGGTCTCCTCGAGGCGCTGCCTCCGTCCACACGCGCGCTCGCCGGCGCTCCTTCCGGGGCCAAGAGCCCGAGTCTTCGCATCGATGTCTCGCGCTTGGATCTGAAGTCGACGGAGATCCGCCCGCTCCAGAAGGTGAGCGAGAAGGAGGCCGGTGTTCGGCTGGGTCCGAAGGCGGCCGAGCTCGCTCGACTGAAGCGCCTGTTCCCGGAGCGGGTCTCGGACGCGGCGGTCATCCCTTTTGGTGCGTTCGTGCGTCACGTCAGCCAGGCGGCGCCGGATCAGCTGTCTCCGCTCGCGGCCCTGCAGCGTGCCTACGGGGAGGCCGCCAAGCTCCCGGAGGCGGAGGCCGACGCACGGGTGCTCGCCGAGCTCGAGCGTTTTCGAGCCGCGATTCAGACGCTCCCGTTCTCGGCGGGTTTCGAGGCGGAGGTCAAAGCGGCGCTCGCCGAGCTCGGCGATCCCGGAACGTTCGGGGTCTTCGTGCGCAGCGACACCAACGTCGAAGACCTCAAAGACTTCACCGGCGCCGGCCTGAATCTGACGGTGCCCAATCGCGTGGGTTTCGATTCCATCCTCGGCGCCATTCGCGCGGTGTGGGCCTCGCCGTTCACGGAGCGCTCCTATCGATGGCGGCAGCGTTTGCTTCAGAACCCCGAGCACGTCTACCCCTCCGTTTTGCTCCATCGCACGGTCGCGAGTGAGGCCTCGGGCGTGCTCCTGACCACGGATCTCGAGACCGACGACCGCAGAGCCGTCACCATCAGCGCGAGCGAAGGCGTGGCGGCGGTGGTGGACGGCGGCTCCGCCGAGACCATCGTCGTCGAGGCGGACGGCCGAGTGCGCCTGCTCTCGTCGTCCAGGATCTTTAGCCGCCGACGCGTGCCCCCGCCGCCCCGGGAAGGGGTCGAGATCGCAAACGCCGAAGGGCGTGACCCACTGCTTTTGCCCGAGGAGATCTCTGAGATCATGGGGCTGGTCGGCGAGATCAGAAAGGCGATCCCGGCCCCCGAGGGTGGCCTCCCCTGGGACATCGAGTTCGGACTCATCGCCAAGAAGGCCCATCTGTTCCAGATCCGTCCGCTCAAAGCGTCGAAGATGGCCGCCGCGCATCCGCTGCTGCTCGATCTCGATCGGCGCGCCACGCTGAAGGTCGCACCCCTCGACCTGCAAGGAGAACTCCCCCAATGAGATCGATCATCCCGAGCCTCGCGCTCGCTCTGTTTCTCGTTCCAGTGGGCGCAGGCGCCTACCCCACCGACGAAGGCGAGCGTACTCAGATCCGTCGGCTCGGCTGGCAGCAGAGGATCGATGCGGGAACCGCTCGAGGAAGAAAGCTCGCGCCCGGGGCGAAGTGGCCGGGCTCGAGTGTTCGCCTGCGCATGCGCGAAGCGGGCAAAGAGTTCGATGTCACGCCCGAGACCAAGAAGGATGCCAAGCTCCAAGCGGGGCTCGAGCAGCTTCTGAAGCGTGAGAGCTTCCGAGACTATCACGTGGCGATTCTCGACATCACGGACCCCGCGAAGCCGAGGTACGCGGGCGTCGCTGAGCAGGTCGAGCAGACGCCGGGAAGCGTCGCCAAAGTGCTGGTCGCGGCGGGTATGCTCCGCGCCCTCGCGCAGCGCTTCCCGGACGACATTCCCGCGCGCGAGGCGTTCCTCCGAGAGGTCGAGGTCGATGCCGACGCATGGCTGATGCCGAACTCCCACGAGGTCCCGGTGATCAGCGGCGAGCAAACCTCGGTGCGGGCGGTCAAGCTGGGCGATCGCTTCACGCTCTGGGAGTGGATGGACCACGCCATCTCCCCGAGCTCGAACGCCGCGGGCACCCTGGTTTGGCGAGAGGCCACGCTGCTCTCACTCCTCGGCCAGGACTACCCGCCCAAGAAGCGCGACGCGGAGCTCTTCAAAAAGTGGGATCGTTCGCAGTTCACCGAGGCGGTCTTTCGGACCGTCGACCTGCCTCAATCCGAGGCTGGTCTGGATCCGGCGGCATTTCGTCTCCGAACCTTCTTCACGAAGGGCGCCGGCAAGTACATCAAGTCGGGCGGCAGCGGCACGAGCCCCCTTGCGCTTCTGCGCTGGATGCTTCGAGTCGAGCAAGGTCGCATGGTCGATGAGTTCTCGAGCCTGGAGCTCAAGAAGCTCATGTACCTCACCCGGAGGCGGGTTCGGTACGCGGACACGCCGGTGCTGAAAGAGGCGGCCATCTACTTCAAGAGCGGCAGCTTCTTTCAGTGTGTGCCGGAGAAGGACTACGTCTGCATCCAGTACCGAGGGAACAAGATCAACGTGCTCAACGGCTTGGTCGAGGTCGAGACCACAGGTCCCGAGCCCAAGGCCTACATCGTGGCGGTCATGTCGAACGAGCTGAGAAAGAACGCGGCCCTGGATCACGGTCGCCTGGCGACCGGGATCCATGCGCTGATCCAGGGCGATTGAATCCGGCTTCGCCGCGGTGCGGCAGGCCAGGGTGGGCACGCCGACTTACGTATCCCACCGTTCTCAGAGGCGTTGCCCCGATCTTGCTTCGCGACGGGCACTCGGACAGATTACGCAACGTGTGGTCGAGCCTCCTTTGCCTCGCGTTGGCCTCTACGCCGGCACCCGCCACCCCGAGCGCCAACGGCTTCAAAGATGGGCGGCCGTTCGGCGAAGCAGCAGAGAACTGCGACGCCAGTTATCCGCTCGCCCGCAAGAACCCGGCTCTGCTCCAGCAGCTCCGCCGCCGCATCCGTGAAGCAGGCTATGGAGGATGGCTGCGCTCGGGTCGCCTCTCGGTTGCGGTCGTCGACCTGACGCCGAGGGACCGCATCCACTACGCGGGCATCAACGACGACGCGATGTTGTACTCGGCCAGCCTGCCCAAGATCGTCACCCTGCTCGGGGTGGCGCAGGCGGCCAAAGAGAACAAGGTCAAGTGGAACGCATCGGTCGAAGAACGCCTGTCCTCGATGATCAACCAGTCGAGCAACACCGACGCGTCGTGGGCCTTTGATCTCGTCGGACCTCGGTACCTCGAGGACGTGGTCCGGCGGCCGGGATACTGCTTCTACGGAAACGAGCACGGCGGGCTGTGGCTCGGTCGTCGCTATGGCCCCGGCGGAGAACAGAACCGAGACCCGCTCCACAACATGTCTCATGGTGCCACTGCTCGGCAGGCGGCCCGCTTCTACACTCTGCTCGCCAAGGGCCTGCTCGTCAGCCCGGTCGGTAACAAGCGGATCCTCGCCGCCATGGGTGCGCCCAAGGTGCACCACAAGTTCGTCAAGGCGCTCGAGGACAAGGAGGGCGTCAACATCCTGGCTCGAAAGAGCGGGACGTGGCGCACGTTTCACTCGGACAGCGCGCTGGTTCAGCACGGAAACGCGAAGTACGTGCTCGTCGCGCTCTCGGACCATCGCAAGGGCTCAAAGGCCATGGTCGACATTGCAGAGATCGTCGACGACCTCATGGTCGAAGGCGCGCATCGAGCCCCGGTCGTGGCGATGAATCGTGGCCGAAGGGCCGCCCGCGCCACCACTGCAGTCCGTTAGAGCTCGACCCTCCCTAAAAAGACTCGTAGCCGATGCAGAAGGTCGGCGCGATGAAGGTCGCGACGTCGAGCAAGTGAACCCTGAAGTCGACGCCGAGCATCAGTCCTTTGCGTCGCCCCGTGTCTGACTTGCTCATCGCCGGATAGGCGCCGGCCCGGAAGTGCAGCTCCAGACCGGAAGGATTGTTCAAGATCCCGTAGCCGAGTCCGCCGCCCACGAAGAGCCGATCCCAGAAGGTGACCTCCCCTAGGACCGAGCCACCGATCAAGCCGCCGAAGGCCGCGAAGTTTCCACCGCCGCCGCCGTAGAACCCGAGCTGCGGCTGCAGGTAGATCCCAAAGAGATCGTTCATCTGAAGACCGAAGCGGAGATCGGCGCCGCCGTAAATGAAGGTGGGCAGGCTCGAGAGCAGGGGGCCGGCCCCAGCCGAGACCCCGAAGCGAAATCGCATGCCCCGCGGCGTAGTCGGGAGCGCACTCGCATTCGGTGCCGCACCCTCCGTCGGGGTCTCGATCGTTTCTTGCGCGGGCGCCCGAGCACTCACGCTCATCATCGTCATCAGCGCCAACCCGCTCAGTCCGAATCTCATGCTGATATCCTCTCCATGCGCCCGCGCGGAAGTGCGCGAGATGCAGCGCTTCGCCGCCAAAGCACGATGCCCGAGCCTGAAGCACCCGTCGAGTTTGTGTCCCAGGTTGTCCGCTCTCTCAGACCCCGAGCTGGCTGAACTGGGGTGCCCACTTTGCTCCCGCATGCTAGACCCGCGTGGTGAGGTCATTGACTGGTGCGAGCGCCCTCGTTCTTCTCTCGGTTCTCGTGTTCGGCGCCGTCGACAGCGGCGGAGCGGACAAGGGCGCGCCGAAGGACTCCAAAGTGATGCTGATCGACGTGGACGCCCCGGAACTTCAGGCCCGCGTGCGGACCTCTGCGGCTCCGTTCGTCTTCGTCAACGCCTGGGCGACGTGGTGCCAGCCCTGCATCGAGGAGTTCCCAGAGCTGGTCCGCTTCGCCAAGGCCCACTCGCCGCCCGAGGCGGAGCTTCTCTTCGTGTCCACCGACTTCGCCTCGGAACGCGAGAAGGCCCAGGCCTTCATCGCCACTTCCGGGGCCCCTTTGCCGACCTACATGAAGCGCGGAGGGGACATGGAGTTCATCGACGGACTCTCCAAGCGCTGGTCGGGCGCGCTGCCCGCTACTTTCCTCTTTGCCCGCGAAGGGACCCTGCTCGAACTCTGGCAGGGTCAGGTGACCTTCGCGCAGCTCGAAGAAGCCCTCGCTCGTCACCGGAGCGCAAAGCCCAAGTCGAAGAAAGAAGTCCCATGAATCAATTCCTACTCGCGGCCGCGCTGTTTGCGGCGTCTGTCGCCTGCACTAAACCCACGACGCCTGCGCCCGCCAAGGTCGAAGCCCCGTCACCTGCACCCGCGCCCACGCCCCAAGCTCCAGCTGAATCGTTCGCGATAGGAAGAGAGATGCTCATGAAGGACACAGAGATGAAGAACGTGGACGGAACGATGGTGAGCATCCAGTCCGCGGCCAAAGAGAAGGGCACGCTCGTCATCTTCAGCTGCAATCACTGCCCCTACGTCATCGCTTGGGAAGATCGCCTCGTCGCGATGGGCAATGAGGCGCTCGAGAAGGGCATCGGCACCATCGCGATCAACTCGAACGATCCAAACCGTCAGAGCGAGGACAGCTTTGAAGCCATGAAGACTCGCGCGGCGGCCAAGGGCATGAAGTTTCCCTATGTGGTCGACGAGACCTCCGCCGTCGCTCGGGCCTATGGGGCGAGCAAGACGCCGGAGGTGTACCTGTTCGACGCCGGAGGAAAGCTCGTTTACCACGGCGCCATCGACGACAACGCGGAGGATGCGGCCGCGGTGAAGACGCCCTACCTTCGGCAGGCCATCGACGCCATGCTTGCGGGACAGCCGATACCCATGGCGGAGACCAAGGCGCTCGGCTGCAGCATCAAGTTTCGAGGGGCGTGAGCGTCTGGGGGGGCTCGCTTCAATCTCGCTGCGGGACCTTCGGTTGCAGGATGGCTCTCGCGTAGCCGCCAGGGCCCTTCACCCAGATCGACCGGGTCACGGCGAGCGCGAGCACGCCGAGGCTCAACCACACCCAAGGCGACTGAATCGTGCCGTGGGCGTGCCGGGTGGCGGCGAGAACTGCGTCTCGGTTGACGACGCGATCGGTGAGCATGCCCGCGCCGCCCGCCATGAGCACCACGGCGGCCAAGTAGATCAAACGACCGAGTCCCGCTCGCCTCGCTCGGAACGCGGAGAGTGTCTTGGCCTCGAGCGCGGGTCCGGTGAGCAGGATGGCCAACCCCGCCCCAGGCGAGAGACCCGCTGCGATGAATGCGCCGGCGATGGCGGTCGCGCCGACCGAGTTGATGGACAGCGCCAGGCCCAGCGCGGCGAAGAGCCAGACCAGGGCGTCTCGCGGGACCGTCGCGAGGCCATGGACCCACGAACCCGGCGGGAGCGCCGCTGCGAGCGCGAGTCCGAGCAGGAGCCAAGGACCCGCCTCATCCATCAGATCTCCAAAGCCGTAGCGAAGCGCCGCTCGTGCGCCGCTCTCGGGTGGGCTCACCGTCTCCGGATCGGCGGAAGGCGCACCTAGAAGCCGGCGTGCGAGGTAGAGCACGCCCAGCACCATGGTGCTCGCGACAACGCGGGCCAAAGAGAGCTCGAGCCCGAGCAACGGCACGGATGCCAGCAGCGCCGGCGGCTCGATCAATGGCACCGCACCCGATTTTCCGGCGCTGAGTTTGTGGAGCAAAGCCGCCAGCAGAAAGCCCGCGAGCAGGGCCGGCGCCACATCGAGCGACAGATGAAGAAACGCCTCGCCGAACCGGTGAAGCCCACCGTCCCCGTGGCTGTGAGCCTCGGGCATCAGCAGCACCAGGGTGAGGCCGAGCGCCGCACCGAAAAACTCGGGCGGACGCCAATGCCTGAGTGTGGTTTGGTCGGGCGCGTGCAAGACCACGTGCAGCAGTGATCCGGCGACGAAGGCCTGGAAGAGCTGCAGACGCGGATCACTCGCGCGCGGCAGCAGCGCGTCCCCGAGGAAGAAGCCGACGAAGGTGGCGGCGCCCACGACGGTGAGCACGAGCGCGGCTCGGCGGCCGCCGTAGCGCGGAGCCACGACCAGCCAGAGCGCGAGGCCCACCGGGAATCGGTGGGCGACGATCGCGAGCGCGAGGGCGGGGCCAGATCCCCCCGGTCGGTCGGCGGTGGCGAGGCCCATGCCATCGAGCGCGGTGTGAAGGAGCAGGGCGATGAGCGCCGCCCCGAGAGCGAAGTGGGTCCGAGGCTTCGAGCCGAGGGCCTCGTTCCGCTCGAGGAGCCGAGGGAGCAGCACGCCCAAGACCGCGGCGATGAGGGCAAGCGGCCCGGCGTGCTGGACGGTCTCGGGGATGACCACCAGCGCCACCAGCCCCCCGACCGCGGCCAGGACGAGCCCGTTGACGAGCGGCGTCCAGAGGCCTCCGCGCAGCCAGCGGGGGAGGATCGCGCCGGCCGCGAGGGCCAGCACCGAGAGCGCGGTGAGTGCCAGCCCTTGGGACATAGGCCGCGCTTAGCTAAGAGGATGGGGCTGAAAATGCAATCAAGTTGCGGTTTTCGTTGGGGCATCGAGCGTTCTCAGGGCCTGAGGAGGGCGCTTGGGGCGCCCAAACCGACGCTCGGGCGCCATCGAAGCGCCCGTGTTCTGCCCAAAACATGGATCGCGGCGCCGACCCGTTGCATGCTGCGGTCAGCGCCCGGAGGGGAGCCATGAGCGAAGAGGACGAGAAGGTAGAAGGCAGCGAACAGAAGTTCTTCACCGCGAAGCCGCGCGAGGAGAGCTTCGTCGGGAAGGTCGGACCGCCACCACCCAAGGGGCCCAAGATCGCGGCGGGTATCGCATCCGCGCTCGTTCTCATCGCACTCGGCTACTGGCAGCTTCGCACGCCCGCGGTGGGGATCATGTGGGTCATGAATCCAGGTCCCGAGCCGGCCATGGTGTCGGTCGACGGAGGCAAGGACGAGCTCGCACCGCCCGGGCGCGTGGCGGATCGTCGAGCCAAGGTCGGAGACCCGGTGACTCTGCGCGTGGATCGAGACGGGGTGCTCGAAAACATCACCGCTGAGCTCGTGCCCGAGAAAGAGGGCGTGACCATCATCGACCTGGTCGGTGACGCCGCCTACATCGTTCTCGATGTGTCGTCTCATTTCCAAGAGGGAGACAAACCGAAGGCGCTCCCGGTCAGTCACATCTCTCAGCCAGCGATGGTGCACCAGATCCCCATACCGGCGCTCAAGATCGTGCGGCCGGGACAGCCGCTCCCGGATCCAGGCTCCTGGGAACTCCAGGCGTTCAAGACTTCGAGCCGTCCGCTCGAGATGCACAAGGCCTTTCGAGTCGACGCCAAGCGACTCGAACAAAAGGACAAGCTCATCGAGCAGCTCTCCGAAGGTGTTCGCACGGGGCACGCAGTGGATCTAGAGAACTCGCGGTATGTCGAGACCAGCACCGACGCCGTAGACTAAGACTAAATCGTCCCGTGATGGTGTGAGGGGCCACGAAGCGATTGCCAAGCCGAGGGGAGGGCGTAATGCTCCCCGCCCGATGCGCCGCGCCGAGGACACCCTGAAGATCGCCTTCTTGAGTACCGGAGGCACCATCGAGAAGACCTATGACGAGACGGACGGGTCGCTTCGGAACGTGCGCTCGGTCCTCGAGGTCTTGATGGAGTCTCTTCGGCTACCCAACCTCGAGATCTCCTTCGAGACCGTGATGAGCAAGGACTCGCTCGAGATGACCGACCCAGATCGGGATCTCATCCTCGCGGCGGTGAAGAAGGCGGTCTCCGCCCACGACGCGGTGATCGTCGTGCACGGAACAGACACGCTCGAGAAGACGGGGGAGCACCTCCACTCCGGGCTCCCGGGCCTCGATCGCCCGGTGCTGCTCACGGGGGCCTTTCGGCCCTTCGAGTTCCGAGACACCGACGCCTATCAGAACGTGACCGAGGCCCTGCTTGCGGCGCGCCTGTTGCCGCCAGGGGTCTACGCGGTCCTTCACAACCGCGCCCTCGCATTTCCCGGGGTCACAAAAGACCGGGCCAGACAGACATTTAGCCGCAGAGATGCCTGACGCAGCGCGTCCTTTTGTCACCCCATAAATCGCTCGAAAGCCCGCTCAACTGCGCTAGACTGCGCGCCGCATGACCAGCGCACAGGCAAAGCGTCTCATCCTCGTCGGGCCACCCGGCGCCGGCAAAGGGACTCAGGCCAAGCGGCTCTTGGATCAGCTCCGAGTGCCCCACATCTCCACCGGAGACATGCTCCGCGAGGCCCGCGCCAAAGGCACTGAGCTCGGCAAGAAGGCCGGCGAGCTGATGGATCGCGGCGAACTCGTCCCGGACGAGGTTGTGATCGCCATGGTCGTGGAGCGGATCTCGGAGCCGGATGCCAAGACCGGCTTCATGCTCGACGGCTTCCCGCGCACGAGACCTCAGGCCGAGGCCCTGGACACCGCGCTCGAGAAGGCCGGACTCGCGCTCGATGCGGTGGTGCTCATCAAGGCCGACGACGCGGTGATCGAGAGGCGTATCACCGGGCGTCGCGCCGATGCCAAGACCGGACGCATTTACCACGTGGAGTTCGATCCGCCGCCGCCAGGGGTGGAAGTCACGCATCGCTCCGACGACACCGCGGAGGCGGTGCGAAAGCGGCTCGACAAGTACCACCGCGAGACCGCGCCCATCATCCCGTACTACCGCTCGCGCGGCTTGCTCCGCGAGGTGGACGGTCTCGCGGCGCCGGATGAAGTGAGCGCTCGCTTGCTCGAAGTGCTCGGCGCTAAGGCCTGACGTGGAGCATGGACCTCGCCTCTACTGGAGATGCGATCTCGCGCCCGACCTCGCGCGCCAGTTTCACCATCGCCTCGATGAGCGGGCCGTTGCCGCTCGTCTTCTCTCCGCTGGGTAAGTAGAAGGTGTCCTCGACGCCGGTCCGAAGATTGCCGCCGAGTTCGGCGGTGCGGCGGTGCAGCGGCCAAACGTCCTCGCGGCCGATCGCGGTCACCTGCCACGTGACCGGGTGTTCGAGGTAGCCGAGGAGTAGAGGCAGGAGCTTGGGGTCGGCCGGCATGCCCGAAGCAACGCCCATCACGAAGTTCACGTCCGGGTTCTTGGTCATGCCGTTTTCGATGTAGAGGTTCACACTGCGCGCGATCCCCACGTCGAAGCACTCGAACTCGGGCAGGGTCTGGGTGTCCTTCATGATCGCGAGGAAGCGTTCGACCTTCTCGACCGGGTTGTCGAAGGTCAGCGGGGGCCAGGCCCACTCTCCGTTCCTCTTGGTCTTGAGGTAGTTGAGCGTTCCCGCGTTGCAGGCGGCCATCTCGGGGCGAAGGCGCCTTAGACATGCTTCAGGCCCCGAGATGTCCGAGCCCATCACGCCCGTCGATTGGTTGATGATGACGCCCGGGCACGCGGCGCGGATGGCGTCGACGATGCTGACGGCCACGTCTGGATCCCAAGAAGGCAGGTGCCCGAGCCCGGGCTCCTGGGCGCGAAAGTGCACGTGCATGATGCTGGCGCCGGCGTCGAAGGCCTCTTTGGCCGAACTCGCCATCTCTTCGGGCGTGACGGGAACCGGGTGTTGCGCCGGATTTGTGAGCACGCCGGTCAGCGCGCAGGTGACGATCGCTTTGTCGCTCATGTCGTGCTCCCTGGTCCCTCGGCGAAGCCGACCAAGACCTGTTTCGAGTCCACTTGATCTCCCGCCGAGACGAAGACCGTCTCTACCACGAGGTCGGCCTTGGCGGTGATCTCGAGCTGCATCTTCATCGCCTCCATCACGAGCAGAACCTCGCCCTTCGTCACCGCAAGGCCTGGCGTGGCGCGCACCTCGATGATGCGTCCGGACATCGGCGCGCTGACTTCGCGCGCCTGGGCACCGGCCCCGCGCGACTCACCAAAAGCGGGCTGATGAAAGCAAAGGTGAAGATCTGGGGTGAAGAGGTCGAGCGCATCGCCGCACCACACGTGGCGCAGTGAGTCCCGGACCCCGTCTCGTTCCAAGGCCACGTTCGCGCCTTCCACCGTGAGGAAGAAGTGAAAGGTGTCCTCCCGATCCTTTACTAGGTATTCGGCTGAGCTCGGTTCCACTCTGAGCGTGCGTCTCTCGGCCCCGCGCTCGAGCTCGATGCTGTGCGCGTGGGGCGCGGCGCTGCTCCAGTGCCCGTGTTCCGGACGCGTCCACAGGGCGGCGGCGACGGCCCACCACAGCCCATCCACAGGGGGCCGCGCGCCCTGGCCGAGCTCGCTGGACTCGAGGAAGCCCGTCGTCACTTCACCGGCGATGAAGGTGGGATGAGCCAGCGCAGCGAGGAGGAAGTCGCGGTTGGTCGAGACGCCGGCGATTTCGGTCGACGCCAACGCACGAAGAAGCCGGCGACGGGCCTCCTCACGTGATCGCCCGTGCGCGATCAGCTTCGCGAGCATGGGGTCGTAATGTGAAAGGACCTCGAAGCCAGCCTCGAGGCCGTGGTCGATGCGCACTCCCTCGTGCGACGGCCAGCGAAGGTGATGAATCGTTCCGGTCGAGGGCAAAAAACCGGCCTGGGGATCTTCGGCGTAGAGTCGAACCTCGATGGCGTGCCCGATGAGCGAGACCTCGCTCTGAGGTAGCGGCAATCGCTCGCCCTGCGCGACGTCGAGCTGCCAGCCCACGAGGTCGAGGCCGGTGATCATCTCCGTGACCGGATGCTCGACCTGAAGCCGCGTATTCATCTCCATGAAGTAGAACTGCCCATCGGGTCCGAGCAGAAACTCCACCGTGCCGGCCCCGACGTAGCCGATGCTGCGTGCGGCTTGAACCGCGGCCTCTCCCATGCGAGCCCGAAGCGCCTCGTCGACGGCGGGGCTGGGTGCTTCTTCAATCACCTTCTGATGACGGCGCTGCATGGAGCAGTCGCGTTCACCGAGATGGATGAGATGTCCGTGCTCATCACCGAAGACTTGGATCTCGACGTGGCGTGCGTGATCGACCACTCGTTCGAGGATGAGCTCAGCGTCACCGAAGGCGGCTTCGGACTCTGTGCGAGCGAGCGCGAGGCGGCCTTCGAGCTGGGCCTCCGCGTCGACGCGGCGCAGGCCCTTGCCGCCGCCGCCCATGGAGGCCTTGATCATCAGCGGGAAGCCCACGGCCCGAGCCGCCTCCATCAGCGTTTGGTTGTCGGCGCCGGCGGCGAGGAAGCCGGGCACGCAGGGCACTCCGGCCGCGATCATGCGCTCTTTGGACTTGCGCTTGGAGCCCATGAGCTCGAGCGCATCGAGCGGTGGACCGACAAAGATCAAACCCGCGTCCATGATCGCGCGTGCGAAGTGGACGTTCTCCGAGAGGAAACCGTAGCCGGGGTGAATGGCCTCGGCACCCGAGGCCTGAGCCGCGCGGATGATCGCCTCGATCGAAAGATAGGAAGCGCGCGCGTGCGCGGGTCCGATGTGTACCGCGCGATCCGCCGCACGAACGTGAGGTGCGTCGTGGTCGGCGTCGCTGTAGACCGCGACGGTTCGGTAGCCGTGCTCTTTTGCGGTGCGGATGATGCGGCACGCGATCTCGCCGCGGTTGGCGATGAGCAGAGTAGAGAAGCGCGGCATGCTCAGAGCCTCGCCACGCCAAAGCTGTTGGCTCGGCCGGGCCTCAGGCCGGTTTCGCGGCACGTGGCAAGACAGGCGGCGAGGACCCGACGCGAGTCTCGGGGGTCGATGACCCCATCATCCCAGAGCCTCGCGGTGCCGAAGAAGACGCTGGTCTCGGGCTCCATGCGGGTCTTGACCTCCTGCATCATGGCGTCGAGGAAATCTTGTGGGACCTCTTGGCCGCGCTTGCGCATCTTCTCTTGCGTGATGATCTGAAGCACCGTGCCCGCCTGTTCTGGCCCCATGACCCCGACCTTGGCGTTGGGCCAAGAGAAGATGAAGCGGGGGGAGAGGCCCCGGCCGGCCATGCCGTAGTTGCCGGCGCCCCAAGAGCCTCCGATGACCAGCGTGAGCTTGGGCACCCGAACATTGGCGACCGCCTGGATCATCTTCGCGCCGTGTTTGACGATGCCGCCGCGTTCGGCGTCTGTGCCCACCAAGTAGCCGGTCGTGTTCATGAGGAAGACCAGCGGGACATCGGTCTGATCACAGAGCTGCATGAACTGGGCGGCTTTGGTCGCCCCGGCGGGGTCGATGGGGCCGTTGTTGCCGACGAGCCCCACCGGGTGACCTTCGATCTGGGCGTGTCCGCACAGCGTATGAGGTCCGTAGTCGGGTTTGAAGTCGAGGAAGTCCGAGTCGTCCGCGATCCTCGCGATGACCTCGCGCACGTCATAGGGGCGCCTGTAGTCTGCGGGCACGACGCCGCAGAGCTCGTCGGCGTCGTGTCGGGGGGGGACGAAGGGGCGTGAAGGAGAATCTACGCCGAGGCGAAGCTTCTCGAGGAGCTCACGCACGAGCCGCACCGCATGTCGGTCGTCCTCCGCGACGTATTCGGCGGTACCGGAGACGGTCGCGTGCATCTCTGCGCCGCCCAGCTCCTCTTCGCTCGCGACCTCGCCGGTAGCGGCCTTCAGAAGCGGTGGGCCGGCGAGAAAGATGCGCGTCTTGCCTCGGACCACGATGACGTAGTCCGAGAGGCCGGGGAGGTAGGCCCCGCCCGCAGTGCTCGATCCATGCACGACCGTGATCTGCGGGATGCCCGCCGCAGACAGGCGCGCCTGATTGGCGAAGGTGCGGCCGCCTTCGACGAAGAGCTCGGCTTGGTACAGCAGATTGGCGCCCGCACTCTCGGCCAGCGTGACCATGGGGAGCCGGTTCTCGAGGGCGATCTCTTGCAGGCGGAGGCCCTTTCTCAGCCCCATGGGGGGGACGGCTCCGCCTTTGATCCCGGAGTCGGTCGCGCTCACCAAGCAGCGAGTGCCCGAGACGAAGCCGACGCCGGCGATCGATCCTCCGCCGGCCGCGTTCGCCTCGCCATCGTCGTCGTGCATGCGCAGGCCGGCCAGCGTGGAGAGCTCGAGCCAAGGCGATCCGGGATCGAGGAGCGCGGACAGTCGCTCCCGCGGAAGGATCTGACCCCGCGCCTCGAACTTCTCGCGCGATCGCTCGGAGTTGTCCCGTACCTTCTGCTCGAGCGCGCGCAGCTCGTCCACGAGCGCGAGCATGGCTTCGCGGTTCTCGAGAAAGCGCGGGGCGCGCGGATCGATCTCGGACTTTAGGACCGGCATGGGTTCTCCTTCTCGGCGGGCCAAGACAGGCAAGGCTCGACCAGCTGAGCCCAACGTTCGAGCATTCGGCGAACCATCGCCGGCGGCAGCGGACCGCCGTCTCGCAAGGCGAGACCGCGGAGCAGCGCGCGAGTCATCTGCATCAACAGCGCGACCTCCGAGGGGTCCCCGGAGACCGACGAGAAGAGCCGCGCCATGCGCTCGTCGATGATGCGATTCCAGCGATCGAGGGTTGGGGTGATGCGGCTCTGAAGCTCGGGATCCGTGCGGCTCGCGTTCATGAGCTCCAGCACCGCCTGATAGCGCCGACTCCCGATGAAGTGCTTCCATAAACGCTCGACCAGCTCCGGAAAGCCGATGCGCCGGGCCTCGAGATCAGCGAGCAGCGGCTCGCTCCTCCGGATCACCCCTTCGAGCAGGATGTCGGTGGCGCCCACGATGAGGTCCTGCTTCGAGGGGAAGTGGTGCTGCATCGCGCCACGAGACATGCCCGAGCGCTCGACGATCCGAGTGGTGGAGCTGCCGTGATAGCCGAGCTCCACCAGGCAATCGATCGCGGCCTCGGCGATGCGCCGCCGGGCCTCCTGACTCTTTTCTTCCTGCCGCATGTAAAAACAATCAGAGCGTACTGTTTTATTGGGGGCGGAGCAAGCTGGCGCTCCAATGGCCCAGACCGGAGGTTTTAGGGGGCCACCAGGGACAGGATCCGGAGCTCGGAGACGTTCAGGCGGTAGAACGCGCCCGAGCGGCCGCCGAGGCCCCCTGTGTAGAGGGCGAAGTGCTCGAGGCCGGACATGTTCCGCGCCCAGCTCGCGTCTTCGAGCACGACTCGATACGAGGCCTGGGCCTGCAGGGTCGCGGCGACGAAAGAGCCCTCTCGCCAGTCCGCCCAGCTCCCGGTCTGCGGCAAGAAGACCTGCCCCTCGGCGATGAGCGTACCGCTTCCGACTTCGATCACCGAGAGTCGCTTGCTGCCGGCGGTGATGCCGGTCTCGCGCGGACCTGCGCCGTTGGCCCCGATGATCTGAATGAGGTGAGGACCCGTTTGGGTGGCCACGAAGGGAGGGCTCGTGATCTGGTGGCCCGGGTCACCCCAGTCCCCATAGTGCGTGCGGCCGTGCTGATTCGACAACGTCCCACCCACCGCATTGAACTCGTCGGCCAAGATGGAGCGCACGGAATCCGGCCCCGCGAAGTGACACACCGGCTTCGCGCGTTGAGAGACGTTGCCGCTTTGGCGGTAGCGCGACTCGAGGGTGTAGCAGGGGACTCGCCCGTCCAGGCCGGCGGAGACATCGAGGTGACCGCTCGAAGCGCCCTCGATGCCCGACGCGATGACGGCCCCGTTCCGAAGAAGCGTCAGTTCGATGTCGGCCGCTGCTTCTCCCCCGGTCTGCCAGGCGATCTGCACTCCGCCGGCCGCGGCGCTCACGCTCTCGATGCTGGGGGTTCGAGGCCCAAAGAGCTGTCGGTAATCGGATGTGTCGGCGACGAGGCGCAGGCCAGGACCCACAGGCTCCTCGGCATCCTCGAGTCGCAGCTCGAGCAGGTTCTGCTCCTCCATCTGGTCTACCGGGATGAAGTTGTCCGTCAGAGGTGCGCCATTGAGCCGGCGTTCGACGACTCGGTACGTGCCGTCGCGGCGTGTGCTCAGCGGCGGCAGCTCGAGGCGGACCGACAGCCGCCGACCCCGGAACGGGAAGTCCGAGAGCTGCAGCGTCGTCGATGAAGCAAACAGCTCGGCCCGGAGCGCCTTGGGCAGATACGGCTCCACGCGCAGCCCCTCTCGCTCGGCCTCGATGCCGAAGAGCACCCCGTTCACCGCCCCGAGGTAGCCGCCCACGCTCCAGAGCTGGCGCTCCGAACCCACGACCGGCCCCGAGTAGGGCCCATCGTCCACATACGAAAGCCCGCTGACGAGCTCGAGGTTCTCGAGGTTCGACAGGAACAAGCTGGCCGCCGAAAAGAGCGAGCGCATCGCATGGGTGGCGAAAGCGGCGTGATCGGCCCAGCGAGCGGCCCGCAGCGCGTACGCGGTCACGAACGGCCAGATGGCTCGGTTGTGATAGATGGGCGTGAACTGCTGCTGGGGCCACAAGACCGCGGGACCGTGGGTGAGGGTGGGGTACGAGGAGAGCGCCGTCTGAGCCTGCGCTTGGGTGAGCACGCCGGCGGTGATGGCGAGGCACAGACCCAGAAGATCGAAACGCCGAGTGGGCGCAGGATCGAGGGTGGTCGGGATGAAGCTCGACAGGAGGCCCTCCGCTTCGAGCCAAAAGCGCTGAGTGATGGCGAAGGAGAGCTCACTCGCCTCCGCCTCGGCTTGCGTGGCGAGCGCGACATCTTCTGCTTCACGGGCCATCTCTGCGAGGAGCCGCAGCGCCTCGAGGTGGGCGACGTTGGTCGAGAGCGCCTTGGACATCCCGATGTGCGCGAGATCGGAGGCGGCCCAGGCCGGATAACTCTGTTCCCGCCAATCGAGGAAGGACATCTCTCCTTTGTAGAGTCCGTCTTGGGGATCGAAGACGGACTGTCGATCGCGCTGAACCGTGTTCTTTAGAGCCTCAAAGAAACGCGCGTCGAACTGCGCCCCGTCGCTGGCCTGCAGGTACGGCCGAAGCGCCCGGGCCCCCAGCGCGAGCACGACTCGGTCCGACGAGACCGGCCAGCTTCCGCCGGTGCCGGTGTCCTGCACGAGCTCGGGCGCGCCGCCTCCGCGCCGGTCAGAGACCTTGAAGAGCAGCGAGCTCATTCCGCGCGGTGGGTCGAAGAAGGCGAGGCCCAAGTGAAGCGCGTAGCCGGTGTCGCGACTCCAGACGTACGGCCACTCCGCGCCCGTCTCGAAGCAGCCGGGTGATGGGCAGTCGACCTCGAGTCCCTCATTAAACGCCCCGTCGCGGATACGGCTGACGCTGGCTTCGCGAGCCTCGGCCAGAGCGAGCGCGTAGGTGGCGTCGAAGAGTACGTGGCCGGTTCGTAGGATGGGGGCGCCCGGGACCTCGGCGACGAGACGCGGGTTGGGGGAGGTGGCTCTGCGCGGCGCGGTGGTCTCGAGCTGGTAGCGCCGCGCGCAAGCGGTGCCTTCGACGGTGACCGAGACTCGCCCTCGCAGGTCCGCGTGCTCGAGGCCGTACTCGGCCTCTGACGTGGGCCAGCACGTGCTCACGTCGACCCCTCGGTCGTCGGGCCCGACCTCCGGGCCATCGGCGTCTCGACCGGTCTCGGCGTCGGCCGCGCCCGAGTCGGCGTCCCTCCCGCTGGTCCCGTCCAGATCCATCGAGCCTCCGGCGTCCGCCTCCGACGAGGGGATTCTGGGTTCGCAGGCGACCGCCCCGGCCGCCGCGAGGAACAGCACGAGCCCCCGGCGCATCCCTTGCTTCTCCCCTTCTTTTCCGGTGTTGACCACCAGGTTTCGCTGGACCCCCCTGGGCAATGCCAGAAGCGCTCGCTAGGCTCCCCGCCATGTCCGCGGTCGCACTCGAGCCCAAACTTCGCAGCGATTATCGCTCGCCGCCGTTCTTCATCGACGAGGTGAAGCTCCGCTTCGACCTTCGTGATGAGTACACGCTCGTCGAGAGCGAGCTCGCGATCCGGCGCAACCCCGAGGTCTCGCCGGCGGGGGCTGCGCTCGTGCTCGACGCAGAGGCGATGGAGATCCTGACCGTGGAGGTCGATGGGCGGGGCCTCGCGGCCGAGATGTACAAGCACGAGGGCGACAAGCTCCACGTGCCGACCGAGCGAGACGCCTTCGTCCTGCGCACTCAAGTCCGCATTCACCCGGAGAAGAACACCGAGCTCTCGGGGCTGTATCGTTCGAGCGGGAACTTCTGCACGCAGTGCGAGGCCGAAGGTTTTCGCCGCATCACGCCGTTCTTGGACCGGCCGGACGTGATGGCCCGATACACCACCACCATCGTAGCCGACAAAGAGCGCGTGCCGGTGATGCTCTCGAACGGCAACCGGGTCGAAGAGGGGCTCATGCCCGACGGCCGGCGCTTCGTGCGCTGGGAGGATCCGCACAAGAAGCCGAGCTACTTGTTTGCGTTGGTCGCGGGCGACCTGCACGTACACTCGGGCAAGTTCGTCACGCGCTCCGGACGCGAGGTGGCGCTCGAGATCTGGGTCGAGCCACAAAACATCGACAAGTGTGAACACGCCTTGGCTTCGCTTCAGCGGGCGATGAAGTGGGACGAGGAGGTCTACGGCCTCGAGTACGATCTCGACATCTACATGATCGTGGCGGTGAACGACTTCAACATGGGGGCGATGGAGAACAAGGGGCTCAACGTCTTCAACTCCAAGTACGTCCTCGCCCGCCCGGAGACCGCCACCGACGACGACTACGAGGCCATCGAGGGGGTGATCGGGCACGAGTACTTCCACAACTGGACCGGCAACCGCGTCACCTGTCGCGACTGGTTCCAGCTCACCCTCAAGGAGGGTCTCACCGTCTTCCGTGATCAAGAGTTCAGCTCGGACATGAGCTCGAAGGCGGTCAAGCGCGTGCACGACGTGACGCTGCTCCGCACGTCGCAGTTCGATGAGGACTCGGGTCCGATGGCGCACCCTGTGCGGCCGGAGTCGTACATCGAGATGAACAACTTCTACACCTCGACGGTGTACCTGAAGGGGGCGGAGGTCATCCGCCTCTATCACACGCTGCTCGGCGCCGACGGCTTTAGGCGGGGCATGGACCTCTACTTCGAGCGGCATGACGGCCAAGCCGTGACCTGCGACGACTTTCGCTCCGCGATGGCCGATGCCAATCAGCGTGACCTCGCTCAGTTCGAGCGCTGGTATCTCTACGCCGGAACGCCGGAGGTGAGCGTGCGCGGCGCATACGATGGGGCGAGGCGTCAGTACACGCTGACGCTGCGGCAATCGAATCCTTCGCGACCGGAGGCCGAGCAACAGCCCTTTCACATCCCGGTTCGCCTCGCCTTGCTGGCCAAGAGTGGTGCGCCCCTGCCTCTCCGCCTAGAGGGCGAGGCGGGGATCCAGCCGGCCCGCGAGCGGGTCGTCGAGTTGGTCGAGCGCGAGCAGACCTTCGTCTTCTCTGACGTGACGGAACCACCGATCCCGAGCCTCTTTCGCGACTTCTCGGCGCCGGTTCGCGTGCGCGCCGAGCAGAGCCGGGAGGAACTCGCCTTTCTCATGGCGCACGATCAGGACCCGTTCAATCGCTGGGATGCGGGCCAGCGCCTGGGCGAGAGCGTGTTGCTCGAGGTGGTGCGAGAGGCGCAGCAGGGGCGGTCCCGCCTGCTGGATCCCCATCTGTCGAACGCTTTCGGGCGGGTGCTCGAAGACGAGACCCGCGACGGCTCCGAGCGAGCCCAAGCCCTGAGTCTCCCTGGCGAGAGAGTGCTCGCCCAAAGTATGGCGGTTGTGGATCCGGACGCCATCCATGAGGCCCGCCGTTTCCTCGTACGCTCGCTCGCCCAAGCCCACGAGTCCAAGCTGGTGTCGCTGTATGAGCGGCTGGCGGCGCCCGAGCCGTACAAGGTCGACAAGCGCTCCATCGATCGACGCCGACTCAAGAACATCGCGCTCCGCTATCTGGGAGCGCTCGAAACACCGGCATCCGTGAAGCGCATGAAGGACCAGTTCGACCAGGCCGACAACATGACCGACATGCAGGCCGCGTTGTCGGGCCTGGTTGATCGCTTTCGTCCAGAGACCGACGACGCCCTCTCTGCGTTCTTTCGTCGGTTCGAGGCGGATCCTCTGGTGATCGACAAGTGGTTCACGCTTCAGGCCACGTCTTCCGATCCAGGCACCGTGGACCGTGTGCTTCAGCTCGCGAAGCACGCCACGTTCACGCTGTCGAACCCAAACCGTGTTCGATCGCTGCTCGGGGCATTCGCGATGTCGAACCCGGTCCGCTTTCACGCGAAGGATGGCCGTGGGTACCGCCTGCTCGGCGACTCGGTGCTCGAGCTCGACGCCCTCAACCCGCAGGTCGCTGCGCGTATGGTCTCGGCCTTCAACACTTGGCGCCGTTACGATGAGTCACGGCAAAGCCTGATGCGCGCCGAGCTGGAGCGAATCCGCGCCAAGTCGAAGCTCTCGCGCGACACCGCTGAGATCGTGGGTCGCGCGCTCGGGGCTTGAGCGCGGTCTGGAACCCAGCGGTTCCGAACGGCGCCGCTCGGTAGCTCGACGGGCCGCACAGCGAGCTTTCGGGAACATGTGGTCTCGGCACGGCGTGTGCGTACAGCAGCCCCCATGAACAGACCCAGCTTTCTCCACCCTCTCGCCGCGTCCGCAACGACCGCTTTGGCGCTTCTTCTGGGCTGCGGCGCGCCCTCGCCCACGCTCGTGGGGCGAGTCGACGGGACTCTGGCCTCCGAGACCAGCGGTTTCGACGCCCTCTCCCACGACAAGCAGATCGAGATCGAGATCAACGGCCACGGCACGACGGCCTTCGTGGATGACGACGGCTCCTTCGCCACCGACGGTCTGCCCACGGGCCGGGTGGAGATCGGCGTCTTGGGAGACGGCATCTCGGGCACGCTGGTGATCGATGATGTTCAGCCCGGTGAGATGCTCGAGATCGATGTGCGTGGCGGTCGCGACCACCTCACCATTCGACTCGTTCGCCGTCGGCCGGGGACGGACTACTTCGGCGAAGGCGAGGCCATCCACATCCGCGGTCATCACCAGGTGGTGCACTTGCCCGCGGGCACCGTGACCGAGGACATCGTGATCGAGGGACATCACGTCACGTTGTTCGGGACCGGCAACGGCGACTGCTCGGGCGGGGATCGCACGGTGCTCACCGGAGACCTCGTGGTGCGAGGTCATCATGTGGACCTCGTCAATGTCTCCACCGAAGGCCGGGTTCAGATCGACGGACACCACACTCACTTTGTGAGGCGCTGCGGCAAACGCTGGTGGAAGCACCCCAAACACGGGAAGCTCTCGGAGTGACCTTTGCTACGGGCTCAGGGGCCCATCTCTTGGGCGATGGTGTCCTTGAGTTCGTGGCGTCGCACCAAGCGCTGCAGAGACTTTGGGTGGATATCCGCTTCTTCGGCCGCCGCCCGAAAGTCACCCTGATGCCGCGTGACCAGTCGCACCAGGTACTCGCGTTCGAAGCGTCGCTTGGCCTCCTCGAGCGGCACGCGCTCCGGAAGCAGCCGGCG
Organism: Deltaproteobacteria bacterium; assembly: GCA_011526105.1. Lineage (GTDB taxonomy): Bacteria > Myxococcota > Kuafuiibacteriia > Kuafuiibacteriales > Kuafuiibacteriaceae > WYAZ01. The sequence continues at coordinate 50,288 of WYAZ01000128.1, read as the reverse complement.
CTCGGTGGAGTTTATCTCTCTCAAGGTGGGCGCGAGTTCGCCGCCGTGAACCAAGGAGGGCTCCCCGAGGATCACGGCGCGCTCCACCAGGTTTCGGAGCTCACGCACGTTGCCCGAGAGCGTCTGGTTCTCGAGGAAACTCAGGGTCTCCCTCGAGGGAGCGGGGGTGGGGCCCTCGAAGCCGATGGCGCGGAGCGCGTGCCCGAGGAAGTGATGGGTCAGCACGCGCAAATCTTCCGGCCGCTCCGAAAGAGGCGGGACTTGCACCGGGCAGACCGCCAGCCGGAAGTAGAGGTCCTCGCGAAAGGTGCCGATGTTCACCATGTGGCGCAGGTTTCGGTGGGTTGCGGAGAGGACACGTACGCGCACCGCGCGCTCCTTCTCCGAGCCGATGGGGCGGATGACCCCGCTCTCGAGGACGCGCAGGAGCTTGGGCTGGAGCGGGAGTGGGAGCTCACCGATCTCGTCCAAAAAGATGGTACCGCCGTCGGCGAGCTCGAAGGCCCCGGTCCGAGCCTGATCGGCCCCGGTGAAGGCGCCCTTTTGGTGACCGAAGAGTTCACTCTCGATGAGGGTAGGGGTGGCGGCGCCGCAGTCGACGACCACGAAGGGGCGGTCTTTGAGTGGACCTTCCGCGTGCAGCCCGCGCGCGATGAGCTCCTTCCCGGTGCCGGTAGGACCCTCGATCAGAACCGGCGCGTCGACTTTGGCGAGGCGCTCCATCATCGAGAAGAGAGAACGCATCGCTGGGCTCTCGCCCAAGAGCTGGCCGAAGCTGCGCCGCTCACTCACCGGCAGCACCCGGGCCTCTTTAGCCACGCGGTAGGAGAGGACGGTCTTGCCGACGCCGATCTTCGCTCCGTCGTCGAGGTAGGCGCTGAGCACTCGGTAGGTCCCGAGAAAGGTGCCGTTGGTGCTGCCGGAGTCTGAGAGCATGAGGCCTCGCGGGCCGCGCTCGATGCTGAAGTGAAAGCGCGAGACGGCCGCGTCCGAGAGGCGCACCTCGTTGGCCTCGGCGCTCCCCACGCGCACGACGGCGGCCAGCGGCCCGAAGCTCCTGCCCGCGTCCGGGCCCTCCACCACGTCGAGGCGGAAGTCCCGAACCGCGAGGACCGGGCTGTTTCCCAGATGGAGAGTGCCGCTCGAATCAACCATGGGTGGAACCGAAGAAACGACGGCCGGCCGCTTCAGGCAAGTGGGAATCCGGGCGCTAGAAATGCCAGGGAAAGCGCGAGAAGTCGCGAGGCCGCTTCTCTACGAAGGCTTCGCGGCCCTCCTCGGCTTCATCGGTACCGTAGGCGAGGCGCGTGGCCTCTCCGGCAAAGAGCTGCTGTCCCACCATTCCGTCGTCTGGCAGGTTGAAGCCGTACTTGAGCATGCGCATCGCGGTCGGGCTCTTGGAGTTGATCTCGGCCGCCCATTCGAGCGCGACACGTTCGAGCTCGGCGTGGTCGATGACCAGATTGACCATGCCCATCTGGAAAGCCTCCTCGGCGGAGTAGTCTCGGCCGAGGAAGAAGATCTCTCTCGCGCGCTTCTGACCGACCTGCCGAGCGAGCAGGGCGGAGCCATAACCGCTATCAAAAGAGGCGACATCCGGGTCGGTCTGCTTGAAGATGGCGTGCTGTCGGCTGGCCAGGGTGAGGTCGCAGACGACGTGCAGGCTGTGGCCACCGCCCACCGCCCAGCCCGGCACGACCGCGACGACGATCTTGGGCATGAATCGGATGAGCCGCTGAACCTCGAGGATGTGCAGCCGACCAACCCCGGCTCCGGCCCCGGGCTGGCCGGGCTCGTATTGATAACCATCGCGGCCGCGGATGCGCTGATCTCCGCCAGCCGAGAACGCCCAGCCGCCGTCCTTTCTCGAGGGGCCGTTGCCCGTGAGCAAGACGCAGCCGACCTTGGTGTTCTGCCGAGCATGATCGAGCGCGGAGTAAAGCTCGTCGACGGTTCGGGGGCGAAAGGCGTTCCGCACATCTGCGCGATCAAAAGCGATGCGCGCGGTGCGACCATCGCGACTCAGGTGGTAGGTGACATCTTCGAAGGCAAACGAGTCGACCCTTGACCAAGCTGCCTCATCAAACAGTGCCGATACCATGTCGGGCGCGACGCTAGGCGCGCCGCGCACCAGAGGTCAATCGAAGCCTCGGATCACCCGCACCTGGGGCTGCCCGTTGAGCCCGAAGAGGATCGCCTGGTCGTCCCGGGAGACATCCACGTCCCGAACGATGGCCTCCGGCGCGACCGTGCGGCGTGCGATGGGGGTGGTGAGCTCTACGATCTCCGTGCCGCGCTCGGAGGTGATGGCCAGGCGATCGCCCGTGGAGAACCAGGCGACGGAGAGTCGAACCAGGGAGTCGAAGCTGAGGACCTCCCGGATCTCTCGGGTCTCGAGGTTCATGATCTCGATCTTGCGCTCGCGGCTGAACGCGACCTGGGTGCCATCTGGAGAGAATCGCGGAGAGGTCCCGTAGACGCCGTAGGCGGTGCTCGTGCGGGTTCCGAGGTCGAACACGCGGAACTCACGCGTGGCGTAGAGAACCTTCGTTCCGTCGCGGCTGACGTCGAGCACCGGGGCCTCTGCGACCGGGAGCACGATCTCGGAGATCCCGCCGGCGGCCGACACTCGGCGGACGGAGTCTTCGCTGCCCACGAAATAGATCTGCGTTCCGTCCGCGGACCAGCTGGGGCCCCACGTGGAGACGGCCTTGGCGCTCGCTCGAATTCCAAGCCGCCTCAGGTTCTCTCCGCAGCGGTCGACGATCACGAGGTCGTCGAGCGCGAGGCCACGCCACGCGATGAGGGCGATCTCTGTGCCGTCGGGTGAGAACCGCGCGTTGGTGTACGAAAGACCTTCGGTCGAAGCGATGTCGACCTGCAGGTTGTCGGGGTGGCAGGGGCCGTCGCCGGCGTCGCTGGGCCCGGCGTCGCCGGCGTCGGGGGTGTCATCGTCTGAGCAACCGGTGAACAAGAACAGCACAGCCAGGCTCAGGCCGGGCGCGAGTACGGACCGCCACATCCTCCGCCCTTATCACTTCCCGAGGATGGCGGCGAGGTAGCTCTCGGTATGAGCTGCGCGCCGGGCCTCGACCGCGGCGGCGGGCTCCTCGATGAGCTTCTCGTCCGGCGTGACCTTGAAGAGCGGCTGCCCCTTGGTCACCACCGTGCCGTCGCCCTCGACGAGCATTCGCGTGATTGTTCCGGCGAACGGCGCCTGAATGCGATTGAACATCTTCATCACTTCGATGACGTAGAGCGGATCGCCCTTCTCGAAGTGCTTCCCCACGTGGGCCAGCGGAGGCAGACCCGGTGCCTCCTGCGTGTAGAACATGCCACCACTGGACGAGACAATCTCATCGGCCTTGGTGGCTGGGGGCGGCACCAAGACCTTCTTCATGCGTTCTTGGAGCGCAGGGTCTGTGAGGCGCTCGGGGATCACCACCTGCAGATCTTCGTCCAAGCGAAGTTCGAAGAACTTGGAGCGCAGGCCGATGAGCGGCAAGAGGCTCAGAAGCTCGAGGCCGAGCTGGAAGCCCAGATGCGCGCCCTTGATGCGAGACCACTGAGCCTCCTGGGTCCCCTTGGGCGCCGGCCCGCGGAGGAAGGCCTCTTGGGCGGGGAAGTCGCTCTTGCTGATGCCAAACGCAGACTGCACGGAGTCGTAGAAGGAGAGCGCTTCGTTGAGGATGTACGCATCGTGGTCCCAGATGACCTGTGCGGGAGCCGCGTCGGCCTGTGGCTCCATGTTCAGCACGTGATACGTCTCTGCGAGCACGTGAACCGGGTTCTGTAGCCAAGCGATGCGGCCTCCGTCTTCGCGAAAGCTCTCGCGGTGCGCCGAGAGCCAGCCGGAGAGCACATGAGGACAGTTGAGCAGCCGTTCGAGGGGGCGCCGGAGCAGCGTCTCCTTGCGGGCGAGGATCTCGCGCGTTCGAGCGAGGACCGTGTCTCTCGCCGGCTGATCGGTCGTGGCCTGGATCTGCGCGGTGTGGTGCTTCCCGATCTCGGCCTCCGCGCGATCGAGGTCGATGTCCAAGGCCTCCGCACGCACAAGCCCGACCTGCGTCAAGTAGGGCATGACGAATCGCGTGGTGGGTTTGGCGTACACGTCGCGGGCGAGAAGCCAGTTGACGAGCCCGTAGTGGAACTCGAGGTTCGTGGCGAGGTCTACGCCGCGGAGTCGCGTGAGCCGCAAGATCTCGCACAGCCGCGCATAGGCGTGCTTTCGGTCGGTGCCTGGTGTCACGAGCAGCGCGATGTTGCTGTCGTAGGCTCCGGCGATCTTGTAGCGGACAAACAGACCGGTGTCAGGGTTCTTCTGCGAGATGCCTTGGTCGTCTCGGATCTCACCTTCCATCGGGTCGGTCCAGCTGTGGAGGATGCCGCCCGCATGAGGCTGCAGAGCGTCGTCGGTGGCATTGAGCCGGGCCTCGAGCGAGGCGTTGTGGCGGGGCTTTCGCTCCGGCTTGGGCAGCCGGTCCTTGTGCCGGGCCAAGAGCGCCATCGCCTCCACCAGCGAGAAGACATCGAAGTAGTCCTCGGGGTGCAGCGGGTTCCTGAAGCGCAGTGAGTAGCAGAGCTCGGAGACGCGGTGCTCGACCTGAATCCGCGTGTTGACCTCCATGAAATAGTGGCGGTCGCCTTCCACGATGCACTCGAACGTGGACACGGAGTCGAGCCTGACGGCCTGGCCGAAACGCTCGGCCTCCGCCTCCATCCGGCGCAGGATCTCGAGGTCATCCTTGAGGGCCTTGGTGGCGCGCGGAGAGGCCTCCTTGCGCTTCTGGATTTCCAGGGCCAGCGCCTCTTGCGTGACCGAGATCTCGAGGAGCTTCTGCTCGTGCATCTGAAGGGAGCAGTCACGGCCGCCGAGGGCGATGGCCCACTCGCCGTTGCCGAGGAGCTGAATCTCGAGGTGACGGGTCTCCTCGACGTTGAGCTCGATGAGCACGTTCTTGTTGTCGCCGACCCCCGCCGCCTTGACCTCGAGCAGCACCTCTCGGTACTTCTGCGAGCCCACGGCGGCCGCCTTCTTGATGCGTTCTTCGAGGGAGCCTTCGTAGCTCGCGGGTGCGTTCAGCACTCGCTGACCCTTGCCGCCACCGCCGCCGACCGCTTTGAGGCGGATTCGGTGCTTTGGGAACTCGAGGAAGAGGGCGTGGAGCTCCTTCTCGACCTGAGCGCCAATCTCTTCGATGCTCAGAAGATCGATCCGCTTCCGATAGGAGGCATCCAAGACCTGCTCCGCGAGAGCGGGGAGCTCCTCCTCGAGCGCATCTGGGAGTTTGAGCCCGTGTTTGCCGGCCAACGCGAGGAGGGCGTCGCGAGCTCCGTGTCGGGTGAGAAGGGCGCGCGCGGAGACGTCGTTGACCCCGGGGGTGACGGAGACCCCCTCTTTGAGCGCGGTCTTTTTTGCGTCGTCCTTGCGACCGGCCCCTCTCACCGTGAACGAGCAAGGGCCGATGAAGCCCAGGCCAGCGTCTTCGATGGCTCGAACGAAGTCCTCGTCTTCGGCCATGAAGCCGTAGCCGGCGAAGATGTAGTCGTAGCCGTGGGCCTTCGCGATGCCGATGATGTCCTGGACGCGCTGCGAACGCTCTTCCTTTGTGCCCCCGGTGTAGTCGGGCACACGATGCACGTGGCCGGGGGTGATGCCGCGAAGCTCCGGGGCGAGCGCGTGCGTGAAGACGATGGAGTCCTTCTCTGAGAGCAACATGCCGATCTGGGTCATACCCATCTCTCGGAAGACGTCGATGGCCTCCTTGCGCACCGGCCCTCGACAGACGATGAGCGGACGCATTTGGTCGCAGGCGAAGGAGCGGGCCCATTCGGAGTTCGCCTTTGCGAGGCGCCGGTCCCGATGGATCAGCGGGTTCTGGTCGTAGTGGTTGGTCACGGCAGAAACCTCAGTGGAACTCGCGCTGTACTGCGCTGAACGGGCTCGGGCTGTAGTGGCGCATGAAGAAGGCGATCTCCTTCGCGAGCACTGAGCGGAGCTCTGTCGGCATCACGATGCGCGAGATAGAGCCCAAAGAGAGCGCCTCTCGTGGATTCATGAGCTCTTTCTCGTAGCGCAAGTTGAGACGCGCCTCCTCGGCGCGGAGCCAGGCCTGCGCCTCCTGTTCCGCCTCCTCGCGTGCCTGTGCCGCGCTCAGGCCCTTGGCGAGGCGGTCCTTCTGAGCCTGTGCCTCGCGGCCCGGGATCTCGGCGCGTAGCTTTCTGAGCTCATCCTTGTAGACGAACTCCTTGCCCGCCGGGCCCATCACCGCGACTCGGGTCGTGGGCAGCGCGATCACGAGGTCCGCTCCGGTGGGGTAGTTGTTGAAGGATGCATAGGCGCCGCCGTAGGCGTTTCGGAGGAGGAGCAGGATGCGCGGCGTGCGAACGTCGATGATCGCGTCCAGCATGGCGCGCCCGGCGTGCACGATGCCGCGCTGCTCTTGGTCTCTACCCGGCAGAAAGCCCGTAGTGTCCTCGATGAAGACGAGAGGGATGTTATAGAGGTTGCAGAAGCGGATGAAGCGCGCGTTCTTGAGCGCGGCGTCGACGTCGATCTGCCCCGAAGCCACAGCGCTGTTGTTCGCCACAAAACCCACCACGTGCCCGCCCATGCGCCCAAAGGCAGTGATGGTGTTGCGGGCGCGTCCAGGCTGCACCTCGAAGTAGTCGCCGTGGTCGCAGAGCTGCTGGATGATGATGCTGACGTCGAAGGGGGTGTTGAAGCCCGTGGGCGAGTCGAAGGCGCGCCGGAGGAGCGTGTCGATCTCCCCGGTGGCGCGCTCGAGCGGGTCGCTCGTGGGTTGAAACGGGGCGAGGCTCTGGTTGTTGCTCGGCAGGTAGGAGAGCAGACGTACCGCGGTGCGAAGCGCAGCGACCTCGTCCGCGACGGTGAGGTCCGCGACCCCAGACGCGCCATGGACCGCGGGACCGCCAAGCTCGTCCGGCGTCACGTCCTCGCCGAGCACCGACTTGACGACGCCTGGTCCGGTCAGTCCGAAGAAGGTGTCTTTGGGCTGAATGACGAAGCTGCCTTGACGCGGCAGGTACGATCCGCCGCCCGCGTTGAAGCCGAACATGCACATGATGCTCGGCACCACCCCGCTGATCTTCCGCAGAGCCGTGAAGGCCTCTGCGTATCCATCGAGACCACCGACGCCGGCGGGCACAAATGCGCCCGCGCTGTCGTTCATGCCGATGAGCGGCAGCCCGCGCTCACCGGCGAGCTGAAACAGGCGCGCGAGCTTCTTGCCGTTGGTGGCATCCATGGAGCCCGCTCGAACCGTGAAGTCGTGGCCGTAGAGCGCGACGTCTCGCCCACCGATGGAAAGCACCCCGGTGACCAAAGAGGCGCCGTCGAGGTTCTTGCCCCAGTTCTGAAAGAGGACGTTTGGTGGCTCCTTCGTGAGCACACGGATCCGCTCCCATACCGTCATCCGCCCCTTGGCGTGCTGACGCTCCACGTTTGCCCAGCCACCCGCCTGCATCGGCCGCAGGAGCAAGGCGCGGCCCTCGGCCAGGACCTCTTCGTAGGGGCTCCGGCGGGCCCTTTCGGCCTCGCCCTCGCTGGTGCTCGCAAAGGGGTTTTCGATGGATGGGAGAATGCTCTCGGGCTCAGACATGAGGCTGCCGCCGGTCCTCTAGTACGGGCCCCCTCCTCTGGCAAATGGAACCGTGGCTCGGCACGACTGGCCCCAGTTCAGGTGCGAACCCATGGTGACAGGAGATTCGCCTACCTACGCGCCGAGTTCGGGGGACGCTCGACTGGACCCAAACTCCGCGAACGAGCCTCGGCCAGCTCCACCAGCTTCCGAAGCGTGTTCAGATTGCGCCCAGTGCCGAGCTCAGCCTGCGGTATCTTCAGCCGGCTCTTGCCCATGCCGTCCGGGAAATGAATGAAGAGCTCACGCCCTCGGACCACGAGTTCTTCGTTGCCCGGAGGTCGCACCGCACCGATGAGTGCTTTTGAGGGGGCTTCATCGAAAAAGAACACGAGCACTCGCTTCGGAGCCGACTCGATAAACGGGCTCTTTGAGAGCGCCCGCGACAGCTCTCGAACCCCTCGTACGAGCACCTTCACCGGTCGGCCCATCTCACGCGCCAACGCTCGCTCCAGCTTCGTTTTCACCTCGGCCTCTTCGAGCTTCGAGTCAAAGATGACGTTGCCGGACTGGATATAGGTCTCGGCGCTCTCGAATCCAAGGCGCCCACACAACGCGCGTAGGTCCTTCATAGCGAGCTTGCCGGTGCCGCCCACGTTGATGGCGCGGAGCAAAGCGATGTGCCTCGTCATTCGCTCCTCGTCAGATGCATCGCGATTGCCTCACAGCTCTCGAACCGCGCGCCGGGAAGTGGGTCGAGCATGCGCATCGCGGCCGCAGAGAGCAGCGGATCCGCCCCGGCATTTAGCTCGTCCGGGGCGCGTAGACGCGCAGGGCTCTGCGCCAGGGCGCCGCCCGGGTTCTTGCCCGTGAGCATCTCGTAGAGCAGGCCGCCGAGAGCGTACTGATCGGACTTGGGTCCAAAACGCGCGCCACTGCGAAACTCCGGTGACAAGAGATAGGCCTGCTCGAGCAGGCGTGGATGGGGCGCTTCATCCATCGGGGCCGCGAGCGACAGATCGAGAAGAGACGCATCACCCTCTTCTGTACAGCTCACGGTCTCTGGCCCGAGCGCACAGAACACAACCCCGCGCTCGTGCAAATGGTGGAGCGCCTCGGCCACCCCGCGGACGAGTCGTCGGAGCGACCGAGACTCGAAGGTCTGTCCCGCCATCAAGCGATACCGCAGCTTCGTTCCCTCCGGCCGCTCGTAGACGAGGACTCGCGTGTCGCCGTGCAGGCCCGCCAGCTTCAAGCGCGGCAGCGCCGGATGCGAGACCCGCCCCGCGAGGCGCGCCTCACGCTCGAACAGCAGCAGCGCTCGTTCTCGGGCCGCCGCCCCACCTGGCAGATCCTCCGCAACGAGGGTGTAGATGAGCGTGTCGCTGCCGTCTCCTCCGTCGCGTCCCGCGTATACCCGGCGGTGATCTCGGCGATCGATCTCCGCGAGCAGCTCGTAGCCGAGCAGCCGCATAGAGCCGCTCGACTCCGCGGCGTGATCGAGCAGAGCGGCCGTAGGGAGCGGCTCCACCTCGGTGATGGGCGCCGAGCCGACACTCACTTCGAAGTCGATCTGCGAGACGGGTTCACTCACCCTCTCGGTGTTGCCCTCAAACTCCGGCGGCAGCGCGTGCTCCTCGGTGGCGTCGTCGGGGATGAAGAACGGATGTGGCGGCGGGGTGTCTTCCTCGGACGCCGGAGGCAGTAGGTCGGCGGTGACCGGCCCCAGCGTCAACTCTGCATCGAGCGGAGGAATGACTGTGGTGTCGAGCGCGGTGACCTCCTCCCCACCGCGGGGGATCTCGGTCTGATACGACTGAGTTCGAGGGCCGGCCAGCAAGCTCGCCCTCGGTATCTCGGGCGCGACCAATGATCGGCCGCGCGCGGGCGCAGCCACGGGCAGCTCGGGCTCTCCGAGAAACATCAGCGTGGCGCGAATCCGATCTCCGAAGCGGCCGTCTTCCAGCGCCGACAGATCGACCAACTCCGCTTCACCCGCGCTCCGGCGGAGCTGCACCACCGGCCGGTCCCAACGATCGGTGTAGTGATGGACTCGGCCGCGGCGACCCGAGTCCAAAAGGACCTCCGCGCCCACGGGATAGGCACGCAAGAGGTTGATCAGTGCATCGACCAGGTGCGGATCGATCCGCTCGGTGGTGTCTCGCATCATCACCAGGAGAGCATCGAGGGGATGCAGCGCGCGACTGAGCTCTGGACCTACGCCGAGCGTCAGGGCACTGAAGAGCAACGCGGTGCCCACCAAACGGGAGAACGGATGGGGCCACGGGCGTGCGGAGCCCCACGCGAACCGATCGTTGGTCAGGCGCGCCTGCTCGCCGACGATGGCGGCGCGTAGGAGACCCGAACGGCCTAGGTCGCCGCTCGCCAGGATCCGTCCGAACGACGCGCGGAGCTCGGCCTCGGTCGAGGAACAGGGGACTCGACTCAGACCGTCCGTCACCTCGAGTCCGAGGGCCGGCTCGAGCGGACCATCGGCCGAGGCGGCCCGGCTATCCGAGGCCCCATCGACGTCGTGGAACAGGGCCGCGACCCCGACACTCACGAGGTCCTGCCGACCGAGCCCGACCGCCTGGCCCAGCGCCACCGCGTAGAGGGCGCTGTTGACCGCAAGCAGGAGGTTTGGGGCGGCGCCCGAGCGGTTCATGCCGAGCTTGGTGAGGAAGTCGATGCGATCCTGCGCGAGTTCGACCAAGTCATGCATCAAACGAACGGCTCGAAGGCGAGGGGAGGAAGCGCCCGAGCTCGAGGTCTCTTCCCTCTGCAGACGCTCCCTTTGTTCCGTGAGGGCGAGCATGAGCTTCGCGTAGGTCTGGACCGCGAAGATTCGACGGTCGATCTGGAGACTCGTCCTCGCCTCCGCGAAGCGCTGCACGCCGAGGAGCCCGATGTGTCCGGCCTCCAGATCTTCTTTCGAGGCGCTGTCGCGTTGGTGGTCCCCGGGTGCAAAGAGAAGGATCAACTTGCGAATCGTGGCTTCGCTCGGGGGACCGCTGATCTTGATGCCGCCCATCTGTCGGCTCTCGAGCAGATCGCCGAGCTTCTTCATCGTCTGAAAGAGGTTGCCGTCGAAGCGAAGCCGGGTACCGTTGAGGAAGATGGATCCCTCGACGAGCTGGAACGTGAACGGGCCGGTGACCGAGTAGAGCTCGCCCGCGGCACGCCGAACGGTGTCGATCGCGTTCTGAAAGGCCGCGTTCTGGGGGTCATGCACCTGAGCGGTGCGAAGGCCCATGAACATGGCGGACAGGAAGGCCCGCGCGAGCTCGGCGGCTCGCTCAGGCGAAGGCGCATTGCCATCCGGCCGAAGCTCCCCACTCACGGAGCCTCCTCCTCGCTCGACCCGGGCTCGAGGGCCTCTCTAACCGCGTTGCGGATTCGCTTGTTGAACGAGAACCCGGTTTGGCGAAGCGCGGCGATGGCCCCCGGCGTCCTGACGATTCCCAGCGCCGCGATCGCGGCAAGCTGAGTCGCCTCGTCGCTGCTCTTCAGGATGCGGCCGAGTGTGGGTACGGCGAGGGTGCCTCTCATCTGAGCATAGGCAGAGAACAGGACCCGGCGCAGTGCCGGTGGCAGCGTACTCATCTCGTCGGACTGGATGCGCTCCTCGAGCGCCGCGGTGCAGGCCTCATCACCCAGCTCGCCGAGGGTCTGCGCGGCGAACTCGACGACCTGCGGGTCGGAGTCCTCCATGTACCGCCTCGCGAGCTCGAGGCCGTGATCGCTCGAGGTCTTCCGGGCCGCGGCCAGAATGGAGAGGCGCACCAGGGCCTGTGGATGATCGATGGCCCCGTGCAGGGCGGACAGGGACTCCTCCGTACCGAGCGAATAGAGCAAGAAGACCGCCTCTTGTGCGACGTAGGCTTGCTCTTGAGCGAGGAGTTGCAGCAGCGGGTCGAGTGAAGAAACCCCGATCTCGAGCACGAGCGCGGACACCATTCGCCTCAGCTCTGCCTTCTCGATTCGAGGGATGATCGCGAGCAGGGCGAAGGTGCCGGCTCGTCCGCAGGCGCGGAAGAAACCCGCGAGCGAACGAAGGTGTTCGACGTCTGGGTGCTGCGTGAAGACCGAAGTGGCCTGCCGCAGGCGCGCTTCTTGGGTCGCCTCAGCCACCCAGCGCTCGGCCGAACTGCGAGCGTGCTCGTAGGTGCTCAGTTCTCGCACCCCCAAGAGGATGCGTGCAGGAAGATCGAGGTCGCCGCTCACCAATGCGGTATCGAAGAGCCGAAGCAGCGCCTCGAAGAGGCCCTCGGACACACTCGCGGCCAACGGGCTGGCGAGGGCATCGAGCGCAGAGGAGAACGCGCGCAGCGTGATTCGCGTCTCGTCTTCCTGCTCGACCTCGCGGGCGAGCGCAGCAGCGACCGCGGGCGCGACGTCGAGCGTTCGAGCCGGGTAGAAGCCGGGGATGCGTTCGTCGATGCGGTCGAGCGCCTCGGCAAGCTTCTTCGCTGGGATATCGTCGGCGTCCACCCGCACGGACTTCGGGCCCACGTCGTCGCTCGAACTCCCGTAGATGAGCGCGAGCAGAGCGTCGATCTCTCGGTCGAGCTCGTCGGCGGTTCCGGTCTTGGGGTCGGCCCCAGCCGCACCACCCGGCGCGTCGACGATGGCGGTGTCCACGACGACGTAGCGGAGGTGCTCGAGGTCGTGTCGCCACAGATAGCTGACGAGGTCATCACCGAGCCCAGTGTACCGAACCCCGGCAGTGGTCGCCGCGACGAGTACCTCGATCTCCTCGGCCGTCAGGCCCGCCTGGATGTCCAGTCGACGAATCCCATCTCGAAAGAAGGTGAAAGGGATGGAGTCGTCGGGATTTGGCTCTTCGAGCACGGGCTCCCCCTGGAGGACGAACGCGTCGGCGCGGACCCGCAGCGAGAGCTCCGGGGACTTCTGGAGAACTGCTTGAAATGCGGCGCCCAGATCGGACATGAGCCGCACGAGCACGACGTTGTTGGGCTGGTAGAGCTGGCGAGCGCGAGCGGCTCGGGCGAAGACCTGTAGCGTCCGGGCCACCTCGTTGGCCAAGACCTTCGTCCCCGGGGCCTCCTCGTACACGGGCGGACCTTACGACTCGCGCTGGCTTTCGGCAAATGGGGCGTGCGCCGGCGCTCGGTGCGCGAGCGGGGCACCGCTCATCCAGGTTGGCCGGGCCGCGGCACAAAGCCTGCCTTCACGACCAGCGCCGCGAGCTCGTCTTCCGACACCGCGCCGCTCACTTTCACCGCCCCAGGTTCGAGGGTGACCTCCACCGACTCGACGCCGGGCGCGCTCTTGACGGTGCGCTCGAGACGCCCGGCGCAGCCCATACAGGTCATGCCCCCCACGCTCAAGACGAGGTTCTTCGAAGGTGTCTTTCGGCCGAGCATTCTTCGTGTTCCTTCGCGCAGCTTGGTGGGACTGAACCGCGCTTGGCAAGCGGTCGAAGACCGGGCAGATCACCCGAGGGAGAGCTCCGCGTGCCTGGGCTGCCAGAGGTCGAGTGGGGCAGGAAGATTGCCCTCTCGTGTTTGCGGGGTCGTCGGATCGAGCGGGTGTTCGATCTCGATCTTGGGCCGCACCCCGTCTTTCACTTCAGCATGAACGGTGGTGTATAGTTGTCGCCGATGCGGAAACGGGAGGGCTGTCCGGTGCTGGGGCACGGCTTGTCGCCGAGTTCGCGGTGCGAGCACTGTGAAGGTGGTCTAGATTCGGGGCATCGCCTCCTTGGCGCCGGGGATGTGGTCACGGCGGAGGGCGCTCGAAGCGACTACGTATTCCCGCTGATCGAGGGCTTCCTCAAGGAGGAGATCCATCTGCCCGATGGCCGCAAGCAGCTCGTGCGACTTCTGGCGCCGGGCGAGATCGCGGGCTTCGAGGCGCTCTCGACCTCCACGTACCAGACCACGACCAGCGCTCTGTGCTCCGCTCGTGTCTGCGTGGTGCCGACGACCGAACTCATCGATCGAGCTCCAGCGCAGGCCGACGCGATTCGGCAGGCGCTGATCGAGCAGATCGGGGTTTTGAAGACGAGCCTCGTTCGACTCGGGGCGATGTCGGCGGAGGAGCGCGTTCGCGATACGATCGCGCGTTTCCTTCAGGGGGCGGGCAAAGACGAGTGGGTTCACCTGCCACTGTCGCGGGATGAGCTCGCGGAGTTGCTCGGCCTGTCGGTCGGGACGATCTCTCGCGCGCTGCAGAAGATGGCGAAGGAGGGGAGCATCGCGGTGAGCGGGCGCCGCGTGAAGGCCACGACGCTCGATTGACCTGGTGGCGCGGGCGAGCATCCGATGTCGGGTCGTCGGATGTGCCCCGCGGTGGGAGCGCGCCCGGACGCCGTCCTCCATCATCTGACACGCCCATACGAGTACCTTCGCTGCGGATTGCACGGAGGATTGCTGAGTGCTCAACCGCGAGACACAATGGGGTGATGCGGCTCTCACTCACTGCGCCGCTTCACCTCGAATCGCACGACTGGCTCCTCGAACGCTACTGGATCTTCGCGGGCGTGGTCCTCGCCATGGCGCTGCCTCTGCTCGCCCTGGACGGAGCTCGGGCCGACGTCCTCGGCTTCGGCGTCTACGCGGCCCTGACCATCGGTCTGTTTGCCGCCTCGCGTGTTCGCTTTCCGATGCACTTCATCCGCCTGCATCTGTTCGCGCTCGTTCCGTACTGGGCGTGGTACGCGGACCTTGCCGGCAGCCTGCCCATGCGGGTCGACGCCGGCGTCTCCACCTACGTGGTCCTCTTTTTCTTTCCGATCTTGGTGACGATCGCGATCGATGGATGGCGTGGGGTGGCGGCGATGGCGCCGCTCAGCTTTACGCTCGTGGCCTCTCGATTCGGTCTTGGCCTAGAAGGGCTCGCTGGTTGGTTCCTCTGCGGCACCGCGATGGCGGTGGGGATGGTCTTTCGCCATCAGACTTCGCTGCTCAGCCGTGCCAACGAACAGCTGCACCACCTGGCCACCCACGACCCAGAGACCGACCTCGCGAATCGTCGTCTGCTCGATGGCGCGGTCAAGGCTCTCGGCGTTCGCCCTGCGACCCTGTTCCTCGTCGAGTTGTGTCGGTTCAAGACGATCGAGGACGGCTACGGACGAGACTTCGCTTTGGGACTTCTGCGTGAGGTGGGTCAGCGTCTCGTCGCGTCCGCGCCGGAGGGGACGCTCTTGGTCTTTCTGGGGGGAGACAGGTTCGGACTCCTCGCCAAGGGATGCACGGCCGAGGCGGCGATCGGCTTGGCGGAAACGCTGGCGGAGGCGGCGGAGCGAGCCATTCCAAGCGCACACGGGAGCATCCGAATGAAGAGCCGGGTGGGCGTGGCATCGTGGCCGCACGAAGGCTCAGGCGCTTCGGGGCTGATCCGAAGGGCCGAGCGCGCCACGGATCTCGCGCGAACGCAGTCTGCGCGCATCATGCACTATGACCCGGTTCAAGATCCGGAGCGGGAGCGCGAGCTCGAAGTGGAGCTCTGGCGCGCGCTCGCCGGCAAGGAGCTGCTGCCCCACTTTCAGCCCATCTTCGAGCTCCAGCGTCAGAAGATGGTCGGGGTCGAGGCGCTCGTGCGTTGGAAGCACCCGCAACGAGGGCTTCTTGGCGCGATGACCTTCGTCGGGACGGCTGAAGTGACGGGCCAGATCGTCTACCTCGACCGCATGATGCTCGAGCAGGTGGTTCTGCAGCTCGAAGAATGGGACGCAGGTGGGATCGATCTCTGGGCAGCCGCCAACGTGTCCGCACGAACGCTCGAGGATCCGAGCTTTCTCGAGTGGATGCGTGTTCTGGCGATGGAGCATCCGCTCGCGAAGGACCGCGTGGTTCTCGAGATCACTGAGAGCGCGGCCATTCGCGACCCAGAACGGAGCGCGGAGCTCCTGCGCGGCCTGCGCGCGCTCGGGTTTAAGGCGGCGCTCGACGACTTTGGCATGGGGCACTCTTCGCTCGCGTATCTCAAACGTTTGCCCGCTTCTCACTTGAAGCTCGATCGCTCCTTCGTCGACGGAATCGGGGTGGATTCGGGGGACGTGGCAATTCTCGACCTCCTCGTTCAGCTCGCCAAGCTGTTTGGGCTGGAGGTCGTCGCGGAAGGGGTAGAGCGGAACGAACAGCTCGAATGGCTGCAGGAACGCGGATGTGACTTCGCTCAGGGCTTCCTCCTGGCGAGGCCGATGTCCGCGAGCGAAGTCACGGTCTTGGCCTCGAGTCCTCCGCCCCAGCTCCGCCCCAGTGTGCCTCCTGCTTCGGATCAGCCGCGAGGCACAGTTTGACCTCGCGCCGGGGAAAGGTTCGACTCCAGACGTCTCGTTCGGAACGGACGGAGGTAGAGGTATGAAGTGCATCCAGCTCTCGCTGCTCGCGCTGGGCTCCGTTGTTGCCGCCCCCGCGCAGGCTCAGGACGTGCCCGCTCGGATCGCGGTCACCTCGTTCGCGGGTCAGGGCGTGGACGAGGAGACGAAGTCGTTCATGATGGAGCTGTTCGCCGCGGAACTCACGAGGCAGGGCGGCTTCCAGGTCGTGACGCAAGAGTCACTTCGGAAGGTGATCGAGCTCGAGCAGGGGCGCCAGGCCTTCAGCGCCGAGAGCGAAGACTGGTCGGCTTCCGTGCGCGACATGCTGAAGACCAAGCAGCTCGCCACCGGTACGATTGAGCTCGTGGACGGTGAATACCGGGTGAGTCTCCAGCTCATGGAGAGCTCGCGGCTCGAGGTTTCGAGTCGGATCTCCTTTGGCGCCCCCCGAGATCGAGACGCACTCGAGGCCGCAACGCGAAAGGGCGTCGGTGAGCTGCTTCGAAGGCCACCGGCGTCATCCTCCGGGCGGGGACAGAAGCGAGGCTGACCGTTTCAACGAGGACGGAAGCGATCGAGCCGGACAACGTTCTCACCGAGGGAAGGCTCATCGGGCACTTCGGGCTCGGGGGTCACGGGCGCTTCGGGCGCGGGCGGCACGAGTTCCAGGCCGAACTGCACCGACGGATCGACAAAGCGCACGAGAGCCGCAAAGGGAACCCTCAGCTTCTCGGACTGACCATCGAACGAGAGCCCCACCGAGAACCCCGCGTCTTCCACGGCAAGGTCCCAGAAGTGACTGCGGAGCACGATCGTCATCTCACTTGGATAGCGCTCGAGGAGCCGTAGCGGCAGCACTACGCCCGGCGAGCGCGTGAGGAAGGTAATGTAGAAGTGGTGATCACCCGGAAGTCCGTGCTGGGCGACCTGCTCGAGGACCCGGCGGATCACCAAACGCAGCCCCTCCATCACCCAGGGGCCGTAGTCGAGGCCGGGAACGTTCACACGCTTGGCATCGCGTTGTAGGCGGAGCGTGTCAACCGGCGTTCTGGATCGGCGACCGTGTTCTCTTTCCGGTGCTCTCGGGTTAGGAGGGGCCGTGGCCGGGGATTCGACTGCGCACATTATCCAAAGCCTGGTGCTCAACGCGGTGATCGCTGCCGCAAAAGGCGTAGCGGCCGTTTACACGGGGTCGGGGGCCATGCTCGCGGAGACGATCCACTCGGGCGCCGACTGCGGCAATCAGCTGCTCCTGCTCCTCGGCGTGAAACGCTCTCGGCTTCCGCCCAGCGAGAGCCATCCGCTCGGCTACGGGCGGGCGCTGTACTTCTGGTCCTTCATGGTGGCGCTTTTGCTCTTCACCGGCGGCGGGGTGTTCTCCATCTACGAGGGCATCCACAAGATCCAGCATCCCGAGCCGGTGGAGAACATCCTTCTCGCGGTCGGCATCTTGCTCTTCTCTCTCGCGCTCGAGGGCTACGCTACCTTCTCCAACGTGAAAGAGGCCAATCAGCGCCGGGGGGTGGTGCCGTTTGTTCGCTACGTTCGAGACACCAAAGACTCGGACTTCGTCGTGGTCATGGGCGAGAACTCGGCTGCGACCATCGGGCTCGCGTTCGCGCTCGCGGCGCTGACGCTCGCCCACTTCACCGGAGACCCTCGTTGGGATGCGGGCGGCAGCCTCGCCATCGGCGTCGTGCTCGTGCTCGTGGCGGTGTTTCTCGCCGCGGAGGTCAAGTCTTTGCTCATCGGTGAGCGTGCGGATCCGGTCATCGAGAGCGCAGTCCGTCAGGTGCTCACAGAGTTCCCTGAGCTGGGCCCTTTGTTGCGCATCCTCACCGTGCAGCAAGGGCCGGGTCAGGTGATGGTGGCGCTCAAGATCCGGCCCGATCCCGAGCTTCGCGTGCTCGCGCTCTCGGATCTGATCAATCGCTTCGAGCGTCGACTCGAGGAGCTTCGGCCCGAGGTCGTGTGGAGCTTCGTCGAGCCTGATCTCACGGACGATGAAGGCGGAGATACAGCCAGCCCATCTGCGGTCTGAGCGACCGAACGAGCTCCATGTCCTTCTTTTGGCTCTCGTGAAGCCGCGTCAAATGCAGTGCGGCATCGAGACAGGTTGCGCGGTACGGGAGGCAGGACACATGCGTGTCGAAGACCTCGTTGGGCGTCGTTGGATCGGCGGAGCCCAGGAGGCGTGGGAGCCAGTAGCGGTTGAGCACGCGGTACACACGTTCGGGCGCGTGCGGCGAGCCGAGCTCGGTCGCTTCTTCGCGGGCCGCGAGCTCGAGGGCGAGATCGGTGAGCAGGGCGGAGAGTCGATGTTCGGGGTGTTCAGTGAAGCCGCCCTCGGGGTCGAAGGTCAGGAGGACGGTGGGTCTAAAGCTCCGGATCTGAGCCGCGACCTCTCGCACCGGGTCACCCACCTTCTCCCAGATCTCGCGTACCTCGGCCACGCTCGGAAAACTCGACCAGGGGAGCTTCGCGTTCGGATAGTTGAACATCACGAGTTCTGCGCCATATCCGTTCGCTGTGCGCTCCATCTCTCTCGCTCGAAACTGCGCGAGGTCTGGCCCGCAGCCCGAGATGCGGTCGCAGCGCCCGCCTTCACCCCGAGTGAGCAGCACAATGCGGCACGGGCGGCCTTCGGCTAGACACGCTCGGGCCAAGATGGGACCTGCGAGGGTCTCATCGTCCGGGTGGGCCCCCACGAACATGAGCCGAGCCTCTGAAAGCACCGCCGAAAGCGGCGGCTCCGAGTGGGGCTCGAGCCCCGCGCATCCGAGCAGCCCACAGATCGCGACCAGAACGAGCGTCTTTTGGCGTGGCGTCCAAGCGGCGTGAGCGATATCAGCCAAGGCTGATGAGGAGGGTATGGAAAGCTCGGCGAGGAGACAAGCTCGCCGTCTGCTTGATCACGCTTTGCGCGGCGCGCTCCGTGGATGCGGCTCCGGAAGGCGACATCTTGCTGCGCTCCCCATCCAGACTCGAAGCCCTGCTTCATACGCTGCCTTCGAGTGCGTCCTACAATGCCCTGTTCGAGCAGTTCTATTTGCCCTCCATGTTCGCGCTCGAAGAGAGCGCGGGGTTCTCGGATGTGGATCCGGAGCTTTTGTCGATCTACGGGCGCTCCGCCTTCTGGACCCAGTGGCAGCTCGAGGGTCTGAACATCTCCGACCCGCTCTTCGACGGCGCCGCGGCGTTCAAGGTTCCGTTTCGATTCCTCTCGGCGCTCGAACTTCAGCATGGTGCGAGCGCACACACGCCGGGGCCGGGCGGAGTCAGCTTCTTCGTCGCGCCGCGCCCGGACCGGCCGAAACGCCTCGCCGGGGCGGTGGTCACCGCTTCGAGCCTCGGAGGCATCTTCCCTTTGGCCTATCCCGTCATGGAGGCGTTCTCCGGGATTCACTCTTTCGAGCGGTCTCCGCGGCCACCGGATGATCGCAGACGCTTTCGCGATCGAGTTCAACTGCATCTCATGGACCAGACCGCCCGAGTGCTGGGGCAGCCGCTGCGCTACGCGGTCGAGGTGGACCGCGGTGTGCGGCACTATCTCGACTTTCCCTCTCACGACCCGACGGACGTGGGCGGGTTCGACGAGACGTACACCCGCGTGAGCGGGGTCTTCGAACTTGCGCCCACGGATCGAAGTCGCGTGGTCTATGGGCTCCTCGAGTATCGCGCGAGGAGTCATCTGTTCGCGGAGCGCTACTACCGCGCGTCCGAGACGCTCACGCAGGAGACCGCGGGGGTGTTCATCGGAGTTCGGCAAGAAGACCTGCGCTTCGGGTTGACGATCAAGCACTACGATCACACCGCCAACGTGCCGAACTTCTCTCGCGAGCTGGTGGACCTCGACGGGGAGGGCGTCTTTCCCTTCGCGCCGCCCGGGAGCACTCAGGCCTTTCGGCTCGAGCTCGCTGACCGCATGGGTCCGGTCTACATGCAGTCCGAGCTGCGGGCGCTGCTGCACTCCCCCGATCGCGCACGGAGTGAACACGCGCTCACCTTCGAGGGGCGTCCTTACGGGGTCGTGGAGGTCGACGCGCAGACCGCAGTCACCTGGATAGGTCAGCATCGCGTCGGCTTTCTGCACGAGGAGCAGCTCGGCCTCGCTCAGCTTTCCTTCGACGGCTATCTCGCCGCCTTTCACGCCCACCCTGGCTCGAACACATCGCTCTCCTTTCTCGACGTTGGACTTGACGTCGAGCTCTTCCTCGACGTGGCCCCGGCCTTTCGGCCCTTCGTCTTGTTGTCCAAGTCACCCGTGCCGATCACCACTCAGCTTGCGTCGAGCCTGAATCCCGAGCTCATGCGGGTCTCGGAGCGCCTCACAGACGGCCGCCTCTTGCGTACGGTGGGCGGCGCCTTTGCACGCGTGGGGTCCAACTTGGCGCCGACGAACGCCTACACCGGCGCTCTGGGTTTCGAGAGCGAGCTCGGCAAGGGCTGGCGCTTCGCGGGCCAGGGCATCTTCGAGCTCTTCGATCACACCCATCGTCTTCAGCTCGATGGGGGCGCCGAGGGCTACGGCCGCAGCGTGGATGGCATCTACTACTTCGGTGACGGTAAGACGCGGTTTGTGCTCGAGGAAGTGCCCAAGGACGAGACGCCGATCTACTTTGGGGCGCACATCCAGTTTCAGCGGGTGGTCCCCGAAGAGCACTTTTTCGTGCTGAGCTTCTCGGTGCTGAACTCCATCGGTCACCCTCCGCCGCTCAATGGGCCCTATGGCAACGACATCGGTCTCGTGGACTACTCGAGCGCCAACCCCAACGCTTCGGTGAAGAGCCGAGCCAACCTCGACAACGATCGCGCCTTTGTCTTCCGCATGGCGGGCGGCCTTCGCATCTGGGATGCACTTTGGGGCACCGTCACAGTCGCGCATCGGGACGGCCAACCGTTTGGCTACTACAACTATCACGAAAGCGGCGGTCAGGTGGCGACCACCTTCGGCACCACACGCGGTTCACCGCTGAAATACACGCGCCCGTTCACCGGTCCGCGCGAGGACTTCATGCTGAACTTCGACGTGGAGCTCAGCTACATCATCGAGGTGGACGCAGAGGTGCAGCTCCGGCTCGCGCTGCTCGGCGCGAACCTGCTGGACTTCGGAAACGAGATTGGTGAGCTCAACGACGAGCCCTATCGCGACGCGCGAGCGGCGCTGGAGAGCGAGTTGCCGCGGACGATGATGTTTACGGTCGAGCTCATGGAGCGATGATGCGCCGCTGGTTCTTCGCGTTCTTGGCCGCCGCGGCCGGCTGCGGGCCGGTCGATGCACGCACCCCCTATCGGAGCCCGGCTTATGTCTTGGGCCAGTCGCGGATAAAGGCGGCCGTGCATCAGTTCGAGGGCCACGAGGCGGCGTTTCTTGCGGGCTGGTCCAGGGTCGAGATCGACGTGCCCGACGGGGCGCCGCTGGCTGGATACCGGCGGGGTGATGGAGCACACGAAGGGGTCCGCGATCCGGTCTGCGTTCGTGCGTTTTCGATCTCCCACGAGGGCGGAGCGCCGCTCCTCTTTCTCGTAGCAGATCTGATCGCGGTCGACCGAGGTCTCGCCGACGAGGTGCGTCGTCGGCTCCGCGACGAAGTGCCCCCGGATCGCGTGCGGTTCTCCGCTTCGCATACACATTCGAGTTTAGGCGGATACGTCTCGCACTTCCTCTTCGAACTCACGACGGGCGAGTTCTACGCGCCGGCCTTCGAGGCGGTGGTGGATGCGCATGTAGACGCCGCTCGTCTTGCGCTGGCTGAGATGGCGCCGGCCAGGATAGGAAGTGCCGAAGCACGAGCGCCCGGTCTCTGCGCAAATCGCGTTCGCACCGGCGCGCCGGTCGATGACGCTCTCTTGGTGCTCTACTTCGAACACCTCGAAGCGGGCGGCCGAGCGGCGCTCGTCAACCACGCCTGTCATCCCGTGATTTTTCGCGAGGAACATCGGCAGATCTCCGCCGACTATCCGGGGGAGCTCGCGGCGCGCTTCGAACGTCGAGCGCTGGATGTGCTCGGACTCGCGGCCGGCGCGGTGGGAAACGCCGAGCCTCGCGTGGCCACCCTCGAGGCCATGGCCGAAGGGCTGACCGAACCACTCTTCGAGGCCCTCTCGGAGGCGCGTGCGAATGCGCGACCGTCGGGGCTGCTCATCGCGACCCAAGTGGAGCTCCCGCTTCCCAGGCTTTCGGTCCAGCTCCTGCCGGGGCTCGTCCTGTGGTCACCCGTCGCCCAGGCGGCTCTTCGTCCTCGCTTCAGCTTCGAGCTCAGCGTCGTGGGCGAGGCCGCGCTCCTCGGTTTGCCGGTGGAGTTGGCTGGGCATCTCGGCCGGGCCTGGCGGCAACGAACCGCGAAGCTGGGCTTCCGACTATTCCTTCTTGCCTTGGGTGGTGACTACCTAGGTTACGTGAATGCGCGCGAGACCTTCGGGCTCGAGGTGGCGGAGCGAGGGCCTGGCTACGACAACGAGCTCGTGACACTCGGACTGCTCGGTCCGTCGGGCGCCGAGCTGGTGCTGGGTCTGGGTGATACGCTTCTGTCCGGCCTGCCCCGGCGCTGAGCCCGCCGGGGCCACCCCAGAGGCGTGAGCAACAACAGCCAAAGGACGCCGGCCTCCGCTGCGCCGGAGCCCACGCTCTGGCACGAAGCGCCGGCCTCGTCTTCGCCCGCGTCGAGCAAGGAAGCATCCTCGACGCTGCCCGCGTCGTTTGGGCTCGAGGCTCTGGCGTCTGGCGGCGATGGTTCACCGGCATCTTCGACCGGCAAGATGCACGGATGGCTCTCTCGCCAGACCTCGAGCTGCGCGCGCAGTGAGACGATCGGACTCACGAGCACGGCCTCATCGGCCGTGAGGGTGAGATCCTGGCTCGGGTCATCCGGCGAGATCACCGCGAGAAAGGCGCTGTCGGCCGGAAGACCGCCCGGCGTGCAGCGTGCGTCTCCCTCATTGTTCTCCGCGCCAGCCTCCATGGCGCGGAGCAGTCGCTCCGGCAGGTCACATGCCCCTAATAGGAAAGCATCCCGCGTGCGTTCGAGCACCGGCGAGCCGGTGAGCAAGTTGCCTTGCACCGACCAAGCATGGCGTCCGTCGAAGCCGCTATGGTGACCGGCGTAGGTCCCGTTCTCGGCGCCGGTGAAAGCCGCGTGTCTTCCTTCGCGATCGGCGATGCCGTACTGGCGCATGGCTGCGTCCGGGTCGAACGCCCGTGCAGTGATGCTCGCCAAGATGTCCGCGGGGTCTTGGCCTTCGCGAAGCTTCGCCACCGCGTAGTCGCGACCTTCAGGGTTCAGGTACGCCTGCGCGTGCACCACCCCTCGACCTCGCACAAAGCCGAGGATGCGGATGACGTTCGAACCCACACACGACGCGCCGGCCGATCCGATGGTTCCGTCCGTGCTGTCGACCGCGACGATGGAGTAGGTGGCGGGCAGGAGCAGCGCGAGCGAGATGCCGACAGTCAGCGCCACGCCATGGAGCCTACCACGGCAGCCGTCCACCCAGCGAGCCGAGGAAGCGCGTGCTCGCGGGCATCTCGGCCCCGCTCGTATCCGGCACCCGTGTCTCGACCTCGACCGCGACCGAGACATGGGACAGCACCCCCAGCTCGAGACGTCCGCCGATCTCTTGGTACGGTTCGCCGAGGACGCGGCCCCAGCGCGCCGAGAGGAGCACCATGGACTCTCGCTCGAGGTATCCGACGGAGAGCGTCGGGTACAGCCCGAAGGCCGCGAGCTTTGCGTCCGCGCTGCGCTCGGCGAAGTAGTCGACGGCAACACCCAAGCCCACGGCGTCGTAGAACAGTCGGAGGTCTCCGCGGAGCCTAGCCTCGGTGCTGTCTTGGCCCGAGCGGATGGCGCGAGCGCTGGCTGCGAAGTCGAGGATGAGACTTTGAAGAGAGAGCGGGAGTTGTTGCCGCACCGCGAGACGCGCCCCCCCTACGCCTTCCGGCGTGTCGCCGAAGGAGCTGAGCCCGCCGAGGCCGGAGAGATCGACTTGCCCGAGGATGGGCCCGGTCCGTGGCGCTTCATGGGATCGCTCACGGAAGTGTACGAGCTTGGGCAGCAAGTACCCAGACAACAGCCCCAGCACCGCGCCGCCGAGCACGTCCGAGGCGTAGTGACGATCCGAGATGACCCGGAGACCACCGGTGACGGTCGCGAGGGCGAGACCGGCAGCACAGGCTACGGGGCCGGCCCAGCTCGAGCGATACAGATTGAGGTGCTCGTGGTGGACGCAGATCAGACCGGCGCTGGTGAAGGCGGCGGCGGTGTGGCCGGACACGAAGCTCTGGCGGCTGATGCCGTTGCGGCACGAGAAGTCGTCTTCGCTGCCCGGGCAGGGCTCCACCCCGGGCCTGGCTCTGCCGACGACGGCCTTCGAGAGTGCGATCATGAACGTGGTGAGTCCGAGCGACTCGAGATCCATGATCGCGAGCTGCTCAGCGAGCTCCATGTTGTCTTCCTGCAGCGAGGCGATGATGGCCGCATCGACGACGATGGGATACGCGAGAACACCGAGCTGAAAGATGTCGCTGACATCGGTGATGGTGAGCTGGGTGTCAGGGTCTTCGACCCTCAGCCAGTCTCGGATGGGCTCGTCGAAGAACAGCGTGCCGGCCCAGCCGTTCTGGGTGGGGATGAGCACTCGGGTGGCGAAGGCCGAGAGGAACAGCCCTCCCACGATGGCGTAGTCGCGCGCGTCGACTCTTGGCCACGCCTCGTTCCATTCAATGGGGGGAGGGTCTGGCGGCGAAGGTGAACCCAAGGCCAACGCGGTGAGCACGAGTGGGAGGATGTCTCGCGCTGTATCAAAGCTCCGCGCTCGTTGAAAGCGAGAGGAAACGTTAGGAGCGCGGAATCGAGGGTTACTGGACCGCTTCCCGCCTACGCCGGAGATTTTCGGCGAAGCCTCGCCACGACCGGCAGGTGATCACTGAAGCCGGTTCCATCGAGCGGCTGAGTTCGTGGGTCTGTGCGAGGTTGATAGAAACGCTTGGGGGCGCCCTTTGCGTTGACCATGAAGGGTTCTTTGACGATTTGTGTGGAGCCAGGCACCCAAGCGAGCCCTTGGTCATCGAGGAGTGTCGGTGAGACCAAGATGTGATCGAAGGTGCTCCACTCGTCCTTCGGGTGATAGTAGTGCGTGCCCATGCGCGGCCCTTTCGGCGTGGTGTTGAGCATGCTGGCCTCCCCCGACCGAACCGCCTTCGCGTCCTCCGAGGCGCCCAGCCCGCGTGGACCGAGCGGGGCTTCGCCGAAGTTCGAGTTGAAGTCACCGAGCAACACGATCTCGCGCGCCGGATCGCGCACACGAAGCTCGTCGACGAGTGCGCGCAGCTTCGTGCCGGCCTGTAGGCGCTGAGCCTCCGCAGACTCGCCGCCTCGCTTCGAGGGCCAGTGGTTGACGAAGACGGTGAGCTTGTGTCCATCGACCTCGTACGTGGCTTCCAGAACTCCGCGCGTGGACTTGTTTCCCCAGAGCGCGGAGCCCGGCTCGTGGACCGGGTGCAGCTTGGCGGGCTCGGTGAGCGGGAAGCGGCTGATGATGGCGTTGTCGATGCCGCGGTGATCCTCGCCTTCGACGTGGGCGACGGACTGATAGCCGAGTCCTTCGAGCCCCTTGTCCTTGAGCCTCGTAACCACGGCATGGTTCTCGACTTCGACCAGGGCGAGGATGTCCGGCCCTCGGCCCCCGTTGGTGGACTTCAGGACTCGGCCGAGGTTCGCGACCTTTCGGTCGATCTTCGCGTCGGTCCAGGCCATGGCGCCGTTTGGCGTGAACTCCTCGTCTGCGGACTTCGGGTCGTCCTTCGCGTCGAAGAGGTTCTCGATGTTGTAGGTGGCGATCATGATCTCGCCCGGACCGCCCGGCTCTGACGGGTGGACGTTCAAAGGGGCGTGGAGCTCGCTTCGTTCGCCGGTCGACGAGGTCTGAGCCGGGAGCGTTCGACCGGGAAAGAGCCGGTGGTTCTCTTGGCCCCTCATGGCAGGCTCGTAGCTCGATCCGTCGGTGGAGGTCGTGCTCGCCGAGCCTCGGGTCTCTTTGGTCTCGGCGGGGATGGTGGTCTCGACGCGTGACCCGCCGGGTGGGATCTTGACCATGGCGTCAAGATAGCAGCGAAGCGGGTCTCGGTCAGTCGGTCTCTACGTGCGGCATTTTCGGGCCAGTAACCACAGGAGGAGCGCAAAGGGCCAGGCCACTCGCGGGCCTTGGTCCGGCGTGCGGCACCCGCAGCTCTCGGGCTCAACAGCCACGACCCCAGCGTCCGTGGCCGGCATCGCGCGGACTTCAGGCCCGAGGCTGCTCGCGTCTGGCTCGGGACAAGGCGCAGGCAAAGGGCCGAGGTCGCGGGGGGCGCCCGTCCCCCCGTCGGGATCAAAACCCTCGGGCAAGGCTGCGTCGAGCTCGAGGTCGTAGATCACGTCGCCGGTCCAGGCGGGGCAGATGAATCCAGCGGTGCTGCAGCTCGCACAGGGCGCCATGCCGGTGATCTCGCTGAAGCGCAGCCTCGGCGAGACGGTCTCGCCCCGATCGGATGAGACGCCCAGCCCGTAGCCGTCGAGCTCGGTGTTCGTGCAGATGTACAACTGGCCTCGGTCCCAAGTGAGGCACCGCACGTGAACGCTCGGGTTGACGAGATCGAAGCGCGCGCCGCCGCTCGTGGAGCGCCAGAGACCGCCGAGCGTGCTGCCCACAAAGACGGTCATGCCGTCCTCGGAGATCGCGATGGAGCGCGCGTCGGGCGCCTCGAGTACGGTTTGCCAGGTCAGGCCGCCATCATCCGAGCGCACGATGCGTTCGAGGGCGGCCTGGCCGTCGAAGCCGACGACTTCGCCGAAGACTCGCTTCGGATTCGTCGGGCTCACCGCGGTGAGCAGCAGGAGGTTCTCGCTCCCCTCGAGCGTAAACTCGTGTCGCTCGAAGGTGCGGCCACCATCCGTGGAGGCGAGGAGGAACGTTCGATACGGCTGCCCGGCGAAGCGAACCTGACCCGCGCTGATGTAGAGGTGGCTGGGGTCGGAGGGCGCCACGCGCACTCGTCCGAGCAAGAGGTCGAAGTTCCGGTGCAGCGCCTCGAACTGTCCGGGCACACTCGTGCTGGCGTAGAGGATGTCGTCGTCGTTGAGATCCGAGAGCAGTGCATAGGCACGCTCTCCGCCGGGACCGGTGCTCACGTCGATGACAAAGCCCTCGCCCAGCTTCCCCTCCGGCGCGTCGACTTGACAGGGCAGGGTAGCGCTTGCCTGTCGGAGACCGAGATAGGTCGCGACGTGAAGTCGCCCATCGCGCGTCCAGACGGCCCCTGGGTCCTCGAAGCGGGGGTCCACCGCAAACGCCGCGGCGCACAGCCACTGCCAGCTCGCGCCGTTGTCCTCCGAGAGGGCCATTCCCCAGGTCGCCACCGCGATGATGTGTCCGGGCTCGTCCGGATGAAGGAGGATTCGGGTCAGAGATGTTGGACGGTTGTGCGCGTGAGCAAGCGCGGGCGACAGAATCAGGAGAAGCACCAGGCCCAATCGTTGACACTGAGACCGAGTCGCATCATTGTGCCGACCCATGCGCTTTCCAAACATCCTCGCGACCCTGACCCTCACGACCCTAGCTCTCATTGCCTCCGCTTGCACCGTCGAGCCCTCGGGCGAGGTGAGCGTGGATGAGTCCGCCATCTGCTGTGGTTCCAACTGCTGCCTCATCAGCGCGGTCTGCTACCAAAACGGCGAGATGAACCCCGCGAATAGCTGCGAGCAGTGCAGCCCGCCCACGCAGACCTCGTGGACGGCGGTCCCCAACTGCACGGTCGACGCCGGCATGCCCGCCGTCGACGCTGGCACGCCCTCGGTCGACGCCGGGGCTCCAGCTCAGGACGCCGGGGCTCCAGCTCAGGACGCCGGGGCTCCGGCTCAGGACGCCGGCGCGCCCCCGCGCGACGCTGGTACCCCCGCTGCAGACGCTGCTGCGCCCGCCGTCGACGCTGGGGTCGCCGCACCGGATGCCGGGACCGAGCCCGCCGACGATGGTGGCTGCCGCGCGCTCGCCCCGTCTTTGGCTCACCCGCTTCAGTGGGCGCTGCTCGCATTCTTTGCAGGGAGCTTCGTGGTCCGTCGCCGCCGAACCTCTCGCTGAAGCGCTTCGGCGCTCGCGATCGCCGCCGAAAAAGGTGCCTGTCCCCTTTTCATCCGTAGGCTTCGAGCTCGGATAGCTCCGCCCAGCGCGCGTAGAGGCGCTCGACCTCGCGCTTGGTCCGCTCGAGCGCTTGCATGCGATCGGGGAGACCAGCGCCGAGCTTCCTCGCGCTCTCGGGGTCACACAGCTCTTGCTCGATCTTCGAGGCACCGTCCTCGGCGCTCAGGATCGCGGCCTCCATGCCCTTCCATTCCTGCTCCTCCTTCCAGGAGCGTCGCTTCTTGCGGGCACTGATCGCCGGATTCGAGCGCTTCTCTACGGCGGGGCGGGTCTCCTTGCGCTCCGGTTCAGGCTCGGTGGCCAGCTTGGCGGAGGCCGAGGCTGAAAGCCGGTCTCGGTACGATTGATGACTGCCTTCGTAGAGCACTACGCGGCCGTCGCCTTCGAAGGCCAAGATCGCGGTGGTCACTCGGTCGAGGAAGTACCGATCGTGGCTGACGATGAGCGCGCATCCGGGATACTCGACGATGGCCTCTTCGAGCACACGCAGCGTCGCGAGATCGAGATCGTTGGTGGGCTCGTCGAGGATGAGCAGGTTGCCCGCCTGCCGAAGGGCCTTCGCGAGTGAGACCCGACTCTTCTCGCCGCCCGAGAGCGCGCCCACCTTCATGCGCTGCAGCGAGTCCGAGAAGAGGAGCTGTCCGAGAAAGGCCTGCACCTGAATGGCGGTGTCGCCGACGTAGACCTTGTCTCCATCGCCCGCCACCTCTTCGAGCACCGACAGCTCCTCGTCGAGGTCAGCCCGTGCTTGGTCGGCGTAGACCACGACCGTGTTGGGCGGCCGAACGATCTCCCCGGAGTCGGGTGTCGTCTCTCCGAGAATCATGCGGAGTAAGGTGGTCTTGCCCGCCCCGTTGGGACCGAGCACGCCGATGTGGTCCCCTTTCTTGAGGAGAAGGTCGAGATTCCGCACCAAAGTGCGATCTCCGTAGGCCTTACTCACCTGATGCAGCTCGAGGATGGTCTTGCCGAGCCTCGGAGGGTGGGGCAGCCGAAACTTCACCTCTCCGGCTTCGGCTTTGGGTCGGTTGGCCACAACGGCGTCGAACCTGTCGAGGCGAGCCTTCTGTTTTGTGGTGCGAGCGGGGGCGCTCGCCCTCACCCAAACGAGCTCCGCCTCGATGGCCCGTTGGCGATGATGCTCGGTGCGGGCTTCGATGGCCGCGCGCTCCGCCTTCTTGACCAGATACTCGGTGTAGTTGCCGTCGTAGGCACGCAACTCGCCCCGATCGATCTCTGCGATTCGGGTCGCGACGTTGTCGAGAAAGTAGCGGTCGTGGGTGACCAGCACCAGCGCTCCCTGGTACGCGCGCAGAGTGACCTCGAGCCACTCGATGGTCTCCACATCCAGATGGTTGGTGGGTTCGTCGAGCACGAGCAGCTCGGGTGCCTCGAGCAGACCCACCGCGAGCGCGACGCGGCGCAGCTCTCCGAGCGAGAGCTGCCCGAGCGTGCGGTGCTTTGGGGGGAGCCGAAGCGCGTTGGAGATGGCGTCGGCCTGATGCGAGGAATTCCAGGCCGCGTGCCGTTCGATCGAGGACAGTAGACGCGCTTGATGCTCGATGAGCTCCGAGAGCTCGGTCTCGCTCGCAGTCTGCAGCCTTGACTCGATCACTCCGAGCTCGTCGTGCAGCGCCTGATGATGGGCGAGGCCGGTCAGGACCGCGGCCTCTACGGTCATCGAAGGTTCGAGCTTCGGCGCTTGCTCCACCACCGCGAGCGACAGACCGCGGCGCCGCATCAGCTCACCGGCTTCCGGCTCCTCCGTCCCGGCGAGGATACGGGTCAGCGTCGACTTGCCCGCTCCGTTGCGTCCGATGAGGCCGAGGCGGTCCTTCTCCTCGATGGTGATCGAGACCCCGTCGAGGATCGTGGTCGGCCCGTAACGCTTCACGATTCCATGGGCGGCGATGAGACTCATGAAGAGCGCACCCTACCGAGCGGAAGCCGACTGGCCAACCGCTTTGAGTGGACGCCCGCGAACAAGCTCTGGTGTTCAGGCGCTCAGCCGCGAACTGAGCGTCGCCGCCTGGAGAAGCCGAGCAAGAGGAGAGCACCAAACACGAGTGCCGTGATGGGTTTGCCGCTGTCCGTGGTGCTGCACCCGCAGCCATCATCCGCGGTGCCGTCCCCAGCGTCAGCCGAGCTGTTCGCGTCGGTGCCAGCGCCCGCATCCGACGCCGGACTCGCGGCGTCCGGTCTCGGGCCCGCGGCGTCCGCTCCGGCCCCGCCATCTGCAGGCAGCGCAGCGTCTCCCGCCGGCACCCCTTGGTCTCGCGCGCCCGCATCACCCGCATCCACCACGGGGGCAGCATCAGCCGGGCCACCGCCGTCGGCGGGTGGGTCGTTGGCGTCCGCGGGCTCACCGGCGTCGTTCGGCACTCCGCCGTCGTCGCCAGGGCACAATTCGGGGGTGGCCGGTGCGAGCCGCATGACCTCTCCGAAGTTGACGTTCACGTAGTAGATGGCGCCGTCGGGTCCAGTGGTGAAGTGAACGGGTCCGCCCGCGTTGCGGACGATCACCGTGCGGCCGCCGGTCACACCGTCGCGGTTGGCGTTCGGGGTGAGCGTCCAAACGCGGTTCTTGTTGTAGTCGGCGAACCAGTAGAGCCCGCGCCAAGCCTGAGGCCACGAGCAGTGGTTCGAGAACACTCCGCCGGTGACGCTGGCGGAGCCCGAGGCCGGCGTCTCGTTGTGCGGATACTCGAAGGCGGGCTCCTTGCAGTCGCTGGACTGAGGGGTGGCGGTCCCGCAGGTGCTGACCGCTTGACCGTTGAAGCCTTCACGATAGGGCCAGCCGTGATGGATGCCCGGGCCGGTCGAGATCGTGATCTCCTCGAAGGTCACCTCGCCCACGTCTCCGATCCAGAGGTGGCCGGTCTCCGAGTCGAAGTTGAAGCGCCAGGGGTTTCGTAGGCCCCAGTTGTAGATCTCGGTGCGCGGGGCACCTGTACCAGCCAGGGGATCGTTGGCGGCATTGCATGCGCTGCCGGTGCCGCAGGCGGTCACGCTCGCCACGCCCACGAGCGGGTTGGTGGCCGGAATCCCGCCGTCTCGGTCGATGCGCAGGATCTTCCCATGCAGGCTGGTCAGGCAGGTGGGAAAGAAGTTGTTCGTGTTGGTGCCCGGCGCGCAACCGCAGTTGCAGCCGGTGTCACCGACGCCGATGTATAGATACCCGTCCGGTCCGAACTCGAGGGCGCCCCCGTTGTGGTTGCGATCGGCGGCCATGCCCTCGAGCACCACCGTCATGTTGGCGGTATCGACCATGTTCGTCTGCGCGTTCATGGTCGCGTAGCCCACGCGCTGTGCGCCCCCCGCGCTGTAGTAGAAGTACAGGCGACGGCTCGTCGTGAACTCCGGGTCCACCGCGACGTCGAGCAAGCCGCGTTCGCCCCCGGTTTGGACGGCGACGGTGCCGATGGTGGTGAGCTGACTGCCATCCCAGAGGCGAATGTTGCCCGAGAACTGCTCGGTGATGATCAAACGCCCGTCCGGCAGGAACTTGGCGCCGGTTGGGCCCTCGAGATTGTCCACGTAGGTGGTGAGGCTCAGATCGTTCTCGACTGCGGGATCCAGCGCCTGTTGGGCGAGGGCGGGGAGCGAGATGAAGAGCGCCGAGAGGGAGAGTAGTGGGAGAATGCGCATTCGCCCCCTTAGCATACCGGTTGCGCCGGGCCCAAGGGCGGGCCCGCCTCAGTCGCGAGGCCACCCCAAGGGAGAACCGGCGTAGCGTGTGGGACCTTGCGCGGGAGGGCCGTTCGTTGCCAGCCCCGAAGACACTACCGGGTGTTGCTCCGCGGTCTGCCAAGGGACCTCGGGCCACCAGCGCGCAACCGGCGCAGACGTCTTGGGCTCGAGCCAACCACCGGGCCTGGGGGTGAGGACCCGAACCCCCGCCTTCTCGGCGGCGACGATGAGTCGCTCCGCGGGTTCCGTCCAGGCATGAAGCGCGAGGTTGAAGGTGCCCCAATGCACCGGGATCAAGAGCTCGCCCCGCACCGCTTGGTGGGCCGCGACCGCTTGCTCGGGCCCAAGGTGAACATCGGCCCAGGATTCGTCGTACGCACCGACCTCGATCATCGTCGCATCGAATGGGCCGAGCCGCGTGCCGATCTCTTCGAAGCCAGGAAACATCGCGGTGTCGCCGCTGAAGAACACACGTTGCTCGGCGCCGATCAGTGCCCAGCCGGCCCACAGCGTGGCGTTTCGATCTCGAAGCCCTCGACCGGAGAAGTGCCGCGCCGGAGCGGCCACGAGCCGGAGTCCGGCCACAGCTGTCTCTTCCCACCAGTCGAGCTCAGTGATGCGATCGCTCGACACGCCCCAGGCTTCGAGGTGAGCGCCGACGCCGAGCGGCGCCACGAAAGCGACCCCTCGATCTCGAAGCTGCTCGATCGTGGGCTGGTCGAGATGGTCATAGTGATCGTGCGAGATCACCACCGCGTTGAGCGAAGGCAACTCCGAGACCGGAAGCGGCGGGGCGAAGAAGCGCTTTGGCCCATAGTAGCTCGAGGGCGAACACCGCTCGCCAAACACCGGGTCGAACAGTACTCGGCGCCCGTCGAGTTCGACGAGCATCGACGAGTGACCGAGCCAGGTGA
The DNA here is from genome assembly GCA_011526105.1 of Deltaproteobacteria bacterium. Taxonomy (GTDB): domain Bacteria; phylum Myxococcota; class Kuafuiibacteriia; order Kuafuiibacteriales; family Kuafuiibacteriaceae; genus WYAZ01. Next base: position 17,619 of record WYAZ01000128.1, on the reverse strand, counting down.
TGCGAAGGCCGGTCTCCGGCGGCTCGTCATAGTCGGAGGTCTGCCGCACCTCCACCGCCACCGGCGAGCTGGGCTCCCGGTGTGAGCCGCCCTTCACCCACTTCGCGCTGGCGCGCCACACGTCGGTGCGCTCGGGCAAGCTGTTTCGAAAGGCCCCGTTCTCGAAGTGCGGAGACTTCAGCAGTCGTTCGAGCCTCGCCCCGCTCGAACGAGCGCCCATCGCTTTCCACATGTCGATCACCGCCCATCCGACCAAGAGACTCGAGAGCAAGAAGGCCCCGCCGGCCCACCGAAGGAAACGTCGGCCTCGCATCGTTCAGACCGGCTTCTCAACTCGTCCGTCCGCGTGCCGAGCGAAGCGAGCCTCTTCGGCGCCGTGCACAGGGTCGCTCCGGCCCCATGTCCATTCTCCGAAGCGTGTCTCTTGATAGTCATGAAACGCCTGCACGATCTCCTCGCGGGTGTTCATGACGAACGGCCCATGCTGCGCGACCGGCTCTCCGATGGGCCGACCTTGCAGGAGCAGCAACTCGGCGTGTGCTGAACCGGCGACGAGTGTCACCTTTCGTTCGGCCTGAAGCCGGAGTCCATACCCCGGCTTCACCGTCTCGTTCGCGACCTCAACCGTATCGCCGGCGAAGAAATACAGCATTCGGTGGGTGCCCTGCCGCGCAGGAGGAAGTTCGAAACTCGCGCCGGGCTCGAGCTTCAAAGTCCAGATGGCCACATCGGCCTGTGGCTTCGCGGCCCAGCTCTTGGGCGGAGGGGAGGGGGCTTTTGCATCCGCCAGCGCGCCCGCGATGACCGCGACCTCGGTCTTCTTGCCCTCCGCGTCTCGGAGCGTCCGCTTCGGGACGGTCTCGCTCCAGAGCATCGTGAAGTGAGGCTCCGCAAACTTGTCCGCACGCGGGAGGTTGAGCCAGATCTGGAAGAGCTCCACCGGGTTGTCGCGATCTTTTCGGAGCAGCGGGAACATCTCGGCGTGCTGGATGCCACGGCCGGCGGTGAGCCACTGCACATCGCCCTCGCCGTAGCGCGCGCCAGCGCCCATCGAGTCCGAGTGATCGAGCAACCCGCGCCGAACGACGGTCACGGTCTCGAAGCCGCGGTGAGGATGTTGCGGGAAGCCGGGCACCACCATGCCGTGGTACATGCGCCAGCCGTCTTTGCCGGCAAAGTCTTGGCCCATGTCTCGGCCTTGAAGTGAGGCCGCCGGTCCGAAGGCGTCGTTGCCCCTTGGGTAGTGATCGTTGTGATGGACGCAGAACAGGAATGGGTCGAGCGTCTTCCAGACGAACTCGAGCTTCGTCCGGTCGAGGACCGGGGAGGCTTCAGGCTCTTTCACTGGCAGCACAGGCTCCTTCTCCTCTGTGGAGGCGTTGCTGCGGCAGCCCGTCACCACCACCGCCGGCACGGCCGCGATGGACTTCAGGGCATGGCGTCGATCCACTTTCTTCAACTTTGGCTCGCCGCAGGTTGTGGGCGTCGAGCATAACGCCCCGGCCCGCCGAGACAATCCGGAGGTCCTGGGGAAATCAGCCAAAAATTTGCCAGGGTGATCGATCTGGTGAAAATGGGGAGCACATCGGACATCGGCCTACATCGATGACCCTGGAGGACTTCATGAACCGAATCGCACTCAGCCTGACCCTCAGCTTCACATTTGCCGCATGCGCGACAGCGCCGGCGCCGGTGGAAGCCCCCAAGGTCGACCCCCACGCCGCCGATCGCGCCGCCGCGGCCGAGCTCGTGCGGAACTTCCAGCGGGTCCACTTCGAGTTCGACTCCGCCCTCATTACCAAGGACAGCGCCGATGCGCTGGCAAAGAACGTGGGCATCATGCGCCGTCACCCGAAGCTCGACGTGGAGGTCGAGGGTCACTGCGACGAGACCGGCTCCGTCGAGTACAACCTGGCGCTCGGTCAGCGCCGCGCCGACTCGATCCAGAAGTACATGGTGTCGGCTGGTCTCGACGGCACGCGCGTCCGCACGATCTCCTACGGTGAGGAGATCCCGGTCTCCTTTGGTCCCGAGGCCCACGCGAAGAACCGCCGCGCCGAGTTCCGCGTGAACCTGAAGAAGCACCCGCTGGTGGGTGACTCGATCGCGTCCTACTGGACCGGTCGCTAAACGAGGCCGCCCGCTCGCGAATTTCAGGTTCCGAAGACCTCTCGAGGCCTCGACCAAGCCCGTCCGGGATGACAGCTTGCCATCGTGTCCCGGTGCTTCTTCAGACTTCTGATCACCTCGCTCGTTGTCAGTTCCCTGAGCTTTGCCTGCGGGCGAACTGGCCTGAGCGGCCACGAAGTCGTCATCGAAGAGACGCCCGATGCCCGGAGCGCACCTCCGGACGGTGGTGAGCCCGAGTGTCGACACTTCCAAGACTGCGCGGTGCCCGGAGAGGGGCAAGGTTGCTCGGGACTGAGCGGCTGCGGCTGCGGCTTCTTCTTCACCTGCCAAAGCGAGCGGTGCGTCTACTACACCGTCGACTGCTCCGACGGGGGCCCGCCTCCAAGGGGGGATGCTGGGCTCCAGCCGGACGCCGGCCCGCCTTCGTGTGTCACGTCGCGCGACTGCGGCGGCGCCGATCGAATCGCCGACCCATGCTTGGGAGTCGGGCGGAGCGGAACGAGCTGCATCGACGGAGAATGTCTCGCAGAGTGCCGCCCGGATCCACGCACCTGCCACCTGACTCCTTCATGTCCAGAGTGCGGCGACTGCCTCGAGTGCGACGATGGTTCGAGCTCCTGCACCAACTTCTGTGCGGCCGCAGGCGTCGAGTTCCAGTTTGAGGTCGAGCAATCGAACTGCGGCGTCTGGCCTTTCTCGGGCCAAGAGGTCATGGGCTCGGTCCTGCACGCGAGCGATCTCCCTGGTCCCACCTGCAGCTACAGCCTCGTCCAGCTCTGGAGCGGCCTCGAGCTCGGTCGGTACCACCTGCTCGACAACTTTGAGTACCTGGCTCAGTTCTCCGAACTCGGAGGCACCTGCACCGGAGTCAGCTTGCCCACTGGCCTCGAGCGCATCCACTTCAGCTGTCCGCGCTGCTTCATCCAGCTCGTGCGTCGGTAGTGTGTCCTCGGTCGGGGGTTTTGAGATGAGCTCTAGATCTTCCCGGTGAGCTGAGAGTAGATGAACACAGGATTCGTGTTGTCTCCCCCTTGTGCGTCGGTCGCGAAGGCCCCCCGCACGAAGTATGCGGCCCCGACTTCGAAGGCGAGATTGTCCGTTAGCACGTTCCAGCGGAGGCGGCCCTCGAGCTGTTGACCAAGGTGCTGTCCGGACAGTCCGCTCTCATCGCGCAGACCGGCGGCAGTCCAGGCGTCCGTTGCGGAGGCGAGCCAGACGAGCCGATACGCCACGAAGCCGTTCAGCGTGACATGCGGCGAGAGCTCCACTCGGAGCCCAGGCGAGCTGATGTTGCTGCGCCCGAGCGGCCCGTAGAGCCCGGTCGGACCAAAGTCGAAACGACGGGCGCCAAAGAGCGTGTCGAAACGAGCGTTGGTTCCATCCTTCGGGTCTCCGTCGCCGCTCGCAAAGTCGTAGAGGACGATGAAGCGAGGATTCCAGGCGGCCTTCAGCCGGTATCCGACGGAGGCATGGAGAGCGCCCGCGCGATGCTCGAGATCAACGGTGTCGTTCGCGCGGGTGCTCGCTCGCGAGCGGCCGAGTTGCAGCATGAGCTCGAGCTGAAAGTCGAATTCTCCGTCGGCCGCGGGACGAAGCAACCTCACCCCGGGCGTCGCGAGCTGCCGATCGGCCGAGGGGGCGTCCCGGCCGTCTCGTTCATGCAGGCCGAACAGGTAGGCCTCGAGCCGCAGCTGCGCTGCGAAGGGCGCCGAGGTGAAGAACACCCCCCAAAAGAGCGCATTGGCGTTCTCACGATCGAAGACCACGAGGTTGTCGCGGAGCTCGGCCTCCTCCGCAGGTCGCCGCATGACCGGAAGCGCCGCGAAGGCTCGCATCGCATGGTCGTCCGCGCTGCTCCACTGGGCGTCGATGCCGGTGAATCCGTTGATGGTGTTCCGGTACTCGTTGCGGGCGACGAGGCGCCGACTGCCTGCGTCCACCGTGAAGCGGCCCACCGTCAACCACGTCGTGTCGCCGGAGGCGAAGACGCCATTCCGCCGGAGGCTCGCATAGCCCTGAAGGAGCTCGACCGCGTTGCCGTGCGTCGTGTTGAGCGGTGTGGTCTCACTCGCATACACGCGTGAGTCTTGCATCTCGGCGCCGATGACCACGGACTCGAACCGGAGCTCGGCCGACAGAAGTGTTCGCATGGACAGCGCGGACGAGTTCTCTCGCGTGGGCGTGCGGAACTCATCTTCGAGGTGTTCGAAGCGCAGTCGGTGCTCGAGCCCGAAGTGTAACCACGCCGGGACGGGTAGCGCCCGATCGACGCGCCACCGCGTGTTTGGCTCGGGACTCGCATCGGCGCTCGCGAGTGCTCCGAGGCCGACCGAGAGGACCGCGCTCAGAGCGGGCCAGAGGCGCCTCGTGTTTGGAGTACACATCGGTGGGAGCGTATGCCCTTTGTGGCTCACTGGTCTTTGAGCTTCACGGATGCTCGATCGCCCTGGCCGGGTGTTTCGTGAGATATTCGCCGCGGGTGAGAGGACGGACCACTCGAAGCATCCTTGGGGCGCTCCTCGCGTCGCTGGGCCTCAGTTGCCAAACCTCCCAGCGGTTCTTGGAGATCCCTGGGGCGGTCTCCGAGGGCGACTACAAATCTGCGCTCTTCTTCTTCGAACGGGAGATAGAGGGTGAGTATGCGGTCGCGGCCGCGCTGGATCTCAGTGACCTCTCGCCTCGAAGGGTGTCGATCGAAAACGCGGAAGACGCCGCAGTTCTCGCGCTGCTGTACCGCAGCTCGCTCGCCGATCTCGAGATTGAGGCCGGGGAGCTTCGCACGTACGAAGGCGAGGGCGCTCGGCCGGTCGACCCTCCGGACCTTGCGCTCCGCACGAACGCGCCCGGGGGTCCTTGGCAGGGCGAGCCTACGTTTGACGCCGCCCTGTTTCCCTGGCGTGTCCCTCCCCGATCGATCCCGCCGTGCCCCGAGTTCCGCGCGATCTCGGAGCCCACCGCGGGTGACGATTCGCTCAACTCCTTTCGTGCCGTCGTCGCGCTCGATGCCGAACGGGTCCTCTTGGCCGGCGGGCTCGAGCCTCACTTCAGGTCCGAACCGGACGGAGGGGGCGAGATCGCCTTTCTGGACGGGTTGAGCTCCTACTCGCGGCTGCCGCTCGCGAGGTCCACCCGCATCGTGACGGGTCTCGATTGGGATCGATCGAGCGACTACGCGATCGCCACGAGCTCCGACGGCCAGGTCCTTCGGATCAGCCTGTCTGATGGCACGATCACGAGCAGCGCGAGCCTGCCCGCCGTCCGCTGGTCCGTCTCGATCGCACCCGACGGCACCACCATCGCCTCCGAGGCTCCAACGAGCGCGTCGCTCGGAGTGGTCGGCGCCCGCAGCATCGACGTGGTCGCGTTGAGGTCTGAAGAACTCGATACCCCGGAGCCGCTCAGCTTCGTGGTGGTCTCCTCTGCGCGTCGGATGCTCGGTGCCGTTGGCCGGCGCGTCTACTCGTTCGACGGACTCGCGTGGTCGTTGAGCCGTGAGCTCGAGCGCGACGTCGTAGGTATGTTCCGCGGAGACCAGGGGCAGTTCGGCGTCATCTCCGGAGGCAGATATCTTCACGTCCTCAACGCCGAGCAACAATGGCTCGACTTCCCCGAGCTGATTCCCGATCTCTCCCGAGGACTGTTCCTCGAGGATGGGCGGCCCTTGGTGGCCGGAGGTTCGGGCGCGGTGCAGGTATGGGACCGCGGCCGATGGTGCGACGTCCTGTCCGGGATCGGTCGCAACGTGGCCGGGGTCGACATGACATTGGACGGGCGATTCGTCTTTCTCGTGACCCACGGCTCCGGGATCAGCCGCCTCGAGATCCCCCAGTAGAGTCCTGGACGGGGTCGAATTGGGCTCATGCTCTCCGCTTCTGGACCTGCTAGAAGCACCCCGTGACTACGCTCGAGAGATGGGCACGTTTCTCCACCCGCCACGCGGGCTGGATTCTCGCGCTGTCTACGCTCTCGCTGCTTGCGCCGGTTTACTTCGCGAGCAAGCTGGGCTTCGAGTCCAGCCTCACCGCCCTGCTCCCGGAGGACTACCAGGCGGTTCGGGATCTGCGATCCGGGGAACGACTATCGGGAGGGGTGGCGCACGCGGTGGTAGCGATCGACGCCCGCGACCGGCCGACGGCCGAGCGCTTCGCGCAGGCTTATGACCTCCGGCTTCGGGCGCTCCCCGAGGTTCGCTTTGTTCAGTCGCGGCTCGACGTCGACTTCATCGAGGAGCGTCAACTCTTGTATCTGAGCGTCCAGTCGCTCGACGAGCTGCTCGAAGAGGTCACCGATGCGCTGGACGCCCGAAAAGTCGAAGCCGCGGGGCTGGGTTTGGGGCTCGAGACGCCCGACGAGGGGCTCGATCTCGACCTGCGCGAACGCTTCCGCGAGGAAGCCCGAAAACTCGACTTGCCCAGCGATCCCTATCTGTACGGCAACGACGGTCGCTATCTCTATGTCTTCATCGCGGTGTCCGGGGAGGCCGGGGATCTGGGCCGAGCGCGCGTCACCCAGGCGAAGCTCGAGCAGGTCGCCTATGACCTACGCCGTACGGGCGGCTTTCCCGAGGACCTCGAGCTTCGCTTCACAGGTTCGCTCGTCGTTCGCCTCGAAGACAACGCGATTCTGTCCCGCGATCTGCAACGCGCTTCGATGCTCGCCTTCGCGGCAGTTGTGCTCCTGCTCGTGCTCTACACGCGACGCCTCCGGACGCTCGTCGTGTTGTCGCTTCCGCTCGTGTCCGGCCTGGCCTTCACGCTCGCGTTCGCTCAGCTCACCTTCGGCCGCCTGAACATCATCAGCGGTTTTCTCGTATCGATCCTCTCCGGGCTCGGTATCGAGTTCGGCATCCACCTTTTGCTTCGACACACCGAAGAGCGAGGTCGAGGTCTCGCACCGGAGGAGGCACAGCACACCGCGATGCGGACCACCGGCCGCTCACTTCTCGGCAGCGCGGGTACGAACGCGGGTGCGTTCTTCGTGGTGTCTCTGGCCGGATTCCAGGGCTTCAGCGAGTTTGGGCTCATCGCGGGGGTGGGCCTCATCCTCACCGTGCTCCTCACGCTGCTCATCTTTCCTGCGGTGAATGTGACCCTCGAGCGCCTCCGGCCGATGCGGGTCCGGAAGAACGCGCCCATCGCGGGCTCGGGGCCTCGGGTGCCAGCGTGGGTTCGCGTCCTGGTGCTCGTTGGGCTCCCACTGCTCTGCGTCTATTCCGGGGTGGCCCTCGCGCTCGGCGAGGTGAAGTTCCGCACGAACTGGCGGGAGATCAAGGGCGAGAGTCCGGCCTCCGACTTTGACGAGTACATCTCGCAGAGCCTAGGCAACACGTTCACCCAGACCATGGTCTTTGTTCGGACCCACGACGAACTCCCGAAGGTCGCCGATGCGATCCGCAGGGTGGTGTCGCGTCGAACCGAGGCCGGGCTTCCCAGCGGCATCTCTACGACATTCTCGCTCGAGCAGCTCTTGCCCACCGAGCAAGCCGAGAAGCTGGAGCGCATCGCTCTGTTGCGGCGTCAGCTCGAGCGCGTCGACCGCGAACGCCTCGAGCCCGTCGATCGTGAGCGCTTCGATCACGCCCTGTCGCTCGCTCGTGTCTCGGCCTTCGGCCTCGAGGACCTGCCGCCTTCGATTGTGCAGCGCTTCCAAACCACCACCGGGGAAGGCTCTCTGCTCATCGTCCGGTCGAACTATCAGTTCTACGAGTCCAGTCAGGTCGCCGACTGGGCCGACGAGCTGAGTGAGGTCCACGATGAGTTCGTGGCGCGAGGTCTCGACGCGCCCATCGTCTCCGAGAACTGGATCGCGGGCACGGTCTTTCAGGTGATCTACAAGGACGGTCCGTTCATCCTGGGAGGCACCTTCTTCATCGTCTTCCTCGTCATCCTCCTCGACCTGCGCCGCCTCTCGCATGCGCTGGTCGTTCTGGGCTCGCTCTTGCTCGGATTCGTCGCGATCGCGGGCGGCATGGCGAGCTTCGGGATGGAGCTCAACTTCATCAACTCGGCGGTGCTGCCGTTGGTGGTGGGCGTGAGCATCGACAACGCGCTTCACATCTTTCGACGTTTTCGCGAGGAAGGCCCGGGCTCTATTGGGCTCGTCTTTCGATACACGGTGTCAGCCACCACGCTGTCCTCGGCGGCGAATCTGATGGGCTTCGGCTCCATGATCATCGCGCACCATAAGGGTCTGCGCAGCGTGGCCGAGTTGGCCATTCTCGGGATCTCGCTCACGTTCCTGTCGACGAGTGTGTTCTTGCCGCTGGCCCTGGACGCCTGGGGCTCGAGGCGAGCCCGGAACCGCTGACGATCCGTTGTGTGTGTGTGGCTCGTCAGCGCGACGGTCGTGTGTGATCGGCGCGTGCCTCGAAGGGCCGGCCCTCCAGCCATCCACGAACCATCTCCGCGTCGAGCAAGCGGGCGACCACGCGATAGCGGGATACGCTGAACGGATTGGGGCCGCCCAGCGCTTCCTTCACTACCTGCGCAGTCCCCACGTAGCTCGAGTGGAGCAGCCAAGGGGTGCCCGCTTCGTCCACGACCGCGAGCGCAGCGTGGTTGTCGAGCCCGACCATGTACAGCCCGGGCCCCCAGGCCACGACTTCGGCCACCACCTCGTCGACCGGCCGTCGCCGATAGCGCCGCAGCTGCGATTCCCCAGTGAGGCTGAGCGCGATGTGCTCTGACGCCAGTCGACCCATCTGCACACGGTCGAGACGGAAGCCCGCGTGCTGGAGGAGCGTCGCCACGAAGGTCCCGCAGGCGATCGCACCCTGCTTGGGTGTGTTCGAGAGCCCCGAGAAGGCCCACGTGGTTCCGTACCAGTGGGGCGCGAGCTCGTCGGTGATGGCGTGAAACAGATACGCCGAGCCTTCATCGAGCACCTTCGCTCGTTCGGCCTTTGTGCGCGCGCGTTCGAGGCGGAGGCGAAGCGACTGCCGGGTCTGTTCGATCTCGTCGCGGGTGGACTGGTAGGACTCCGACCCGAAGGCGCGAGGTGGGACAGTCAGGACCAGAGCGGACGAAAGCGCGAGGAGGGTGATCTCTTTCATGTTCACGAGGAACTCCCTCCCCGGCGTACCTTCTTCCCCTCGGTGCGCCAGGACCCCGGAGGGAAGACGAGCAGGCCGCTCGTGTCCAAGAAGCGGTGAGCCGGAGCATCGGACATCGCATCGACGTCGTCCGGGTGGGCGCGCCAGTGAAACTCGCTGACCCGGCCGTTTGAACCCACGAAGGTATGGCTGCCGCTGTTCTCTAAACCGAAGAAGAATCCGGCGGACGCGAGCTTTCGAGCCAACGGGTGATCATGGCCCTCGGCGTTGAGACCGATGAGTCGATCGTGTACGGGGATGCCGTGATACACGCCTCGGGTGAGTCCGCGCTTTGCGTGTCCGTCGCCCCCTCCGGCCGCGTCCGGCGCGTAGAGCACGGTGGTCCAGCCGTCCTTCTCGAGTTCGCGAGCCAGGGTGGTGCCGCGCTGCCTGTCTTCGCGAACGATCGCCTCGATCTCCTTCCAGCGCTCTGACTTCCCGGCGCCCGCATATGCGGCGCGTACGTGCTTCATGGCCCAGCCGATGCAACTCGACAGCTCGAGTCCCTCGCTGATCGCTTTGATGTCGGCGCCCTCCTTTGCATGGGCGGCGACGAATCGGGTCCGAGCTCCCTTGCCTTCGCTCTTCTCCGCGGCGCGAAGGTCCGATTTCGCGCCGTAGTAGATCCCGACGCCGGTCTCTAGGATGGCGCGTCGGTGCCTTTGGGTCGCCTTGTCGATGCTCGCGCGCCCGCCCTGTTCCCAGGCCGAGGCAGGACGAGAGACGCTGCTCGCATCGGAGGCCCTCACGACCTCGTCGACCGCCCTGCCGAGCGACAAGGTGATCGGAGCGGGGGTCTCGGCGCCGCGGGTGCGGCGGGTGTCCAAGCGCGCGGGGGCGGTTCTGCGGGAGGTGGGTTCCGACGGGATGGGGAGTGGCATGCTCCATCGAAGAGCACGAGTCATGCCGACCGCCCCGAGGCCGATCTCTCAGCGTCCATCGTGTGGCGCCGAGGTGTGGCTCCGGACGATTCCGGACAATTCCGGACGTTTGAGGCCTCTCGCCCTACGCCTACAAGGGGGACATCGGTCCGTCTCGTGTCCCTGCAACGGACGCCGTCTGCGATATGGCCGAGCGGAGTCGCGCGAGAGCGCTCACCGAGAAGCCGCGATCGTGGAAGAACACCACGCGCCCGTCCGCGTCGAGCAGCAGAACCCGACCGTTATTGCCGTTCTCGTTGCCCGTGAAACGCGCGATGAACTCGGCGTCGTCGTAGACGGTGATCACGGAGACCCAGTCCTCCTCCGGGATCCCGGACCGCATTCCGTCGTCGATTCGGCCGGCGAAGAGGCCAGGAAGGAGGCCCGGGATCGTAGGCACTTCGAAGACCGGGATCCTCGTGTCCGTCTGGTGGAGGCCGATGAGCCAGCGATCGAGATCGAACTGCGCGTTCTGCGTGTAACCCACGAGGAGCACCGTCGGCTTTCGATCGAGGTCCTCCGGCAGCCGCGTCTCTTGGCCGGCAAGCGACGTGCCGGTCACGCTGGGGAACACGAGTGTCGTGGGGTCTCGAGCTGCGTAGGTTGAGCCGCAAGCGGATCCCAGCAGAGCGGCGAGGGCGAGGGCGAGATGTTTCATCATATGAGACCCCTTCAGGCTGCGTTCGGTCGTGAGCACGCTGCTCGGGGTTGGGCGAATCGCTGCGCGGTGTATTGGTGGCGGTAGGAAAAGATGTCCCTCAGCTGCGAGCGAACCACGAGGCGATGGATGAGGCGTCCCAGCGGCCCGAAAGGCAGCCGGTACCGGACGATGTCTCGCATGAGTGTGCGCTCTCCCTCGGGCTCGAAGTGGTGCTCGTGATACCAGTAGGCGTAGGGACCCTCGAGCTGCTTGTCCGCGAAGCCCGAGCCCGGAGCCCAGCGCTCGATGACGGACGTCCAGCGAAGTGGAAGCTGTCCGAGCTTGATGTCGTAGTCCAGACGGGTTCCCTCACCCATCGCGACGCTCGAAGGGTTGCGTATCGAGAAGCTCAGGTCCGGCGGGGTCATCGCGCCCAAGTTCTCAGCCTTCGCGAAGAACTCGAAGACGTGCTGGACCGGGGCATCGATGAGCGTCTCTTGCTCGAGTACGTGTCGCGCATGGCTACCTTTGACGTCCTTGAACTCCACGCCGCCACCATTAACCAGGTCCTCGAGCGTGGGTTCGATCTGCTCGAACTCGAAGGGGAAGCCCACCGCTTCGAGAAACGCCGGACGGACTCGCTGACCCTCCAGGAGCACCGAAGCAGCTTCTCCCAGCCCCGCGCGGAGGAGCAGCGCAGGTGCTCGAAAGCCGGCGGATCGCCCGAGCGTCTTGGCCAAGGCCCGGGTGAGTTCTGCGTTCGTGACTGAGTGAGGGGCGGTCGCGTTCACCGGGCCCTGGTATCGAGCATCCGAGAGCGCGGCGCTGACGATCGATACGAGATCGTTCATGTGAATCCAGGAGACCGCTTGCTTGCCCGAGCCAAGCTCGCCCCCGAGTCCGAGCCGAAATGCGGGCAGCATCTTCTCTAGCGCCCCGCCCCCGCGCCCAAGCACGACGCCGATGCGCAAAGTCACCACGCGCAGGCCCAGGTCGCGCATCGCCTCCGCGGCGGACTCCCAGCGTACGCAGAGCCGAGCCAGAAAATCGTCTCCGGGCGGCGCGTGCTCCGCGACCTCGCGACTCACCTCGTGTCCGTAGTAGCCGACCGCGCTGGCCGAAATGAGGACCTGCGGGACGGGCCCTTTCAGAGCGTGCAGCGCCTTCGCGAGGGCCTGCGTGAAGTCGACGCGGCTCTCTTCGATGCGGCGCTTGCGAGCCTTTGTCCATCGGCCCCCAAAGACGTTCTCACCTTGGAGATTGATGATGGCATCACAGCCGGCCAGCGCTTCTTCGAGGGTGCTGGTCTTGGGGGACTGAACGGAGACGTCCGCGCCCAAGGCGCCTCGGGCCGAGCTTGCGTTACGGCACCAGGCCACGATCTGGTGACCCTCTCCGAGCAAGCGGGCCACGACCATGCGTCCAACAAATCCCGTCGCGCCAGTGATGAAAACCTTCATGAGAACCTCCAGGCCCTTACTCGTTCCCGGCAGACGCCGACGGTTCGTGGGAGGGGGGGCTCCGGAACCGCCGGCGGCTGCCAAGGAAAGGTGGCGTGCGCTCTCGTGTCTAGGGCAGGAGCACCGCGTCGATGACGTGCACCACTCCGTTGAGGGTGCGGATGTCTTTGAGCGTGTCGATGACGTTGGCGCGATTGCCCTGGCCGTCGGTCAAGGTGATGCGTCCCGCCTCATCGACGTTGACGGTGAGGTTGCCATTCAAGGTGGGCACCACTTGGCCATCCGCGAGCGACGAGGAGATCGCCTGGGCGGCCACGACGTGATGCGCGAGTACCGAGTCCAGGGCAGATTGCTCAACCTCGTCGAGGTTGATGCCCGAGGCCGCAAACGCATCGTTGGTTGGGGCGAAGACCGTGATGGGGCTGTTGCCGCTCAGAGTGTTCGGGGACAAGGCCTCCTGGACCGCACCCGAGGCCGCGCCGACCGCGGCGACGAGCGTCGAGAGTGCCGGAGTTGCCACCGCGACTTCGACGATCGTCGGCGGCACGATGACCTGGTCCATGACGTGGATGATGCCGTTGGACGCCTGTACGTCGAGTGTCGTGCTCAGGTTCGCTCCGCCGATCGTGATCGGGCTCGACATCGCGTTCACCGCCAGGCTCGTCTTGGCCAGGGTGCCGATGCTCTCCCGCGAGACGACCGCCGCAGCGTCGAGGCTCTCCGCGATGACGTGATGGAGCAGGATGTTCGCGATGACGCCCGTATCGACCGGGCTCAAGTCCACCCCGAGGGCGGTGAAGGCCGCGTCGCTTGGCGCAAACACGGTGAAAGGTCCGCCCGTCGCCAGCGTCTCCGCCAGACCCGCCGCCGTGGCCGCGCCCAAGAGGGCCGTGAAGTTGCCGGCCGCAGAGGCGATCTCGACCAGGTTGCCCGGCACCTCCTCCTCGAGGTCCGGCAGGAGAACCGAGTCGATGAAGTGCACGGCGCCGTTCAAGAGACGAATGTCGGTTTGCGTGATGTTGATGCTGTTGCCCATGGCGTCGGTGAGGCGAGCGCCCGAAGCGCTCGAGCTCACGCTAAAGGTCTGCCCGGCGAGCGTGGTGACGGTCTGTCCGTTCGAGAGATCGGACGCGAGTACCTGGCCCGCCACCACGTGGTAGCTCAAGACGGTATCGAGGGCGGTCTGGTCAGCGAGCAGCGCCTCGAGATCCGAGGGCTGGATCTTGGCGAAGGCCGAGTTGACAGGAGCAAAGACCGTGATGGGCCCGGCCGCCGCGAGCGCACTCTGCAGCCCCGAGGACGAGGCGCCGACCGCAGTGACCAAGGTCGACAGGTCTGGGTTGGCCAGGGCGGCCTCGAGGATGGTCGGCGGTACAATCACCTGTTCGAGCACGTGGATGATCCCGTTCGAGGCCGGAATATCTAGGCTCGAGCCCAGCTTTGCGCCGCTGATGGTGAGCGTGCCGCCGGCAGTCTCCACCGTCATCCTGGTGCCTGCGAGATTCGTGATCGGCGAGCCGCTCGTCACCGCGGTTGAGTCGAGCTTACCCGCGACGACGTGGCTGAGGAGAACGTTCGCGAGCAGTGCGGGGTCGCTCGGCGCCGCGGAGCCGAGCGCTTCGAAGGCTGCGTTGGTCGGGGCGAAGACCGTCAGAGGCTCTTCACCGCCGAGTGCGTCGGCGAGGCCCGCGGTCGTCGCGGCCGAGAGTAAGGAACTCAACCCTTCCTGCGCCGCGACCTGCGCGATGTTCCCGGGCGTGGTCTCTTCGGGAGGTGTGTCGTCGCCGCAGGCGGCGAGGGAGATCGCCCCCGCGCTCAGACACAGGGTGAGCAGATGGTTATTCCGAATCATGGTGTTCCTCCAAGGGACGGTCGAGAGCTATACATAAACTGTACAGAAGTTTGGTCCACCCCTCCTTTTTCGATACAATATCTATACAGACCTGCCTCGTAAATGGGTATTTGCCCTCAATATTGACGTTATTAGGTACAGAATCTATACATGACCTCGTGAGCCGTGACGTGGAGCACTCCCAGGGTCGTTACAAGATGAGGACGTTTTCGGAGCTGACGGGGCTGTCGCCGAGCATCCTCCGGGCCTGGGAGCGGCGACACGGCCTGCTTCGGCCGACCACCACCGAGGGCGGCCATCGTCTCTACACCGACGAAGACCTTCGCGTGATGAGGCGCGTGTCTCTGATGATGGAGCAAGGGCGAGTCATCGGTGAGATCGCCGCTTTGGGCAGGGAGTCTTTGCTTCGACCCGAGGCGGCCAGCAAACCCGCACCGGCCCCTCGTCCTCCCGACACGCTTCGCGGACTCGAGGGTGCGATCGTCGAGTCCGCCCGAAGCCTCGACGGGACGCTGCTCGCTCGTACCCTCGACCGAGCTTTCGCGTTGTTCTCGGTCGAGACGGTGCTCTCCCAGATCGTGCAGCCCGCGACCGCGGCCATCGGAGTCGGCTGGGCGACGGGTGAGATCAGCGTCGCGGGTGAGCACATGGTGTCGGCTGCCCTCACTGCGCGGATTCAGCCGCTCTGGCACGCCGCCCAGACGACGAACCCCAACGCGCCCCTCGTCATCTGCGCTTGTCTGCCCGGCGAGCAGCACGAGCTCGGATTGTTCGTTCTGGCACTGCACCTCTCGAGCGCTGGCTATCGGGTCGCCTATCTGGGGCGAGATCTTCCGCTCGATGAACTCGAGGCCGCCGCGGAGCGTCTCGGGGCACGCGCGGTGTGCCTCTCGAGCCTCCGTCGTGACATCATCGACGCAGCGAAGGTCCAACTCGCGGCGCTCGCGAGGACGTGGCGTGGCAAGACTCGCGTTCACCTGGGCTATCTGGAAGCGAGCGAGCTCCGCGAGCTCCGTGATCTCGAGGAGGCCGGCTTGTTGCTGTGGGGGCCGGGCTTCGAGTTCGTCACGCTCTACCGAGAGCTCATCGCGTCCAGCTGAGGTGCAGTCATTCGTTCACCGCGACCGCGGCTTCGCAGTGACGCCACAGACGGTCGCGATCTTCCTGGTGCTCCTTGGTGCGCTCGAGCAGATGTTCGGGCGCCGGGCGGCGATCGAACCAGAAGCGCCCGGTCGGGATACGCTCTCTTGGGGCCGCGGCGAGCCACACGACGGTGTCTGCGCCCTGTTCGGGTGTTCGCAGCCGACCACGCGTGAAACGGTAGAAGCGGGGGAGGGCCTTCTCGACGCCCGGTGTATCCACCCAGCCCGGATGCATCGCACTCACCGAGACCGCGGGCGCAAGACGCTGGGCCCACTCCTTCGTCAGGATGACTTGCGCGCGTTTCGCGTGGGCGTAGGCGACGGTTCCGTCGAAGGGTCGCTGGCTCCAGTCGAGGTCCGAGAGGTCGATTCTCTGCGTGTACATACCGCCCGAGGAGACAAAGATGAGGCGCGAAGCTACGCCCGCCTTCAGGCGAGGCGAGAGGAGCTTCGTGAGCAGGAACGGTCCGAGGACATGGGTGGCCCAGGTGAGTTCGTTCCCTTCCGGGGTGAGCTGGCGCGTGTCGGAGAGCGCGCCCGCGTTGTGGACGAGCCCGTTGATCTCGGGATGCGGAAGACGCTCGGCGAGCGCACGCAGGGAGCCGGGGCTCGAGAGATCAGCGATCTCGAGCTGAACGTTCGGATGGCCGCTGAGCCTCTGGATCTCCGCGCGGGCGGCTGAACCTCGCGCTTCATCTCGACACACGAGCACGACCGTTGCCGAGCGACGGGCCAGACCAAGCGCGGTCGCCCGGCCGATGCCCGAGTTGGCCCCGGTCACCAGCCACACTTGATCTTCAAGTTGGATCTGGTCGTCGGCGGGATCGAACTTCTGGGCGTGGCGTCGATAGCCGGAGGCATCGAAGGAGAAGTAGACGCTTCGGTCGAGGAGGCGATCGAGGAGTGACGGTGGGGCGTTCAGATCCACTGCTTAGTACTCGAGTCGGGGCCTCAGCTCGGCTCGAGGCTCCACGGGTTCTCGAAGCGCTCACGTACCACCTTGGCGAGTGTTCCGATCTGCGCTCCATCGATGAAGCGGTGATCGAGCGTCGCGCACAAGGTCACCTGGGGATGGATCACGAGCTCGCCGCCCACGACCGCAGCGCCGTCTCGCACCGCACCCACGAGCACGTAGAGCGGAACCCGCGCGAAGGGCGTTTGCGGCACGAAGCCCTCGTCGAGGCCGAAGACCCCCACGTTCGTGATGATGGCCGCCCCAAACGGAAAACGCTCGAGCCCGAAAGGCTTGGCGCCGATGCCCAGCGCGCCGGTGAGCCATCCGGTGAGAAAGAGCAGGGGTTTGAGCAGGAAGACCGGCAAGATGCGCAGCACCCCTTTGCTCTTCTCGAACTCGGGGTCCTTGCCGTCCCGGAGGCCCGAGACGCGCTTCGTGAGCTCCTTGCTGATCTCGGCGACCCCTTTCTTGTCGACGTCGCTGACCTTGGCCTTCGCGAGATCGTTTCCGTCCTCGAGCGACACCAGAAACGACACATCGACGTTCGCGTGCGGGACGTACTGACCAAAGAGGATGCGCCCGTTCAGGGAAGGGGTGGCCTTCAGCGCTTCACCCACCACACGCCCCACGAGCGCGGTGATCGTCACCTTCTCGCCGGTCCGTTCGCGGACCTCGTCGAGGTAGCGAAGCGCGTTCGTCGCATCGAGGGTCATCTTACCGAAGATGTTGCCTTCCCTCGGGGCGGTCCAGGTGGCGATGGCCAGCTTTCGTCTCAAGCTCACGAGGGCTGTGTGCGCGGGCTCGGGGCGGGAGTCAACCGGGGCCGCTGGCCTCGGGACTTTGCGGGCCACGAGCAGAATGGGACTGGACCAACCCGGCAGCGTCGCCCGACAATGAAGGCGATGCCGGGTAGGCTGTCCGCTGCAGATCGCCGCGAGATCCACCATCGGGTTCCGGCGGATCGTCGCTACACGATCCTCCGCCGAGCCCGCTTCCTGCAAAGCGTCCTCGATCTCGGCCCCGCGTGGTCCGCGCGCATCGCCCTCCACCAGGCCTACCAGCGGCGCGAGGTGGCCATGCAGCACGACGAGCTGCTGCAGCTATGGCTCGTCGATCAGCTCGATGGCGACGCAATCCACCGGCGTCACTAAAGTGCGTTCGACAGGAGGTCGAGCGCCACCCCCGCAGCGGTTTTGATCCGCTGGCGGGATTGAACGAAGCGCATCCGCAAGCGAAGCGCGCAGTGAGGCGCAGCCGAACGTAGGTTGGCAGGCGAATTGACTTCGCCGCTACCCAGCAGAGTATGGAGCCGGCGGGAATCGCTGAGCGTAGCCCGGAAGGCGTAGCTCCGCCGCCCGTAAGGGCGGTCCGTGCCGGGCGACCGACAGGAGGTCGGTCGCAGCCCGCGCAGCGGGTTTGATCCGCAGGCG
>WYAZ01000127.1 GCA_011526105.1 Deltaproteobacteria bacterium | reverse complement strand
CCTTGGTCGCGATTCGGGCTTTGTCAGAGGTGGTGAAGTGGCGTCGGGAACGTCGGGGTGCCTGCATCCGACCGCGAATACGGGGCGATCAGATTGGCGTCCAGTCCTGCCAGGGCGAACACGTACGATTTTCACGGACAGGGCTGCTCGGAGTTCGATGGAGAATCGCCGGATCCCGAATACTGCGGAGTGGGTGCCCTGAAGTTCATCACCATCCAAGTGACCGACTTCGACGACGGCCTGCTGGAACTGACAGCCAGTTCTGCTGGGAACGGAGCGTACGGCGGAGACTCGGGAGGCGCCCTCCTTACGGATGCGTTCGGAGTTCCAGGATGGCGCCCCGACCAGCTCATTGCCGGCGTGGCGTCCTGCGTCGACGTCGACTTCTACTTTGGCGTGCCCAACTATACCCTTGATCTGTTTGCCGCCCCATCGTCTGGGCTTGCCTCGTGGTTCGACGAGGTCATCGGCGACGATTGGCACGTCTTCGACGCGCCACCTGCCACGATGGCCGCACTGATCCCCCTTATCAACTGATGTCTAGCCGGTTCGTGCAGTTTTGCGGTCTCTCCGCAGCTCATAGCGACTCGGCTGTTTACCTCGCCTCCGTACTTCGGTCGGAGTGCCTCGAAAGGAATGCTCGATGAAACTACTCAAGTTGGTCTCCGTCTTCATGCTCTCAGCCTCGCTCCTTACTGCATCCGTCACGGCGGAAGCGGCACCAGTGGACCGAACGGGGAAGGTGAAGCAACTGGTCGCCAAGATCTACACGGACCAGGCGGTGATGGTGGTGCTCGACACGTACTCTTCCAATCTCTGCCCCGGTACAAGCTCGCAGTGGGGAGTCATCAATCTTGCGGACCAGAACCGCGATGGAATGCTGAGCTTGCTTACGGCCGCCTATCTGTCACGCGTAAACGTGACGCTCAGCGTTGAGTACGACGGCTCGTATTGTCGGATCAAGTACGTCTCGCTGAACAATCCTACCTGATGCTCGTGGGGGGGGGGCAGCTCGGCGTGGCTGGCTGAGTCGTTCGCGCGCGCCGAGGCGCAGAATGCCTATTCCGAGAGCGGCGCATGTCCGAGCCTCTGGGCCTGAGTCTTGCTCCCCTTACTCCAAGCCGATGACAGACGCGGTCTGGTCACGCCGCTCCGAGGGTTCTGAATGTAGCGCGGCGTGTTCTCGGCGTTATCGTAAGGCGCGTATGAAACAGAAGGAGAGGTGTGGAGTGCTTGAACCCACGTTCCCCCGGAGGGCGCTCGAAGTCCTCGGGCTGTGCCACCTGCTGGGCACCGGATGTGGACCCATGCTGGAGGGCGCGCCAGCGACTCCCGAGATGTCCGAGGTTCATTCGGCGATCGAAGGAGGAATCACCGTCTCGACGTCACTCGTCCCGCAGACTGGCGCAGTGCGAATCGAATCGTCCGTCGGAGCGTGTAGTGGCACGCTGGTCACGCCGTGGTGGGTCTTGACGGCCGCCCACTGCGAGATGTCGGCGGGGGATGCAGTCTACTTGGGCAACGTTGGTGGAGCGGTGCCGACGGCTCTGGTAGCGGCGGCGATACCTCACCCAGACTACGACGACGGTGGTTGCGACCCCTGGGACGCGCTGTTACTGCGCCTCGCTACGCCGTTGTTTCCAAGGAACGCCGGCGGATCCATCAAAGAGAACTACCGAAGAGACCTGTATCGAGGTTCGCGAAGCAGTCTCATAGACACCGACGTGGACATATACGGTTATGGGCTTGTGGACGGCGACGGGAACGGCTGGGGGACTCTTCGTCTCGGCCCGATGACGGTTCAGACGCCTCCCCAGCCAATCCCCTATTGGGCGCCTGACTACCACGCGAGTCACCTAGACTACGATGACGCGACAGTTCGGACGCGGTCTGGGGACTCCGGGGCCGGTGTCCTTACGCCCGGACACGGGTCCGTCGGTGCCTATCAGGACCATGAGATTGCAGCCGTCCACTCCTGTTCGTGGTGGATCCCCTTCGACCATTTCCGGCGTGGCGTAGTCGCGTCTGCGTTCGCAGACTGGTTCGACGATACGATAGGAGACGACTGGAACAGGTTCGACGCGCCCGCTCAGACGTTCACGGCCTTGATGCCCTTGCTAAACTAAGGGCTCCGCCGAGAGGTCCGGATCCGCCCGGGGAAGAGTCATTGGCCCGATTACGACGAGACCGGAACCCGCGCGGCGCGAACGATGGCACCACCGGGCATCGTCTGACGCAACTGAGGTGCAGCCAGCGGGAGGTTGTGGTACCACCCGGCCGTGAGAAGAGAACGTCGACTGGCGCGCACGAGGTTGCGAAGCGCCGCAATCGGCATCCGAAATCGTCTGCTGGGAACGAGTCAGCTAGAGGCGGAGCTGAAACGCGTGGAGAAGCGCGTTGTCTCGCAGATCGCGAGCGTATCGGCGGGTCCGCCCCTGCACTACTGCCCGGTGTGCGCCTCGACGGTGCCGGCCTTTAGGCCGGGGCCGAGGGGGCGGCCGAACGCGTGCTGCCCGATCTGCGGCAGTCTTGAGCGGCATCGACTGCTGTGGCTCTACCTCCAGCTTTCGACGCCGGTCTTTCGGGTGCCCACGCGACTCCTGCATTTCGCCCCCGAGCGCTCCTTGCGCGACCGCTTCAAGATGCGCGCGAACATCGACTACGTGAGCGGCGACCTCGATTCGCCGATCGCGGACGTGAAGCTCGACATCCAGGAGCTAGCTTTCGAAGACTCCAGCTTCGACTTCATCTTGTGCAGTCATGTCCTCGAGCACATCCCGGATGACCGCAGGGCCATGGCGGAGCTGCGCCGCGTCCTGAGGCCGGGCGGAGTGGCGCTGGTTGCGGTTCCTCTGCGGGATGCGGACACCACACTCGAGGATCCCAGCATCGTGACGCCGGAGGACCGGGAGCGCCACTACGGCCAGGCCGATCATGTGCGCTACTACGGGCGCGACTTCCCGAGCCGGCTCGAGGCTGCGGGCTTCTCAGTGCGTGCGGACGATCCCGGCGGCCAGCTGGACGAGCCCTTCCGGGCCTTGCTTGGGCTCAACCGCGAGATCTTCTTCTACTGCCAGAGGCGGTAGCGGGCGTTCAAGCGCTTGACGCCCCGGCCCTTTCATCGAACCGTCCACCTCTCCGCTCGATTCGGTCGATATGCTCCCGTGCGATCCTCTCGATGACCTCGGCTCGATGATCGAAGGTGTGGTGGGCGAGGATGAGGGCGCGGAGTTCCTGTCCGCGACGCTGAGTGGCCTCGGGCTCGCGAAGGCGCAGCTCGACCAGCGACTTCAGCTCCGCGACCGTGGAGTAAGAGTCGATGAGCCCGCAGAAGACCTCGTCCAGATCGCGGGCCGGATCGGAGATGATGCAAGATCCACACGCGCCGGCGTCGAAGAGGCGGTTCGAGAGCAAACCCATGTCTCGCATGTCGGGCCAGTGGTCGTTCAGCACCACGCCGGCGCGGCTGTAGTAGCCGCGGAGCGACTCGTTGGGGACGTGTTCACCACGGAGGTACTTTGCGTCGATGAGGCCCTCCCAGAGCTGACCGTAGACCGCGACGGGAAGCTCGGCCTCGATCGCGTCCATGAGAATCGGCCTGGCTTGGCGGCGCGAGTTGCCCACGAAGAGGACGGGATGAGCGGGCGCGTCGGCCTGGGGTTCGGGAAAAAAAAGCTGCGGGTCTGTGCACTGGAGCAGCGTGTCTACGGGCACCCGGAGCCCGGACAGAGACTCCGCGTGGAGCCGGGAGGCGACGAAGACGTGATCGTAGCTCTCGTACTCCTCGCTCGAGACGTCTTCCGGATGGCTGATGTTCCAGAGGATGTTCACCTGCTTAGGGTTCGGGGTATACGGCACGATGCCGCGCAGTACGATTGCGACATCGTCGGCCAGGCTCCGGGGCCCTCGCCACTCCGGGCGCAGATCGATCCGCACCGCGTGTCCCCGTCGCCAGAGCGACCGGCGGAGTGCGAGCGCGAAGTGAAAGTCTCCCCAAGCTTGAGTGGCTGCTCCGTCCGGCGCCGGAATCTTGATCGCGATGCGCATGCGCTCACGTCCAAACGCTCGAAGCATTTCTCGGAGTTCGCGAGCCCGATGCACATAAGTGTGGCGCTCCAGCACTTTCTCCTGCAACGACCTTTGTAAGGTCGTTCGGGCGACATCGTCCTCCAGGTAGGTCCGAAGCAGTGAACTCAGCGCGGCGCGGCCGTCGTAGGTCGGGAGCTCAGCCCCGAAGACCTCCTCCGCTCCTTCGCTTCCGTTCGTGAGGACCAGCGCGCCGGCCGCGAGGGCGTCGAAGACGCGGCTGTTGACCGAGGCCCAGGCTCGTGTGACCGAGTTGGCATCGTCGACGACGACCTTGCTCGACTTGTAGACGTCCGGAATCTCGCGGTACGGCAGGAAACCGCGGTTGAAAGGGGCGAGGCGGGGATGATCCGCCCAGCCAGAGCCAAACAAGCCGAAGCGAAACGGCAACCCGTCGGGGTTGAGCGCGTCCTCGATGTCCCGCACCGCGTTCCAGTAGCTGCCGGTGAAGCAGTAGTCGGTCTCGAGATCCGACCGAACTCGTCCGGCCTGAAATCGTTCGGGGTTGGTGGCAATCCGAAGCACCTCGGCATCTCGATGATGTGAGGCGCGGATGAAAGCCGCCGACTTCTCCGAGGAGCACAGGCAGAGATCGTAGAGCTCGAAGCCTGGACGTGTGGGCCAGCGTTCGAACCAGTTGCGCATCCAGGCGACCTTCAGCAGCTGAGGACGCTCGTTCTTGATGCGTCGGAGGTCGTAGCGATCAACCATCGTGATCACGACGTCGATGCCCTCGAGGTCGTACCAATCCTGCTTGGAGTCCAGGAACCGTGTCTCCCACCCGCACTCCCGGTTCAGCGCGGACGCAAGCTCTGAGGCGGTGAAGTAGTCCCCCGCTTGAGCCTCGGGGCCGGTCTCGGTAACCGCGAAACCTACCGTGAGCGGTTCATCCGTGTAGAACCTCCGGTTCTCGATCTTGTCATTGAACATCAACCGACGGAGCACGAACCCAAAACGTCGATCCAGCTCGGCGCGGTTCCTGAGGCGCCGCTCTCGGACCGCCTGCGGTTCGTCGACCCGTTGGGTCGCGCTTTCGTTGTGCGTGAGGCTCAGATGGTGCACGCAGAGGACCTGCTTCTTCATGTGCAGTCCGATGCGCAGGCACAGGTCGACGTCCTCGTACCCGTAGTCGAAGGACTCGCTCAGTCCTCCGAGCGCGATGTAGTCTTCGCGCCTCATGAGGAGTGCGGCTGCGGTGACCGCCGGAAGGCGCTCTATGCCGCGTCCACCCACGCCGAGGCCTGCCAGCGCGCCCAGGTTGTATGGTCGGATGAACTCGGCGAGGTGGTCGATGTAGAACTTGGTGCCGGCGTGTTGGAGTCGGCTCGTTGTGCCTTCGGGGGCCCGAGGATAGTGGAGATCGAGTCCGACCGCGCCGACATCGGTAGCGCTCAAGAGGCCTATGAGCTGGTCGAGGACGTCGCTGGTGAAGATGATGTCGTTGTTGAGGAGCAAGAGGAATGGAGCCTCGGACGTTGCCGCGGCGTAGTTGTTCGAGTGCGCGAAGCTGTAGTTCCGATCTCGGCGGAGGACGCGAATCTTGATGCGATCGGCGTGAGCTTCTGCGACGTCGCGGCTGTCATCGGTGGAGCCGTGGTCCACCAACACGAGCTCGAGCGCGTCGTAGGTGTTGACCGCTTCAAGGGAGCTGAAGAGGGCACGCAGGTGTTCGGCACCGTTTCGGTTCAGCACGATTGCGTCGATACGAGGTCGAGCGGTCCCTTGGGGCTGGGGGCTCAGCGGCTTCAGGTTGAGGGCGTTCGAGGCGAGCCGCCATGTCTCCGACATCGACGCGCGAGGCGGACCGCTCGAGTAGGTGTTGACGGGGGTAGAGGGGGGCTCGGGCGCGCGGGCCTTCGAAGCAGGCTTGGGCTGGGCAATTCGCTTCTTGGCCGCTTGAATGAGTGGATGCTTCTTGAATCTCACCGGGAGAGCGAGACGAATGGCCCGAAGCGCCTTCGCCGGCAGTGGTCGCAGCTTCTGCCGAACGATCCGGCGAAGCGGAGGCGGGTTGGTCGGTTGGGTGTCGTTTGCGTCGGCGCGGCGGGTCTCCAGCGCGGCGTGCCTCGCGGCGAAAGCGCGCCGCCGCACCTCTCGAACATCCGGGTCGCTCGGCCGGCGCGAGCCTTCGTCCTCGATGCTCATCGATCATTCGGGTTCCTTACGCGGGGGATAAAGTCAAATCCTGAGTGATTTCCAACGTGATGACGAGGGGACGGGACGGGCCCGCGCGGTGGTCCTTGACCTGACTGCAACGCGCTGTCACGGGAGCGCGGTGGGTAAGGCGCTTCAGGACTCCCGCGACCGGGTAGCCGCCCACTGGGACGGTGTCACTGTGGCGGCCCCGACCCTGCGCACTCGCTTCTGGCAGAGCCCGACGATCCGGGCCCACATCAACCGCCGCTGCTGTGGGTTCGAGTGCGAAGGCGAGAGCGAAGGCGCGGCCCGGAGGCTCGGGGCCCTACTCGAGCGATCTGGGCGTGGCCCGCTCCCGCGAGCGGTGTCTGTCGGGGGCGGCAGCGGTCATAAGGAGATGCTCCTACTTCGATTGGGGCTCGTCGAGCGCTTCGATCTCTTCGAACTCTCGAAGGAGCGCATTCGTCTGGGCCGCGAGGCCGCACGGGCCGCGGGGCTGGAGCAGCGGATCACGTTCCGCGAACAGGATGCCTTCGAGTGCGTCGGGCCGGAGTCCTACGATTTGGTGCACTGGAACAACGCTCTCCATCACATGTTCGACGTGGAGGCGGCGGTGGCGTGGAGCCACCGCGTGCTCGTACCAGGCGGTGTCTTCTACATGGATGACTTCGTCGGGCCTAGCCGGTTCCAGTGGGACGAGCCCATGCTTCGGGCGGCGAGTGCCATTCGCGTGCAGCTCCCCGAGCGGTTCCTTCGAGACCCCAAGGACCCGTCGCGTAGCTTACCCAGGGAGATCAAGCGCCCGAATCCCGAGACGCTCGCGAGGCACGACCCCTCGGAGGCAGTCCAGTCGTCGCGGATCCAGAGCGCGGTCCTCACCCACTTTCCGGACGCCGACCTGATCCTCACGGGTGGGGTGGTGTATCAACTCGCCCTCTCCGACGTGATCGCCAACTTCGATGAATCGGATCCCGAGGATCGAGCTCGCCTCGAAGGCCTACTCCTCGCCGACGACGCGCTCGTGGAGGCTGGCGTTCCGTCGCTCTACGCGGTGGCCCTGGCAATTCGCTCTAGCCCGGAGGTCGGCGCGCTCCGTCGGTTGAGGGCGCGGACCCGGGGAGCAGCCGCCGATTTCGTGTCTGGAGGCGGGGTCCAGCGCGCCCGTCGAAGGCTGAGTGGGCTGGTGAAGGGCGTGCGCGGGATCGCTGGCGCTTGAGCCGCGCGACTCAGCGCCCTAACCACATCGCCGACGCGGCATCTGCCAAGCCCGGACGCGTCATGGTCCGACCCACCACCTCCAAGGGATCCAGAGCCTCTCCATACTGCCGCACCTCGAAGTGAAGATGCGGCCCGGTCGCTCGGCCCGACGCGCCGATGAACCCAATCGGGCTCCCGAGCTCCACCTTGGATCCGGCCACGACCAGGAGCCCATCCAGGTGCGCGTACAAGGTCACGAGCCCCTCCGCGTGTTCGATGAGCACACGACGCCCGTAGCCGCCGACCCAGGTCGCCTCCCGCACGATCCCGTCGCTGGCCGCGAAGACCAGCTCACCTCGGTGGCCGCCGAGATCGACGCCGGCGTGAAAGCGAAGCTCGTTCACGATCGGATCACGACGATGTCCGAAGGTGCTCGTGATGAGCACGTTCTGGACCGGCCACACCATGGTCACGCCGCTGAGCGGGTCCTTGCTGTCCACGCCGCGGTCTTTGAGCGCCAGGTGCCGCATGTGCCAAGCCACCGCGATGTGAACGCGGCTCAGGCTCCGCTGGAGCTCCTCCGGAGGGGGACCGAGCTTGGTCACGGTCATCTCGAGCTCCGAAGGGCAGAGACGAGCGGATGGATGGTCAGGAGGTCGATAGGTCGAGAAGTACACCGTTCGACTGACGGGAGCGTCGTTCCCAAGCATCCGGGAAGTCGAACGGGAGAGCCAGATTCTCCGGAAACCGGAGCGTGTTCGGATATCGGACGTGCGGGGGTGAGATCTGAAGTGGCTCCGGCTTGGTGAGCCTCGTGCGTCACCGGGCTCGTGGACCACGTCT
>WYAZ01000126.1 GCA_011526105.1 Deltaproteobacteria bacterium | reverse complement strand
GCTCGCCGCGACGCCTTTGGCTCTCGTCGGTTGAATACAGAGAGTATTCGCCCTCCTCGCGCGACGACCAGACACGAAGATTGCTCGCCGAATTTCGCTAGCCTCCACGTTTCCAGGGGACTAGCCGATCTCCGCATGAGCCGGTCGGAACGTCGGGCCCTGGGAGAGCTCTTTGGAGAACTCACGAGCGCGAACCGAGCTCGACTACGAGCCCGCGCGTTCGAGCTCGCTCGTCAGCGTTTTTCGGGTAGCGAGGAACACCAGCTTCTGGCCTGGCTCGAGGACGCGGTCAAACTCAGCCTTCCACCGGCGGAGCCTCACTCCCAGACGGTGATCGGCGAGGCGCGGTTCAGTCCCGGGCTTGGCTGCCTGGAGCGGATCACCCAAGGCATCCACGAGACGCAGAGGCAGCTCGACATCTGCGTCTTCACCATCACGGACGATCGCATCACCCGCGAGATCCTCGAGGCCAAGAGACGTGGGGTCGAAGTGCGGGTGATCTCGGACAATGACAAGTCGCTCGACCGCGGCTCGGACATCGAGCGCATCGAGGCCGCCGGTGTCGCGGTCCGCATCGACACCACCGAGCATCACATGCATCACAAGTTCGCGATCTTCGATCGCAGCCTGCTGCTCACCGGGAGCTACAACTGGACACGGAGCGCGGCGGAGTTCAACGCTGAGAACATCGTGATGACCAACCATCCTGGTTTGGTCTCGAGCTTCACGCGTGTGTTCGACGAGCTCTGGGTCGATCTCGCGCAGTAGAGCTCATCTCAAAACCCCCGACCGAGCGAGACGGCCAAGACGCGAGGCCCAACACGGCGGGTCGACGCGAATCGGCCGAAATCGCGACCGAGGAGGTTCTGAGATGAGCTCTAGGCGGCGCGAGCGCGGGAGCGGTCCCACGAGGAGCGGGGTCCGCGCTGTCTCATGTTCGCAAGCTGCAGCATGAGCGGGCTTTGTGCTGGGGCCAGCGCAGGCGGCAGCCGTGCGACAGAGAGCGCGGGCTTCGACCCCTCGGTGGGCTTCGCAGGCCCCGATGGGTCCGTCGGGTCGGTGTCCCGGGTCGCCTGATAAGAAAGAGTCGCTTCGATTCCACACATCCTCATGGTTCATTCCCTCCTGGTGATTAAGGTATCGGCGCTGCCCCGAGCCGGGCGCACCGCTGCCGGCGGCGGGTTGGGAACTGGTTCCCAAAATGGGCGGGCTTGGGAGGCTGTTTAAGGCCGGTGGGGGGTATCCACGAGACGTGGATCACATCGAGCGCACTTCAGAGGTCGCCGCGGCACTCGTCGAGCCTCGTTTTGAGCTCGGCTTCATCGATGGAACTGGCCTGGGCGATAGCGACGAGCGTCGTGCCCTCGCCTTCTTTGGCGTCTCCGGCCCGTTCCAGATGCACGCGGCGACTCACGACGTTGAGCAGATAACGCTCATTCGCCGCACCCGCGCGGGGGGCGAAGCCCTTCATCCGAAACACCCCGGCCGGCAAGGACGCCGCGGTCTCGAGCAGCCTCGGGAGCACCATGGGCGCATCGCTGTGATACGCGAGAGACCGGAGGCCGGCTTTTTGGAGCTCGGTCTCCGGATCCGAAGCATGCACGTGCGGCCGGGCGCGCTCACCTGTCCATGCGTTTTGACCGAGGAGCAGGTCACTCGGCACTTGCCCACGTTCAGCCCGGAAGATCCGCACCGCCGGCAAGCGCGCACGAATGGCCGCCTCGATCGCCTCGAGCCGCTGGGGGGTCGCGAGGTCGGTCTTGTTGAGCACCACGATGTCCGATGCGATGACTTGGTCGCGCGCGAGCGGCTGTCGCTTCAGATCGTCGAAGGGGAACTGTTCGCTGTCCACCACGCAGACCACGCCGTCGAGGCGAACTGCACGGCTCCGCTCGAGTTCGAGGAACATCTCGGCGATCGCGCCGGGGTTCGAGACCCCGCTCGCTTCGATGAGCAGATAGTCGGGCGGATTCGCATGTTCGAGCACCCGCAGCACCGCCTTCATGAGGTCCCCGCGCATGCTGCAGCAGATGCAGCCGTTCGCCAGGCTGATGACGTCGTCGGTGACGCCGAGGATGAGCTCGCTGTCGATGTTGATGGCGCCGAAGTCGTTGACGAGCACCCCGATGCGCAGCTCGCGGGAGGTGGAGAGCAGGTGATTGAGGAGCGTGGTCTTCCCGGCCCCGAGAAATCCAGTGAGGATGGTGGCGGGGATCGCGGACGGTGCGGCTTGGGTCACGGTATCAGAGCTTGATCGACATGCGAGTGGCGCGGTTCGGCTCGACTCGAGTCCTCAAGACCCTCTCCGTCTTCGTCTCGGGCCAAATCACTCGAAGCGTGATGCAGCCCGATGGAACGCGCACCTTCCCGAACGGGGTCTCACCGAGACGTTCTTCGCCCAAGTAGACGACGGCCGGGGGCTGGGCGTTCATGGTGAGATGACCGGTCTGCTCGGAGTTCGAGACACACGGCTCGGGCTCGGTCTGCACCGGGCTCGAAGTGGCGGCGGGCAGCAAGCCTTTAGCCTCGCCGGATTGGCTGAGCGGTCGCAGCAGGGAGAAGACACGATGGGAGGTCTGCTCGGGTGCGAGCACGACCTCGTGCACCTTCGGCCAGTAGCCGTCTTTGACGATCGTGATCTTGTAGGCCCGCCCGAACTCGAGCGCGACCGCGCGAAGCGGAGTCACCGAGAGCGTCCCGTCCTTTGAGACCACCGGCTCGCCGTCGATGAGGACCGTGGCCCCGGATGGATCGGACCCGATGTTCATCCAGCCGCTCCTTGGTTCGTCCTTGTCGACCGCGACCTCGGACGGCGCCGCGCTCGCAACAAGGATCACGGACAGGGCCGTGATGAGCATGAAACCAGCTTAGTGCAGATGCTCGAGCGAGACCACGCACGCCCCGGTCGCGTGGGTGCGGCTGTGAGTGATGGGTCCTTACACGGACCCCGTTCTCACTCCTTGGGTTCGAACTTCAGCGACGCGGAGTTGATGCAGTACCGAAGCCCGGTGGGCTGGGGTCCATCCTCGAAGACGTGTCCCAAGTGGCCGCCGCAGCGCGCACACGTCACTTCGGTTCGAACCATGCCAAGCGTCGTGTCTCGGTGTTCGGCGACGTCCCCTTCCTTGGCCGGCTTGTAGAAGCTCGGCCAACCAGAGCCCGACTCGTACTTGGTCTGGGAGCTGAAGAGCTCGAGACCGCAGGCGCGACAAAGGTACTTGCCTTCGCGCTTCTCCTTGTAGAGCGCGCCCGTGAAGGCGCGTTCGGTCCCCTTCTCTCTGAGGATGTGAAACTCCTCGGCGCTCAGGATCTTCTTCCATTCGTCGTCGGTCTTCATGATGGCGTCCGCCCTAGGCTTTGAAGGTGGCTGAGAGGTCTGCGCGTCGCCCCGAGCACAAGCCAGGGCGCCCGCGAGCAGCCCCGAGCCGAGGAGGATGGAGAGGGTGAAACCAGAGCGCAACATGGTCAGCAGAGAGTACGCCCGGGGGAGGTCCCGAGTTTCAAGGCGGCCGTGCATGGTTTTCACCCCTCTCCGCTGGCGGGAAAGGGCGCAGAAATCGTCATCCGGGCGCCCAAGGGGCGAGAATCACGAGTCGGGATCGACGCTTCCGTCGATAACAGAACGCCTGTGTCTTCGCCCGCCACCGAGACGGTGCTCCACTTCTTGCGGAGCCAGATTGCCGGCCAGAGAGGCGCGGCCCGCCTCGAACGCGGGGCGGTTCAGTTTGCGGTCACCCGCGAGCACGACGGACAGACGGAATACTGGTCGATGCTCATCACGGCGAACGATGTGAGCCTCGTCCGCGGTGCGTTGCCGCTCGAACACGCGGAACCCATCGTCACGTTGTTCGTCTCCGACGGAGATCTCGTGCGCATCAGCCGGGGCGAACCGCCCACCGATTCGAGTGCGGAGGGTGACCGAAAGCTGCTCGAGCAGATCACCGCATGCTTTCGGCCGGCAAATACATTGATTGGAGTGCGGCAAACGTGAGCATGGGCCCGAGGCAGACCGTCCGCCGAGTCGTAGAAGACGTGGTGAACGCGGGCGCGCGCAGCGGTCAACTCGTGCTCGACGCTGCCTCCAAGGCAGAGCTAGGCGGCAAGATCGTAGATGCCTTCGAGTCGGGTCGAGTGCACGAGGGGATCCTGCTCTTTGTTGAACACGCGAACAACCTCCGTGCACGAGCCGCGCTCATTCGCATCATGGACTCCGCGCTCCTCACGCTCGGGGTCACCGTCCAAGGCGCGCGGGAGGCGTGGTTTGCCGAGCTCTCGAAGCTCAGCGAGAGGCTCGAAGCGGGAGCTCTGCCGGGTTCACCTCGCGAGTCTCCGGTACGCGATGCCTTCCGAGGCATCACCGTACCGCTCGCACCGGCCACGAGCGAGGTGCTTCGCCGGCTCGCGCTCGTGGAGGCCCGCTTCGAACGGAGCTTGGAGACCGCACTTTGCGCCCCAGACCCGCTCAAAGCGCTCGAGAGGTTCACGAACGAGCTCAGTCTATGGGCGCTTCCCGACCAATCGATCATGGCCCTACTCGAGAGCTTCGCGGAGCGCGAGAGCTTCGCGGACGTGGTGAAGGTCTTCGAGCGGGCCCCGGAGAGCTTCCGCAGCTACGCAGCGCCAAAACGAGAGTACGCGCTCGCGCTTCACCTCTTGGGTCGAAACATGGAAGCACGCTCGGTCCTCTTGGGTCTGGTGCGTCAACACGACACCGATCCGGTCGTCGCCGGGTTGCTCGGCAAGCTCTACAAGCACGAAGCCACCGAAGCGCTCGCCAAAGGCGACCTCGACGCCGGCCGCCAGTGCCTCATTCGAGCCGTAGCAAGCTACCAGCGTGGTTTTGCGATGGACCGAACGCAGCTCTACCCGGGAGTGAATGTGCCCAGCTTGCTTCTGGCTCTGGGCCGAGACAAAGAGGCCATCGCCCACGCCCGCACCATCCTCACACTCGCCGAGCTGAGGTCGAGCTACGCCACGGGCAACTTCTTCGATGCGACCGCAGCGATCGAGATGTGTGCGCTGCTTCGAGATGAGGCGGGTGTGCACACATGGGTCGAACGAGCGGTCGCGACAGCCTCCGAGCCGTGGCAGCGACGGTCCGCGGTCGGGAACCTCCAACGCCTTGCGCAGACCCTCGATGACAAGGGGCGCCCCTCGGAAGCGCTCAACCAAGCCATCCGTTCCCTGAGCGCGATAGAGGCATCAAACCCGGGCGAGGGCCGGTCGGCGCCCAACACCAACGCTGGACGGATGCTGAGCGCCGTGCAGGACGTGACGTATCGCTTCGAAGCTCGTCACGCGCGGCGCTTGACCGGAAACTATCAGCTCGCCGGCATCGCCCACGACGTGCGCGTGACTCCGGCGGATCTTCGATTCTTCACGCGCATCGCGAATGAGAAGGGTCTAGACCAGCTCTCTGACCCCGGCGAGGTCTCGAAGGCCATCGATGTTCTCATCCGCCAGCGATTCGGCACGGACGCGCTCGAGGAGAGCGACGGCCCCGCGCATCAGGTCTTCGATCAAACCATGCCTGGGCTTGCGCGCTTCATGGCGGCTCAGCAGGACTCTCAAACCAACGTTTCCGCGGATTGGTTGAACGGCCTCGGGGACTGTCGGCAGCACGCGCCGACGAAGATGCTCCTCTTCGAAGCCTGGAAGAGAACACGCACGGACCGCCTCATGAGCAAGCTGCTCGACGCCCACGGCGCGGATGACAAGGGTCGAGCCGCGGAGATTCGCGCCGAGCTCTTTGAGCTCGCGCGATACGAGATGCGCGTCATGGACGCCTTGATCTTGAACCACGCCGGGGGTGAGCTCATCGAGGAGCACACGCTGACCGTGCTCTCCACACGGAAACCTCCGGACGCGAACGGTGAGATGCGAGAGCTCGATGAGCTGAGGCTCGCAGACAGCTTCTATCATCGCGTCCACGCGCTCGCCGACGGGGTGCTGAGCGTGACTGCCGTTCCGCACGGGGTCACGTTCGAGGTCCCGAATCTCTCGGCGGATGGCCGCCAGCTGCTCCTCTTGCCCGCCCCGTACAGCCGCGATCGGTCTCTGCCCAACCCGGACTTCGGGCAGCTCGAGTTCCGCGGGGTTCAGGTGGCAAGTCCGGGCTGGGAGCAGGAAGTCCCTACACAAGGGCTCGACCTCGCGGAACTCCATGCGTACGTGCGCAAGGCTAGCGACCCGCGATCTTGAATGTGTCAACGCGGTGACAAGCCGCCCCCGGAAACCCGCGAAAGCGACCAAGAAGACCTGGCGTTTCGTCACTTCCTTGTCGCTCGAAGCTTCCGGGTGGAAGTGCGAGCCTGACCTCGAAGCCTGGGGAGATTCGAGGTCAGCATGGAATCCGTCGAAGCCATCAAGTCGCCTGCACCCCGCGTCATCGCGAGTCCGGAGACCGGACTCTCCTCCGAGTTCCTCGAGATCTTCGTCCGCGAGAGAGTGTTCCTCGCGATGCTCGGCGTGGCCTTCTTGGTCGCGGGAGCGACCTACGAGACCCCGCACATCGCCATGTGGGTCGGCTTCCTGTTCGCCTCGTACTCTGCGGTAGCCAACGACAGCATTCAGACCCTCGGCACCTTCATCGCATCGAACCGTCAGCGACCTTGGTGGCAGCTCTGGCTCTGGATCGGCGGCATCTTCCTCGCGACCGTCGCCTACAGCTTCTACAAGTACAGCGGCGACGTGAGCTTTCAGCGGCTCGCGGCCAAGGGCTTCGAGACCGCGCCCACGAAGTTCCACTTCCTCCAGATCGCGGCCCCGATCTTTCTCCTGATCCTCACCCGGCTCCGCATGCCGGTCTCCACCACGTTCCTGCTGCTCTCGAGCTTTGCCACTTCACCCACCGGCATCGTGTCCATCACCACCAAGAGCCTGTCCGGCTACGTGGTGGCCTTCGTGGCGGCGTTTGCGCTGTTTGCGACGCTGAGCCCGCTCATGAAGCGTGCCTTCGCCAAGGGCCCCGCGCACCGCTACTGGCGGACGGCCCAGTGGTTCACGACCGCGATGCTCTGGAGCGTGTGGATCATGCAGGACGCGGCGAACATCGCGATCTACCTGCCGAGGCAGCTGAGCATCGTGGAGTTTGGCATCTACGCCGGGGTCATCTTCTTGGGCCTGGGCATCCTCTTCCGAATGGGTGGGGAGCGGATCCAGAAGGTCGTCGACGAGAAGTCCGACGTCGTGGACGTACGGGCCGCCACGGTTGTGGATCTCATCTACGCAGTGGTCCTGTTTGGTTTCAAGGAGTTCAGCAACGTGCCGATGAGCACGACCTGGGTCTTCGTGGGCCTGCTCGCGGGCCGCGAGATCGGCATGGCGCTCCGCCGCGCGAGCTCGGACGGCCGCGGCCTCCGTGAGGCCTTTGGGCTCATGAAGAAGGACCTGGCCTATGTGACGGTGGGCTTCGCAGTGGCCTTGGCGGTCGCGATGTTCTCGAACCAGCACATCGGAACCTGAGAGCACGCCCGCCGGACACCCGGAAGGAATCGGCCCTATTCCAGCTCATGCTTGATGCGCTGGGGAACCTGCGAGCCTTGCCCAGTCCTCTCGCAGGCTTCGAAGCCGCTCGATCAAGGCGGGAACTTCGGCCGCCGGAGCGCCCGCCAGCCCGCAACTGAAGGAGAGGTCCACGTCGGGGCCGTAGTCACTCACGAGGCGCGCGACGGGCGCGGTCTTGGCCTGGGAGACCGCGCCCAACATGAGACGCCCGCCTCGGGACCGAAAGCGCGACAGGTCGGAGGCCGTGGGTTTGGGCCAGCTCGGCTCGGACGCGTCTATCGCCACCTGGTCGAAGCCAAGCGCCAGCAGCTCAGGCCACGCAAGCGGCCCGCAACAGTGAAGTCCCACCCGAGCTGAAGCACGATGCAGCTCATCGATGAGCACCGAGAGCCGCCGATGCTCCGCAGACGGCGCCAAGAGCAGTGGTTCATCCAAGAAGATCACGGCCGTGGTGCCGCGTTGGCGGAGCGCCTCCGCGTCCGAGAGAAGGCGCGCACGAAGTCGCGCGAGCATCTCGGACTCAGAGAGAGCCCGCAGCCTCGGCTCCCCGCGTCGCTTCAACTCGAACAGCGTGACGGGACCGATGCATTGCATCTTCGCGCGGCCTGGACGCAGACGGTCGACGCGATCGAGAAAGGCCGACCGGGCCGCGGGTGCGCCAGAAAGGAACGTGCCGATCATGTCCTCGTGTGGGCCGAGCTTCGGCAGCTCCGGCAGCGCCGGCAGGTCGAGCTCAAAGGCCCAATCCAGCGCCTGTTCGATCGATCCCTCGGGCCAACTCCCGATGGCGGTGAGCAACGGACGCACGCCCATACGAATTGCCCTTTACATCGTCGATCGGAGAAGGCAATCAAAGCAGGCTGATGACGGAAGCCGTTTCGAACGACGCACTCACTCGCCTCAAGCTCTACTCGGACGAGGAGCTCAAGACTCGTCGAGCTGCCGCCAAGCGCGGCAAGAAGCTCCTCGAAGCGCTCACCGAGGTCCTCACCACCCTCGACGCCGACGCCTCCGCCTTCGATGAGATCAAGACCTTCGAACGCATGATGGACCGGCTGACCCCGCCGGACCTCAAGAAGTGTAAGGAGTACGTTCGAGCACTCAAGCGCTCTCAGAAAGCGCTGCCGGGCATCGACCCCGAAGACGTCGTGCTCTACTGCAGCTGCGCCGAGTGTCGCGACGTGCGGGACCGATTTGGCCTCGACCAGCCCACGGATGAAGACGCCGAGCAGCTCCTCGAACGAAAGATCGCGGAGAAGCTCGCGCAGTTCGAATCCGAACGCGAAGAGACCGAAGCCGGCGAAGGCGCCAAGAGCGCCTAGAGCCGGTCCGCCTTCAGCCTTGCCGCTTGATGTACTCGACGGTGTTGACGTCTCGAAAGTCCTTCGGATGACTCGACTGGTGCTGGTTCGCGGGTGCGCTCTGGTACAAGTCCGCGCCCCATTGCGCAGCTTGCTCCCTGGTTTGCAGCACGGAATGCGAGCCTGGATACGAAACGCTCGAGCGCACGAACGGGTGTAAGGCGTCGTATTCCGACCAGTTGCGAACGACGCCTCGGTTGAAAAGCTCGGCTTGTTCGCGGATCTCGCGCATCGAGCGGGTTCGGCTGTTGATCATGGTCGATCTCCTCTAGGGCTCATCTCGAGACCCCTTTGGTCGCCTCGCTCGGACAGGGGTTTTGGGATGAGCTCTACCCCGTTGTCGGCTCGAACCGAGAAGCGGTGTGGGTTGGACGCGATGGAATGGGCACGAGTGCACATTCCGCCGGGCCAGACCGTAGGTTGAGGCAGAAACTCAGCTCGGACCAGCCGGCGCCGCGGCCGCGGCCTTCACAAACACGTTCTCCTTGTAGTGACGGAGCTCCGCAATGGACTCTCGGATGTCCGAGAGCGCGGTGTGTTTGCCTTCGGTCTTCACGAACGAGGTGTCGTTTGGATACCAGCGGCGCGTGAGTTCCTTGATGGAGGAGACATCGACCATTCGGTAGTGCAGATAGCCGTCCACCACCGGGAAGTACTTCACCAAGAAGCGCCGGTCGGCGTGGATGGAGTTACCGGCCAGAACACCCTGCCGGTACTCGCACCACTTGCAGAGGATCTCCATCATCTTGCGCTGCGCGTCATCGATGCTCTGGCTCGAAGACCGGACCTCGTCGAGCAACCCGTTGTCGGTGTGCATCTGCCGAACGAACGGGCACATGTGGGCGAGCGAGGCGCTCGGCTGCCAGATGGTGACCTCGAGCGCGTCGAGCTCTTCGAGCTGAGGTCCGGTGATGACCACCGCCACTTGAAGCGGCACGCAGGTGTCGGGCTCGAGCCCGGTCATCTCCATGTCGAGCCAGACCAGGCAGTCCTTGGGCGCATCTTGTCGGGGCATGAGTGGCTCGTCACTCCTTGACGATGGTGAACTCGACGCGACGGTTTCGCTCGCGCCCGTCGGCGGTCTCGTTGGTGTCGATCGGCTGGGTCTCGCCAAAGCCCATGGCCTTCAGATGCGAAGCGTCGACCCCTTGGGCGATGAGATAGGTCCGCACCGACTCCGAACGCTTCTGAGAAAGCCGCATGTTCATGGCGTCGCTGCCCACGGAGTCGGTGTGGCCTTCGACCACGATCTCCATGCTCGGATTCGCCTTGAGCACGCCGGCCACCTCGTTCAGGAGCTGGAAGCTCACCGATTTGATGACCGCCTTTCCGGTGTCGAAGAACACCTTCTGCTTGATCTCGATCTTGCCGGCCTCGCGGTTGACGACCACAAGGCTGGGGTTGATGTCTGGGCAGCCGTCTTCGTCTTGGAAGTCGTTATAGATCTCGGGCTGCTCGGGACACTTGTCCGTGTGGTCCGGGATGCCGTCGCCGTCGCTGTCGGGGCAGCCTTCCCACTTCTCGGGTCCGGGCTTGTCCGGGCAGCTATCGCGAGCGTCGGGGATGCCATCGCCGTCGCGGTCCGAGACGGGGCAGCCCTTGTTCTCCTTCGGACCTGGGTCGTTCGGACAAGCGTCGTCAGGATCCAGGACGCCGTCTTTGTCGTTGTCCGGATCGGGACAGCCGTCCTCGTCTTCGAACTCGTCGAAGTCTTCGGGGTCTTTGGGGCAGCGGTCGACGTGATCGGGGATGCCGTCACCGTCCGTGTCTGGGCAGCCGAAGAACTTCTCAATGCCCGGAGTGTCGGGGCACTGGTCGTTGTCATCGGGGATGCCGTCGCCGTCGCGGTCTTTGGGCTTGCAGTCCTTCACCTTCTGCAGCGCCGCGAGCAGCGCGGTCTGCGCTAGATCTCGGTGGTCGGTCGCTCGAACCGCGTTGCCTTGGTCGAGCTCCACGTCCATGAATTCGAGGTTGGTCTCGGCCATGGCGACTTCGCGTGGCGCACACTCGTGCGCGCCGGTCTCGCGAAGACCGTCGAGGCGAGTCTTCATGGCCTCACCGTCGCGGCGGAGCGTCTCGCCGGTGGCACAGGCCACGAGCAAGAGCAGCGGATAGACGAGAAGACGCTTCAAGGGGCGCCTCCGCTGCCATCTTCGCCGTCCGGTAGAGCGGGCGGTGGGGGCTCGGGGTCTGCGGGCTCGCCCGGCTTGGGCGCCGCGGGCTTGCCGGGCTTGGGTGCTGCGACCGGCGCCGGGGCTGGCTTCTTCTTGGGGAGCGTCTCGACTTGGTGTGTGCCGGCCGGGCCCGGTCTACACTTGAGGTCGGCGGGGATGGCGATCTCAGAGGCGCCGATCTCGGCGCGCGCGCCGGTCTCCGCTCTCATGCGCGCGAGCTTCGCACATTCGCGACCGCGCTTCGCGAGACGCTCCGCGACTTCATACTCGGCGTAAGACTGCTCTTCGCGCGCCTTCCTCAGGTACTGTTCCGCCGCCGTGTACTCGTAAGGTGCGATCTGATCGCCCTGCGCCGTCGCCGCAGCCGACAGCTCCGACGAAGCCTCGACGATCCGCGACTGCGAACGCGTGGGTCCGCAAGCGAATTGGCCCGCGATCGCGGCCAAGAGGAAGAGGACGCGCAGTTCAGCCACCTATGCCAGGGGGTAACATCCCCTAGAATCAACGGCAAGTTTCAGCCGGTGGGGGGGAGGCTGCGGGCCGGGCGGTGTGCACCCTCCACGTGCCGGGCGACCATCAGGCAGGTAAAGACCAGCATACCGAGGACCGCGGGCACCAGGACCAGCAGGGTGAGGAGCAAGGGGGAATCGGTCAGGGCGAGGGAGGTGCCCCCGTAATGAAAGGCGTCATAGTGCGCCACCCGCCCGAGGCGGTTGCGACCGGCCACGAGAATGAGCACAAACAGCAGGCCAGACCCCCAAAGCGTCCAGGGCAACAGGCGTGGCCGACGCCGCATCAGGCGGTGGGTCACGAAGAAGCCCATCACGCTGGCCCCGAGCAGGCCGAGCAGAACGGCCAACAGACCGATGAGCAGGGGCACCTGGGCTGGATTCACGAAGTACATCCAGCTCCAGTCCGGATAGAGCGCGTACAGCACCAAGCCCGCGGGAATGGGCGCCGAACCGGTCAGCACCAGGACCGCGGTGAAGTAGCGCGTGCGAAGTGGCTCCCAGGTCTTGGACAGGGGGCCTCGCGCGGCGAGCACGACAAACGCACCCGCGAGATAGGCCGCGAGGACCTGTAGCGGCAAAGCCCCCACCGGCGGGAGAGGACTCGACCGCGCGCCCCTTGTCAAACCCGGAGATCAGACCACAGCCTCGGAGGCGTGGCAGCGCTGGCCCTCGCTCTCGGCTTGATGGCGACCGCCTCGCCCGGTTCCCTGCCCGAGCGCCTGGAGGCGGTGACGAGGCCGCTGGTCGGCAAGGCCTATGTGCGCTCTCCGCTCGGCGAGGGCGCGGGCATTGATCCCGATCCACGCTTTCGCCTCGACGCCTTCGACTGCACGACCTTCGTGGAGACCGCGATCGCGCTGGCCGAGAGCCCGGATGAGGACGCGGCCCAGCGCCGCCTCGATGCGATTCGCTACGAAGGTCCGCCGAGCTTCGAGACGCGCCGCCACTTGATGGAGAGCCAGTGGATCCCGAACCTCGTGAGAGACAACGTCCTCACGGACATCACGCGCGAGGTCGGCGGCGCAAAGACGAATCAGCTGAAGCTGGTCATGACCAAGGAGCGGTGGGCGAAGCGCAGAGTGGCCAAGAAGCTCCAGCTCGCGACGGAGCACGTGCCCGAGGGTACGTTCGAGCTCGACTACATTACGGCGAAGGATCTCGAGGCCTCGGCCGCCAAAGTTCCGCCAGGCACGGTGATCAACATCCTGCGCATCGAGGTGCCGTGGTCTCCGGTGGTCATTACGCATCAAGGCATCGTGATCTCGAGGCCGGGTTCGAAGACGAGATGGGTGCGGCATGCGTCCCCGGTGTTGAAGCGGGTGATCGACGAGCCGCTGGCCTCGATGATGAAGCGCTATCAGAAGCCGCGAAAGTGGCCGATCGCGGGCGTGAATCTGCTGCGCGTGAACGAGGTTGATTCGTCGAACGGTCCCCATGAATAGGTCGTGTCCATGAACGCTGAAAACCGATCGGCCTGGGCTGCTTCGCTGCTTTGTATCGGCGTGCTTGGGCTTGGGTGCACGACGACACCGGCCCCCGCGCGTGCGCCGGGCGCGCCGCCAGAGGCGTGGGTGAAGCAAAGAGTGCAGGCGTCTCACGACCGGCTCGAGCCGAGTGACCCCGCCCGCCTCGTCGCGGCCTGCATCAAAGCGCACGGCGGCCTCGAGACCTGGCTCAGCCAAGGAACGGTGCGCTTCGAATTCGACTACCGTCCGGCGGACAAGCCCGAGCGCCGACTCCACACCGAGAACCTCGTCGATCTCTGGCGAGGTTTCGCGCGCCAGACCGAACTGGGTGAAGGCGCGGACGCCGAGCTGGGATGGAATGGACGCGAGGCTTGGATCACGCCGAACCGCGCCGCTTTTCCGTCGTCGCCGCGGTTCTGGGCCACCACGCCGTACTACTTCTTTGCCCTACCCTTTGTGGCGAGCGACCCCGGCGTGCGGTTTGAGCGGCTCGCGGACGCCAAGCTCGAGGGCGAGGTCCATCACTTGGTGAAGCTCAGCTACGAGGCCGGCGTGGGCGACTCGCCCAAGGACTACTACGTGCTCTACATCCACCCAAAGACGCACCGCATGTCCGCGCTTCGATACGTCGTCGCATACCCCGGCTTCTTTCCCGAGGGAGGGCACACGCCCGAAAAGCTGCTCGTGTTTCGCGCGCAGCAGGCCGTGCAGGGCTTGCTCATCTCCCACCGCTACGAGGTGTTTGCGTGGGATGAGACGGAAGGGGTCGGGGCGAAGGTGACGGACGTGGATGTCAAAGGCGTGCGCTTTGGGGAGCGGACCGAGGCCACGGTGTTCGACCCGCCGAGCGGGGCGGAGATCGCGCGAGAGGTCGATTGAGTCGATCCGACCGGTCCTCGAGAGAGGCCTCAGTCAAAGCACCAGATGGCCGGCAACTCTTCCTCCGGGGACTCGATGTGGCCCACCGCGCAGAGGCAAGCGGGCGGCCCCACCCCGATCCAGCACTCGCCCATGACTCGCATTTCGCAGGACACATTGCGTTCGGCCTCTCGCTCGAGAACACACAGGCCCCTTTGACAGGGCGCGTTCAAGGCGCACGCCTCACCCGTCGCAACCGGTCCGTCCGAAGGGCCGCCGTCGAGAGAAGACACGGGTTCGGCCTCGCAGGATGCGAGCAGGAACGAGGCGAAGAGAAGACCTCGCGCGTTCACACGCACGCCCAGAGCTTTCGCACTACGGCCCAAGTTGACCCACAAACACACCACCATACGCGGTGCCAACGTAGAGTCGAGGCGGCTCTGCGGCCTCGAGGGCGAGGCTCTGGACTGGCCCGGCCCCTCGAATGCCGCCCCCGATGTTGACCCACGAGAGGCCCAACTCCGGCATACACGGTCTCGGCGTCCGTGGGGTCCACGAGCAAAGCCTGAACCCCGTGGTCGCTGAGCGGAAGGTTTGCACCAGCCACGAACCGGTTGAGCCCGCCGTCGACGGACTTCATCAGCTGACCCTGATGATGCGCAGGGAGCGTAGAGGCACCGTAGTACAGGGAGTCGTTCGGATCCGTCTCCCAACCTTCGAGCCCGAACGTGGGGGCGACGCAGGCCGATGAGAGCGTGCACGCGAGGATGACCTTTGGAGAGGACCTGCCCGGGTGCACGAGTCAGACTCTATCACGGACCAACCTAGACCCACTCGAGCTGGCGACCTCCGAGATGGGTGCCTCTTTTCCGATCGCTGGTTGCCCGCGGAAATCACTCCCTTGTGGAACGAGCCTCCTGTCTCGGCGATACCGAACCGAGGAGACCGAGTTCGCGAGGCTGGGTTGAGCCCGGCTGCTGGCCGACTGCAGGCGGGTGGAGGGCGAGAAGCCGACGGGGCAGCGGGTTGAGCTCGCGCGGGTGTTGGCGGTCTTCGCGGTACAGCGTCACCCGCGCCATCCTCACAACTGCGAGATCAACCACCTAAAGATCGCCAGAATATCCGCCTGCCCGTTGTTGTGAAACGACGTGAACATCACCTGCCCTGACGAGGGCGGCATCGGCTGAAGCTTCATCATGAACGGCTCGTTCGCGCGATTGCCATTCGCGGCGCCGCGCAAGAACACCGTGGCCGCCGGATCCACCGCGTCCACGCTCGTGTACACCGCGTCGACCGGTACCTGTGACCTTCCGCCGAGCGCGCTGCGCAACGTGGCCTCCACCACGTCGAGGGCGCCACTCCACGTGCCGGTCTCGGCCGCGTTCCGCTGGTTGTCGTCGCCACCAAAGTCGATAAACGCGGGAAAGGTGAGCTCGATGGCGTCGTACGCGTAGTCCGAGGAGTAGAGCGAGCCTCCGTTGTTCACGAAGTCACGAAGGTTTGTGAGGCCGGGGCCGGCGTAGATGAGGGACTCCGGAAAGCCGCAATTCAAGAACACGATGTCGTACTGCGCCAGGGTGGCGGGGTTCGAGAACAAAGAGCTCGCCTGGTTCTCGTCGTAGAAGGTGTACGGGATGTTGAGCGCATCGAGGATGTTCTCGATCTGGTCCCACTGGCCCCATACCACCGCGACCTCTGCGCTGTTCGGATTCAAGCACTGCTGACCGGGTACGGTGGTGATCTGCGCGTCGAAGACGGTGACCACGAAGTTGGTGTTCCAGCTTCCGCTTTGGGCGGTGACGGTCTGGGTGCCGGGCGGTACGCAGGTGAGCACGAAGTCACCCTGCTCATTGGTGGTGGCCTCGACCGGGCCGCTCGGGGTCTGCACGGACACGACCGCGCCCGGCACTGGGCCAGTGCCGCCGAGGCCGCAGATCTTTCCAATCACGTCGCCGCAAGGTCCGGGCTGCGTGTTGGCGACGAGCTGCGCGTTGCGCGTGGGGCTGAGCGCGTCGTTCGACGCCACCACGAGGTGGCCGTCGTCGCGCCCCAGATTGGTGCCGGTATAGCGCACGTCGAGCACGAGCTGCGAGCCGGCGGTCATGGTGCGCGGCAACGCGGGCGCGTTGAGGATCTGATACTCGTTCGAGGTCGCGGCCGAGAAGCTGAGCCCGGAGATGACGGAGTCCACCGAGCCGCAGGCCGAGATGTTCACCTGACGCGTCACCGGAATACCGATCTGCGTGGTGCCAAAAACCACCGGGTTGGGGGTGATGCAGAGCTGAGCCCCGCTCCCGCTGCCGAGCACCTGCACGGGGAACGGCGTGCCGGTGATGCTGGTCTGAATCAGTACTTCGCCCGTCCGAAGCTGCGTGAGCAGGGGCTCGAAGGCGACGTCGATGGTGATCGTGCTACCGGCACCAATGAACGGAAGCAGCGGCCTATCCGCGATCCGGAAGTCGGGGGCCGAGCTCGGAGCCATGCTCACGTTGAGCAGCGCGCAAGGGCTGCCGCCGGTGTTGGTCACCTGGATGGAGCGCGTAGAGACCGTGCCGAGGGTGACCGCACCAAAAGCCAATGGGTCGGGCACCGCGCTCAGCGCACACTCACCGGCGGCGAGCTGGCGGCCGTCGAGTTGCACGGACGCGGTGAGTTCATCGGGGTCGTTCGAGGTGATGTCGAGCGTAGCTTGGTGCGCACCCGCCCCGCTCGGTGAATACTGGACGTCGATCTCTTCGGCCCCACCCGCAGCGATGGTGAAGGGGCGTGCGGGCCCGCTGGCGATCGTGAAGCTGCCGTTGCCGTTGATCAGCGCGTTGCTCACCACACAGTCGGCGGCGCCGATGTTGCTGATCAGAACCGTGCGCGTCAGCGATCGTCCGCTCGCCAAGCCGCCAAAGTTGATGGAGCGCGGCAGCAAGTCCAAATCGCAAGCGGCGGCGCGACCCACCAGGTTCACGAAGCCGTCGGGCAAGGAGGACTCGATGCGAAGCCTGCCGTTGTCGATGCCACCGTCCGTGGGGGCGTAGCGAAGCTGCACTTGGATCTCGTCGTTCGGATTCAGAGTCACCGCCGCGGCGAGCGGATTGAGGACGCTGAACTCCGAGTTTGCGCCATCGATGAGCAAAGCGTCGACCTGCACCGGCACCTCGCCGCAGCTCTTGAGCGCGAGGGTTCGGTCCGCGAACTCCCCGATGCCCACTGTGCCGAAGTCGACCGAGGCGGAGTCCAGACAAAAGGCCGGGGCCACCGAACGGCCAGTGAGCACGACTGTGACGATCGAGAGATCGACGTCGGTCGAGATGATCTTGAAGAGCCCCGTAGCCTCGAGCTCGGTGCTGGGGGTGAAGGTGACTTCGACCGTGCGCGCTTCGCTGGGGGCCAAGGTGTCCCCGCGGATGGAGGCGGGGTCGAAGACGAACGAAGGATGGGAGGTCGGCTCGGCCTCCGCGGACGTGATGCCGAGCGGCAAGGTCCCGATGCTGCGGATGCTGATCGTGGCGCGCACCGACTGTCCAAAGGGTACGCTCCCGATTTCGACGCGGGGCATGTTTCCGCAGGTCTCGGCGAGCCCGAGGTCAGCGCTCGAGACGCAGACCGCGATGCCCGGCCCCGGCTTCACCTCGCCGGTAGCAACGATGGGCACCTCGAGCACCGGCGTGTTCGGATCATTCGAGCTGACCAGGATCTTGCCCGTGACCGGCCCGAGTTCATTGACGGTGAGCCGCACCGGAAAGGTCACCGGCGCCCCGCTGACCGGAATGAGGAACGCTTGGTCCTCGACCACGAGGCCGGGGTGAGAGCCAGGCGCGATCTCGACCGAGGTCACTTCGAGGTTGCCGGTTCCGGTGTTCTCGATGGCGAGGTTCTTGGCCGCGGTGACGCCGGGATAGACCGCGCCGAAGGTGAGCGGGTTGGGGTCCGCGCGAATGATCGGCCTGAGGGTGTTGAGGCCCTCTCCGTCTCCGCATTCGCAGGCCAGAGCCGGGAGCAAGAGGAGCGCTGAGAAGAAACGAAGCTGAAGATGGTGATGCCGCACGCTGGCATGGTCGGCGGTTGACCCGGGCCCGCACATCCGCCGATCGGCCGAGAAACGCCGGGCCTGGCGGGTTTGACGAGTGAGGCATCCGTGTCACGGCGCGGTTTGCTCGCCCGCAGGGCCTGCGCTACGGATCGAGGCGAGCCCCCATTTAATGCTGATTGGCTTCCTCATCTCCGCGACCGTTTTTCTCGCCTACACCAACGGAGCCAACGACAATTTCAAGGGCGTTGCGACCCTCTACGGGAGCGGGACGGCGAGTTATCGCCGAGCGCTGACCTGGGCCACCGTGACCACCCTGGCGGGCTCGCTCGCAGCGGTGGGCCTGGGAGAGACATTGGTGCAGAGTTCTGGTGGCAAAGGGCTCGTGCCGGACGGGGTCACGCAGGATCCCGTTTTTCTCGCGGCGGTCGGCTTTGGCGCTGCCGCCACCGTGGCCCTAGTGTCCCGTCTCGACCACACACGCGATCACAGGCGCGTTGGTGGGCGCAGGCTGGGTTGCGGCGGCCGGAGAGGTGAGATGGACTCAGCTCTGGAGCAGCTTCTTCTTTCCGCTGTTGCTCGGGCCCGCGCTCG
This sequence comes from Deltaproteobacteria bacterium, assembly GCA_011526105.1. Lineage (GTDB taxonomy): Bacteria > Myxococcota > Kuafuiibacteriia > Kuafuiibacteriales > Kuafuiibacteriaceae > WYAZ01. The sequence continues at coordinate 42,691 of WYAZ01000126.1, read as the reverse complement.
CGCTGCTATTTGCCTTCGCGCTCTATCCCGCGCTTCGGTGGCTTCGCCTCCGGCTCGGCGTCACCGAGACCTCGGCCGTCGCCGTCGCAGGACGGTTTGCGCCAGTTCTAGCCGCACCGCCCGGGCTCGTCGATGGCCCGGGTCCGCTCGAGATCACCCCCGCGCTCGCACGCGCCCTCCCTTTCGAGATCGCGGTGGGAGCGCAGGCTTCGATCGTCCGCCGCTATGAAGGTACGGTCGTGGGACTCAACGCACAGCACGCACTCGACATCGCTCATTACGCGAGCGCGGGAGCGATGAGTTTTGCGCGAGGGCTGAACGACGCGCCCAAGATCGTGGCCCTCCTCATCGGCGCGCGGGCTCTGGGGCTCAGCTCTGGCTTGTGGATGGTGGCGGTCGCGATGGCGATCGGCGGTCTTTTGAGCGCGCGACGCGTCGCGCAGACCATGTCCACCCGCATCACCACCATGAATGCAGGCCAAGGCTTCACTGCAAACTTCGTGACCGCGCTCTTGGTGCTGGGTGCTTCGCGTCTTGGATTGCCGGTCTCGACCACCCACGTCTCCTGCGGCGCTCTGTTCGGCTTGGGCGCGGCGACGAGGCAGGCACGCTGGGACGTCATCGCCCAGATCTCGCTGGCCTGGGTCACCACGCTCCCGGTGGCGGTCCTATGCGCGGCCGGAGCGTGGCTGTTCTTCTCGCAAATGCTCTGAACCGACCCGGCTCGCTTGCCCCGCGCGCAGCAACGCCCTAGGGTGCGCCGCATGTCTAGAGCTCACCTCAAAACCCCCTCGGTCGCGATTTCGGCCGATCCGCGTCGGTGCGCGGTGTTGGTCCTCCTCGCGTTATCGAGGGATAGCGCGTTTGTCGGCCCGCCTTGCGCCCCTCGCGTCTCGGCCGTCTCGCTCGGTCGGAGGTTTTGAGATGAGCTCTAAGATCGCAAGCATCCAAGACGTCAAAGAAGGTGCGGTCACCAAGGTTCAGCACAACGGGAAGTCGTACGTGCTCACAAAGGTGGGCGCCGATTACTACGCGGTCGAGAACCGCTGCCCGCATCTCGGGCTTCCGCTGGCGGGCGGCCGCGTCCAGGACGGCACCATCACGTGCCCGTTTCACGGCTCTCGTTTCGACATCTGCACCGGGGCCAACCTCGACTGGGTCAATGGTGTGCTCGGCGTGAAGACCCCGAAGTGGACGCACAAGCTCATCGGGCTCGGGCAACAGCCGGCGCCCGTGACCAGCCACAAGCTCACCGTGGAAGGCGACGCGCTGAAGCTCGAGTGAGCCCCGGCGTGTATGATGCTCAGGTGAGGTCCTGGTTCGGCTGCTTCACGCTCGTCGCGGGCGTGCTGGCTCTCTCGACTCGGGCGGCCGCCCAGGACAGCGCCGAGCGCACCCCCGAACGCCGCCAGATGGTCGAGCGTCAGCTCGAACGCCGGGGCATCACTGACCCACGCGTGTTGGCCGCGATGCGCAAGGTGCCCCGCCATCAGTTCGTGCCTTCCGAACAGCGTGCGTCGGCCTACGAAGACCGACCTCTGCCCATCGGACACGGCCAGACCATCTCCCAGCCGTACATCGTGGCCGCGATGACCGAGCTGCTGGCCCCGAAACCGAGTCATCGGGTCCTCGAGATCGGCACGGGCTCCGGATACCAAGCGGCGGTGCTGGCCGAGCTCTGCCGCGAGGTCTACTCCATCGAGATCGTCGAGCCGCTGGCCAAGCGCGCCAAGCTCGATCTCGAACGTCTCGGCTACAAGAACGTAAAGGTCATCGCCGGCGATGGTTACCGCGGCCTCCCGAAACACGCGCCTTTCGATGGCATCATCGTGACCGCCGCGCCCGAGCGCATCCCGGAGCCACTGCTCGAACAGCTCGCGATCGGCGCTCGTATGGTGCTCCCAGTCGGCGGAAAAGAGCAGGAGCTCCGCGTCATCGAGCGCACGCGCACCGGCTACGAGGAGCGGCGAGTCTTCGGCGTGCGGTTCGTGCCCATGACCGGCGAAGTCCAGAAGCAGCCATGAGATCGACCATGGGGAGCGAGGAAAGACCGAGACTCAGCGCTTGCGCCGCGCCGGTCTGCGCTGCGGAGGTGCGGTGCGACCATCCTCGGGCCAGGCGTGGCGCGGATAACGCGCGCGCATGTCCTTTCGGACCTCCACATAAGCGCGCGCCCAAAAGCTCTCGAGATCCTGCGTGACCTGCACCGGGCGCATGTTCGGCGCGAGCAACTCCATCTTCACCGCCACCCGGCCGTTCGCCACTTTTGGGGTCTTCTCCAAACCAAAGACCTCCTGCAAGCGAACCGACAAGACCGGTGGTCCATCATGCTCGTAACGCAGCTTGATCTGGCTCCCGCTCGGCACTTCGATGCGTTCGGGGGCGAGGCTCTCGAGCTTTTGCCAAGTGCCGTATCCCACAGCGTTCTTGATGGCGGCACCGAAGTCGAGCTTGCGCAGCTCCGCGAGCGACTTGAGCCCGAGGCACAGCTTCGGCAGAAGCGTCCCCACCTCGATGCCCTCGATGCCGAGGTCGGGCACGTGCTTTCGAATGAGCTCGAAGCGCAGCAAGATCTGATGTGCGTCCTCACCGATCATCTCGAGCAACTTCGGCTGCGCGACCTCGGCTAGAACACGCGCGAGCTCGACCGGGTCCGCGTCTGGGTCGCGCTTCTCCGCGAGCACCAACGCACCGTAACGCCGTTCGAGCACCGCCTCGGCCGCCTCTCGTGTGTCGTTCCATCGCACTCGTGCGATCTCTTCGATGATCCCCGTCTCAGACAGCCAGGCTTCTTCCACCGCGCTCGCTTGCCGCACGAGTGTGTCCGCCGTCCCGACGCCGGCGCGCGAGGAGTCATCGAGCTCGATGGCCACCATCAGCGGCGCGGTCCGCACCACGCTCTCGCGCGCGAGCTCGCCGCCTCGCCCCGAGGACATGAGCAGCCGGCTCGAGCCCGGCTCTCGGCGCTTGGCGACGCGGTCCGCAAATCCCGCGAGCAGCGCCCGCCGGAGCAAGACCTCCGTGTCACCCTTGGGCTCCGGCGCCTCACCCATCTCGCGCCGAACGAGATCAATGAGGCGGCGCTCCACATCTCGCACCGTGCGTGCCGCCCCGAGATCGAGGTTCAGTCGCCCCGCGAGCGAACGCGAGAAGCCGCTCGCTTCGAGCTCGAGATACAAGTCGCGGCGATGAAGTGGGTCCGAGGGGCCTTCGGCTTCGATGCTCGCGCGAAACGGGTCGTTCGAACGGCGGACCAGATCGCGCTCAGAGAGCAGCGCCGCCACCAGCGCCGCCTCGCGCACCACTCCCAGTTTGTGCGCGCGCACGAGCACGGTGGTGAGCCGAGGGTGAAGCGGAAACCGACGCAGCAATTCGCCGTGCGGGGTGAGTCGGAAGCCGTGGGTCTCGATCGCCCCCAGGATCCGTAGCAGCTGAAGCGCCCGCTCCAAGGAAGCCTTGGGCGGAGGCTCGAACCACTCGAACTCGGCCGGATCACGCGCACCCCAGCCGAGCACATCGAGCAAGACCGGCGCGAGATCAACCCGCATCAGCTCCGGCTCATCGTGAGGCACGAGCCGCCGGTCCTCGGGCTCCGTCCACAACCTCAGACAGCGGCCCGGACCGGTACGACCGGCACGTCCGCGCCGTTGATCCGCGCTGGCGCGGCTGATGCGACCGAGCTCGAGGCGATCGATGCCGCGTGCAGGGTCGTGGAAGATGCGTTTGACGAGCCCGGTGTCCACTACGGCGCTGACGCCTTCGATGGTGAGCGAGGTCTCAGCGACGTTGGTGGCCAGAACGACCTTGCGCTTCTTGCCGGGTTTGAGCGCGCGGTCCTGCTCGTCCGGCGAAAGATCGCCGTAGAGCGGGCAGACGAGAAAGCGCTGCTCAAAGCTCTGCTCCAACGCCTCTTGGCTGCGACGAATCTCCCCCACCCCCGGCAGGAAGACGAGAATATCCCCACCATCGTCGTCCTCGGTCACGAGCTGCCGCACGCCGGAGACTACACGCGCTTCGATGCGACGGTCGTCGGTCGCATCGATGAAGGTCGTCCGCACCGGGAAGATCCGTCCTGGAGTGTCGACGATCTCCGCTCCACCGAGAAACTCTGCGATGGGCCCCGCCTCGAGCGTCGCGGACATGACGACGATACGAAGCTCGGGCCGCAAGGTCTCTTGCACCTCGCGCAGAAAGGCCAACGCGAGATCCGCGTGCACCGAGCGTTCGTGAAACTCATCGAGCAGCACGGCGCCCACCCCTTCGAGCGTGGGATCGGATTCGAGCTTCTTGGTCAACAGCCCCTCGGTGAGGATGGCAAAGCGGGTGCGTGTACTCGTCTTGTCATCGAAGCGAACCTGATACCCGATCTCATCCCCAACTCGGCCCTTGCGCTCTTCCGCGATACGGCGAGCGGCCGCTCGGGCGGCCACGCGGCGAGGCTCGAGCATGAGGATGCGTTCTTTGGGGCCGACCAGCTTGGCGTCCAGCATCGCGGGGCCGACGCGCGTGGTCTTTCCGGCACCGGGCGGTGCGCGAAGCACGAGATTGCGAGAGCGCCGCATGGCGGCAAGGATCTCGGGCATCACCGCGTCGATGGGGAGGCGATCGGCCACCTCGGAGCCATAACACGCCTCACGAGAAGGCGGGCGACGGACACATGGCTCAGCGTGTCTTCCGTTTTTTGGTAGTGACAAGCGGAGCGGGCCTTCCTAGGGTCCGCGCCATGAAACGAACGAGCCTCCTGTCCGCTTCTTTCCTCGCGCTTCCTCTCGCGCTCGGCTGCCCGTCGGCGCAGAGCGGGGCCGGCGACGACGCCAACGCCGCTCCGGCCATCAAGACCCCCGCCGAAGCGAAGACTTTCGTCGAACGCGTCAACAAGGACCTCAAGGAGCTGTGGACGGACTGGAGCCGAGCCGAGTGGGTGAAGTCGACTTACATCATCGACGACACCGAACTTCTGGCTGCGCGTGCCAATGAACGTCAGCTCGAATACGCCGGGAAGGCCATCAAGGAGGCCACGCGCTTCAACGGAATCGACGTCGACCCCGCGGTGCGACGGCAGCTCGACCTTTTACGGCGCTCGCAGACCATGCCCGCGCCCAGCGACGCCGCCAAGCGCAAGGAGCTCACCGAGATCGCGGCCAAGATGGAAGGCATCTACGGAAAGGGCGAATACTGCGGCGCAGATCAAAAGGGCCCGTGCCGTGACCTCATCCAGCTCTCCAAGGTGCTCGCGGAGAGCCGCGACTATGAGGCCACACTCGAGGCCTGGAAGGGATGGCGCACCATCTCGCCGTCCATGCGACCCATGTACCAGCGCTTCGTCGAGCTCACCAACGAGGGCGCCAAAGAGATGGGCTTCGCCAACCTCGCCGAGCTCTGGAAGTCCAACTACGACATGACGCCGGACGCCTTCGAGGCCGAGACCGACCGCCTGTGGAACCAGGTCAAGCCGCTGTACGACCAGCTGCACTGTGAGGTGCGGGCAAGGCTCTCGAAGCACTACGGCGCGGACAAGGTGGCGCCTGAAGGCATGATCCCCGCGCACCTGCTCGGCAACATGTGGGCCCAAGAATGGGCGAAGATCTATCCCTTGGTGGAGCCGTACAAAGGTCAGGCGAGCATCGACGTCACCAAGGCCCTCGTGAAAGCCAAGTTCGATCACATGAAGATGGTGAAGACCGCAGAAGGCTTCTTCACCTCGATGGGCCTCGACCCGCTCCCGCCCACGTTCTGGGAGCGCTCGATGTTCGTGCAGCCCAAGGACCGCAAAGTGGTGTGTCACGCGAGCGCCTGGGACGTCACGTTCTCGAACGATCTACGTCTCAAGATGTGCATCAAGATCGACGCCGAGGACCTCATCACCGTGCATCACGAGCTCGGTCACCACTACTACTTCATGTACTACCACACGCTGCCGGTGCTCTTTCAGAACGGCGCGAACGACGGCTTTCACGAGGCCATCGGCGACGCGGTCGCTCTCAGCATCACGCCCTCGTACCTGAAGAAGATCGGCGTGCTCGGCGAGGTCCCCAAGAACGAGAAGAACCTCGTGAACCTCCAGATGCAGGACGCGCTCGAGAAGATCGCGTTTCTTCCGTTTGGAAAGCTGATCGATCAGTGGCGATGGGATGTCTTCTCCGGAAAGACCGCGCCGGCGGACTACAACAAGGCTTGGTGGGCGCTGCGTGAGAAGTACCAGGGCGTCAAGGCGCCGGTGGAGCGCACCGAAGCCGACTTCGATCCCGGCGCGAAGTATCACGTGCCCGCGAACGTGCCCTACACGCGATACTTCTTGGCGCGCGTGCTTCAGTTCCAGTTCCACAAAGCCATGTGCCAGGCGGCCGGCCATCAGGGCCCGCTGCACGAGTGCTCCGTGTACGGAAACCGCGCCGCCGGCGAGAAGCTCGAAGCGATGTTGAAGCTCGGTCAGAGCAAGCCGTGGCCCGAGGCGCTCGAGGCCATGACCGGCAGCAAAGAGATGGATGCCAGCGCACTGGTCGAATACTTCCAGCCGCTGATGAAGTATCTCGAAGAGCAGAACAAGGGTCGCAAGTGCGGCTGGTGAGACGAGGTTGAGTCATCGGAGGGGGTGTCCGCTCGGGGCCATCCCGCTCCTCGTTCTCGCCGCTGTCGTAAACTGCGGGGACGAGAACGAGCTGTGGATCGCACCTCCGGAACCCTCTGAAGATGCCCGCACGGTCTTCCTCGTCGTAGAGCAGGGCACCGAGATCGACGTCGTGCTTCGCGCCCTTCCGCTGGAGGAGCCTGCGAAGTTCCCTCTTCGGTCACCGCTCGAGGCGCCTGCGATCGTTCGGGCCATCTTCACCCCTTACTCACTCTCGGAGCTGCAGCAGACGGAGAGGCATCCTGGGAATGTGACTTCAATGGCCCCCTCGAGCCGACCACGACACTCGGCGCGCTCGAACACGAAGCCTTCTGGCTGCATATCCCTCGCGACACGCCGTCGGAATGGAAGCGCAGCGAGCTCACCGAGCCCGTCCGTTCCTTGGGCCTAAGGCCGCAGCTCTGCCCGGAGCTCGAGTATCGAGCTCTTCCGCACGGCGTGGGTCTCGTGGTCTCGGTGAGCCAAGACCGGGCCGCCTTGCTCACCCAAGCCGAGCTGGTCTGGTTCGAATGGAACGGCGCTTCTCTCGAGACGAGCACCGTGGCGCTCGCGGGTGAAAGCCTCGCCGGCCTGGCAGGCTTCCATGAGGATGACAATACGTTCTGGCTCGGTGGCACCGAGCTCTCACGACTCATGCTCGAGCCACGGGGTCTCACGCGGTTTGCATCGTTTGCGCCCGGCGTCGTTCGCGACTTCATCCTGTTGCGCGCCGGAGGCGAGCCTCAGGGTCTCGTGCTCACCGACTTGGGAGACCTCTACTTGGTCGACAGCAGCACGACGGCCCTGCTTGGAAGCATTCCGGGTGACCGCGGTGGGGTCAGGAGCGCTGGGTTTGCGGTCTCGGAGGGGGAAGGTCGCTACTTCGCTGCCGCCGCCGGAGGCGCGTCCATCTTGGTGTTCAGCCGATCGGAACCCTTGCGCGAGGAGCGCTTATCGACCCTCGACAGCGAGGGCCTCGCATTTGGCGCGACCTCGAGAAGTCTCGGTCCCATGCTCGTCACTCGCCCGATTGGTGACGTGTACGTTCGGGACCAAGAGACCTCGTGGAGCTCGAAGGTGCGCCTGGGGGATCGTGTGCGTGCCGCCGCGGACTTTGGCTCCGGTGTCTTGTTCTTCGACCCCGCCAATCACCTCATCCACTATTCGGAGAGAACCGGGGTCTGCCGCGACTACGTGGCCCCTTGGTCGGGGGCGGCGGTCGGCGCACCAGTGGGGCCCCATCTGCTCGTGAGTCGCCCAGACCGGGGTGAGAGCGACGGAGCCTGGCTGGTGTCCCTTCGGCCCCCGAACTGAGCATCCACCCCGTGTAAACCCGCAGTTTTCGGGGGTGGATCGGGCTGTTACCGTCGAGAGGCGGCAGCGAGCCAAATCGGGAGCGGGTCCCGCGCGTTGTCATCGGAGCATGGAAATGGCGGTCTGGTTCATCCTCCCCTTGGTCCTCGGGCTCTCCGCAATCCTCATGAGGATCTGCGTCCGGCTCTTCGCCCGTGGCGCGGACAACGGCTGGGACAACGCCCTGGGCTACGTGATCGCGCTGTCGGTCCTCTTTTACTTTCCCGTTCGGTGGATTCTCGGGGCGCACTCCCTCCCGCTGTTGCTGCTCATTCCCCCCATCGTTTTGTCGGTTCAGTTCTTCTCGCTCAAGACGATCTACCAAGTGACCTGGAAGCGCGCGGCGGTGCTCGGCACCCTGCACACCTTCGTCTCCTCCCTCTTCTTCGGCACCATCACCTTTGCGATCGCGATCGTGGCCGCGTACATCATGTACGGACGCATCATTAGCGACCCCATGATCCTCGTGCGGATCATCATGAAGCTGCTCGACATCCCGTTCCCTTTCGAGTCTTGATTCGGGCTCGGTGAGCGAGCTTCTGCATCACGTCGCCGCGTTCTATCGCTTCGTCCCCCTCGCCGAAGTGGATCGACTGCGCGCTTTCGTGGAAGACACCGCAAAGCAACACCAGCTCTCCGGCTCGGTCCTCGTGGCCCCCGAAGGCATCAACGGAACGGTCACCGCACGAACCCGCGAGAGCCTCGAGTCCTTCTTTCGCACGCTGGGCGCGGAGCGAGCGTTCGGCGCCATCTCGGTGAAGTGGTCGACCGGCGAGAGAACGCCCTTCGATCGGCTTCGGGTGAAGCGAAAGAACGAGATCGTGCCTCTCGGGCGCAGGGAGATCGATCCCAACCGGCGCGTCGGCACCTACGTCCGGCCCGAGGCCTGGAACGAGCTGCTCGACGACCCGGAGCTCGTCCTCATCGACGCGCGTAATGCCTTCGAGGTGCGCCTCGGCCGTTTCGACAAAGCGATTGATCCCGGCACACGGGACTTTCGCGAGCTCGCGGGGTGGATGGAACGGAACCTCGAGCCCACGCGTGATCGCAAGGTCGCGATGTACTGCACCGGTGGCATCCGCTGCGAGAAGGCGACTTCGTTCCTGCTCGAGCGCGGCTTCGAGCGCGTCTACCATCTCGAGGGAGGTATTCTCTCCTACCTCGAACGGGTGCCCGAAGCAGAGACCCGCTTTCGCGGCGCCTGCTTCGTGTTCGATGGGCGTGTCTCTCTGGAACACGGACTGAGAGAGGGTGATCACGAAGTCTGTCGAGCCTGTGGCGAGCCGTTCCAAACCGGCGACCGCTGCTTCAACTGTTGATCGCGTCGGAGCTTCCGGAGCAGGCGCCTAGAGCTCATCTCAGGACCCCCTCGGTCGCGATTTCGGCCGATCCGCATCGGCCCGCCGTGTTGGGCCTCCTCGCGTTATCGAAGGATAGCGCATTCGTCGGCCCGTCTTGCGGGCCTCGCGTCTTGGCCGTCTCGCTCGGTCGGGGGTCCTGAGACGAGCTCTAGATGTACTTCATGAGCACGACGCCGAGCAGGACTCCGGCCGCGATGAGCATCACCGCGAGGAGCCCAAACAGGATGGGTCGAATGAGCGAAGGCGGCCGTTGCACGACGATGTTGTGCTGCGAAGACGGCGTGTGCGTCCCCATCAGATAGCCCGGATTCGACTGGGTCATGTACATGGGGCGCGGATAGCTGGGGTTCGAGAGCGATCCGTGTCCTGGCGCCGGCCCCTGCGGATGCGGAGGACTTGGAACCTGACCCGGCATCGAACCGGGTGCACCCGTGGGAGGGCGCGCACCCCGCGGCGGCGCGTCGGTGGCGAGCTGCCTGAGTGCCGCCGGGGACAACTCCTGGGGTCGGCCGCTGCCCATCCCCGGTGTGGCGTTGTGAGTCCCCGAGGCGGCCGGTGTGCCACGGAGCGGCTCCGATGGCCGGGGCGGCGCGCTCGAGCGAAGCACTTGGTACGAGGCGCTCCTCGGGGCGCGAGGTGGCCCCTCACCCGCCGGCTCGTCGAGATCGCGAGGCACCACGGGAGGATCATCTGCGTCGTTGGCCAGGTGCGTGAGAGGCTTGGGCTCGGCCATGACCACGCGGGTGCTCGGAGGCACCGGAGGAGGCCGAGCGCTCTTGCCACGGGCGCTCGGTCCGGGACCCAAGGGGCTGAGCTCGACCTTCGGCAAAGGTGTCGCTTCATCGTCCGAAGAGAGATCGAGCGAAGGCGCCCGAGGCACCGGTCGATGGCTGCTCGCTGAGCGGTCTGGCCTCGAGCCGAGCTCGTCGCGCACGACACGGCTCTGGAAGTTCTTGGCCTCGTACACCGGCGAGGGCTGATCCTCGGACATGGTGGCCTCACCAAAGGCCTCGTCCGAGATGGTCTGTTCGATGGCGTCGTGTTCGGCTCTCACATCGAAGCGCTCGTGCATGCGCGAGGCGTCGATGGTCACTTCGTCGTCGTCGAAGGAGTCGGAAGGAACCGGGTCGCTCACCGACGGCGCATCCAAGCTGCCGCCGAAACGCGCCTTCCACTCGTCGGGCACGAGGCCGATGGTGGCGTCCTCCTCCGAGAGCATGGAGAGCAGGTCGTCCTCCGCCGGCAGGTTGCGCGTGGAGTCGTCCCAACCCTGCACCGCCTGGAAGCTGGCGAGCTCGGCGGCGTGCACCTCTTGCTTGGGTTCCGTCTCCTCTGCCGCTTCGAAGACGGGCTCGCTCTCCGCGGTGGCTTCGGGCCTGGCGGCCTCTTCGTCGAACTCGATGTCGACCTCGTCGAAGCGCTCTCGACCGCCGGCCGGGAGTGCAGTGGCGAGTCCGCCCGCGGTATCGAACATGGACTCCGAGGGCGGGAGCTCGACCTCGCCAAACAGCCCCAGTGGATCCGGGTTGTTTATGCCGCCCTGAATGACCGGAAGATGGTCTTCGCGGAGTCGTCCGCCCCCCAGAAGGTCCGCGAGCTCGTCCAGGTCGGCGTTGCCGGCCATGGCCGCACGAAGCGCAAACGCGCGCTTGTAGATGATGTCGCCGAAGATCTCCGCGAACTCCTGCGAGATCGTCTTTGCGTCGATCTCGACCCCTGCTCGTTCGATGAGGTTCTCGATCGCGTCACGCATCTCGCCTGCGGTTTGATAGCGCTGCCGAGGGGTCCGGCGCAGCGCCTTCATGACGATGGGATCGACGATGGAGGATAGACCCGGGACCACCTTGCTCGGCGGAGGAATGGTCTGCTTGCGGATGTTCTCGATGACTTCGAGGGGCGTAGAGCCCTTGAAGAGCTCCTGACCGGTGAGCGCTTCCCAGAGCACGATGCCGGTGCAGAAGATGTCGGTGCGGCGATCGACCTTCTTGCCCATGGCCTGCTCGGGCGCCATGTAGCTGAACTTGCCCTTGACGATGCCGGCCTGAGTCTCCCAGCCGCGATCGGTCGCCTTGGCGATGCCGAAGTCGGTGAGCTTTGAGACGCCGTTGAAGCCGATGAGGATGTTCTGCGGCGTGACGTCACGGTGTACGAGGCCCATCGGCCGACCGTCGTCGTCGAGGAGTTCGTGCGCGGCGTGCAGGGCGTCGCAGACCTGAGCGGTGATACGAAGCAGGACCCCCACGGTGAGTGGCCGCTTCGCCCGCCCCGATGCCCGCAGCACCTGCGCGAGGCTCGCCCCAAAGACGTACTCCATCGCGAGGCAGTGGATGCCTTCGACTTGGCCGAAGCCGGCAATCTGCACGACGTTGGGGTGATGGAGCTTCGAGGCGATCTTCGCCTCGGTGAAGAACATGCGGAGAAAATCGTCGTTCTCGGCGAGCTGAGGCAAAAGGACCTTGAGCGCGAGGAGGCGGCCCGGAGGCGGCGCCTTCACATCGCGCGTCAGAAAAACGTTGGCCGCCCCACCTGACGCGAGGCGGATGAGGAGCTCATGGTGGCCGAGCACTCGCACCGACTTGCTTGCTCTGCTCCCTAAGCGCCGAAGGTATCACGAGCCAGAACGAAACTCCGGATCTCGCCCGCGATGCTCCGGGGAATCCCGGGATCCCGAAGACCTACACGGAAGCAGGCGCTGGTTTGGGCCCACGGAGGGCGAATCTGAGCCCCGTGAAGAGGCAGATCGCGGCGGTCATGGCGACGATCCCACCCCAAAGCCAGTAAGGGCCGATGAGCGCCTGACTGATGGCGGCGGAGTCCGAAGCGTGCGCTTGCCCGCCGACGACCCCGCCCTCGCTGAACATGTACCCCACGTCCCTGAACAGCGCGAGCGTGAGCTGAACGCCAATGAGCTGGACGGTGAAGGGCGCGGCGCGAGGCAAGGATCGCGCGATGACGATCAGCGTGCCCGAGACCGTGAGAATGAAGAGGATCCCGAAGCCATTACGCACGAAGAGCGCCACTGAAGCCACCATGAGTACGCCGATGACAAACAGCAGAAGCGGCGCGCGCTGAGTGTTGCGCGAGACGACGAGCAGGGCGGCGCCAGCAATGGAGGGTCCGAGCAGTCCGCCGGCCGCGACCATGGCGCGACCGAGTCTTCCGACATCGCCGTTCCAGGTCGCGAGGCCCGAACCATCAGGAAACATCGCGAGCGACTCGAAGCGTCCACCCACGAGGATCGCGGTCAGACCGTGCCCCATCTCGTGAGCGTAGGTGGCGAGTAAGCTGAGCGGATAGAGCACGAGGTCCCCGAAGGGGAGCTGCCAGACCACGAGGGTGAGGACCGCGGCGAGCAGGAGGAGTCTTCGAGATGGGCTGGGCACGTGCACGCGAAGATAAACCCCCGAGGTCCACGGTCAACTTCCCCCGAGCTCTCTAGAGAGCCGATCCGCATATCGGACCGAGTCGGACGAAGAACCCGCAATCTCTGGCAAGGCGCGACGATTGAGTTGGGGGTTCGGCTCTCTAAAGCTCATCTCAAAACCCCATCGGCCGAATTCGCGACCGAAGGGGTTTTGAGATGAGCGCTGGGGCAGAACTTGGCTTCAACGCCCACCCTGCGCCATCGTGGTCACATCGTCCCACTGGTCGTTCTAGCTGCGCTCGCGGGCGCCTGTCCTTTCCACGCTTTGCCTCGCCACGAGCTCCGGCTCCCCGGCGGCGACGAGGGGATCGAGCTCTTGGTGCTCGAGGTGCCCCGAGCGCCCCGGACTCCAAGGCGGGGTGCGGTGGTGTTCGTGCATGGCGCGGGTTCTGGGGGATCCGCGATCTGGGATCTGCGCACGCGCGACTACTCGATGATGCGCACATTGGCCTGCGAGGGCTTCGACACCTACGCCTTTGATGCACGCGGCTTCGGCGGATCGACTCTGCCCAAGGCGATGAACGATCCGCCCGAGGGCGGCGCTCCGCTGGTGCGAACTGCGGACGCGGCGAGAGATCTCGCGAAGGTCGTGGAGCACGCGCTCGAGAAGTCGAAGGTCGCGCGGGTCGATCTCGTGGCGTGGTCCTGGGGGTCGGATGTCTCCGGGACCTACGCGGGCGAGAATCCGAGCCGAGTCAGACGGCTGGTGTTTTACGCGCCGGTCTACGATCGACGCTGGCCGGAGCGACATCGCGAGACCGGCGCGTACCGCATCGAAGAGAAGCCGAAGGCGCTTTCGTACTTCGATCCAGCGCGAGAGGAAGAAGCGGTCTATCGCGAGCACATCGAACTCATGTTTCGCTTCGCGAAGGGCGATTCGTTGAAGCTGCCCAATGGTCCTTACCGCGACATCTACGGGCCCGATGCCCCGCTGTGGGACGCGACCAAGATCCGAGCCGAGGTGCTCATCATCCGGGGCTCCGAAGACCGCGCCTCTTTGGAGGAGCCGGTGCAGCGGCTCTTCCACGCGCTGAGTTCGGCGCCGGAACGAAGGTATGTGCTCATCGCGGGCGGGAACCACTTCCTGATGCGCGAGCGTCGCTACCAGCAGTTCCAAAGGGTGGTCGGCGAGTTCCTCGCGGCCCCAAGACCGTTCGCAGCCGAGTGATCGACACCGACAAGCGCTTGTAACTACGTGAGAATCACGTCCCGCCGGAGATCCGCACAACACCCCGGACTGATGTACGACAATGTACGTATGAGGACGATTCAGAACAAGGGCCCGTCAGCCCTCGAGGTCTTGGTGGGCGGCGACTCCTTCAGGGGGGTCTACGTACCGCCTTTGATGGCCGAGGTGATGAAGGAGGAAGAGGCGCGGCAGGCCAAGCGCGCCGCCAAGCCCGCGAAGGTCGATCAGTACAGCGGGCCCCAGAGCGCTCCTCGAACCGTGCCTCTGTCCGAGTCCGCCCTCGCCCAGCTCGACGCCATCGCGAACGCGCCCGATCTGGATGCGGCGATCAAGCTGATGAGTTCCATGCCGGAGATGAAGGCGGCGCTGAAGAACAAAGGCGCGATCCCAGTCGCCAAGTTCGAGGTGGAAGATCGCGATCGCAAGGCACAGCAGGCCGCGAGCATGATGATCTTCGAAGGCAAGTCTGGTTCGGCACGGTACTTCGGAAGCGACCTCACGCTCACAGCCGGTGTGCTCGGAGACAAGATGGCGATCGGCGCGCGCCTCGACAAGCTTTTTGGGTACGGCGACTTCCGGTCGAACCGCTTCGGGGTTCAATTCCAACGCAAGGAGGGACGGGTGCGCACCGGTCTCTTTGCCATGCTGCCGTTCTCGGTCGGAACAAAAGAACTCGCGCGCTTCGTGCCAGACTTCACTCCGAAAGGCCTGGCCGAGAAGCTCCGGGTCTTCTTGTCGACCCCAAGCTGAAGCCTCGTCCCACTCACGGCTCGAAGGCCGAGACGACCTCCGCCCGTAGAGCGAGCGTCCAGTCACCGACCAAGGGTGACAGGTGCTCCGCCGCGAGCATCACCACGAGAAAGAACAACAGGAACGCGGCCGCGATTAACTTCAGGCTTTGCTCGAGGACATAACTTCGGTTCCGCGGCGAGCGGCCGTCCTCGAGCTCGACGGGCGCGATGGCGCGCGCGCGTACGCCCGCGGCGTTCAGCTTTGCCGCGAGGAGGTTGGCCTTCGACTCGCCGAGCCCGCGGATCACCCAAGAGGGCGCCCCGGCGACGACCTCACGCCCGAGATCGATGTGGAGCCCGATTGTGTTCTCCCGGATCAGAGTCTCGGCGTGTCGGCGGCTGCGATCCACGACGACGATCTTTCGTGACTCGTTGGCGCGCGGCGCGGATGAGGTGGAGCGTCGTTCAACACCTATGACGAGCAACTCGGCCGGCGTGAGATCGAGATCATCGAAGAGAGACTCGCGGGTCACGGGCTCCACCCGCGACGATGACTGTACGACGGGCCGAAGCGGAGGGATGTAGGGGCCGCGATACAAAGAGGGGTCTTGAACCGGCCAGTCCGAAGCATCCTCGACGATCTCGGTGGGCGGCAGATCTCCGGTGTCGATCGACCACGGCAGCGGAGGTGGCGTGGCGCCCTGCGCCCATGGGTTGACGATGGGCGTCTTGAGGCCTTGAAAGCCGTGCGGGGTCTCGAGGCCGGTGAAGCCGTGCGGCGTGGGTGTCGCTTGTGGGCTCCATGGAGTGGCTTCCGCGGACGGTCCCAAGGACTCGCCACACCTCGGGCAGCACTCGGGCAGCGGCGTCTCGAGCAGAAGCGCGCGACAAGCGGGACACGCCGGAACCGGCAGCATTGGAGGCATCTTGAGCCATCAGACCGCATTGTTCAACGCGGCCAAAGGTGTGCTTCAGCCGACTTTCAGCGAGCGTGATTCGAGCCCCATCGCTGGAAGGAGCATCGCGAGCAACTCCTGCTTCTCCTCGATGCGCAGGTTTCGCTCCAGCGTGGGATAGAGGTGAAGCCGCTCGCGGCGGTCGTGGTGTTCGAGCAGGTCCACGAGGATCTTCTCTCGGTCGAGCAGGTTTAAGCACGAGGCAGGAAGCCGGTCAGGGGCCTCGGCAAGGCGCTCCAAAGCCTGAAAGGCCAGCTCGAGCCGATCGAGGTGGTCGAGGATTTTTTCATGCTCGTTCGAGAAGATCTCTGGCGCCGCACCACGTTCGTAGCCTTCTGGTGGCGGGCGACGTTGATAGAGCGGGAGCACGAGCTCGTTCTCATCGCCGATGTGTCTTCGCATCCAAGCGGAGAAACGTCGGAGCTCGAAGCCCGCGCGTGGAAGCTCGCCCTTCATGAGCGCCACTCGGTGCTGAAGAAATGCGACCTCGAGCGCTTGATGGAGGTCGAGCAATGGATCGAGCATCGGCGTAGGCGGCGCATCGGGGAACTCTTCCTCATCGTGCGCCAGTGGTGCCGCCTCGAGCGCGCTGATCGTGGTGCGCATGCCCTGTAGATGGCGGCCATCCCAATAGAAGCGCTCGCAGCGCGGGCAACGATGAAACCTTTCGTACTCGGCGAGCACTCGTTCGGGCACATGATCTCGCGCCTGTTCGCGACCGACGACCTCCAGCAGTCCGTTGTCTTCGATGCAGCGTGCGAAGTCGTCGCGCACCGTGAGACTGAGCCCGAGCAAGACCTCGCGCGCTTGGTGAAAGGGGTAGTTGCTTTCGACGATGAAGATCGGCTGCGACTCCGGTCCCACGCGCTTCCTCGCGCTGCGCGTGAGAAAGATCCGACCTTCGGAAGCGGCGCGCGCGGCCGCTTCAGCACTCGAGCCCTCGCGGTTGTACTCGACGTCCTGGCCGAGCATGCGGAGGAACTTGGCCAGCCGGCCGAGCATGCGGTCCGCCAGCAGACGCTTGGGGGCTTCTTCGGCCATGGCGGCAGGTTACCCCGAGCCCGGCGCTCGAGGTAAGGGTTTGATAAGAAACGACTTTGTTGCTTCCTCGGCGCCGAGGGGCCGTACGTCAAAGAGAGGACTTGCCGGAATGTAGGATATGTCGCACAATTCAGGAGGAAAGGTTACCTGGCTTCGTGCGTATGACGTGCCGGCCGGGGACCAGGGGGAGAAAGAGGCTCCGGTGACGATTCGCCAACGAACACTTTCTCGCGGCTCGCCCATCGAGAGACCCCGGCGTGTCGTGACGCGGGCCGCCCCATCCGCGGCGAACGCCGCGATCCAGGTCTTCTTGTCCCGCTTCGAAGACTTTTTGGGCACCGAGATGTTCGGCGGCGATCGCCCGGTCGTCATCGGACGGCATCGCAACGCCAACCTGAGGCTCGAGAGCTCCACGGTCTCCAAACGCCACTGCCGAATCCTGCTCGAGCAGGACGCGGTCTATCTCGAAGACCTCGGAAGCTCGAACGGCACGCTCGTGAACCGGCGTCGCATCGAGGGTCGGGTCCTCGTGCTCCCCACCGACAGCATTCAGATCGGCCCCTTCACGCTTCGTCTCCGCGCCTTGCTGCCTGCGGGCCTCAGATCGGAGCGACAAGACAGCGGCCTCTCCGACCGAGACACGCGAGTCGTCGCGGTGCTCTCGGCCGATGGTTCGCAGGGCACGGGCGAGAGCCCGCTGGATCTCGGTGCCTCGGAGATCGACTGGCGGATCTACGAAGAAGCGGTGAAGCGCGCGACCGGCCGCGAGAACCCGGACCGGATCGTACCGCTGCGCTTGGTTCAGGGGGGCGCGGTACCCGCGCAGGGCATGGACGAAGAGGATCCCACCCGCGAAGAGTCGCGTTTCGGCGACCGCCATCCAGAGGCCACGCCCGCCCCGTTCGACGCGCATGCCTCCGTGTTGGGAGACGCGTTCAGGGAAGTCGACGCTGCGCTTTGGGAGGAGCTCTCGGAGGGCGAACTCGACTGGAGCGCGGACGAGTTCTTGCGTTCATCCCAGAGCCCGCTGGGCGCAGGCACCCTCGAGCGCGTGCTCACGGCGGGCATCGCTCGACCCCCTTCGGCACCACGGGCCGTACCTGGACCACTGACCCCGGGTCGGGCCACGACCGTGCCCGAGCGGTCCGGCGCGGTCGCGCCTCCCTCGAGATCTGCGATCACCGAGAAGAGCGCGCGCATCCTGGCGCGTCTGGTGACCCCGCCGACGAAGGAACGTGCGCCGATTCATCGCATCGGTGCGGTGCCCGCGGCTCCCATCACCCTGAATGGGGCTTCTGCGGTGACCGAAGAAGTGCGAGCGAGAGCCCCGCGCTACGAAGCGGTCGAGATCTCGGCCCGCCGCGGCGATCAGCTCCTGGATCTCGCCACGATCCGGCATCCGGGCGAACAGTACGTGCTTGGGCATCGAACGCCGCAAGGCGGGCTCGCCCCCGCGCCGGCGCATCCCGGTCTGCGACTCGTGCGCGTCAACGCGGACGGGCAGGTTGATCTCGTCTTTCCGCAGGATGTGGGCGGGCACCTGATCCGCAACGAAGCGGCGGTGACGCTGAACGAGCTCACGGAAGGGCGCCGCTATTCCTGCCTTCGACTCGAGCCGCGAGACGTCGTCACGGTGATCCTGGGACACGGAAGAGACTGCATCTCCTTCCACGTGCGCTTCAAACCCCCGGTTCCCTCGCGCCCAGAGCGCTCACAGCCCCGCGCCCATCGGAATCGCGAGATCCCCTAGTTGCGGGCGCTTCCACCCCGGGCCTAGTATCCGCCCTCTGATTTGCAGGCGAAGGGGGCTACTCGAGCGAGGACATCCATGAGCGACAACCGAAGCAGCAAAGTTGCTGCGCAGAAAGAACAGTACCCCTTCCACAAGCGCTTTCTGCGCAAGCCGGTAGAGATTCGCGTGGAAGTCGAACGCTTCTCGGAGGCGCTGCCTAGCTCCAGCGTCAACCTCAGCCCAAGTGGCATGTGTTTCATGCTCGCCGATCAGCTCGAAGACAACGAACGTATGAAGGTCCTCCTCTACGTCCCGCACGGCAAAGAGGTCGAGATCCTCAAAGTCCAGGCTCGCCAGGTCTGGCAAGAGGCGGCCGACGAGAAGTGGAAGATCGGGGCCGCCTTCGAGCAGTTTGCCCCCGGCGACGAACGCCGACTCCGCGCGTGGCTCATCGAACTCGGCAGCGCGACCCCCCCCGCTAAGAAGTAAAGATTCTGAGGAACCCGGACTTCTTCTCCGGCTCTGGAGTCCAAGCGCGAATCGAGCCCAGCGCCTCGACGCAATCTGGGTTGCAGCCCAGCGCCTTCTTCATGTTGTCCATCGCAAGTTCGCGCGAGCCAAGCTGCTCGTGAAGCATCGCGGCAAAGACGTAGGCCCGGTCCAAGCGCGGGGAGAGATCTTGTGCTCGTTCGAGGTCCTTCAATGCGCGCCGCGCGGCGTCGTCATCCGCCTCTGCGGAGTAGCTGCTGAACGCCCGGTACGCGAGGTAGATGCCCTCCTCGGGTGCGAGTGCGGACGCAATCTCGAACTGGCTTCGCGCCGAACGGAAGTCGCGCTGCTCGAAGCTGGACCGGCCTTCGAGGAAAGCACGCTCCGCAAGGTGCATCTTGGAGAGCCCTCGCTCTTCGAACTCGGCCCCGCCGAGGAAGCGCACGTATTCATCACGCTCGATCGGGTGGATGAGCGCGTCTCTTGCCCGACGAAGAAGGAGCATCAGCTCCTCGTGCCGGAGCCGGATCTCGAAGGTGGCGTGCTGAGGCAGAGCAAACCGAGCGGCGGTCTCCCGTCGAACCTTCTCGTAGGCCGACTGCACATCCTCCACCGAAGAGTGCCGGTGCAGCCCAAGGCGCTCGAAACAGCTTCGTTGCTCGAGCGAACGTACCGCCTCGACGAGCTCGGTCCTCAGTCGCTCGAGATCTCGCTCGATCAGCGCGCGAGCTTCCGGGGAGATCGGAGGCAAGGATGCACGTCTGGCGGGCGGGGCTCCCACTCGGCTCGGGAGCTTGGTGGCGATCGACTGCTCTTCGGCCTCGAGCCGGGCTCTGATCTGAGCGCGCACCTCATCCGAAAGCACGAATCGACCGGGTTCGGACGGCGGCTCGCTGGGCGTGCGCTCGGGCGGAGGCGGAGGAGGAGGCGCTGGCGCGGACTGCACGATGACCGCCGCCACCTCGCGGGGCGGCATCGGGTCGGGGAGCTCATCCGAGAGCTCGGCTTCGTCAGCCTCCCTCGAGACCTCGGCCTCTTCCTCCGCCGCCGATGCGAAGAGCTCCGGGCTGGACTCTTCAATCGCGCGGCGGGCCTTGTCTCGCGCGGCCTTCATGATCTCGAGTTCTTCACCCTCGGTCGATACTTCGCCGGTTCGAAGCGGCTCGACGTCGTCGTCGTCAACCGAGATCAATTCGGTGCCAGTGGGACGATGAGGCGCCTCGGAATGCAGACGCTCCAGCCTCGGCTTGATGACCTCGTCGGAAGGGGCCGCTGCCACCAAAGAGAGAAGTGTGCTCGAGACGAGCGTGTAGAGGAGGAGCGACGCAGCACTCCGGTCCATCTTAGCGAGCCGAAGGAGCTGATCCACCTTGCGTCGTCCATCGATGAGATCGAGCAAGATGTCGGCGTCTGGCTCGAGCTGACGAGCCTGGTGCCGCATCGTGGCGTCGCGCGAAGGCACAACGACCCGTTCTCTGATCTTGTTTAGCTCCCGGCCAATGCGCTCGGGCGACATCGACCGACGTACCCCTTCGTAGATGAGCTCGATGGGTGAGCTGGAAAGGGCGACGTGCGTGCCTTCGTAGTCGGTTCGGTCGTTGAGGAGATACTTGCCTTCGAGCCAAGTGAAGAGGTCGTAGAGCTTCACCTCGAGTTGCCGCTCGAGGCCGAACTCGAGGTTGTGAGGGGAGATCGCGCCCATCTCCACGAGGATCTCGCCCTGCTTTCGCCCCTCGAGTTTCATGCGATCGATGGCGGCTTCGTTCTCGGCGGTGGTGATGAGCCGCTCGCGAATCATGATGCGGCCCAGCGTCTCCTCGATCAGGTTCGACTTCACGAAGACCGGGGTGCCGTGCTGGAGGTAGACGATCTTCTTGACCGAGCTCTTGCGCAGCATGAGTGCGCCGCTGACCCGCGCTCCGTAGGCCATGCCCAAGACCCGCGCGAAGGAGGTGTGCTCGAGATTACCCTGGTAGAGCGAAGCGAGATCCGGCGCGAGGTCCTTACCGTCTTCGGTGAGCTGCGCCTCCGCCGCCGGAGGCAGCGTGGGTACTGGGCGTTGCTCGCCGGAGAGCGTGGCCTTCACGAGCGGAAGCAAGATGCGCAGGTCGACCGGCTTGTCGAGGTAGTCGATGACATCGAACTCCTCGACCATCTTCTTCTTGTGCCCTGCGGCGCTGTAGACCCCGCTCAGCATGATGATGGGGACGGCCTTGCCCTTCTGCGTCTTTCGAATCTCCCGCACCACATCAAAGCCGATGACGTTGGGTACGAGCACATCCAGGATGATGAGGTCGGCCCCCTTCGCTTCGAAGGTCCGCGCGCCCCACTCGCCGTCGATCTCGAGCTTGACCTCGTGTCCTTCGCGCGTGAGCGCGTCTTCGAGGAGCTTGGCGACCGTGCGATCGTCCTCGATGATCAGGATCTTCTTGGGCACCGACGAGGATTTCTCTACGGCCTGGGCCCGCCGTCAAGAGCGCGCGGGCGCGGGTTTCGCCGAAGGAGAGACGAAGCCCCTGCCCAGAGTCTACAATGATCTCGCTCCTTGGACCCCGGCACGCCGATCCTCCTTTTGCTCTGTCTCCTGGGCCTCGCCTACTTCGGGATGGGCGCGCGGCGAAGCTGGCGCCGGCGCCAGGTCATCTCCCAGGCGCCCGAGATGAGCATCAGCGAGCTCCGGCCGGGCTTCTTCCGAGCGCGCGGTCGCATCAAGAGCTCGGCCGTCGATCAGCAGGCTCCGATGAGCCAGCGGACCTGCGCGTACTACGAGCTGGAGGTCGACGAGAGACGCAGCTCAGGACGGCGCCGCTACTGGCACACCGTTGTCTCCGACGAAGGCGTCTCGCGCGTGGAGATGGATGACGGCACCGGGCTCGCCACGATCGACCTAGCGAACGCCGAGGTGCTCTTCGCGCTCGACCACCACGTGTCGGTCGGCTTGTTGTCCTCCGCGCCCGAGCACGTGGAGCGGGTGCTCAGCGAGCGGTATGCGACGAGTACGAAGGGTGTCGTGTTCAACAAGAAGATGAGGATCCGCGAGACCTTCCTCGAGCTCGGTGACGAGATCTTCGTGCTCGGTCAGGTCTCCTTCGGGAAGGGCGGGCTCGAGTTCGGCGAGGGCGGGGCGCGTTTCGTGGTGAGCGATCTCGGTTTCGACGCGATCATCCACAAGGAGACCCGAGCCTTTTCGATTTACCTGCTTGTTTGCATGTTCCTCCTCGGAGTTTTGGGCTTGATCGCGTTGACCATGCCGTCTTGATTCCTTCGAGATCGGGCTGAGTACCATGCGAGAGCAGCCCTGCTAGGATGCGATTCAGTGGCGCTTCTCGCCCTCGCTTACACAGACGCGCCGATACACTACATCCCCTACCTGGAGGTCGGCTCGAGTCCGAGCATGGTGTTCGCCTTCGAGAACGATGCGGATCATCGCTGGGTCTCGCTGGGAGACACCATGTTCATGCAAGTGATCCACAACATCGCGCCCACACCTGATGGCTTCATGTTCGTGGGAGGCACCGGGCTCTTCAGCTTCTACGTCGTCTCCGAAGGCCACTGCCCGATCGAGGCCCAAGACTACATGGGTCTGCGAACCGCCGGAACCGGCCGTCGCGTTCTTTCGTTCGGCGATGGGGTCTTGGTCGGTGGGGGCACCGCCGTGGGCCGACAGCAAGCACTGAGCTGGATTCGACGACGCTGACACGATCCTCGTGGTTGACCCCCATGAGGTCTGTCCGCGCGTGAATGGGCCAGAGGGATGCGTGTCGGCCGAAGCGATCGAACGCTGAGTCGAGGGAAGCGTGGAGGAGCCGAGCTCCGCCTCGAGTCGATCCGAGACGCGGCCGAGTGTATGTGGAAGCCCAGACAGAGTCTGGAGCTGTTCGCGGCGGCGGGCGCAACCGGTGTGCAGCTTGCGTCTGTCGACCGCGGGCGTGCTAGGCTTGCAAACGGTGCGTCTCATCCTCCCGTGGCTGGGCCTATGGTTCTGTTCTTGCTCCGCATCCGTCTTCATCCAAGCCCCAGCTGACCAAAACGCCGAGACGATCGTCCTGGTGTGGGCGGAGCCCGGGGCGGAGCGACAAGCCTCAGTCTTTCGGAGCGGTACACCTCTTCTCTTCGAGCGCGAGTTCGACACGCTGCCGCGTGTCCTTTGGCTCGGCTACGCAGAGACACTGGATGAGCTGCGGCTCAGTGAGGGCCCGATGCCACTGCCCGCCGCAAGCGAGCGCGGACGACCAGCCCCAGAAGCGGCTCGAGCTCTCCTCTCCGAGAGCGGCGATGCCTTTGCGCCGCTGTCCAAGGAAGCGCTCAGGATTGAGCCTTTGTGGCACGGACTTCGATTCCCGCCCTTCGGAGCGCTCGAATGCCTCGAGCTCGGCGGCTGCCCTCGCGCCGATGGTTGCGAGCTGCCGTGCGAACCGGTGTCATTCGAGCTGCCCCACCCCGAGCTTCCGCGCGCGGACTGCCCCGCGGGCTGGACGGCGGGCACGGTGCCGTCGCTGAGCGCACTGAATCCGGCGCGCGAACCTCAGCTTGCGGCGCAGCTCGCTTGCCGACCGACCCTTCCTGCCGAGGACTGCGAGGCGGGGACTGCGGCCTTCGGAACGGGAACGAGCTGCGAGGTGCTGGGCGACTGCACGCTCGAATGGGCAAACGATCTCGAAGCTGACGCCGTCTTTGTCCGCTCGGGGGTGGCTCCTGGCGGCGACGGCACTCGCCTCGCGCCGTTCGCGACGCTGCGCGAAGCCAGAACTGCGCGGCCAAACGCACGACACTACGCCATCCACGGACGGCTCGCGCTCGATGAAGCTCTACAGTGGCCTCAGGCCGCCTCCAGTTCGTTGCGCGGCGCGTGTGCGACTCGAGACGGACTGTCCTTTGTTCCGGGCGGCATGATCCGGACCCCCGAGGCGGGAGCGCTCGCTGTGTCGGGTCTGCGCTTGACGGTCCCCGCGGAGTTCGTGGCCGAACATCCTTTCGTGGCGTGGGCCGACACGCGGCTGGAGCTGACAAACGTCGATCTCAGGACTCTCGCGCCCGTCGACGCCATCGTGTCCCTCGGGGCCACGGTGGTGCTCGAGAGGGTGCGAGTGACGGCGCCTGCAGCCACCCACGTCGCGTGGCTCGACTCCGTTTCCACGCTCGATGCGGAGCACGTGTCGCTCGAGGGCGGAACGGAGCAGACGCTTCTGGCGTACGTCGAGGGCGCCTCTCTTCGCGGCGCCCTGCGCATGAAGCATGTGACGCTGCGTTCGGCGGCGGTGGGTCTCTTCGCCTTGGGCTATACCGTGACTGCCACCGCGCTGACCGCTCAGGCCGAGATACCGCTGTTGCTGCAGCAGGCCAGCTACGCCTTGAACTCGGTGTATCTTCGGCCTGAAGCCCGAACGTCGGTCACCGACGGCCCGAGACCGGTGTCGATGGACGGCGACACGCGAATCCGGGGTATGTGGGTCGAGCCGACCCCCGAGTTCAGATACTCCGGTTTCGTGTTCGGCCTCAGGGCCGACGATGCATGGGTCGAAGACCTCATCGTCGACGCGAGCGGCGCCGCGGACGGATTCATCGTTGAGGGCGGCCGGTTCGAAGGCCGGCGCATCCTCTCGATCAACGGCCAACGACTCGGCGGTATCTCGTCCGTCCTCGACGCTCACCTCGAGGATATCGTCACAGTCGGCAGCGACTTCGGTCTGGCGCTGGCCACCCCCGCCCTGGGCGTGGGCGTCGCTCAGGTCTCGAGCGCACTTGCGGTGGGTTTTCGAGAGCGCGGCATCCGAGACACCTCACCACCGAACCTCGAACTCATTCTGCGCGGGATCGAAGCTCGGGACGGGACGGGACACGGCATTGCCCTTCGTGATGCGAGCAACGCGACGATCGAAGACGTGATCGCTCGAAACGTCTCCGCGGGAACCGCCACCGTCGACTTTCCCGGGAGCTGCATCAATCTGAGAGGGTCGCTGCAGGCAAAGCGGGTTCAGGCCATGGACTGTGAGATGGCGGGCCTCTTTCTCGAGTTCGGGACCGAGGCGACGCTGAGGTCGGTCTCCATCGAGAACGCGAAGGTCGCGGTCGTGAGCGAGGAGCCTGAAGCCGCCCTGCTCGAGCCGTGGATGGATGGACACGTGTGCGGCGTAGAACACATCCTCGTCGACACCAATCTGACTCCCGTCACCGTACACTCGGCGCCGGGTTGCACGCGTCCGTAACGGGTGGGCGAGTCGAGTCCTTCCTCAGCGTCCAGCGCTACGACTCGCCCAGCACGCCCAACCACACGCGGTGGACGAAGGCCATGTCCTCGCGCACCTCCTGCACGAGCCTCGCACCCGCATCTTCTCCGCTGTAGCCCACCGTTCGCGCGAGCACGGTGAGACCGGGTTCGTGCTGAAGCAGCAGCCGGTCCAGCATCTCGTCATGCGTGACGCGGAGCCAGTTTTGAACCCGCCGCAACCTCTCTTGCGCTACGACCAGCCGTTCGGCCACGTCCTTCGCGAGGAGCCCGGCCGCCCCCAGACGCTCGAGCGCCACTCGAGTGCTCGTGCTCCGTACCTCCGCATGCCGGTGACCGTGTTCGAGGAGCAGGTACTGGGTGAGGAAGTCGAGCTCCACCAGACCGCCGGTACCATGCTTGAGATCGATGGCCGTCTCCGCGCTGAGGCCACGCAGGTTCTCCTTGGCCAGACGTTCGCGCATGTCTCGGATGAGCACCGCCGCGTCGGAGGGCGCGGGCGTGCCATAGGTCGCCGCTTCGATCGCGGCATCGACGACCTCCCGGAGCCGCTCCGAGCCCGCGACGGTCCGTGATCGCACCAACGCCTGTCGTTCCCAGAGCTGC
Organism: Deltaproteobacteria bacterium; assembly: GCA_011526105.1. GTDB lineage: Bacteria > Myxococcota > Kuafuiibacteriia > Kuafuiibacteriales > Kuafuiibacteriaceae > WYAZ01. The sequence goes on along the minus strand of WYAZ01000126.1, from coordinate 16,976 downwards.
GCGGTCTTTTCGTGATAGCTCTGAAAGCTCGAGAGGCTCGCGACCAGCGGTCCCTGCGTGCCGCTGGGACGGAGACGCATGTCGACCGGATACAGATCACCTTGGGCGGTCCTCAAGGTGAGGATCTGAAGCAGCCTTTGCACCGTGCGCGTGTAGAACTCCGCGACGCCCACGCGACCGCGCGAACCGCCCGTGGTCTCCCCGACGCCTTCGTAGATCACCGAGAGGTCGACGTCGGTGCGATAGCTCATCTCTCGTGCGCCCAAGGTGCCGCCACCCACCAGACAGACCTCGGCCTCGGAGCCATCGGCCGCTTGTGGACGACCGTAGCGCTCTTCCATCTGTGAAAGCGCGAGCTCGAGCGCCTCGTGGATGAGGAGCTCTGCGAGGCGGGAGAGCCGATCACCGACCGCGGGGCCGTCGATGAGCCCCGCGAGATCGAAGAGCGCGGTGCGCAGGGTCTCTTCCTGCTTCACGGCTCGGAGCACCGCCATCGCTTCCTCGACATCACCCTCCACCGCCGAGACCCGCGCCTTCGCCTCGGCCGCGAGCTGCGAGAGCGGAGGGAGGCTCTTGGGCAACAAGACGTGTGCCAAGAGTGCGGGGCTCGAGACGAGGATACGCGCGAGCAAGTCGCTGGCGCCGAGCACACGGACGACCCCTCGCAGTGAATCGGGTCGTGCGAGCTCGTCGAGGTTGGCGCGATGGAGCGAGCCCGCGCGCAGCAGGTCGGGCAGATGACGGAGCGCGCGATCCGGACTCGGTGAGCGGGCGCACTCGAACAGAGTCCGACGAGCGAGCCGCCGAGCCTCCGCCGGAGCCCGAGGGTGGAACGGACTCGCCGCGAAACGCGCGGCCGAATCGAGGCTCGCCTGCGCGGCTCCGGGGTCGAGGAAGCCGAGCCGGCTCCAGAGCGCCTCGAGCTCTGCGCCTTCGACTTCGCGCGAGAGCAAGAGGTCGACCTCGGTCGGCGTGGGTTCGTCATCCGTCGCCACCCCCATGAGACCTTGGAACTGCTCATGGACCTCGTGCATGGCGCTCTCGAGCAGAGCCCGAAGCGCGCTGGCCGACGCGAGCCCGAGCGAACGCGCGAGCACTGACTGCTCGTCGTCGGACTCCGGAAGGTGGTGGGTCTGTTGGTCGTCCACGATCTGGACGCGATGCTCGACCCGCCGAAACAACAAATATGCGTTGGTGAGGCTCTGCCGCGTACGTGCGCTCACGTGGCCCTTGGCCTCGAGCGCCGCCAAGGCTTCGAGGGTGTTGGGCGCCCGAAGCATGGGGTCCCGACCGCCATGCAGGAGCTGTTGCGCTTGGACAAAGAACTCCACCTCGCGAATTCCGCCGTCGCTGAGCTTCAGGTCGAGGCCGCCACCGAGCGCCGACAGCGCTGCGAGCCTCCGCGCCTCGTCGATCTTCTCCTTCATGCCGATGATCTCTTCGATCGCCTTCAAATCGAAGCTTCGGCGCCAGACGAAGGGGCGCATCATCTCCAGGACCGCTGCGCCCAGCTTCGGATCACCCGCCACCGGCCTCGATCGAATCCAAGCCGCACGCTCCCACGTTCGACCCCAGGTCTCGTAGTAACGCTCTGCGCTCGCGAGGCTGTTTGCGAGCGGGCCGCGTTTGCCTTCGGGCCGAAGGTTCATGTCCACTCGAAAGACGAAACCATGCTCCGTCACGCGAGCCATGGACGCGATCACGCGCTCGAACAACTTCACGTGGAACTGATGCGCCGTGAGTTCACCGGCCGTGGATTCATCGTGCTCGTAGAAGAAGATGAGATCGACGTCGCTCGAGAAGTTGAGCTCGCGCCCCCCGAGCTTGCCCATCCCCATCACGACCGAAGCGCAGTCGGGGCTCAGCGGGCCGACTCTGGCCTCGAGCAGCGGGCGGTGATGACGAAGCGAGGCCTCGAGCGAAGCCGCGGCGAGGTCGGCGATCTCTTTTGAGGTCTCTCTCAGATCGGCGCCACGGATTTCGCGGAGCGCGATCGAGAGCATGCGGCGATGCCGGAAGCGTCGGAGCATTCGGTCGAAACGTTCGGTGTCGCCGGCGCCGGCCGCCACGAGCTGCTCGATGTCGGCGGTGAAGTCGGTCTGGGAGAGAAGCGACTCGGCGCGCGCCCCGAGTTCGATCGCCAGCCCGGGGTCCCTCGCCATTCGCCGCGCCGCCGAGACGCTGCTTCCGGCGAGGAGCAAGAAGGGCTGCAGCACGACATCGACGAAGAGCGGTGAGGCATCCCCTCGCAGCTCGATGAGCGTGGATGCGGCATCCTCGAGCGCGTGAAGCGCCCGCTCGGGGCTCGCCGCGCTCCGCAGGCTCCTCGCGACTCTCGACGCGGCGCTCGGGAACTCGGTCGAGGATGAGAGGCGCGCAAAGGCCAGCGAGAGGGACGGCTGGGTGAGCCCCAATTCCGCAAGCAGCGGAGCAAAGCGCTGGGCTCGATCCCGTTCCGGTCGCTCCGCGATCGTCCGCCAAACGGCGTCGTGCTCGGAGGTGGGGCTCATCCGAAGCTCTGGGAACCGTCTTTCTTGACCCCGAGCTGCTTGAGCTTCTTGTGGAGGTTCGTGCGCTCGATGCCGAGCGACTCCGCGGCACGGGTCACGTTCCAGCCGGTCTCCTCGAGCTTCTTCAGGATGTACTCTCGCTCTACGGCCTCGCGGAGTTCGCGAAGCGTGAGGCTGCCGTAGGCCTGCAGATCGATCATGCCCGGCGTGGCGCCTTCCGAGCGCGCGGCGATGGTCGGCGGTGTGGATCGACCCTCGGCGCCCGCGATCTTTGGCGGCAGGTCTTCGAGGGTGATGGGATTGTCCGCGAGGATAACCAGTCGCTCGGCGAGGTTTCGGAGCTCGCGCACGTTGCCGGGAAAGTCGTAGCGGCGCAGCGCCTCCCGCGCGGCGGGGCTCAGAGTCTGTGGGGGCTCACCGTGCTCGCGCGCAAAACGCTCGAGAAAGGAGTCCATCAGCACGAGTACGTCTTCACCGCGCTCACGCAGCGGCGGGGACAGGACGGGCACGACCGAGAGCCGATAGAAGAGGTCTTCGCGGAAGCTCCCTTGCTTGACCTCCTCGTCGAGGTCTTTGTTCGTGGCGGCGATGACGCGCACGTCCACGACGAAGGCGCGCTCTCCGCCCACGCGGCTGATCTCTCCGGTCTGAAGCGCACGCAGCACTTTGGCCTGCGCGTCGAGGCTCATGTCGCCGATCTCGTCGAGGAAGAGGGTGCCGCCGTCGGCGAGCTCGAAGTAGCCGCGCTTTCGCGCCACCGCGCCGGTGAAGGCCCCCTTCTCGTGACCAAACAGCTCGCTCTCGATGAGCTCACTCGGGATGGCCGCGCAGTTCACCTTGACGAAGGGCCCGGAGGCTCGCTTCGAGGCGCGGTGAATCGCGCGGGCGATGAGCTCTTTGCCCGTGCCGGACTCGCCGGTCACCAGAACACGCACGCCGGTGCTCGCAACCTTCTCGATCTTTTGGCGCACGCTCTCCATCACCTGTGAGGTGCCGAGCATGGGCTCGTCGCCACCCTCGGCGACCTCGAGCGCACGGATCCGGCTCGACATCGAACGGCGCTCGACGCTGTTTCGCACCGAGACGAGCACACGCTCGCGGTTGAGAGGCTTCTCGAGGAAGTCGAAGGCCCCGAGCTTCGTGGCGCGCACCGCGTCCGTGAGCGTGGCGTGCCCGCTGATCATGATGACGTTGGTTTCAGGGTATTCCTGGCGGACTCTCTCGAGCGCGGTGAGGCCATCCATGCCGGGGAGCCGCACGTCGAGCAACACCGAGTCGACCGGTCCGTCCTTGAGTCGCTCGAGCAGCTCTTCGGCCGCGCCGAGCAACTCCACGGTGTAGCCCTCGCCTTCGAGGACCATCTGCAGAGTGCGCCGGATGTTCTTCTCGTCGTCGACGATGACAACCCGACGGACCAGTCGATCGGTTTCCTCGGTCATGGCGGAGGCACACTAGAGAGCCTGGCGCCAGAGCGCAACGGTAAGCGCTTCTTGACCGCCCGGAGGGGCATCTGTACCGGTGCGAGATGATGGACGAAGGCCGGGGCAGCGAGATCGATGAGCTCGAAGCGCTCATCCAGCCCGGCCGGGAGGATGACCTCCGGACCTTCCTCCTCCTTCTGCACCCCGCGGATGTTGCGGACCTGATTCGCGAGGTGGAGCCCGACACCTGGGCCCCCATCCTCAAACACCTCCAGCCCGAACACGCGGCGGTCTTGCTCTCGGAGCTGGAGCCCAACGAGCAGGAGGACTTCCTCAAGCAGATCAACCAGAAGGCGCTCGGCGGAATCCTCGACGAGATGCAGACGGACGATCTCGCCGACCTGCTTCAAGAGCTGCCGGAAGAGACCGCCACCGAGGTCTTCAAACAGATCCCTTCCGACGACCAGGAAGAGGTCCGCGAGCTCATGGCCTACGACCCCGAGTCGGCCGGCGGCATCATGCAGACCGAGCTGGTCTCGGTGCTCGAGACGGTGAGCATCCGCGAAGCGGTCGAGGCCGTTCGCAAGGCCCACGAGGATGTCGACAAGATCATCACCGTCTTCGTCGTGGACGATAAGGGCCGCTACGTCGGGAACCTCGAGTTTCAACACCTCGTCTTTTCTCCGCCCGAGGCGCGCGTCTCGGACGAGATGGAGCCCAAGGTCACCGAGGTCACGACCGACCTCGACCAGGAAGAGGTCGCACGCATCTTCGACCGCTACAGCTTGGTCGAAGTGGGGGTCGTCGATCGGGCCGGCATCTTGCGCGGCCGCATCACCGCCGATGACGTGCACGAGGTCCTCATCGAGGAAGCGGAAGAGGACATGATGGTGGTGGCCGGCGCTCCGCAGGCCGAGCCCGAAAAGGTCTACAGCGGCTCCGTGCTCAGCGTGGCCGGCATGCGGATGCCATGGCTCCTCAGCACCTTCTGCGGGGGCATGCTCGCGAGCCTCATCCTTCAACGATCGGCGTCGGTGTTTGCTGAGGTCGTGGTGCTCCTCACCTTCGTTCCCGTGATCACCGGGATGAGCGGGAACGTGGGGAGTCAGTCCGCGATGATCATGATCCGCGGTCTAGCGACCGGTCACGTCGCACAAGGCGACGTGGTGAGGAACGTGATGCGCGACCTCAGCATCGGCCTCATCATCGCGGCGGTGTGCGGTACCCTCGTCACGTCCTTGGTCTCGCTCTGGCACGGCAACCCCATGATCGGCCTGTGTGTCGGAGTCTCGCTCGCTGCTTCCATGACCACCGCGAGCGTGCTGGGTTCGGCCGAGCCACCCATTCTGGAGCGCTTCGGCATCGACCCCGCCATCGCGGCCGGGCCCCTGATCACGACGATCAACGACGTGACCGGGGTCATCATCTATTCGTTCGTCGCGCGTATGTTCCTGTCTGGCATGTCATAGCTATCGACGCTGATTGATCTCGCGTTCGAGCTGCGAGTCGATCTGATACCCGAGTAGCCGTGCTTTGCGTAGATGCTCCGCCGCGGTGTCGTAGCGACCGAGCTCCACCAACGCCTGCGCCGCCGCGTGATGAGCCCCTGGATGATTGGGCTCGAGCTCCACCGCCTTGACCAGCACGTCGAGTGCGCCCGCCGGATCACCTTTCCGATAGAGGAGACGACCGAGCTGAAAGACAGCGGTGGCGCTCTCAGGGGTGCGATCGACCTTCTCTCGCGCCGCCTCGATGTCTTGGTCCATCACGATCGGCGCGTATTCGCGAGCCGAGGACTCGGAGCGGAAGTCGCGACGGGTCTCCTCCACCTCCTCGAAGCTCTCGGTCGACTCTTCCGCGACCCGCGTCGCGGCCTGGGCGGTGACGGAGGTGGAGTCGGGGGGCAAGCTGCCCGGGAGGAACTCGTGGAAGAAGGAGGCGAAAGGCTTGGACCGAACGCGCTCCCGGCGACGCGCACGTTCGGAGTCCGTGATCTCCGGCCCGTTCTCGACCGCGGACGCGCGCTCGGCGGGAAGCACTGTCTCCGCTGCGGAGTCGAAGCGCGGCGGACCGTCCTCGGCCTCCGCTTTCGCAAACGCCGCTTGAACCTCCGGTAACACCGGGGTGGCCGGCGGCAAGGGCACCGGTGGTTCGGTCGCCCGTTCGGGCTCCGCGAACGCGAGTGCGTCCGAGCTCGACACTTCTTCGCGTGGCGTCAGCGCCTCCGGCTGGTACGCGTGCACGACCTCGGTCGGAAGCTGTGTCTCGTGGCTCATGAACAAGGCGTCGGGCGGGCCCGAGGCGGGCTTCTTAGCGATCGGCGGCGGCGCCAGAATCACCGGCGAGACCATGGGGAGTTGGGGCGGCGGCACCGATGCTGCGGGCACGGACGCCTTCAGCACCATCGGGCCCACTGCACCAAGGGGTGGTGGCGGCGCGGTCTTCGCGAGCGCGGGCGTACTCATGGGGATTCGCACCGGCGCGTTGCCGTCGGGGTCGTGCATCGACGAGCGCCCGTGCTGAACGAAGCCGCGGAAGCGGTTGTGCTCTTCCTCGGTCAAGCCGAGCACCGCGATCTCGAGCATGGGACCACGTCCTCGACCGGTCTCACTCGCGAGCGTGACCTCCCCGGGCATCGACCACTCGGCGTTCGTTGAAGGATGGACCACCACCAGTTCCACGCGGGTTCCGACCGGCTTGAGCACCGGGGTCTCGATGCGCACTCGACCGGCCGATAGTTCGCTGCGCATGAAGCCACGCAGACGTTCGACGTCGCGCGGTTTGATGAGGAAGGTTGGCAGGTCATCGGACTCCGAGATCGACGGTTTGAGCGGGGTCGACGGCACCAAAGCGGGCTTGGATGCGAGCGGCTCTCGGGAGCGCCTGCCCGCCGCGGCGGGCTCGGCGCCAGTGGGGGCGATGCGAATGGACTGGTCGGTGGATTCTTCGGCCGTGAGCTGTTTCAACGAACTACTGCGCCCGAGTTTCTCGATGAGCGCGCTCCACGCTTCTTTGCCGCGCGCATCGAATAAGTAAAAGTCGAAGGCCACCGCACGTCCCTTGGTGCCGGCACCGTCCTGCAGCTCTTTGACTCCGCGCGTCACCACCGCGGTGGCGCTCACCACTCGGCCGTCCGGCAGCGCGATCTCGAGCTCGGCGTAGGCGCCCAGCGTAGGTGGTTGATCCGCGAACACGACCACGCCGAGCAGAGAGGCGTTCACCGTCTTGGTCTTGAAGACACCATGAGCGGTGTTGACGACGACCGGGAGGACCAGGTCGAATCGCGGCGATCGGCGGCGCTCGCGCATACGGGCTGTATAGGAATACCGCGAGTCTCGCGAAAGGGTTATAGGCGCCTAAACGTCGTAGCCCGTGATGCCCGATGGAGTGCTGAAAACCATGGTAAGAATCGGATTCGCCACTCTGACCTGTGCGCTGGCAGGCCTACCTTCGCTCGCCCACGGCTCACCCACCGCCCTGAAGACGGCCCGGGAGGCGCTCGAGCGTAATGAGCCCAAAGCCGCCATCGTGGCCCTCGAGGGGGGGAATCCGGCCCTCTCCGACTGGCGGGCGCTGTGGCTCGGTCGGGCTCTGGCCGCGGACGGGCAGACCGAGGCCGCCATTCGAGCCCTCCGCGAGGTTCAGCCCGCCCCAAAAGAACCGGTGCCTTGCCGACCCAACTGCGTGGCACCCGCGTTTCCCTCGGCACAGGAGACCCTCGCGGAGCTGATCGCGCCGCTCGAGGGGGCACGGATGCTCCTCGATCTCCCCGCCACCGGGCCGCGTCTCGATCGAGCGGTCCTGCGCGCCAGGGAGGCCAAGGACACGAAGCTCGAAGCGGAAGCCGAGCAGCGGCTGCTCACCTTGGTCCCCGAGAGCCTCGAGGCGCGCACGCGAGCGCAGGCCCTGGGCCTCGATGGGATCGTGCTGAGGCTCGGGACCCGCGAGCGCCGAATGGCCCGCGTGCGACAGCTCCTCGAGACGCATCAAAGCGAAGCCGCACACGCTGAGGCGCGGGCGCTGCTCGAAGGCGCGGCGCCCAAGGAGTCGTGCGAGCTGCAGTACATCATGGGCAAGGCGGCCCGGAAGATGCGCCAGTACCCGCTTGCGATCGAGGCGCTCGGCCAAGCCCGCAAGCTCTGCCAGGCCGGGAAGTCCGATGACTTCGAGAGACGCACGCTCTTGCTCGAAGCTCAGGTGCGCGGCATTCGGCGTCACCTGTCGGCGCTGGCCAAGCTGACCGAGACGCTCGAGAAGCGCTACCCGAAGCACAGCTTCGTCGACGACGCGCTCTTTCTGTTGGCAGAGACCCAAGATCGCTCGGGCAAAGCGGCGCTGGCCGAGCGGAGCTATCGCCGGATCATCGAAGAGCACCCCGACGGAGATCACGCGGTCGAGGCGGGATGGCGGCTCGCCTACCAGGCCTTCGCGGCCGGCAAGTACGACGTCGCAGCGCCGTTGCTCGAAAGCGGCGCCAAGCATGCGCGCGGCACACGAGACGCGGCGCGGGCGCGTTATTGGCGGGGTCGCATCGCGCAACTGCGCGGGGGAGAAGACGCCGCGCGAGCCTGCGATGACTTCGAGGCCGCCGCGTTTGAGCCGCCCCTGACCTTCTACACTTGGCTCGCGCTCTCAGAGACCGAACGGAGTCTGCCCAAGTGCGGCCAGCGCATCCGAGCTCGGCTCGACGAGCTCCGGGCGTCCGCGCCCAAAGGGGATGCTGCGGGCGGTTCGCTGAGCCGTCACCCTCAGGTCTCTCGGGCCCGACAGCTCGCAGAGGCCGGGATGACGGAGGCGGCGATCTCGGAGCTGGCGTTGCTCGAGCACCCCGGTCTTTCGATGGAAGAGGTGATCTCGCTCGCCTTCGAGTACGACGCGGTCGGCGGCCACAAAGAGGCGCAGTGGCTTCTTCGCACTCGCGCCCAGGAGACCCTCGCGCGAGCGCCCGCAGGCAAAGACCTGCTCGTGTGGCGTGCGGCTTACTCGCGGCCGTTTTGGCCTGAGATCGAAAAAGCCGCGACCGGCATGAAGCTCGACCCGCTGCTTTTGATGGCGCTCGTTCGGGAGGAGAGCACCTTCGATCCCGAGATCGTGAGCTGGGCCGGCGCAACTGGGCTTGCGCAGCTCATGCCGGGCACGGCGATGACCGCGTATGCCGATCTGAAGCGAGGCAAGCTCGACCTCGAACGCCTGGTGGAGCCCGCACTCAACGTCGAGCTCGGCGCCTATGTTTTGCGCTCGGGCCTTCGTCGCTTCGGGCAGCAGGCGCCGCTCGCGCTCGCCGCCTACAACGGCGGGCCGGGCCTCGCGGCCAAGACCTTGCCCAAGGAGAGCAACTATCCTTTCGACCGCTGGTCCGAGGAGGTCTTCGTCAAGGAGACCCGCAAGTACGTGCAGCGGGTGATGGGCACGTATGGGATCTACCGCTTCTTGTATGCGTCGGAGGCGCCGCTGCTGACTTTACCTCCGACGGTGCCGGGCCGGCGTGATGGCTGATGGCGAGCGCTCGGGCGCTCATGGAGATCGACGCGCCTGTCTTGCTTGCCGCCGGCCTCGGGCTCGTCTTCGGGATGCGCTTCGTGGGTGGCGGGATCATCCCTCACTGAAATGGGGCGGCCGGATCTTCGGCGCCGGAACACCGAAATACCCGCGCGCGCTGCCCGATCGACTCAATTGACAACCGTTCTCAAATAGAGCCAGGGTCCCACCGTGACCTTGGCGGAGCTCGAGCTCGGGGTACGAGCGAAGGTGGTGCGCGTGCTCGAGCACCGCGGCATCGTGTTGCGTTTGATGGAGATGGGTCTGACCCCGGGCGCGGCGGTGTCCGTGCAGAAGGTCGCGCCGCTGGGTGATCCCATGGAACTCCTCGTGCGCGGCTATCGCCTCTCCATCCGCAGAAACGAAGCGAGACACTTCGAGGTCGAGCCCGCCGAGCGTGCCTCGTGAGTGAACGTGCGCCGGTGGTTGTGCTCGCCGGCAACCCGAACTCGGGCAAGACCACGCTGTTTAATGCCCTCACCGGCCTCCGTCAGCGCGTCGGAAACTACGCTGGCGTCACGGTCGAGAAGAAGTGGGGCCACGCGAAGCTGGGAGAACTCGAGGTCACGGTAGTGGACCTTCCCGGCGCGTACTCGCTCGTTTCGAGAAGCCGGGACGAGGCGATCGCGTTTTCGGTGCTGAGCGGGCACGCGGAGGAGCTTCTGCCCGACCTCACTCTGCTTGTGCTCGATGCCTCGAACCTCGATCGAAATCTGTATCTGGCGCTTCAGGTGATGGAGCTCGGCGGACGCGTGGTCATCGCGCTCAACATGATGGACCTCGCGGGAACGATGGGCATCGAGGTCAACGCGAAGCGGCTCTCCGAACAGCTCGAAGTCCCGGTGGTGCCGATCGTCGCCGCGAAGCGCGAGGGCCTGGGCGCGTTGGAGGCGGCGCTCTTGGCGACGCTCGGCGAGGCCCCCAAGGCCCGATCCCAGCCGGTGCTCACCGTACCCGCCCTCCACCGACTCGAAGCCGCGATGCCGACGAACGGCGCCGACGCGAGCCGCCGCCAGGCCGAGGCAACCTGGATGCTCGCCACCATCGCCGCCGCGAGCGATGCGGAGACCGAAGGAACCCACGAAGACCCGCTCGATGGTCGTCCAGAGCTGAACGAGGCCCGTGCGGTGGCAAGAACACTCCTCAGCGAGCAGCCGCAGCTCGCCAGCGAGTTGATCACGGCTCGCTACGAACGCGCCACCGAGTTGGCCGCGCTCGCGAGCACGCAGAGATCTGCACAAGGACCCGACTGGACGGAGCGCATCGACCGCGTGCTGCTTCATGGGGTCGGGGGACCGGTGGCGCTGCTCTTGGTCACCGCGCTCGTGTTTCAGAGCATCTTCGCCTGGGCTGAGCCCTTGATGGATCTCGTAGAGGCCATCTTTGGTGGGCTCGGCGACGGGCTTCGCAGCATCCTCCCGGCCGGGGTCCTCGCGGACCTGCTCGTCGAAGGGGTCGTCGCCGGCGTAGGCTCGGTCTTGGTCTTCCTGCCGCAGATCGGGATCTTGTTCTTCTTTCTCGCGCTGCTCGAGGACTTTGGTTACCTCGCCCGAGCCGCGTACATGATGGACCGCCTCATGGCGAAGGTGGGGCTGCACGGCAAAGCCTTTGTGCCACTCATCTCCGGCTTCGCCTGCGCCATCCCGGCGATCATGGCGACCCGCAGCATCGAGAGCACCCGCGACCGGCTCGTCACCATCTTGGTCACGCCGCTCATGTCTTGCTCGGCGCGCCTGCCGGTGTATGCGCTCATCATCAGCGCGCTGTTCACCTCGGAGGCGCGCGTGCTCGGCGTGCTGTCGGTGGGGGCGGTGCTGCTGCTCACGATGTATCTCTTGTCGATCCTGTTCGCGGTCGGCTTTGCCGCGCTCTTCAAACGAACGCTCCTGAAGGGCCCAACTCCGCCTCTGGTGCTGGAGCTCCCGCCCTATCGGGTGCCGCGCCTCGGCTCGGCGTTTCGGCGCATGTTCGAGCGCTGCGTGGTCTTTGTGCGCGACGCGGGCACGGTGATCCTCGCTTGCTCCATCATTCTTTGGGCGCTGCTTTCGTATCCGCAACACGCAGCGCTCAGCCCCGAGGTCGAGGCAAGGCGGGTCGAGATCGCGTTCATCACAGATCCCGAACAGCGCACCGAGGCGGAGAGCGAACTGCAGGCGGTCATGGACGGCGAGCGTCTACGACAGAGTTATGGCGGGCGCTTGGGACACCTCATCGAACCGGTCATCGAGCCGCTCGGCTACGACTGGAAGATCGGCATCGGCCTCATCGCGAGCTTCGCCGCTCGTGAGGTCTTGGTCTCGACCCTCGGCCTCGTCTACGGCATCGGAAAAGACGCCGACGAGGAGAGCACCAGCCTCCGAGATGCACTTCGCGGCGAAGTCGACCCCCGCACGGGCAAGAAGGTCTACACCCCGCTGGTCGGCCTCTCGATCATGATCTTCTTCTTGCTCGCCTGTCAGTGCATGAGCACGCTCGCGGTGGTGCGGCGCGAGACGCGAAGCTGGCGATGGCCGGCGTTCATGTTCGGCTACATGACGGTGCTCGCGTGGGTGGGCGCTTTTGTCGTGTACCAGGGCGGACGACTCTTGGGGTTCGAGTGAGCGACGTGCTTCAGAACGTGGCGGTGGCGGTGATCGTGCTCGCCGCGTTTGCGTACTTGTTTCGTCACCTCACCGGTTGGCCGCGCTTTCGGAAGAAAGATCCCGGGCAAGCGGCCGTACTCGGTGACCGCCTCGCGCGCGGACTGACGAAGGCCGAAGAGGGGCAGCGGGGCAAGAAGTGAACCCGGGGATCGTGCCGAGACGGCTCCGCGCGTGCATGACGTGTGTGAACGGACGGACGCCGCGGCTCAGGGCCTGGGGGCCGCGCAGTTGACCATCCACTGCACGCCGAACTTGTCGAGGAAGCTGCCAAAGTACGCGCCCCAGAACATGTCCGTGAGCGGCATGGTCACTTCGCCGCCCGCGGACAAGGCGTGAAACAGGCGCTCGGCCTCGACGCGTGTGTCCGGTTCGAGGTTGATGCTGACGTTGCGGCCGAAGACGAGCTTGTGGCCCATGGACTCGAGGGCGTCGGTGCCCATGAGAACGTGGCCGCCCACGATGGGCAGCTCGATGTGCATGACCATGCGCTTTTCGCGATCACTGAGCGGCGGCATCTCCGGCGCGGGCGGCGCGTCGCTCATGCGGTGGATCGGCGCGAGGTACTCGGTCCTAAAGACCGAACGGTAGAACTCGAAGGCCTCTTCGGTGTTGCCCATGAAGTTGAGATAGGTGCTGGTTCGAGCCATCGAGTCCTCCGTGGGAGGATCTAGGCCGAGCGGGGTCTCAGCTCAACCCGCGTTCTTGAACACGAAGGGGTAGTTGACCACGACCGTGCCCCCGCCCTGGGGCTTGGGGAACGCCCAGCGGCGGATCTTGGACGTGACGCAGCGCTCGACGCGCTCGGCGCCGAGGCTGTTCTCGGCGATGCGGACGTCGCTCACGAAGCCGCTGGGATCGATGACCCAGGTGAGGCCGAGCTTGCCGTGCAGGCCCGGATCTTGGGCAAGTTCTCGTTCGTAGCAGTAGCGGATCTGCGCCTTGTATCGATCGATCACCGCGCGGATGAGCTCCTTGTCGAGCGCGCCGCGGATAATCGGGTTGCCCACCACCACTTCGATCGGACGATCGCTCTTGGCGATGATACCCGGCGGCCCCGAGCGCACCGCGTCTTCGTTTCGCTCTCGTCCTGCGGTGCCGAGCGCGCCAAGGCCGACGGCCTGCATCGTGAGTCCGCCCGCACCGGGCCCAGGGCCTCTCAGCCCGAGGCCAAGAAGACCGGCGGTGGCGCTCGATTGATCACCCTGGATGCCGCCGAGCCCATTCGTGAGCTCTTCGCTCAATGCACCGTCTCCGAAGACGGTGCCGACATGCCCGGTGCGATCGGCAAACAGGTCCGTGAACGCGTCGACCACGATCTGCACGTCTTCGGGCCGAGGCTTCACGCGGGTGACACCGCGGGCCCCTGCGGATGGATCGGGGCGCCCACGCTGGCCTACTTCGCCTTCGGGTCGCGGACGATATTCGCCCGAGGCGGGTCTCGAGGCGATCACGGAGGGCACGAAGTCTGCTGCCTCGAGCTCGGCCTCGGCGTAAGGTCCATGGGGCACACCGAGGCGGAACGGCTCCGCTCGCTCGGCCAACAGGAAAGTCAACGCGAGCATGTGCGTGAGCATCGCGAGCGTCACAGCGTTCACCCAACTGTAGTCGAGCCGCTGCAGCAGCGGAGGCACGTGCCACATCTCCCTTTGCACGTAGCGGAGCTGAAGCACGAGTCCCGCGTGGTGAAGATGCAAGGTCTCGTCGGAGCCGAGGCGATAGCTGTAGGTGTCGGGCAGTTCGCTCGCCTCGATCCCACGCCCCGAGGTGAGCAGCGCCTCGAGGCTCTCCTGGGCGCCGCTCGCGTGCAGGACAAAACCTGTGAAGCTCGACGCGATGTTGATCCGATACGCGGAGCCCTGTCCGCCACACGCGGTGGCGATCGGAAACTGGGAGGTCGGCAGGCCCCGGCTCGGTGCAAAGACAGAGAGTGAGGCCTCCCGACCGAGCGCTTTGGGCTCTAAACACGTGGGTCCCTCGGTGAGGCGCACGACCTTTGCGCCGGCCGCGCTGATGCGCTCGAGCATCGTGTCCCCCCAGTACACGCTGAGTTCGAGGGTGGAGTCGGTGTCGAGGTAGGTTTGGCTTCGCATCGATGGGGCCGCTCCTTTCAGAACGGCGGCGGCATGATCCACTTGGGTGATTTCTTCGCGTGTGCTGGCGGGCTCGTGTGGCAGGATCGGCCGAATACACCTACTTTATGCGCGGTGTCGGACTGGTGGAGACCTGGTTTTTCGGGACCGAACACGCGCGAGATCGCTAAGATGGCCGGATGCCCCGATTGGATGGACCCGCGGACCGCGATCACGACAACCAGAAGGATGGCGCTTTTGAGCCCGATCACTACCATCGGCGGCGTATGCGGCATCTTCAGCATTCGATCTTCGCCACTGCCCTCGTGTTTGGCTTTGCCTGCAGCGACGCGGAGCCACCGGGAGGCAGCAAGGACCTCGGACCCGGTGTCGTCACGTGTGGCGACGACAACCCCTGCACAGGCGGGCAAGTGTGCGTGGGCGGGATCTGCGAAGCGCCCGGCGGAGACGGCGGTACGACGGACACCAAACGCGCGCGGCTTCAGGTGTGCACGCCGGACGGCTGTGACGAACCGTATCGCATCAGCTTCGGCGGCTCGCGCGTCGGCGTGTCCAGCTCACGCACGGTGACCATTCGGAGCATCGGCGAGCTGCCGCTCGAGCTTCGCGAGATCACCCTGTCCGGCAGCGGCGTCGAGTTCAACGTCGACCCGAGCGGCAACCTCGATCAGACCCTGCAGCCCGGCGAAGAGCTCGCGGTTCGAGTCTCACACACCGCGCGCGACGGCACCGCAGACACCGACCGTATCGAGATCATCTCGAACGCGGACCGAGCGCGCGTGCTCATCGATCTGTCGACCGAGTACAAGGGTGTGCCGGCGCTGCACGCGGGCGAGAACCCGGCCGCCAACACCCCCGAGACCCTCATCTTCGACTTCGGCAACGTGCGCGCAGGAACGCCGAAGGTGAAGGAGCTGTACCTCAAGAACAAGGACCTCGTGATCGACGGCTCGGTGCTGACCATCTCCGAGGTCCGAGTGAATCCGGCCACCAGCACGAACTTCCAGCTCGCCCTGTCCCAGACGCTTCCGGCGTACCTCAACCAGTTCAACGGCCTGTGTGTCTCGGACGCCAACTGCAACACGAGCGCGGGTGACACCTGTCGCACCGCGATCGGTGTGTGCGAGACCTCGGGCGGCGCGCTCCGGGACATCCTCGTCACGAGCGTGACCTTCGTGGGCAACACACCCGGTCTGGTGGAGGAGCAGCTGCTCGTTCTGTCGAACGACGGCGGCGCCGGGCAGCAGGTCCGGTCGATCTTGCTGCGAGCGAACGTGGTGTTCTCAGATCTGAGCGTCGACCCCGACCCGGTGCTCTTTCCCGAGGGCTTCCTCGGATTCACCTCGCGCCAAACGGTGACCATCAGCAACCTGGGCACCGCGGACGTCACGGTGAACTCGGTGACTTTGGGCTCGAGCACCACCGCGTTCTCGCTCGAAGGTCCGCTCAACACGCTTCCCTGGGTCATCCCGGGCCAAGGGGTCGTGACCCTCGACGTCGTGTACGTGCCGACGCAGGTTGGCAGTGACTTCGAGATCCTCACCATCGACTCCGACGACAGCCAGAACCCCTCGATGCGTGTGCGCCTCGAAGGCACCGCCAACATCGCACCCGAGATGCGTCTCACGCCGAGCCCGATCAACTTCGGCCCCACCCACGTGAACGCGAACCAGACCGTGATCGTGACGGTCGAGAATCTCGGCGGCTCCGAGCTTCGGATTCCGTCCATCGTACGAAGCAGCACCACGCCGGCCGCGTTCAGCGCCGATCCGCTCTCGCTCGCGGCGATTCCGCCGGGTGGGCAGTCGACCTTCAACGTGCGCTTCAACCCGACGACCCCGACCTATCCGGTGGAACTCGACGGCGCGATCGTGCTCGACACCAACGACCCACGGGCGCGTCGGAGGATCCTCGGCGTGCGCGGCGTGGGCGTGAACCCGCAGGCGTCTTTGGTGCCTTCGGGCGCGATGGACTTCAACAACGACGTCCTGAACCCGAACCGACCGACCATCTATCTCAATCAGGTTCACCGTATCTCGCGCGAGCTTTTTAACTTTGGCATCGGACCGCTCATCGTCTCGAGCCTCACCATCACCGGTGATACGCGGAGCAGCTTCCGCGTGAGCAACGCTCCCGCGCTGCCGTTTCAGGTGCAGTCGGGTCAGAGCGTGATCATCGAGGTGGAGTACCGCGCGACCGCGGTGGGCCTCGACAGCGCGAGCTTGGCCATTCAAACCAACGACGCCGATCTGACCGGCGGCCGCGTCAACGTGAGCTTGGTCGGCAGCACCGAGGCTTGCGGGGCGCGCCCGAACGCGAACGGCACTTCGAACGCGGCCGGGGTGTGCAGCTACCAGTGTGCTGCGAACTTCTACGACATCAACCAGGACCTCGCGAACCCCGCCGGCAATGGCTGCGAGTACGCGTGTTCGTTCCAGAACAATACGGATCTTCCGGACGACAACTTCGTGGACGCGAACTGCGACGGCATCGATGGCAACCCGAACAATGCGATCTTCGTCGCGCCCTTCCCGCTCGGAAACGACAACTTCCCGGGAACCAGGGCGCAGCCCATGGCGACGATCACAAACGCGTTGAGCCGCGCACAGTCGCAGGGCCGCAGCTTGTATATTTCGCAGGGCAGCTACTCCCCTGGAAATGGATTCTCTATCAAAAGAGTCGATGTCGTGATCTAAGAGGGGCATGGCGAAGAGCGGGCGTCCAAAGGCTGAGCTGGTGGTTTCCGATGTCGAGCGAGTCGAGTTGCTTCGCTTG
>WYAZ01000125.1 GCA_011526105.1 Deltaproteobacteria bacterium | reverse complement strand
CGCTCTCCGGCGATCACGATCGCCGGCCCCATTGAAGCGCGCTCGATACAGACACGTGGGCCACGTGGGCCCCGGACTCTCCGGCGATCACGATCGCCGGCCCCATTGAAGCGATGACCGGGTGCACACCATCCACACGAGCCACTTCGCTCTCCGGCGATCACGATCGCCGGCCCCATTGAAGCCCCCGAGAGGGGGGCCTAGCCGTGACCGCCAAGTTCCCACCTCTCCGGCGATCACGATCGCCGGCCCCATTGAAGCCTGATGACCTACAACATGCTCCGCGTTCATGAGCCGGCTCTCCGGCGATCACGATCGCCGGCCCCATTGAAGCACTGCGGTCGTGGCTGTGTTGACCTCTGGTTTCTGCGGCCTCTCCGGCGATCACGATCGCCGGCCCCATTGAAGCAGCTTCGCCACCCCGCTGGCGAACTCGGGCTGGCTCCGCTCTCCGGCGATCACGATCGCCGGCCCCATTGAAGCCGGGAACTTTCGGATCTGTTCCGGCAGCCGGTAGGGTTCCTCTCCGGCGATCACGATCGCCGGCCCCATTGAAGCCGAGTAGGCCCCTCCGGGGTAGGGTGGGCGCCGCATGCTCTCCGGCGATCACGATCGCCGGCCCCATTGAAGCCACCACGACCCCGCGACCGGCGACCGGGTTAGGGTGCCAGCTCTCCGGCGATCACGATCGCCGGCCCCATTGAAGCTACTTCGATACCGGTTCCGCGAGCATCGATCAGACCTCTCTCCGGCGATCACGATCGCCGGCCCCATTGAAGCTTCATTATCGAGGGCCTTATCGAGATCGCGTCCAAGCCTCTCCGGCGATCACGATCGCCGGCCCCATTGAAGCCTGCTCTCTGCAAGTGAGTTGGTAGCAGCACCTGCAACCTCTCCGGCGATCACGATCGCCGGCCCCATTGAAGCCACCACCACCGACCCGTGCCCGCTTTGGTGCCCTCGACTCTCCGGCGATCACGATCGCCGGCCCCATTGAAGCGACTTCGGCCGGTTCCATCTCGCGGCCTTCGGAAACGGCTCTCCGGCGATCACGATCGCCGGCCCCATTGAAGCCAGCACCTCCGCCGTTGTGATCGTCGCCCCGCTGGCGACTCTCCGGCGATCACGATCGCCGGCCCCATTGAAGCCAGAACCCGTTCGGCGCGCCGCGACCGCAGTAGTTGTCTCTCCGGCGATCACGATCGCCGGCCCCATTGAAGCGAGGGGCCATCGGCGGACACGGGAACCAGGAGCCGGTCGCTCTCCGGCGATCACGATCGCCGGCCCCATTGAAGCACTCGGCGCTGCCAACACGACGCTCACCACTGGTAGCCTCTCCGGCGATCACGATCGCCGGCCCCATTGAAGCGCGGCCTACTCGGGGCGGATGGAGGTTGGGCCGTGCCCCCTCTCCGGCGATCACGATCGCCGGCCCCATTGAAGCACGACGCCCGAGTCACTTTCCCTTGGTATTGGGCCCTCTCCGGCGATCACGATCGCCGGCCCCATTGAAGCGGATGAAGGAGCAGACTGGCCGGCATTCGGCCACCATCTCTCCGGCGATCACGATCGCCGGCCCCATTGAAGCAGAGTAAGAATCTGCTGCGCTGCCTACTTGCGCCATGCTCTCCGGCGATCACGATCGCCGGCCCCATTGAAGCGCCGACGACGGCACAGCGGCCGACGACACCCCCGCGATCTCTCCGGCGATCACGATCGCCGGCCCCATTGAAGCGCTCCAGGCGAGACACTAGAGGTAACCGGCTACCGTCTCTCCGGCGATCACGATCGCCGGCCCCATTGAAGCGAGAGTCTCTTTGCTTGGAGCTACGAGCCCAAGGCCCTCTCCCGCGATCACGATCGCCGGCCCCATTGAAGCTAGGGCCTTGGTGTTGCCCGCGTAGACCTGGGCGATCTCTCTCCGGCGATCACGATCGCCGGCCCCATTGAAGCATCGGCGCCATCCTGGCTGACCCTGGCCGCGCCGGTAGCCTCTCCGGCGATCACGATCGCCGGCCCCATTGAAGCGATGCCGGAGAACGTTTGGTACGCCATCCGGAAGCACTCTCTCCGGCGATCACGATCGCCGGCCCCATTGAAGCCAACGTCTCGCCAAGCGAGAACGGCGGGTCAGGATCTCTCCGGCGATCACGATCGCCGGCCCCATTGAAGCCAGGTGGAGCCGTCATCGGACGCCGCGTTCTCGTCACTCTCCGGCGATCACGATCGCCGGCCCCATTGAAGCGCACTCTCGGGCGGACTCGTGTAGACGAGCATCGACTCTCTCCGGCGATCACGATCGCCGGCCCCATTGAAGCAGCGGCCAAGGGCTTCGCTACGCGCAGGGCATGGGCCTCTCCGGCGATCACGATCGCCGGCCCCATTGAAGCTGGCGGGTGGCGAACGCCGAGGCATTGAGCGCGGCCTCCTCTCCGGCGATCACGATCGCCGGCCCCATTGAAGCTGAACTACGAGCTGCTCACACCGCTCGAACAGTACGCTCTCCGGCGATCACGATTGCCGGCCCCATTGAAGCGGTTACGTGGGCCAGGTGAGCCGCGTCCACGAGGTGACTCTCCGGCGATCACGATCGCCGGCCCCATTGAAGCCAGGTCATGTGCTTCCTCCTTGATCTGTCTCAGGACCTCTCCGGCAATCACGATCACCCCCGCGTCACCACCGTCCGCCCCTCGACCCTCAAAAACCCCGGCGGCCCCACACGCCACCCAAGCTCGCGCCCCTCACGCCGCACCGCCACCCTGCCCCGATGCACGCCGTCCAGATGGCACCACGAGCACAGCGTCACCATGTTCTCGAGCTCATCACCCCCGCCGTGGCTCTGAAAGACGACGTGATGCGGCGTGAGGTCCCGTCGAGAACAGACCGGGTTTGAACAACGATGCCGGTCCCTTCGGTAGACCTCGCCCCACTTGTCGCTCCGCGACTCCAGATACGGAAGCCACGTGCTCCACAGACTCGTACACATGAACGCAACGAACGAGCTCTGCCTACCCGCCAGATCGTGAAAACGCGCTTCGAGGTCGAGCCAATATCGATGGAGCTCGGTCGGCAACGTCAAGTTCAGCGGTCGCACACCCGCCGCTGTGTCCGAGGCCGAGGCCAGAGTGACAAACGTCTGCGGGCCCGGGGTGTGGGCTCCGAGGAGCGAACGAAAGACCTCGCCGCTCTGCACCCTTCGCTCGAGCGCGGCAAGGGTCTGGAGTTCATCGTCGGAAGGAGGCATTCGCGACACCGTGGGGTCGAGGCTCGCCCCCAGCAGGACCGCGTTCACCTCTTCCCGCAAATGCTTGTAGGTCCGCGCACCGGCCCGCGAGACCCAGGCGATCACCAAAGCGGGGTCGGACGCCTTGCCCAGCACACGCCCCACCAGTTGGGCGGCCTCCGCGCCGATCACACCCTCGCACAGCGCCTCACGGAGCTCGGGATGCCGCGCCAAGCGACGGGCCAAAGTGGCGTGGTGCTCGAGCGTCGAGAGCGAGAGCCCGAGATGCTGCTCCGCGTAGGCCGAAGGAGACGCGTATCCGCGGCGACGCCACATTCGCGCCGTGATCACGCGCCGGGCGAGCTCACCCATTCGCACCGCGCGCTCCGCGAGCCGCCGACACGACTCGGCGATCGCGCGGTCGAGCGCGAGTGCGCCCGACGGCAGCGGCGCCTCGGGCACTACGGGCACAGCGAGTGGTTCTGAGGTGCAGCGTGACGTGCGCGCTGAGTCTTCGGCGACCGACGCGGCTCGAGAACCCGCAGGCTCGACCAACCGGCGGAAGGCCTCGCGTGCGAGTGCGAGCCGAGCTTCCAATGCCCGAGGTTCGGCGCCCGCCTGTTCGCCGGCCGGAGCCTCCCACCCCACCAAGGACTGAAGCGAAGTCTCGGCCTCGCCGAGCAACGCGGTCATCAGCATCTCGTCCGAGGCCGAACCGCCCGAGAGGTAGTCCACGAGCAAACGACTGAGGGCCAACATGCGAAGCTCGTTCACCGACAGCCACCGCGTCGGACGCGCAAACGACTCGTCGAGCGGTCGCTGCACGCGGCCGGTCTTCTGTGTCAACCGCGCTTGCATCGACCGGAGCGTCTCGCTCGCCGCTTCGTCGATCCAGAAGCGTTCATCGGCGGCGCTCGCGTGGCGACTGAGCAGATCGGCCATCGTCCAAGGAATGCGGCCGGCGCGGAGCGCAGCGCGCACCTGTGTGAGGCCCTTCTCCTCCAAGCGACGCGCGAGCGCGCGCGTGTCTCGACCCCACCATCGACTCTGACCGCATCGCTCTTCCACGTATGCGTCGATCGACGAGAAGCCCAGCTCTCGGTGGCCACCGGTCCGAAAGAGCGCATGGAGCATGGTCCCGATGCGCAACCTGAGTTGCGCTTCTCCTCGCACGAGGTGGCGCAGCTCGAGGTCGAGATCGTCGAGAGACCTCTCGGCGCCGGTGAGCGTTCGAGCCGCAGTCATGCGCAGAAAACTACCGCGCACTGGACAAATGTTCAAGCCTTTCGCTTCACCGTCTCACTCATCCGCACCGCGACCACCACGCCCGACGTAAACGTCAAAGCCGCGACCCACCACATCGCGACCGGGAGCCCGAAGAAGTCCGCGATGACCCCCGCGAGCAGAGCCCCGAGCGCGTAACCGAGATCGCGCCACAAGCGATACACCCCGACGGCAGAGGCTCGCCACGTTGGATGCGCGACGTCGCCGATCGCCGCGAGCAAGGTCGGATACACCATGGCGGTCCCGAGCCCGAGCAGCGCCGCCCCGACCGCAAATCCCACAAAGCCCGAGGCGCTGACCACAACCGCGATGCCCGCCGCCTGAAGCCACATGCCCCCCGCGATGAGCCACTTGCGGCCCACCCGGTCCGACCACGCGCCGGTGAAGAGCTGGCCCATGCCCCAGGTGGCGGGATAGATCGCCGCGAGCGTGCCGATGCGTTCGAGGTCCATCCCCCACGCCGCGAAGAAGAGCGGAAAGAGCCCCCACGCCATGCCGTCGTTCAAGTTGTTGACGAGACCCGCCTGCGTGACACTCGACAGATCCTTGTCCGAAAACGAGGTCCGCCAGAACACCTCGCGCTGAGAAGGCAGGCCCTCCGGGGGTAATGATCCGTGGGCGGCAGACTCGGCGAGCACGTGTCCTTTGGTTTCACGCACCAGAACCACGGAGAGCAGAAGTCCCACCGCGACGAACACCACGCCGAGATAGAAGGGCTCGGGGCGCAGGCCATATCGGGCCGCGATGAGCCCGGTGGCGAGCGCACTCGCCGCCACCGCAAAGTAGCCCGCAAACTCGTTGAGCCCCATGGCGAGGCCGCGCTTCTTTGGACCCGCGAGATCGATCTTCATGATGACCGTGGTCGACCAGGTGAGGCCTTGGCTCACGCCGAGGAAGAGGTTCGCAAACAACACCCATCCCCAGCTCGGCGCCCACATCAAAAGAAAGGGGACAGGCACCGCAACGAGCCAACCGACCACGAGCACATGTTTGCGGCCAAAGGCGTCCGAGAGCCGCCCGGCCAGATAGTTCGTAAACGCCTTGGTCACGCCGAAGACCACGATGAAGGACAAGACCGCGGTCTTGGCGGCGAGCGCGAACTCTCGCTCGGCGATCTCGGGCAGGATGGTGCGCTCCATGCCGACCATCGCCCCGACGAAGGCGTTCACGAGGACCAAGAGAGAGAACTGAGCGAGGTTCTCTCGAATCCCGAGGCGCACGAGAGACATCGGCTCGACCCTATCGATTCGCCGGGGCGAATCGTCAAGCGTGCTTGACGCTGCACTCATCGCGCGGCTTCATGCCCCCCTACGCCCATGCCCGACCGCCTTCGCGACATCTTCGACGCCGAACTGCTGGCCTCATTGGCCAAGGACCTGCAGGCCGCGCACCCCGCTCTGAAACCCAAGCGCTTCGTGCAGGAGGCCCTGCGGGGACTCGAGGACCTCGAGCTCACCGGGCGCGCAAAGCACATCGCCCTGGTCATGCACCAGCATTTGCCCCAGCCCTTCCCGAAGGCGGCGGCGGTGCTCACTCGAAGCCTCGGTCCCGTCGCCGAAGTGGATCGAGACCAAGGCCTGAGCTCGCTTCGATACCTGCCCCACGTGTTCTACGTTCATACCTACGGGCTCTCGCACTTCGAGGACGCGATGCGCTTTCAGTACGAGCTCACCCAGCGCTTCACCGCGGAGTGGAGCATTCGCGCGTTTCTCGTGCGGTACCCAGACGCCACGTACAAACAACTCGAGAAGTGGTCGAAGGACGAAAGTGTTCACGTGCGCCGCCTGGTCTCGGAGGGCACCCGCCCTCGCCTACCCTGGGCGTCTCGGCTCGTCTCGTTTCAGAAGGATCCAAAGCCGGTGCTGCGTTTGCTCGAGCGCCTGAAGGACGACCCCGAACGCTACGTTCAGCGCTCCGTCGCCAACAACTTGAACGACATCGGCAAAGATCATCCCGAGCTCTTGGTGAAGACCTGCCACGCATGGAAGAAGGACGCCTCCGCCGGTCGTCAGTGGATCATCAAACACGCGCTTCGCTCGCTGGTGAAGAAGGGGCACCCGGGCGCGCTCGAGCTGCTCGGGGTCGGCGCCGCACCCAAGGTGCGCATCGACTCCATCACCATCGAGCCCAAGCGCCCGCAGCTCGGAGGTGAGGTCCGCTTCTCTCTGGATCTCGTCAGCAAGGCGAAGGCCGCGCAGGAGTTGATGGTCGACTACGCGGTCCACTTCGTGAAGGCGAACGGACGAACGAGCCCCAAGGTGTTCAAGCTCAGGCGGCTGAGCCTAAGGGCCGGTGATTCGGTGCGCCTCTCCGCGAAGGTCTCGCTGGCTGATCTGAGCACTCGGCGTCACTACCCGGGGCGTCACCCCCTCGAGCTCATCGTCAATGGCGTGCGGTTCCCGCTGGGTGCGTTCGATCTGCGCACATGAGCACCCACGCGCTCGGCGTTGCGGTTCAGCGTCGCCCTAGCGGCGAGCCCCGGCTTCGATCTACAAAGCCCGAGTGACTCGAACTTGCCCGACCCGCGCGTCCTGCCTTCTGTTCCTGGCCCTCCTGGCCGGATGCGCGACCAGCGGTCTGGTGTTGCCCGAGCTCCTCGAGAACGCGACCTCGTTTCCGATCGAACCGTCCGAAGCCACGACGGTGACCGATCTCCAAGCGGGCCCCTTCAGCACGCGGTCGCTCGAGACCCAAGGCAAGGACACGCCCTTTGTCTTCACGCTCCGCGAGGCCGAGATCGATCGCGCCCAGGTGCGCTGCATTCGGAGCCACGCGTTCGTGTGTACGGGCGACGAGACCTTCCCTTTCTTCGTTCGCATTCAGAAGGCGAGCCCCGATGGGCCCGCGCCGATCGGCGAGCTCACCGTCGAGACCGTGAACTTCGAGCTGCGCCCGCAGCTTCGAGAGACAGCACCCGGAGGTGACCCGGTGGTCGGCTACGAGCTTCACGGGAAGAAGGGGGTCTTGGCCGCCTTTCAGACCCGCACGCCCGATGCGCGGATCTGGCTCTCCCCCAGACTCGCGCCCAATCTGCAGCGCGCGATCGCCTCGACGGCCTTCGCGCTTCGACTCCGGGATCTCCTAGAGACCCCACCCGCGCCGCCGCCCGAGTTGTAATTGGACGCTCGTTTGATTAGCCTGCCCACGTGGCCCGACCGGTCAACGCCAACGCCGCCGAGACCAAGACACGCATCTTGGAGAACGCTTCACGCCTCTTCGCCGAGCAAGGGCTCGGACAGGTCTCGATCCGTCAGATCGCGAAAGAGGCCGAGGTCAGCCTCGGCATGGTGCATCACTACTTCGGCAGCAAGGACGAGCTCTACGAGGCCTGCATCGAGTCCATGTACACCGAACTCCTGCTGCTCCGCGAGACCTTGGTCGCGGAGGCCCTCGCTGGGGGTTCGGTCTCCGAGCTCATCGATCGCGCGGTGCGCGCCGGCTTTCGATTCGCTCGTGCGCATCAGCCCGCGGTGCGTTTGGTCATGCGTGCCGTCGTCGACAAGGGCATGCTCGATGAGGCGCGTCAGGAGTCGTTCCAGAAGCCTTTTCTCGATCAAGCCTCGGTCGCGCTCGGTGCCTTGCTGGGTAAGGAGCCGCAGCCGCTCCGGCTGGTCCTGCAGAGCCTGAACTTCATCGTGGTGCGCTACGCCCTGGGCCGGTTGGAAGAGCTGACGCTCATCGCCGGGGTGCCGGCCTCTCGCTCGAAGGAGGCGCTCGCTCGGGTGGAGGCACACCTCGTCGAGACCGCCCACGCGATGCTGGGTCTGCCAACCGCGCGCGCCGGCTGATGCACGTCAGCGCGGGCGCCGACGGACGACGAGCCACGAAGCGAGCAAGATCCCGAGCCAGGCCGTGGTCGAGCGAGACACGCGCGTCTCGCTGCACTCACAGCCCCCCTCGATACCAGGCGGCACGCCACCCGCGTCCGCTCCGGAATTGGCGCCTCCGAGATCTGCGCCCACACCCGCATCCGGAGGTGCGGGCGGTCCAGGCAGAGCGACGATCGGGATCTCGATACGCTCCATCTCGCGAGGCGGCGCCTTTCCAAAGGCGTTGTACACACGCGTGAGATCCTGAGCCTCGGAGCTGTCTGGTGGCAGGTTCGCGATCAAGAAGTCGTAGTAGAAGCCGTACAGCGATTGGTAGAGGAGTCGAACCACCACGCGTCCATTCGTTCGCTGAGTCACGTCGCGCGGCACCGGCACCTGGAACGTGTGCTCGTCGTAGTTGCGATAGGGCGCGCTCCCGTAGTCGCGCCCGTAGGGGCGCATGTCGGGCTCATCCGGTCGGAAGCCCTTGGGCGGGATACGCGTGTCCCACAGCGTCTGGTTGGCGAGGATGAGGTGGGGGCTTCGTCCCTGCCCGAGCACGCCGTGGCCGGTGTCGTAGGTTCGAAGCTGATCGTCGGGGTCGAGATCACCGGTCTCTGGATTGAAGCGACCGGAGATGATCACCGGCGGGCGATCTTCGAGCTCGAGCGAGACCTCGAGATAAACACGCCGCCCCTCCGGATAGCCGGTGGGGAGCTTGTGCCCGGTGTCGTTGGTGACGCGCACGCCGACCGCGAGACTCGAGCCGCCGTCGATCTCTTCGTTCGCCGCATGCGTGGTCGTGAGGCTCAAGGTGGCCGCCATCTCGAGCTGCTGCTTGGTCACCGCTTCGAGGTTCGCGAGCTCCGGGCCCAGCCGCAGGTTCGGCTCGAGCATGTTCACCGCCTGAGCGATGAAGAGGCTCCCGCCCACGATGCTGTGAACCGCCAGATCTGGGTAGAGGTTCGTCCGGTCGAAGCTGTTCGAATAGCCCGAGGCCCGACGCATGTGGCAGTCGATGCAGGTCTTGTCGTCGACCGACGAGACATCGGAGTCGCGCCATTCCTCATAGGTGCGCTGCTCGAAGTAGTTGTAGCCGAGGTCGCGCCCATCGGGGTCGTGATGGTTGACGGTGGGGTTGAACAAGCTGTGACAGACCGCGCAGGCCTCGGCGGAGCTGACATAGGCGGACTGCGCGATGCTGTGTGAGGTGGGCAGGTAGGTCCGCGGGCCTCGTTTGGCGGTCGACGGGGAGATCGTGTACTGCCCGCTGCTGATGACCGGTGGGTCCGCCGGAATCATCCGGTGGCAGGTGTCGCAGGTGATGCCTTGCTTGTCTTCTTCTTCGAGCGCGCTCCCGTCACCGGGCGTGGAGCGACCGCCGAGCCAGCCGCGAGGTGAGTGGCATCGAATGCAGATGCCGGAGACGTCAGGGCGGTCTTGGAAGGAGATCCGAAGCGCGGCCTTGAAGACCGGGCTCCGCATCGAGAGCGCCATCGCGGTGGCCATGTAGCTCTGCCCTGGCTCGTTGCGGTGGGTGGCGTCGTAGTCGTAGTGGCAGTTGCACGAAGACGAGGGCTCGGGGAGCAGCGCCTGCGAGAGCTCGTTCGGACGCGTCCCGCCGGGCGGAAGCTCCTGGGCGAGCGCCAGGCTCAGCACAAAGTGGAGGCCGGTCACGGCCGCCGAGCGTAGCATGGGCCCCTGGTCTCGAAGTCCCCCCCCGCGCCTTCTTTCGACCTCGGCTGCATCCCCGCCTCAGTGAATTCACTCCATGGTCGACTCGGGTTATCTTCGACCCGCGACGACGAGCCGCGCATGATTGAGACGTTCCACCTGACCAAGGCCTACGAACGCGGTGAGCGAGCGGCGTTGCACGACATCTCGGTCCGGATCGACAAGGGCGAATTCGTCTTTCTGAGCGGGCCTTCGGGCGCGGGCAAGACCACACTGCTCAAGCTCCTCTTCGCGGCGGAGAAACCGACGAGCGGTCAAGTCCTCGTCAACGGCCGTAACGTGGTGAGGCTGAAGCGAGGGCAGATCCCGTATCTGAGGCGCGAGGTCGGCGTCGTGTTTCAGGACTTCAAGCTCATTCCCAATCGCACCGTGTACGAGAACGTCAGCTACACGCTGCGCGTGCTCGGTCTGCCGGAGAACGACGTGCGCCGCCGAGTCTTTCGAATGCTCAAAGGGGTGAGTCTCTTTCACAAGCAACACGCCTTGCCGGCCACGCTCTCCGGCGGCGAACAACAGCGAGTGGCCATCGCGCGCGCGTTGGTGAACGATCCACCGGTGCTGCTGGCGGACGAACCCACCGGGAACCTCGACGCGGACATCACCCAAGAGGTAATGAACCTGCTCGAGAGCGCCAACGCTCGGGGCACCACCATCGTGGTCGCCACGCACGACCTCGGCCTCATGACCCGCCACCAGAAGCGAGTCATCTATCTGAAGGAGGGCCGGGTGCAGGAGGGTCTTCCGACCGGCCTCCCCGCGCGGAGCTCGGCCTCGTAAGGGCTCCCCGATCAGCCCTGGAGATCTGGGCAGGTGCACCTCTACCGGTGCAGAACTGCCCGGTAGGCGCGTGCCCTCCAGTCCTGACCGTCTGGATCAGAACGGATTTAAGACTGGCACATCGATTGCTCAGCACTAGCGCAGTGGGCCACCGAATCGGGGCCAACAGCAAAGGAAGGAAGAAGCGCCATGTCGAATCGAATTGGGGATAACAACGGCGATATCAACATCCACCTCGAGCGGGCGCGATCCGCGACCGACGACGCGAGTCAGCGCAGCAACTCGTTCCGAGACATGGCGGAGATGGCCCTCAGCGCTCCGGGTAAGATCTTGGGTGGCATCGGTGAAGTGCTGAAGTCCTTGCTCGGCGGCCTGTCCGGCTGACTCGGGCTGGGCCCGGCACCTGGCCAGCGGGCGCGAAGCCCGGTAGGCTGAACGTTCTGGAGTCAAAATCCCATGTCGCGTGAAGATGTAGAACTCTTAGAGGCCGTCAAGCAGTGGCGCCCCACCACGGACCTCCATCCGATCGCGATGGAGGCCTGGGACATCTACGAGGGCCAGGCCATGCAGGTCACACCGGCGGCCCTCGAGCACCTCAGAACGCGCATGAACGGGATGCGAGACGACCTGGTCGAGCTCGCGCAGGCGATGGAGAGCCTCGTTCGCTTCACCATCCTCATCACTGAAAAGCACAACGACAAGCCGGGCGGTGAGAAAGTGACGGAGCTCCTTCGAGAGTTTGCGCCGCTCTTCGAACCGTTCTGGCAGCGCGTCGGCGAGGCGCTGAGCAACGTGGGCGCGGATGCCCGCGAGGCCTTCGAGCGCTTCTCGGGACAGGCGAGTGAAAAGACCGCCGCCGCAGTGGGGCAGTCCAGGCCGGAGGGCGCGATCCCCATGCGGTCCTTCGTGACCCCAGCGCGGCCGCCCCCGTGGGCAAAAAAGGCCGGACGCGGCGGGTGAGCCTCTCCGGGGTCTCGAAGACCGCCATCCTCACCTTACGAGCGCGCGCGGAAGAACACGCCCGCAGCGACGCAGTCTTCTCCGACCCTCTCGCCGTCACCTGGCTCGGTCGCACCGAGTGGCCATCCGAGCTCGACGCTTGGTACGGTCCCGACTCTCAGATGTCGCTCGCGCTTCGTGCCGACGACATCGATCAGATCACGCGCCGATACCTCGAAGCCACGACCGTTCACACCGTGGTCGAGCTCGGCTGCGGGCTCTCCACCCGCAGGCAGCGCCTCGAGGACCTGACTTGGAAGCAGTGGGTCGACGTCGATCTGCCCGAGGTGGTGGCTCTGCGGGAGCAGTGGGGCGCCGGAGGTGAGCGCCACCAACAACTCGGATGCTCGGTGCTCGATCGAAGCTGGATGGATGCGCTGGAGGGACCCGCTGATCAGTTCCTCTTCATCGCGGAGGGCCTCTTCTATTACCTTCCTCGCGCCGACGTTCAGGCTCTGCTCGCGGACATGGGGCGCCGCTTCACCGGCTCCTCCATCATCTTCGACGTGGTGGGCCCTTTGGACTTCGCGAAACTTCGCGACAACACCGCGCTCGTCGGCGCCCCCGTGCAGTGGAAGCTCGAGACGGGCTTCGATGCGGTGCTCGAGGATCTCGGGCTCGACGTAAAGGACGACTTCGAGCCCGAGGCACTCGCGAAGACCGCGCTCGACCGCTACTGGCATCGCTTCGACCAGAAGACCAAGGGCATGATCTTTCTCGCGCTGAACTCGGAGCTCTTTCGAGCCGGGCGAAGCGGCACCGTGCTCGGCCAGCTGCGCGCCGCGCGTTGAGCTTTAGACCTCAGGTTGCGGCGGCACGGCGGACCATCTCTGCCAACTCGTCGAGCTGACCTTTGCCGACGAATCGATCAGACAACCCCACCGTCGCTTCGACCCGCTCATCGAAGCCGGCCAGATGCACCACGCAGCCCGAGTCTCCCACGAGGGGCACGAAGAACGCGCCGGTGGGGTTGAGGCCCGGGGCGGTGAACTCGGAGCTCTTCAGCACCCCGAGGTGCGAGATGCTCGCGCTGAAGCCGTAGCGTCCCGTGTCGTGTAGATGCGCCATGTCCCAGAGCACCTTGACGCGATGCACGTCGAGCGAGCCGGCCTCTTCGGGACGATAGAGCGCAAAGGGCCGGATGCCCTCATCCTTGTAGAGCATCTGCACGACACGCATGCCGAGGGCATCCGGGGAGGCGCCGGGCGGCACGTCGAGCGAGAGCGTGTTGAAGAGGTTGCCGGTGGTCCGTTCATCCTTCCGGTAGTGCCGCAGGTCCGTGGGGAGATTGATGCGCACCGGACCTTCAGCCCCACCCGCCCGAGCGCGCTCCCCCACCGCAGCCGCGATACGGCCCACCACTTTGGGGCCGAGCGGCTTGTCCACCGTCACGCGGCGCCAGTGGTAGCGGTTCTCGCTCTCTGTCTTCGCAGGGCCGAAAGGGTGCAGCGCGTTCGACTCCGGCACGGGCCGCAGCTCCGCTTGGATCTCGCGCATGAGGGCGTCGACCGCGAGGGTGCTCGGGTGGCCCACCGGAGCTTCACCACGGAGACAACGCATGAAGTCTTTGACCCAAGCGATCGTGCCTTGACCATCCATGACCGCGTGCAAGGCGCGAAAGACGAGATAACTCCGATCTCGGCCCTGGACGCGAAGAAGCTCACAGCTCGGACCCTGGGTGGCGTCGAGCGCAAATCGAAAGAACGGCGCCTCGGCCTCGGACTGGCCATCGAAGGCCGGCGCATCCACTTCGGTGAGCGTCGGCGAAGGACCGAGCATCCAAGACAAAGGGTGGCTCGCTGGGTCGAGCACGAGCCTGGAGCCGGGGTTTGCGGCCGTCGTTTCCTCGAGCGCATCGAAGAGGAGCTCGGGCGGCGGTACCTCGGGGGCCTCGAGAACGAGCTGAATCACGAAGGGCGGACGGATCTCGTTGATCGCGACCATGAACTTCTCGGCCCCAGAGACCTCCTTTCTGAATTCGCTCATTAGGACCTCCGCTTCTTGAAGCGTTCGGTGTGCAGGGGCTCCTTCGAGATCCGGACGCGCTGAGGCACCTTGAAGGCGGGGAGCTTCGAACCGAGGAACGACTGCATGCGAGCTCGAAAGCTCTCACGGGTCTCGTCCGTTCCGAGCTGCACCTCGGCCTTTACGTTTTGGCCGGTGATGGCGTTCGGCTCACCGCTCACGATGACCTCGACGACGCCCGGCATGGACGCAATCAGGTCTTCGACCTCAGCCGGATAGACCTTCTCCCCTCCGACGATGATGATGTCCGAGGCGCGTCCGAGAATCCGAAAGTACTCACCCTTGACCTCGACTTGATCACCGGTGCGGAGCCAGCCGTCGTCCGTGAACGGGCTCGCTTCGTTGAGATAGCCGAGCATTGCGGTCTCGGCTTTGATCTCGAGCAGGCCGTCGCGAACCCGGGTCTGGTAGCCCTCCCCCCCGAGCCGCACCCACAAAGAACCGGAGTCTTCGGACTTGGTCTGCATGATGCCGACCTCCGAAAGCCCGTAGTTTTGAACGAGGGATACCGCGGGAAAGGCTCGCCGCAGATGTTCGAGCGTCGCCTCGGACATACGCTCCGCCCCGTAGGCCAAGATCTCGAGAGAGCTGAGGTCGTGGGCCGAGCGATCATGCAAGAGGAGGAGCCGAAGAAAGGTCGGCGTCGCGGGCAGGACTTGGACTCGGTGCGCCGCCACGAGTCGACAGATCGTCTCTGGGGTGCGATCGGGCGCAAACACCGCGGTGCCGCCCGAGGAGAGCACATGCAGTAGCGTGTTGATGCCCCCGATGTGATCGAAGAGCATGAACGGGATGGTCACGTTCGCGCGGCGTGGCACCCGATACTTGTTGAACAGGCGAGCGGCGTCGTGGACCACCGCCTTCACCTTGCCGGCGGAGCCCGAGGAGAAGAGCACGAGCCCACCCTTGCCCGAGGTCGACAGCGCCACCAGCAGCGCATGACTCAGCGGATGCCCGACCGACACGACTCGCTCGACGCCTTCCCCTTCGAGGACGAGCTCGCTCTCGACCTCTGCGACCTCGAGCAGCTCATCGCGCTGCTTGTCGAAGCCCGGGCTGATGAGGGCGACGGTTCGTCCGCGGTCGACCAGCGCGAGGAGCCACGCCACCGCCCGAGGGGAGTAGTCGCTGGAGAGCGCGACCACTGGGCCCAGAGGCGGCCCATCCGCGGCGTCGAGCCGGGCGCGCAGGGTCTCGATCTCGTTCTTCAGCCAGCGGTAGCTCACCGCCCGCTCGCGCCACACGATGGCGGTCTTGTCTTGATAGCGCTCGAAAGCCGCGAGCAGCGCCTCGAGCACTAAGCCACGCCCCCGAGGTAGATGTTCTGAGCGGTCACGAAGCTGCTCTCTGGTCGGAGGAAGAAATCGACGACGTTCGCGACGTCCTCGGGCTCTCCGAACCGCGGGAGCGCTTGGCGCGCGAGCAGTGCATCCAGCTTCTCCTTCGGCACCGAGCGAATCAGATCGGTCTTGACCGGGGTGGGCCCGACGGAGTTGACGGTGATCCCGAACGGGCCCAGCTCGCGCGCCAGGACCTGGGTCAAGGAGAGCACCGCCGCTTTGCTCGCGGCGTAGATCGCCTCCCCTTCCAGCATCAGAGGTGTGGCGACCGTCGTCATGTTGACGATGCGGCCATACTTTTGGCGTTGCATCAGCTTGGCGGCCTCTCGGGCGAACAGGAAGGTCCCCTTCAAGTTGGTATCGAAGATGGAATCGACCGTGCTCATCGGGGTGAGCAAGACGTGGTTCATGGACGCGATGCCCGCGTTGTTGACGAGATGGTCGAGCTTCCCGTGTGTCTTGCGCAGGTGGGTGAAGATCGGCTTCACCGCCTTCTCGTCGGCCACGTCGGCCAGAAAGTGATGATAGCGCTCGTGCTTCAGATCAGACTCGTCGCGGGAGCAGCCCACCACGACGTGACCCTTGGCGAGGTAGTGCTCGGCGAGGAAACGTCCGAGGCCCTTTCGAGTCCCAGTCACCAGCGTGACCGGCTCAGACATCCTTGCCCTCTTCGGCGAGGCACTCCCCGATGTACTCGGCGAGGGTGCCCAGGGTCTGAAACGGGCTGGATCTTCTGGACATGGCCTTGTCGCTCGCCAAGGTCAGCTCCACGCCCGCGACGTCTTGCAGTCGCTCCTCGACCAGGATGATGAACTGCACGAGACCCATGGAATCGAGCCCGCCATCACCGAAGAGCGGGGCCTCGGGGGAGGCCTCGAGGCCACTCGCGGATTCGATGTTGCGTTTAGCCTCTTCGATCACCGGGAAGAGGATCTCCGACAGCACATCCATCGAGCCGAGCCTAACCCGACGTGGATTCGATGGGAATCGCGCCTCCCGCTCGTCGAGGACGGTTGGCTGGCGCCGAAAAGTCGAGGGTTTTTCAGAGCCCCGGCGACCCTGCGATGGCCGCCCACCGTGTTCGACGTATCGGACAGTTCCGCACGAGGCCGCTATGATGCCGCCGATGATTGGCGCCAAGCGGCTGCGGACCGCACTCGCGTTCGTACTCGCGTTGCTCTCCTTCGGTTTCGGATGCGGAGACTCGTCCCCGACTCCGCCTCCGGGCGGCATCCGCATCCTTTCGTTCACCGCCGAGCCCAGCTCAGTGCAGAGCGGCGGCACCGCCACCTTGCGCTGGGACACGGTCGGCGCGAGCGGCGTCTCCATCGAACCCACGGTCGGTCTACAGCCCCCCACCGGTGAGATCGAAGTCCGGGTCTTCGTGAGCACCACCTATGTGCTCACGGTGGGCAGCGGCGCGGATCGCGTGACGAGCCGCGTTTCGGTGGAGGTGGCAGGCGGTCCGCCCCGCGTCGACGCGTTCTTGGCTCGGCCTCGCACGATTCAGCTCGGGGAGAGCGCCACGCTGGAGTGGAGTTGCTCCAACACCACGAGTGTCTCCATCGAGCCCGCGGTCGGTGAACGGGGACCCACAGGCAGCGCCCAGGTCACGCCGGACATCACCACCACTTACCGGCTCATCGCGCGCGGCGAGAACGGAACGACGGAGAGCGAAGTCACGGTGGTCGTGGCCAGCGGCAGCCAGCCCTTCATCCGGGACTTCTGGGCTTCGAAGGCCACCATCTCGGCCGGTGAAGCCGTCACGCTCGCGTGGGAGACCTTCAACACCGACTCGGTCGTGATCGACAACGGCGTGGGCTCACAGCCCGCCAACGGCTCGGTCGAAGTGAGCCCCACCCGAACCACGGTCTACAACCTCACCGCCGTGGGGCCGGGCGGTACCGCGAGCGCCTCGCTCACCATCGCGGTCGACGCCAGCGGAACGCCGATCATCGAGAGCTTCGAAGCGAGCCCCACGACCGTCCTCGCGGGAGGCGAAGTCACCCTCTCTTGGGAGACCGACAACGCCCTGCACGTGGAGCTCAACCATGGCATTGGCCAGCAGCAGGCGAAGGGCTCGGTTGTGGTGCGGCCGACCGAGAGCACGGTCTACGTGCTCACCGCCTACGGGCAAGCGGGCAACGCGACCGCCGAGGTCACGGTGACCGTGGCCGCCCCCAACACCCCCGTGATCCTCGAGTTCCTCGCCCAACCCGCGGCGGTGCAGCGCGGCGGGAGCGTGACGCTGCGCTGGACCACTCAGAACGCCGTCTCGGTGGACATCGACAACGGAGCCGGCACCGGCTTGCCCGCCAGCGGCACGGTGCAGGTCACCCCCCTCGACACAACGACGTTTACGCTCACTGCGCGGGGTACGAACGGAACCGCCACCGCGCAACGCACGGTCACGGTCACCGTGCCCCCGCCCTCCGTCACGAGCTTTGGCGCAACACCCGTCTCCATCACCCTCGGCCAGAGCACGACGCTGTCGTGGCAGACCACCGACGCAACCTCGGTTGACATCGACAACGGAGCCGGCACCGGCTTGCCCGCCAGCGGCACAGTGCAGGTGAGCCCCACCACCACGACGCGTTACGCGCTCGTCGCCCGAGGCCCGGGCGGCCAGGCGAACGCGGAGGTCACGGTTTCTGTGGCGGTGCCGGGTGCACCCGTGGTCCTCGTCTTCAGCGCCAGCCCTCAAACAATCGCCCCGGGCGGCAGCACCACTTTGTCGTGGAGCACCCAAGGGGCCACGAGTGTCACCCTCGACAATGGCCTGGGCACTCAGGCGGTCACCGGAATGGTCACGGTCTCCCCCGGCCAAAGCACGACCTATACACTCACAGCCTCCGGGCCCGGAGGCCAGACCACCGCGCAGGTCAACGTGAGCGTCGCATCGCCCAACGGCGATCAATGCTCGAGCGCGTTCCTCGTCACCTCGAGCGGGGTCCAGACCGGCAACACGCAGACCGCGGTGAACGACTACAGCCAGTCCAATTCATGCACCGGCTACGCCTCGACCGGACCCGACATCGTGTACCGAGTGCCGCTCTCGGCCGGCGATCGCCTTCGTGCTTCGCTGCAGCCGAACACGAGCTGGGACGCCTCGCTCTACTTGGTCACGAGCTGCAGCAACGTGGCGCAGAGCTGCGTCGCCGGCCAAGACAACGGTAATCCCGAGGTCGTGGACTACGTCGCGGCGCAGGCGGGCGATCACTTCCTGATCGTCGACGGCTACGGCAGCGCGGGCGGCGCGTACACGCTCACCATCGAACTCAACCCCGCGCCCATCGCGAACGAACAGTGCTCCGGTGCGATTGACGTCACCGCCGGCGGCACCTTCAGCGGCGACACCCGCAACGCGATCAATGACTACGACCCCGCGAGCGGCGGCTGCACCGGCTTCGCGGCGCGCAGCAAAGACCTCGCCTACCGAGTGCAGCTCGCGCCTGGGGAACGTCTACGCGCTTCGCTCAGCGCGGCCTGGGACGCCTCGCTGTATTTGGTCACCGATTGTGGTGCGGCGGCCGCCTCCTGCGTCGCCGGCCAGGACAACGGTAATCCCGAGGTCGTGGACTATCTCTCCGCCGCCGGAGGGACTTTCTTCTTGATCGTCGATGGCTTCGGCTCCGCCGCCGGCACCTTCGATCTGAGCATTACGATCTCCCCGCCCGTCGTCGGCGGAGACGTCTGCGCCACCGCCATCACCATCCCGGCCGTGGGAGGCTCTTTTCAGAGCACCACATCTGGCCTGAGCAACTCGTACTCCCCGCTCACTTCCTGCACCGGCAGCGCGAACTTGGGCCCGGACCGCGTGTACTCACAGGCGCTCACCGCGGGGGACGTCGTCGAGGCGCTGCTCGAGCCTGCGTCGGGGCTGGATGCTTCTTTGTACGTGCTCACCAACTGCACGAGCCAGACCTGCGTCGCGGGCGCGGACCAAGGCGCGAGCGGCGCGGCAGAGAACCTTCGCTTCGTGGCCCAGACCACCGGCGTGCACTACCTCGTGGTCGACGAGAAGACCGCGGGGGCCGGCGGGGACCACGAGCTCACGGTCGCGCGGTATCGCGGCGACACCTGCGCCGACGCCATACCCATGCTGCTCGCGTCGAGCCCGGAGAGCTTCACGACGGTCGGCTACACAAACAGCTACTCTCCGAACTCGGGCGGTTGCACCGGCTATGCCGCCGCCGGGCCCGATCGAGCCTACCGAGTGAACTTGCAGCCGGGAGATCAGCTCCAGGTCGACGTGACGCCCGGCAGCGCCTGGGACACCTCCGTGTACATGGTGAGCAACTGCGCCGACGTGAGCGGAAGCTGCGTTCAAGGGAGCGATGCCTTCACGGCCGGTGGTACGGAGCGCCTGTCTCCTGTGGTTCAACAGGCGGGCAGCTACTTCGTGATCGTCGACGGCTATCTGAGCGCGAGCGGAGCCGGCAGCGTGAGCGCGAAGATCGCACGCGGGGACACTTGTGCGGATCCCTACCGGGTGCCGGCGACCGGCGGCGTCTTTCAGGGCACGACGACGGGCTATGCCGCAGACATCGGCACCACGGTGAGCGCCGGCAGCTGCACGGGATGGGCCCAAAGCGGCGCGGACGCCATCTACGCGGTCACCCTCGCGGCCGGAAAGCGCATCGTGGCCTCGCTCAACTCGTCTTGGGACGGCGCGCTCTACTTGGTGCGGGACTGCGCGCAAGCCGCGACCACCTGCGTCGCCGGACAAGACAACGGCAATCCCGAAGACATCGACTTCACCGCCACGACCGCCGGCACATACTTCTTGGTCGTCGACTCTTGGCGAGCGGGCCCGACCTACACGGGCAACTACACGCTCACGATTCAGCTCCCGTGACCTCCGAGCTCGGCGCCTTTCACCCGGCGGTGCGGGACTGGTTCCTGAGCGCCTTCCCCTCCGCCACAAAAGCTCAGACACAAGCCTGGCCCTCCATCCTCGAGGGGCAGTCGACTTTGCTGCTTGCACCCACGGGTTCCGGCAAGACGCTCGCCGCATTTTTGGTGGCACTCGAGCGGCTGATGTTTGGGGGCGACCAGGAGGCGAAGGGCACGCGCGTCCTCTACATCTCACCGCTCAAGGCCCTGGGCGTCGACGTCGAGCGCAACCTCCGAGGTCCGCTGAGCGGCATCGAAGCGGCAGCGGGGCGCAGCGGGCTTGCGTTCCACCGGCCCAGCATCGGCGTTCGAACCGGGGACACCACGACGCGTGAACGGGCTCAGCTCCTCCGCCACCCGCCGGACATCCTGATCACCACCCCCGAGTCGCTGTATCTCATGCTCACCTCGCGGGCCCGTGACTCACTCGCGACCGTCGACACCGTCATCGTGGACGAGATCCACTCGCTCGTGCCGAGCAAACGCGGCGTCCATCTGTTCCTCTCGCTCGAGCGACTCGAGTCGCTGAGGGGCGCAG
The DNA here is from genome assembly GCA_011526105.1 of Deltaproteobacteria bacterium. Classification (GTDB taxonomy): domain Bacteria; phylum Myxococcota; class Kuafuiibacteriia; order Kuafuiibacteriales; family Kuafuiibacteriaceae; genus WYAZ01. Next base: position 8,235 of record WYAZ01000125.1, on the reverse strand, counting down.
ACGCGCCGCCCTTGCAGCGGATCGGACTCTCGGCTACGCAGCGGCCGCTCGAGGAGGTGGCGAGGCTGCTCGGCGGGGGTCGGATCGAAGGCGAAGCGTGGATTCCTCGGCCGGTGCGGATCATCGACGCCGGCGCCAAGAAGGAGCTCGAGCTCCGCATCGAAGTGACGGTGGAAGACATGGCGGCGCTCGGCGGAGGTGGAGCCGCGGAAACCTCCGAGGAGCCCGAGGTCGCGTCGATCTGGCCCTCGATCCATGCGCGGCTGGTCGAGCTGATCCGTTTTCATCGCTCGACCATGCTCTTCGTCAACAGCCGCCGCCTTGCCGAGCGCCTCACCGACGCCATCAACGAACTCGCGGGTGAAGAGCTCGCGCTCGCCCACCATGGATCCGTCTCCAAAGAGCGGCGACGCGAGATCGAAGACCAGCTCAAGCGCGGAGCACTTCCCGCCATCGTCGCGACATCGTCGATGGAGCTCGGCATCGACATGGGGGCGGTCGATCTGGTCATTCAAGTCGAATCCCCGCCGTCGGTGGCTTCCGGGCTTCAGCGCATCGGCCGCGGCAATCACCACGTCGGCGGCACTTCACACGGCGTCTTCTTTCCGAAGTTTCGGGGCGACCTCTTGGCCACGGCCGCCTGTGTATCGGCGATGCGCCAAGGTGAGGTGGAAGAGACCTTCTATCCTCGGAATGCGCTCGACGTGCTCGCCCAGCAGATCGTGGCGATGGCGGCGGTGAGCCCGACGTCGGCGGACGAGGTCTACGAGACCGTCCGGCGAGCCGCACCGTACGCGGAGCTCCACCGGGCTTCGTTTGACGGCGTACTCGACATGTTGTCTGGGCTGTATCCGTCCGAGGAATTCGCGGAGCTGAGAGCTCGCATCACTTGGGACCGAATCAGCGGACACATCGAGGCTCGGCGAGGCGCTCAACGCATCGCGGTCACGAATGCAGGAACGATCCCAGACCGCGGGCTCTTTGGTGTCTTTCTCGAGGGCGGAGATGACCGCCGCAGCCGACGGGTGGGTGAACTCGACGAGGAGATGGTCTTCGAGACGCAGGTAGGAGACGTTTTTCTCCTCGGGGCCTCGAGCTGGCGCGTCACCGAGATCACCCACGACCGAGTGCTGGTCGTGCCGGCGCCGGGTCAGGCGGGCCGCATGCCGTTCTGGCGGGGAGATCAGCCCGGAAGGCCGGCGGCGTTTGGCAGGCGCATCGGGAAGCTCGCGCGTGAGTTGGCAGAGATCGAGGGGCCCGAGGCGGCGGAGCGTTTCGGTCGAGCGCACGGCCTCGATGGCCGGGGCCTGGAGAACCTGCGTCGCTACGTGGACGAACAGCGGAGCGCCACCGGCGAGGTCCCTTCCGATCGGAGCATCGTCGTCGAGCGCTTTGTCGACGAGATCGGGGACCACCGAGTGGTCGTGCTCTCACCCTTTGGTGGTCGCGTGCACGCGGCGTGGGGCACCGCGGTCCTCTCCCAGCTACAGGCGGAGAGCGCGGGCGACGTTGATCTCGTGTGGTCCGACGACGGGATGGTGTTTCGTATCCCCGAGACCGACGAGCCGCCTTCGGCCGAGCTCTTCTTCCCGCGCTCGTCGGAGGTCGAGGATCTGATCGTCTCACACCTATCGAGCACCGCCCTCTTTGCCGGCCGCTTTCGAGAGAACGCGGCGCGGGCGCTGTTACTCCCGCGCAAACACCCGGCCAAACGTTCGCCCCTTTGGGCTCAGCGGAAGCGTGCTTCGGACCTGCTCGGGGTGGCCGCGAAGTTCCGCGAGTTCCCGATCATCCTCGAGACCTATCGCGAGTGCCTTCGGGACGTCTTCGATGTACCCGCGCTGATCGAGGTCTTGAGGTCCGTCGAGGCGCGGACAATCCGCGTGTTCACGGTGGACACAAAACGCCCCTCTCCTTTTGCGGCCTCCCTGCTCTTCGATTACATCGCGAACTTCGTCTACAACGGTGACGCGCCCTTAGCCGAGCGAAGGGCCCAGGTGCTCTCTCTCGATCACAGTCAGCTTCGTGCGCTCCTCGGAGAGAGCGAGCTTCGTCTTCTCTTTGCACCAGAGCTGATCTCGGCGCTCGAGTCCCGCCTGCAGCGTACGGCAGAGGGCCTTCGGGTTCGCCACCCGGACCACCTCCACGACCTGCTCCTCTCGATCGGAGATCTGCGCGCAGAGGAGATCGAAGCTCGCACAGAGCCCCCCGCCGATGCGGCCGCGATGATCCGGGACCTCCTCGCCGCGCGGCGCATCCTCGAGGTGCGCATCGCGGGCGAGAGCCGCCTCATCGCGGCCGAAGACGCAGGCCGATATCGTGATGCCTTGGGCGTGATGCCGCCGGATGGCGTGCCGAGCGCGTTCCTCACCCCGGTCCCGGACGCGCTGCAGCAGCTGGCCGCACGCTACGCCCGAAGCCACGCGCCCTTCCCGCCCGCCGATCTCGCGCGACGCTTCGGTCTCGGACTCGCCGCCATTGAGCTCGTGGCTCGACCCCTCATCGAGAGCGGACGATGGATCCGGGCCGAGATGCTACCGGGAGGCGTCGGCCTAGAGGTCGCCGACGCCGAGGTCTTGCGCAGCCTGAAGCAGCGCGCCCTCGCCCATCTGCGGCAGGAGGTCGCGCCGGTCCCGCAGGTCGCGCTGGCTCGCTTCCTGCCGGCTTGGCAAGGCTTGCTCAAACCCGCCACCGGCCTCGACGCCGTGCTCGATGCCGTCGAGCGCATGCAGGGGGCAGCGATCCCGGCTTCGGTGCTCGAGACCGATGTCTTGCCCGCGCGGGTGAAAGGCTACCAGAGCCACTGGCTCGATGAGCTCCTCGCCGCGGGAGAGATCCTATGGCGCGGCCTGGGCTCGCTCGGACCCACGGACGGTCGGGTCGCACTCTATCTCGCCGACCACTACCCAAAGCTCGCGACCGCGATGCCTCGGGTGGAGGGTGAGCTCGCCGGCACCTTGCGCGCCGAGCTCTCGAGCCGCGGAGGGCTTTTCTTTCGCGATCTGCTTCGGCTCACGCGGGGTTTTGGCCCCGACCTCGAGCAGACGCTCTGGGACTTGGTCTTTGGCGGCGAGCTCACGAACGACACGTTCTCACCGGTGAGGACGCGGGTCGGGAGCCTCACGCGAAAGACGCAGATCCGTGCCTCGCGTTTCAGGTCGCGCCGCACCGAGCCCCCAGGCACCGAAGGGCGCTGGTCGCTCCTTCCCGACTTGGATGTCGCCGGCCCAAGCCCCACCGAGCGCTCCTTGAGCCTGGCGCGTCAGCTCCTCGAGCGACACGGCGTGCTCACGCGCGAAGCGGTGCACGCCGAGGGCACCCCGGGCGGCTTTGCCGCGCTGTACCCCGTGCTCAGGTCGATGGAGGAGGCGAGCAAGGTGCGGCGTGGCTACTTCGTCGAGGGCCTCGGCGCGACTCAGTTTGCGCTGCCGGGCGCGGTCGAACGGCTTCGCGAACGGCGCGATCCGGTCGAGGACGAGGCGGCGCTGGTGCTCGCCGCGACGGATCCGGCTCAGCCGTACGGGGCCGTGCTCCCGTGGCCCTCGCGAGAGGGTGCCAAACCGCAACGCAGTGCTGGGGCGCAAGTCGTCCTCTTTCGCGGCGAGCTCCTCGCCCATCTGGGACGCAGCGAGAAGAGCCTGATGAGCTTCTTGCCTGCGCACGAGCCGGAGCGAAGCCACGCGGCGCGCGTGCTGGCGGAGACTCTGGTGCGCCTCGTGGCCGCCGGTGGGCGACGCGCGCTCCTCATCCATCAGATCGACGGCGCTCCGCCCGAGAGTTCCGAGCTCGCCGCCCAGTTCGAGCGAGCGGGCTTCTCGCTCCAGAGCCGAGGGCTATTCGCGCGGAGAGCCTCACGTTCGAGCTGAACGGAGGAGCGATCGACCTATTGAAAGTGCAGCGCGCGCTCGAAGTCCGAAGGATTCGTAGCCGCCGCCTTCGCGACCTCGAAGGTGATGACCCCGCCCTGATACAGCTCGATGAGGTGCTGATCGAAGGTCTGAGACCCGTAGTGCTCGCGACCCTTCGCGATGTAGTCGGTGAGTTCGTGGGTGCGATCCTCGTCTTTGATCATCTCCTGCGCGGTCATGGTCACGACCATGACCTCCATCGCGACCGCACGTCCCTGCCCGTCGACCTTTCGGAGGAGGCGCTGGGAGATGGTGCCCCTCAAGTTCTCGGCGAGGCGAAGACGCAGACCGTCCTGGGCCTCGGGGGGAAAGACGTCGATGATTCGACCAATGGTCTTGGCGGCGTCCGTAGTGTGCACCGTCGAGAAGACCAAGTGGCCGGTCTCGGCCGCCTTGAGCCCAGTGTCGATGGTTTCGACGTCACGCATCTCGCCGACCAAGATGACATCCGGGTCCTGCCGAAGCGCGGCGCGCAGAGCAATACCGAACGAGGGCGTGTCTGCCCCGACCTCGCGCTGCGTGACCCGCGAGAGCTTGTCGGTGTGAAGAAACTCGATGGGATCCTCAATCGTCACGATGTGTTTACGTGCGGTGGAGTTGATCTCGTTGATCATGGCGGCCAGCGTCGTGGACTTGCCCGAGCCGGTCACGCCGGTCACGAGCACGCAGCCGCGTTCCTCGAACGCGAGCTTCTTCAGGACCGGGGGCAGGCCAAGATCGTCGAGTGATGGGATCTTGGCCGGGATGATTCGAAGCACCGCGCCGAAGTTGCCCTTGCTCCGCATGATGTTGACGCGGAAGCGACCGAGGCCTTCGATGAAGTACGAGGTATCGTACTCCTTGAGCTTCAGCAGATTGACCTCGTCGAGCACGTTGTTGGCCGCGAGGATGTGAGAGACCAGCCCGACCATACCCTCTTGGGTCAGAGGCTCGAGCTTGACCTCCTTCATGACCCCGTGGACCCTCAGGACCGGCTGGGCCTCGGCCTTCAGGTGGACGTCGGAAGCACCGGATTTGACGGCCGCGGCCAGGAACTTGTCGAATACGCGAGGATCCATGTCCGGCCACATTTTTCCGGACCCGACTTCGAGTCAAGACAACCGATTGATCCTTCCGGTCCGGCGGTGTAGTCGCTGGCTCGTGCGGATATTCTTCAGCTCTTGCGCATGTTTGGCTCTGGCTCTCCTCGTGGCCTGCGAAGACGACACCGTCGGCCCGGACAAGAACGACAGCGGCGCCGGTTCGATCTGCGAGCTCCGGCGGCAGGACGCCGGGCCCGCCCCTCGCTGCACCATGGACGAGGACTGCTGCGAGCGAGAAGCCTGCAACACATCGACCGGCATCTGCTACGCGCTGGACGCGTGCCAGGTCGACAGCGACTGCCCGCAAGCGGCGCAAGGTCAGATCTGTCGCGACGACGACATGGACGGCTACAAAGACTGCGTGTTCGACCGATGCGAAGATGACGACGAGTGCGCGGCCACTCCTTGTCCGCAAGACCAGGTACCGGCTTGCATCTCGGGCGGCTGTGCATGCGGCATCCCGTGTCAGGGTGGGTGCCCACAATCGCAGGGGTGCTGCATCCCGGACGACACCTGTTATCCGCTGCCCGAGGCCTGCATGGGCCTCACATGCCCGCCTGGTCAGTTCGTCTCCATCACCACCCCGGGCGCCTGGGACACCGGCATCTGCGAGTTCACCGGCGAGTCCTGTCGCTGCGAGCGGCTCCCACCTCTGCCGGTGGGCGACATCGGTCTTTACAGCGCGATGTCCTCTCTCGGCCAAGGCCAAGCGCTCTCCGCGTACAACAACACGTACGGCGACCTGATGTTCGGGCGCGTGAACGCCTCCACCCAAGAGATCAGCTGGAGCTTCGTGGATGGTGTGCCGACCACCACCACCGCCATCACCGGCGACATCGACGGCCCGCGCAGCGGAAACAGCGACCCCGGCCCGGACGTGGGGATCTACACCGACATCGCCGTGGACGCGTCGGGCACCGCGCACATCGCGTACCACGACCGCTCCACGCGATCTCTCAAGTATGCGGTCGGTCTCGACCAAGCCTGGCAGATCCACGTGGTCGAAAGCGCCCCGGTCGCAGGGCTCTACAGCGATCTCATCATCGCCCCGAACGGGCGGCCGATGATCACGTACCTCGCGCACCAGCTGGATGTGACCGGACAGCCCCTCGCGCGGCGCTCGGTGTTGCGCATCGCGGTGGCGAGCACGAACCAGCCGTCCCAGAGCTCGGACTGGACCACGCGAGACCTACTCGAGACCGATCTGAGTGGCCTCGGCTGCGCCGATCGCTGCCGCGACGGTGAGGTCTGTCGAAACTCGGACGATCGCTGCTTCGCCCCGAACCCCAGCGCCTGTCCCAACAACTGCCCAAGCGGCAACGCGTGTATCGAAGATCGCTGCCAACCGGTGCGGACTGCGGCGCCGTTCCGCGACCTACCGAAGGTCTCTGGCCTCTGGCCGAGTGCGGGTGCGCTTTCCGACGGAACGGTCTACATCGCGTTCTTCGACAACGTGGACCAGTCCCTCTCGATCCTTCGCATCGCCGGACCCAACCCTCTGACCGGCGCGGTCGACGTCACGGGCATGACGGATCCGCTGGAGGACAGCGGTCGTTTCCCGGACCTCTACGTGCTGCCGGGCGGAGAGATCCACCTCGCCTACTACAACGACACGCAGCGCTCGCTGGAGTACCGACAGCTCGACGCGAACCTCAACATCGCCGCCAGCGAACGAGTCGTCACCGGACTGGACAGCGGCGTGGTGCCGGGGGGCTCTTTCGTGGGCACCGACCCAGCGATGGTCGTCGATTCGGTGGGCGCGGTGCGGATCGCCTTCCAGGACAGCACGCTCGGGCTGCTCCGCTATGCGCGGCGCACCGGGCCGAACACTTGGGCGATCCGAACCTTGAGAGGGGACGAAGCGACCAACGAGGGGAGCTTTGGCTTCTACAGCGATCAGGTCCTCGACTCGAATCGCGAGAATCCCACCGTCTCCACCTACCGCTATTGGCTCTCGGCTCTGCCCGACCCTCAGAACGGGGTCGAGATCCTGACGCCGCCGGAGTGAATCAAGCCTCGTCTCTCGGAAGGTAGAGGTGCACCTCGGTGCCGCGTCCCGGTGCGCTCTCGAGGTCCAGGCCTCCGCCCGCGATCGTCACGAAGTCCTGCACGATGTTGAGCCCGAGCCCCAGGCCCTTGCCGTTTCGAGCGTGACTGAAGAAGGGTTCGAAGAGTCGCGGCCTCAAGTCCGGGGGGACGCCCCGGCCCGAGTCGCTCACCGAGAGGCGCAGATAACGTCCCGGCGCTAGCTGGCCAGCAACACACAGACGCAGCTCGGTCGGCTGAAACTCGCTGACCGAGAACTCCAGCCGACCGCCGCTGGGCATCGCGTCGTTCGCGTTGAGCACGAGTTGAAGCACCGCGTATTCGAGCCGCTCCGGATCGACGCGAACGAAGGCATCCGGGACGAAGGAGGACACCCACTGGACCCGCTCGCCCGTGTGACTCTGCAAGCGGACTTGCATGCGGGCGAGAAACTGGGCGAGCTCGATCCGCTGCCGCTCTGGCGGACTTCGGCGGGAGAAGGCGAGGAGCTGATCGGTGACCGCACGCATCCGCTCGGCGGCGGCGAGGATCTGGGCCGCGTCTTCGCGCCGTGCGTCGAGCTCGAGAGGCCCGTCCATCGACATCGAAGCGTAGCTGACGATGACACCGAGCATATTGTTGAGATCATGTCCGATGCGCGAGCCCAGCTCCCGGAGAGCCTCCTTCTTGCGTTCGAGCCTTCGCGCGCGTTCGATTTCGGCGTCCGCGGCCCAGAGCACCGTCAGCCCGGGCGCATTCTGCTGGATCGTCGCCAGCACCGCGGCCTCCGAAGCCCCTGCGGGCAGCGCTCCGATCACACACAGCCGAACCGAGGAGGAGGCCAGCGCGCCCTCAAACTCCGGCACCGAACTCACCCGCCGGACACCGTTCACGCGGGCCAGAGGGGCCAACGCCTCCCACAGACCGGGACGAGAGGCCTGGGGATCGTCGAGCCAGACGATGTAGGACACGGGTCCCTCTGGGGTTGCCATGCTTAAACCAGCCCATTAGTCCGCTCGGGCCTCGGAGTCGACCCGCCATCTGTCGGCGAACCCGGCCTCACGAGAGCAGTGTAAGTCCCGCGTCTACTGGTCCGCCCGTTGCCGGATTTGTGGGAAGCGGCCCACTCGGCTAGATCTAGGACCTCGCAGCCGTGGTCCATTCGAGTCTCATCAAGCCGCTCATCGAGCCGCTGATCAAACCGCTGGTGCAGAGCCGCG
>WYAZ01000124.1 GCA_011526105.1 Deltaproteobacteria bacterium | reverse complement strand
TTTCGCTAGCCTCCACGTTTCCAGGGGACTAGTGTCCCGTCCGAAAAGTTCAGATCACGTTCGCGCTTGTCCTTTTCGCCCCTGGCCGACGCGCGGCCTGCGGCCGCCCTTTCGGGCTCCTCGGTCGTTGGGGGCGACCCAACTCCCTTCGTAGCGCGCCGACCAGCGACGAAAGATACTTCGCGGGAACATGATCGAACTTCTCGGACGGGACACTAGCTCGAAGAATAGTTGCTATTTCAGAGACTTAGGCCAACGCCCAGACTGAGACGCCCACCGACGGGGCTCTGCTCGAAGAGCACCCGGGAGGTCCCCGCAACGTCTTCATAGGTGAATCGGTCTCGACGCAAAGGCACCAGAAGCTCGAGAGCGAACTCCAGGAGCCAGCGATCAGTGAGCCTCCAGTCCGCATGCAGACCAATCGCCGTCGCGAGCCACAGCGCGCCTCGATCCTGGGCTCCCTCGAGGCCGCTCGTCGCCGCGAAGACGGAGCCCACCTCTGTTCCCGCGCAGAGCCCTACCGACTCGATGACCTCTGTCGAACGCGCGTAACATAACGCCGCGGCCCCTGCCGCTAGGACCATGTCGACCGAGGCCCCTCCTTGGGTGTTTGCACCCCCGTAGCCAAAGCTGAAAGCCGCGCGTCCGCGCAACCCGTCTTGCATGCCGAAGACAAACGAGGCGCTTGCGCCCGGGTTGATGCCTGGCAGCGGGCCCGCCCCCACCGAGCCGGCCAGGCCGAGAGAGGCGAAAAGGCGCCAACCGTCGTCCGCAACAGGCGGCGACTCGGGTGCGGGGGGCACTTCGGGCTTAAGGTTCTGCACGTCCTCAGGGTTCGATGAAACGCTCGAGGTGCGGGAGTCGGATTGCGAGGGAACTTTCGCCGGCTCTACAAAGGAGGCCTCGGGATCAATGAGCAAGCTCGTCACCAGCACGAGCGCGCGATCGATGGAGCGGCAGTCCGGGTCTTTGGACTCGATGCGGCGCGAGCCGAGCAGAGTCCGAGCGCGATTCGTCACCGAGAGAAAGGCCGAGAATCCCCGACCGATCGGTTCGATTCGACCCTCGACCGCGATGTCGGCTCGGCTCACCGGGGCAAAGACCAGACGGCCGAGCCGCGCCTCGACCGCCTGCGCCAGCTCGAGGGTTCCGATGCAGCTCTCCGCCCCCGGGAGCCGCACCCAGGCGAGTGTGGAGGTCCGCCGGGTCGGCTCGGACGCACCCGCGACCGACATGGTCGCACACGAGATCACGGCCGAGGCCGCGAGACCGAGCACCAGCCGATCGCACGCACGCACCATGCGATTCGAGCGTTGCGCATCGCCAAAGGCAGGGCAAGCGCGAGTCGCGGGGCCGGATGCATCCTTTCGTGAACCGAAGACAGCGCTTATCATCGCTGTCGATGCGTCGTCTCCTCGCTCCTTTGGGGCTGCTCGGGGTGCTGCTGCCCGCGGCCGCTGGACACTCGACCGTGCTCTTCGACTGGGATCTGAGCGAGCTGACACGACGCGCGGATCTGATCGTCATCGCCAAGGTCATCGGCAAACGCAGCTTCGCGGCGGAGAACACGATCATGACGAGCACCCGCCTGCGGGTGGAACGGGTCATCTCTGGGTCGGAAGCGAGCGAGATCGAAGTCCTGCAGCTCGGTGGACAGCTAGGGGCACGCATCGTGGACGTGCCGGGTGACGCCGAGCTTCGAGACGGCGAGCACTATCTCTTGTTCACGGCTCAGCCGTCCGGACAGCCCTACCGTTCGCTCGTAGGCATGAGCCTGGGAGCGCTGCAAGTGAAGGGCGAGGAACTCACTCAGACCGTAGACGTTCCGCTCTTCGGCGGAGGCGGGGAGCTTTTGCCAGCGCCCGGCGTGCGAATTCGGTCTCTTTCCGAGGTCATTCGAGTCATCGAGCGGAGCCGGCGATGATTCGGAAGCTGCTTCTTCTTGCCGCCGCTGGCGCCTCCTTGGGCTTCAATGTCGTACGCGACGTTGGGGGTGACGGTCCCATCGTCTTCGCGACGCCGAGCGTGACGATGGAGCTGCAGCAGAACGGCTCGGCCGACATCGGTGATGGCTCGGACCTTCAAGCCATTCGCGACGCGATGAACGAGTGGAACCAAGTGGCTTGTTCGTCGTTTCAGTTCGTCGATGGAGGCACCGGCACCAGCCGAGGCATCGGCGCGGATGGTATCAACCGGATCACCTTCCTCGAGAACAACTGGCCCGGCTACGCCGCGGGCGCGGGCGCCTTCACGTTGCGGGAGCGAGTGTCTGGGAGTCCGGACCGCTGGACTGAGTTCGACATTCAGATCAACGGCCAGGACACGAGCTGGGCCACAGACGGCAGCGCGCAGCTCCCGGACATCCGGAGCGCCGTGGTCCACGAGCTGGGTCATGGGCTCGGGCTTCAGCACGCCTCTCACCCCGAGGCCTCGATGTATTTCTCGGTTCGCTTGGGCACGACGTTTGCGCGCACGCTTCATGCGGATGACGCCGCCGGCGTCTGCTACCTCTATCCCACGCAGAGCTTCAGCTGCAGAACCGACGACGAGTGCCCGCTCCTGCATGGGTCCTACGGCGGGCCCAACGCTCGGACCCGGTGCAGCGGTGGCACCTGCGTGGAGGGCTCGGCGGCGCCTTACGGCTCTGGTTGTTTCGAGAGCGGCCACTGCGCGAGTGGCTTGTGCCTCGTCGATCCCCTGGAGCCACCCGCTTCCGAGCCCGGGTTCTGCTCCGAACCCTGTCCAAGCGGAACCTGCCCGAGTGGCGACTACTGCGCGAGCACGTCGAGCGGACCAAGATGCATCGTCGGCCGAGACGACTGCGCGGAGGACGCAGACTGCGGCGGCAACCCCAACGTCTGCGCGCGCCAGCTCGACGGACGCTTCACTTGCCAGCGCTTGTGTCTCCGCAACTCAGCCTGCATGAGTGTGCCCGGCGCGGTGTGCCACGGGGGCACCGGCGAGAACCCAGCCGGCTTCTGCCGAGTCCCGGGCGCGGGCGCGCCGGGTACACCGTGTGAGCACGGGCTCCAGTGCGCGAGCTTGAGCTGCTCCGCGGGTGGCGTGCAGCCCACCTGCGATGACAGCGTCCCCGGCTACGATGGGACGGTCTTGCCCCCGCCGGATGCCTCGGTCCCCGACACGGCGGTCCCCCCGAACGACGCGGGCCGGGCGGACGCGGCCTCCAGAGACGCCGGGGGCCCCCTGAGCGACGACGCCGAGACCCTGATGCCCGGACGGGATGCGGGCGTCACCATCGGCTTGGATACGAACGAGGCGCCGATCGACCTCGTGGGAAGCGGATGCCGCTGCACGCCGCAGATGCGGCGGCATCCGTGGAGCTTCGCCTTGTTGCTCTTTGGAGTGCTGGGTCTCGCCCCAAGGCGACGCCTCCGGAAGCCCGGCCACTGAGCCCTGCGCCGAAGTGCTCAGAGGCCGTCGAGCGGAACACGCAGGAGGCCATCCGCGATCGCCACGATGGCATGGTCACCCGCGATCAGCACCGCGAAGGGCTCGGACTCGAGCCCATGCTCACTCCTCAGCTCCACCGTCGAAGCGCATCCATCGTCTTTGCGAACGTACGCGAGGGCCGGGCAGTCCCGCAGCGTCAGAGCCGCCCTTCGACCCACGACGGCCAGACCTTCGCTGTGCTGTCTGAGCAAGGTGAATCCACAGGAGTCGTTTCGGCTGAGCGTGCAGATCGAGTGGGTCGTGCGCATCTCGATCTCGAGCTCGGACCAGGTGTCGTCTCCGCTCCTCCGCGAGAAGATGCCGCGCTCCAAGGACCGAGCCCACGTCTCAGACGGAGCGGTGTCACTCGCCACGAGGTGCTCGATGGTCCCGATCGAGGAATCGAGTGCAGCTACTGCGGCATGTTTCCACACGTGCCCCGGATTCCACGGGTCACCTTCGAGCACCACGCCGGCGTTTCCTCCGATGAGATAGGGGTCCTCAGCACCTTCGATGTACTTGATGACGCCAAGCCTCGAGCCGGTCGCCAAGGGGTGCACCTGGAAGTTGACCGCGTCGGTCGAGGTCGCGACTTCGCCGCTTTGAGCAGAGACGAGGACGCCTCGTTCATCGATGTGAATCCCGTTTACCGAAATGGCAAAGGGGAGCGTTCGGACGAGGGTGAGGCGGCCATCTGCGACATCGAACTCGTGGATGACACTCGGATCGGAGCTTCCGTGGGAGGCCGTCACGAGAACTCGGTCACGGTCGAGAATGGCGGCGTTGTGGAAGGTGCGACCCTCCGGATCGGTCCACGTCTGCTCCGGCGCCCCTCCGATCAGCTCGAGCACCAGCCCCAGAACGAGGTAACGCCCCGGGCCCAACTCGAGAAGAGCCCTCCGCCCGCTCGATGGCCACTGCCCGAGGCGCTCGAACGGAGCCTCCGTACGCCTCTCCGTACACACCCACTTCGCCGGAAGCCGAATCGAAAGGGCCCCTAGAGGCGCCGAGTTGCTCGGCTGAAAGGCTCCGCCGTCGAGGGTCCAGGTGAGTCCCGCGTCTCCGACGGGTAGAAAGATCTCCTCGTTGGAGTCTGTACGGCAAAGGCTCGAGCACAGAGCGCATTCTTCCGGGCGAGGCACCAGAGCAGTCCGCATGAGCGCATCCGGATCGACTCGGGGATGCCGAGATCTGAGCCACTGGCGATCGAAGGCGATGAGATGCATCGAGTCGACATCCTCGACTTGAAGCCGCTCCTTGGGGCCCTCCGTCTCAAAGGGACCGAAGACGACAAACTGCGTGCTGCGCTCGCTCACCGCAAAGCTCAACGAATCAGCGGGGAGGTCTGGCCAGGCGACGAAGTCGACCCCCGATGGAGTGCAGCTAGCGAGCAACAGCCCCAGAAGCCAGGGGAGGAACCAGCGCACGCTTTCAGGATAGCTCAGGTCCCGTGCGACGTCACGTCTGGTTGGAGCCGGCTTCTAGTGTCCCGTCCGAAAGCTTCAGATCACGTTCGCGCTTGTCCTTTTCGCCCCTGGCCGACGCGCGGCCTGCGGCCGCCCTTTCAGGCTCCTCGGTCATTGGGGGCGACCCAACTCCCTTCGTAGCGCGCCGACCAGCGACAAAAGATACTTCGCGGGAACATGATCGAACTTCTCGGACGGGACACCAGCAGCTCAGTCCCCTACGCCCAAGTCCTGCCAAAACACGCGCAAGAACATCTCGCTGACCTCCGCCTCGAAAGCAGCGACGCGTCGAACGGCCTCCTCGACCCTCCGCCTGGCCTCCATCATGGTCGCGTGCGTCCCGCGACGAAGGTCGAGTTCCAGCCGCGAAAGCTCCCGAACGAGTCGAACGCGCCGCGGGGAGAGCTCTGCCAGCGCGAGACCGAGCTCCGGGTAGTCGAGATCGGGCTCGGTCTCTTGCGCGTCTTTCTCCAGGCGGTCGAGCCCCCGCCAGATGAGCCGAATGCGATCCGCGAGTCGTTCGCGCGACGCGTCCTGCGTCGTGATCGTGCGCTGCAGGTCCGAGAGAACCTGTGCGCTGAGTACCGGTACTTCTGAACTCATGATCTCCATATGTCCCCCTGAAAGGTCGCGGTTGCCCGCGGACAAATGGAGTGCATGCGACGCGCCAAGATCGACCCGTGGAGCACGTGCCGGAGATCCGCAGACGACTTCAGCTCGCGACAGATGGGCAGAGAATAGTTCGCGGTGCTCGTGCGTGGATTCTCGCGGTGACCGAGATTCTGCACACAGTTCGGGGACCTCCGAGCTTTCACGATCGACGAGAGATCGTGCGCTTCGTCACGATCTAGTGCACGAACGCGATTTCGGGAGCACGGGCCAATGGCGGCCCATCGCTTGCATCGCATTGAGCGGGGGAACAACCAAATGAAGAGATTATGCGACGTCATCCCGATCGATCAGCAACCACTGGTCGCCATTTCGGCTCGAGACAGTCTGCACCGCGCCGCGACGCTCATGAGTAAGCACCACGTGGGTGCACTTCCGGTCTTATCGGCGAGCAGGTGTGTGGGCGGCATTCTCTCGCGCCGCGATCTTTTGACTGCGGTCGCGGACGGTCTTGCGCTCAAAGACACGCCAGCCGAAGACCTCATGACGACCGAGGTCATCGCAGTACCCGAAACCGAGACGGTGGAGTATGCGGTGGACATCATGAGACGGGCTGGAGTGAAGCATATGCCGGTCACTCGGGGGCCCGAGGTGGTCGGCGTGGCTTCTTGGGGGCCGCTCCTGCTTGCGCTGGAGGAGGAGACCCGATCCGAGCTATCGACTTTGCAGGAGTACGTCTTCGGTCCCGACCCCGTGAAGTGAACCTGCCCGCCACCGCGGTCTCGCCCATCATCGATCGGTGAACTCGGGCTCCGCCGCGAGCGCGTACTTCGAGATCCGGTAGCGAATCTGGTCCCTGTTGAGCCCGAGGAGCTTTGCGGCACGGGTCTTATTCCAGCCGGTACGTGCCAGGGCTTGTGACAGAAGGCTCTTCTCCAGCACTTCGAGATCGACCCCTTGAGGAGGGAGTCGAATCTCGCCCGGCGGAGGAAGATCCGCGGTGGCAGGTAGATCCTGGAAGTCGGAGCCCTGCAGCCAATCTTCATCCGTCAGGAGCATGGCACGCTCGATCACGTTTCGAAGCTCACGCACATTCCCGGGCCAGTCGTGCGCACGTAACAGCTGCTCGGCTTCCGCGGTCATGCCCTTCACCGCTCGACCGAGATCTCGATTGAGCGAACCGATGTAGTACTCTGCGAGCGCCGGTATGTCCTCGCTGCGCTCGCGCAGCGCCGGTATCTCGATCGGCACGACGCTCAGCCTGTAGAAGAGGTCCTCGCGAAACCGACCTGCGTCGACCTCCGCCCGAAGATCGCGGTTCGTAGCCGCGATGATCCTCACATCCACCACGATGTCTTCGGCGCCGCCCACTCGTCTGAAGGCGCGTTCTTCGAGGAATCGAAGCAGCTTCACCTGGAGCGTGTGGCTCAACTCACCGATCTCGTCGAGAAACACCGAACCTCGGTCGGCGATCTCGAGGAGCCCCAGCTTCTGCTCCTTCGCGTCGGTGAACGCGCCACGCTCGTGCCCGAAGAGCTCGCTCTCCAGGAGGGTCTCGGGCAGGGCCGAGCAGG
The DNA here is from genome assembly GCA_011526105.1 of Deltaproteobacteria bacterium. Taxonomy (GTDB): domain Bacteria; phylum Myxococcota; class Kuafuiibacteriia; order Kuafuiibacteriales; family Kuafuiibacteriaceae; genus WYAZ01. The sequence goes on along the minus strand of WYAZ01000124.1, from coordinate 62,877 downwards.
TGATGTTCACGAACTGCTCTCGGGATCGCTCGCTGTTGAAGTGAATGGCGCGGCTGGCCAGCCCCTTGCCCGTGCCGCTCTCGCCGGTCAGAAGTACGGTGGACACCGGACTCGCGGCGATACGGCGCAGAAGGGCCTTCGTCCGCTGCATCGGGGGGGAGTCTCCGATGATGCGCTCGAAAGAGTAGACATCGGCTTCAGGGCAAGGCTTCCCGTCGGACCGTCGCGCGTCGCGAAGTGCGAGCACGCGGCTCACCGCATCGAGAACCGCGTGTGGATCAAACGGCCGAGGAAGCGAAACAGCGGACTGTTTCCCGTGTGCGGGTGCGGGAGGGTCGGCCATGATGATGACCGCGGACTTGGGCGCTCGGGCAGGAAACTCCGGGGCCGAGGATACTGCCCCCGAGCCGTACAGAGGACAGCCCAGCAGCAGGAGGTCCGCACCCGTCGAGCAGCGCGCGGTCGCGTCGTTCATGCTGGAGGCCACCACGCTGTCGAAGCCATGTCCCTCCAAGCAACGACGCAGTGAGACACAGATCTCCGCCTTGTTCTCCTCCGCAAAGCTGCGGCCCCTTTGCGCAGGCGGAGGCGATGAGCTGGCTCGCGTGATCTTCTGCACTTCCCCCACGGTCACTTTATAACACGCGCTCGAAGTACCGATCGACCCGACCATTCGAGGCTGACCACATCTCCGATGGAATGCGCGCTGCGTCCCGGATGTGACCGTCAATGTTCGTCTCCTGAAATGCCGCGCGTTCGGGCACGGCTCCGGCGGGTGCGGCATCTTTGTCGGGTGATCCGAGCTGCATGCGCATGTTTTCGACACCTTGGGCGAGTGCACAGTCTTTGCTCTCACCTGCGGCATGCGGCCCAGACTCCCCATGACGACCCTCGTCCTCCTCGCAGCGCTCTCCGGCTCTCCGTCCAAGGCGTGGCCCTGTAGCCCCGTCCCCGGAGTGGATGGACCGACGATCGCGGAGCGGGTCGGTTTGAGCCCTTTGATCGTCTCCGTGGACCCCAACGCTACCCTCACGAGCTCCGTCGGACGCGAGGTGCCCACGACCTCGGTGGCGCCTCCAGCGGCGCTCCGCGGAGCCTTGGGCGCGCGCGGGGAGGCACTTCTTTATCTTCAGCCATCAACACCCCTGCGCGACGGCGAGTATCGCGCGGGCAATGCGCGCTTCACCGTCTCATCGAGCACGACGGATGAGATCCCGGACCTCGGCGCACGAGCCAAGCTCGAGCTCCACTTGGGTGATGAGGACCAAGGCGGCGAGTGCGGCGACCTGAGCGTATTGATTGTAGACTTACAGGATCTTCCGCCCACGAGCTTCGAAGACGCGCTCTTTGTCGTCTACTTTGAACGCTCAGACGGGAGCCAGTTTAGTCGCCTCGTCAACCAGTCCCAGCGCTACGAGGCTTCCGTTCGACTGCGATTTCTCTACGCCTTCGCCGAGTCGGGTCATCTTCGAGAGGAGAAGCTCTGCGTGAAGGTCGCTGGTGTGAGCACCGCTGGCGCCGTGGGTGACAGCCTCGACCTGGGTTGCGTCGATCCCACGAGTGCAGCCGATCCGCGGGTCTTTAGGCCCGAGAGCTCGGGTTGTTCGGCCAGCCCGAAAGGTGGGGGGATCTCGATGGTGTGGCTGCTCGCTGGATTTCTGCTCTGGGGCCGCGCGCGAAGGCGCTCATGAGCCACGGAGGCATGGACGTACGGCGCCAGCACGGCTAGCACGAGGACATGCAGGTCCATCTTGGGTCTTTTGGAGTTCGGGCGTGATTCACCGTGTACTCCTGCTCGCGCTGTCCCTCGTGTGTCTCGGCGTGGCCGCCGCGGGAAGCTTCATGATCGCGATGCCGTCTCCGGATCGGAGAGCGCCCGCTGGCCTTCCACCCGCGCTCGGACCCGAGAGGCTCGAGCCTCAACTGCGCGCCGACGTCCGCGCGCTCTCCGAAGACATCGGCGAACGAAATGACGCCCACCTCGAATCCCTCGACGCAGCAGCGAATTGGGTCGAGGCCAGACTCGCGGAGACGAGCAGCCGATCGGTCATGCGGCTGAGCTATTCGGCGCTCCGTCAGGAGTTTCACAACTTCGAGGTCTCCTTCATCGGGAGCCGGTACCCGAATGAGATCGTTGTGGTGGGCGCCCACTACGACTCCGCTCGCGACTGCCCGGCGGCGGATGACAACGCGAGCGGCGTCGCTGGCCTCTTGGCCCTCGCGTCCGCGTTCTCGAAGGCGGCACCCGCCCGAACCATACGACTCGTGGCCTTCGCCAATGAGGAGCCTCCGCATTTCAAGAAGGCTTCGATGGGGAGCCTCGAGTATGCCAAGGGGGTGCGAGAAAAGGGTGATCAGATCCTCGCGATGCTCAGCCTCGAGACCATCGGCTACTTTCGTGACGATCCGGGAAGCCAGAAGTATCCGGCGCCGCTCAGTCTGTTCTACCCGAGTCGCGGCGACTTCATCGCGCTGGTCGGCAACGTGTCTTCGAGAGACCTCGTGCGTCGGGCGGTGGAGATCTTCCGCGCCTCCTCCGACTTCCCGGCCGAGGGCGCTGCGCTCCCGGGCTCGATGCCGGGCGTGGGCTGGTCGGACCACTGGTCGTTCTGGGAGAGCGGTTACGCAGCGGTCATGGTCACCGACACCGCTCCGTTTCGAAACCCCAACTATCACACTCCGAAGGACACCGCGGACACGCTCGACTACACGCGCATGGCCGAGGTCGTTCGAGGGGTCTACTGGGTCGTGAGCACGTTGGCCGAAGAAGGTGTAGGGCGCTGAAACTCAGCTCCGCTTCGGTTCGACGATCACGTACTCGGCGGCCAAGCGACTGGGCTGCGCCAAGAGAGCGAACGCCGCGCGGCTGTGTGTTCGCTCCGCATGCTCCTCGACAAGGCCACGCAGCAACTCGAGATCGTCGGCCTCGAGCGCTCGAGAACCCACGTACCCGGTGTGAAGTTTCTGCACCTCGGCTCTTCGGATGAAGAGCACGCCTCCGGTCATGCCAGCGCCGATGTTGTTCGATGCCGCACCCAAGATGACCACGCGTCCGTTTGTCATGTACTCGCAGGCGTGCAGGCCCACGCCATCGACCACCGCGTCGGCGCCCGAGTTCCGGACCGCGAATCGGTCGCCGGCCAGCCCGCCGAAGAACGCTCGACCTCCCGTGGCACCGTAGAGCGCCGCGTTCCCGATGATCGAGCTGCGCTCGGGCGAGTACCGGACCTTCGGCGGCGGATGGATCGCGAGCACGCCGCCGGACATCGACTTGCCCACCGAGTCGTTCGCCTCACCCACCAAGCTGATCTCCATGCCCGCGACCATGAATGCGGCGAAACCTTGTCCCGCGCTGCCTTCAAAGCGAAGCACGATCGGCGGCGCCTCGGGGCGCGGGCGAAGCGCGATCACGCCCGCCAAGGTGGCCGGCACCGCTCGGTCCGTGCTTCGAATGGGGTATTGGAGCTGAACCGGACTGCCGCTCTCCACCCACGGCGCCGCATCCTCGACGACCCGCTGATTGAGTCTCCCGGTGGGCTCGACGAGCGCAGGGGCGCGGAAGCCTCGGGCGTGCGGACCCGGGGTCGTGAGGCGTGTGAGATCGAGGCGTCGAGACTCCACGCAGTCGCGATGCCTCGGATTGGACACGAGCAGGTCCGCGCGGCCCACCAGAAGCTCGAGGCGAGCCACCCCGAGCCGCGCGAGGTGTCGCCGGACATCCTCGGCGAGATAGGAGAGGAACGTGACGACGTCCTCGGGCGAACCTCGATACTTGGCCTTGTACTTGGGGTCGTGCGTCGCGATACCGCGCGGACAAGTGTTCTTCTGACAGACTCGAGCCATGATGCAGCCTTCGGCGATGAGCAGCAGCTTGCCAAAACCAAACTCTTCCCCCCCGAGGAGGGCCGCCATCACCACGTCCTTGCCCGACGAGAGGCCACCATCGACGCGAAGCACGACGTTCTCGCGGAGCCCTTGCGCAAGCAGTGTTGCGTGGACTTCCGCGAGCCCGAGCTCGAACGGGAGGCCAGCGTGGCGCATGGAGCTGAGACTCGCGGCGCCGGTGCCACCGTCGCCGCCCGAGATCTGGATGACGTCCGCCCCGGCCTTCACGACCCCGGCGGCGATGGTGCCGACGTTCGCCCCGGACACCAGCTTCACCACGACTCGAACCCCTGGCTTGAGCTGCTTGAGCTCGTAGATGAGTTCGCGCAGGTCCTCGATGCTGTAGATGTCATGCAGCGGCGGTGGAGAGATGAGATCCACGCCGATGGGCGAATGGCGCGCCTCCGCGATGGTGGCGTCCACTTTGATCCCCATGAGCTGGCCACCTTCGCCCGGCTTCGCGCCTTGCGCGATCTTGATCTCGATCTCGTCCCCACTCATCAAGTACCGCGCGCTCACTCCGAACCGACCCGATGCGATCTGCTTCACGGACGCGGTGGTCCCATCCACATAAAAGAATGGGTTCTCGCCGCCCTCCCCGCTTCCGCTGCGTCCGCCGACGCGCTTCATCGCATGGATGAGATCACGCTGGGACTCCGCGCTGATGGCCCCAAAGGACATCGCGCCGGAGCCAAACCGCCTCAGGATCTCCTGCCGCGGCTCCACGTCTTCGACCGCGAGAGCGGGCCCGTCCGAGGAGAAGGAGAGCAAGTGACGCAGATTCACCGGCTGGTGCTCCTCGAGATCGGCGAGATAAGCCTCATAGTCCGGCCAACGCTCGAGGGTGAGCTGGTGGTCCTTGACGACCTCGTGGATCCGCTTGGTGAGCGAACTGGTCATCGAATGACGCTCGCCGCGTTCGCCCCGGTTGTGTTCCCGCAAATAGTAGTGCGGCCGGGGCGATTCGGGCGCCGCGGTCTCCGTCAGTATCTTGTCCGCGAGATCTTCGATCTCGTAGCCGCCGATGGGGCTCGGGAGACCACCGAAGTAGCGGGCGAGGATCTTGGGCCCGAGCCCCAAAGGGGTGAAGAGGCGGGAGCCCTGATAGCCCCGGAAGGTGGAGATGCCCATCTTGGACATGACCTTGAGCAGGCCCTCCTCGAAGGCTCTTCGAAGACGCGCACGACGCTCCGGATGTGAGAGCCCCGCCAGAGACGCGTGTGTCGATTCGTCGGCGAGTCGAAACGCGAGCCGAGGGCAAACCGCGGCGGCGCCAAACGCTGCTAGTGCAGAAAGGTCGTGAATGCTCTTCACGTCGCCGGCATCGACGACGACGGACGCATCGAGCCGATGCCCCGCCTCCGACATCGCGACAACGGCCGCCGAGAGCGCGAGCAGGCTGGGGATGGGAGGGCGTTCGAGCTTGGCCCCTCGATCGCTGAGGATGACGACCGAGCAGCCGCCTCGGATGGCCGCAAGCACACGGGACTCGAGCGCACAGAGCGCCTCCTCGAGGCCCTCGCGCCCGCGCGCGCGCGGGAAAGTGCAAGCCACGATGACACTCTCGAACGCACCTTGGTTCTGGCTGAGCTCGCCGGCGTGCGACAGCGCGGCGAGGTCCTCCGGCTCGAGCACCGGGGAGGGGAGCAGGAGGCCGGGAGGAAGCGGCAACAGCGTCTTCGGGGCGAACACGTTCGGCCGCTTTCCGAGGATGGTGCTGAGGTCGGTCACGAAGCGCTCGCGCAGGTGATCGAGGGGTGGATTCGTGACCTGCGCGAAGCTTTGATAGAAGAAGTCGCCGATCGCACGCGGCTGGTCGGAGAGGATGGCGGGGCGTGCGGTGTCCCCCATGGATCCAATGGGCTCCTTGCCGTCGCGGATCATGGGGATGAGCACTTCATCCAGATCCTCTGAGGCGTACCGAAAGAGCCCGAATCGGTCCGAGAGTTCCTCCTCGGCTCCGAGGTCGAGCGCGGCCCCGCTCGAGCGCACCAAGGGTTCGAGCCTCGGGTCGAAGGTCGCGTGCCGGTTCTCTCGCGACTCGCTGGGATCGTGATGATGGACCTCACCGGTGGCGAGGTGAACGTAGACGCCGGAGCCGCCGGAGAGCGCGCCCTTCTGAATGACGTCGTCGTCCGGAACCCCAAAGAGACCGGCTTCGGAGGCGAGATAGAAGGTGTCCAGGGTGCGCATCCAACGACCGGGCCGGAAGCCGTTTCGGTCGAGGCGGGCGCCCACGAGTTCTCCGTCGCTAAAGGCCAAGAAGGCCGGGCCGTCCCATGGCTCGACGGCTCGACCCCAGAACTCGTAGAAGGGGCTTCGCTCGACGCGAACCGGGGGCACCATGATCGCGAGGATCTCCGAGAGGTGCGGGATGCTGCTCCGCCACCGAAGGGCCTCGACCATCTCGTTGAAGTTGCCCGAGTCGCTCGTACCCCGAAGTGTCAGCAGTTCATCCGTGGGGAGGCCGAGCGTATGTTGGCGCGCGAAAGCCCAGGCTCGATTTCCTTCGATGGTGTTGATCTCACCGTTGTGCGCGATCATGCGAAAGGGCTGCGCCTTGTCCCATGACGTGACGGTGTTGGTTGAGAAACGCCGATGAAAGAGGGAGAAGCGACTCTCGTACCGCGGGTCGCGTAGATCCGGGTAGAACGCGGGTAGGTCGTCCGCGCGGACGAGCGCCTTGTAGATGATGGTCCGCACCGAAAGTGAGGTGAAGTAGAGGGTCCGGCCGAAGCCCATCGCGGTGAGGCGTGTGCGTGTGGCTTGCTTCGCCTGATAGAGCAGCGCTCCGAAGGAGCCTTCGGTGCGGCAGAACTCCGGCCTTCGAATGAACAGATGCAGGATCGTGGGAAGGCTGTCGCGCGCTTGGCGTCCGAGCACCGAAGTGTCCGTGGGGACCTCTCGGGTGGCTTCGATCTCGAGGCCTCGCAGTCGAAAGACATCACTCACGGCATCGAGGGCGAGACGGCGCTCGGCCATGGGCAAGCTCACGAAGAGACTCCCCACCGCCGTCTCTCCGGCGGTGATTCCGAAGAGCGAGAACGGGATCTCGGTCATGATGCCCGCGCCGTCACCGGTGCTCCCGTCGGCCAGACAACCGCCGCGGTGCTCCACTGCGGCGAGCGCGGCAAGCCCACGCTCCACGAGCTCGTGCCGCGCCTCTCCGCGGGTGGAGACCGCAAAGCCCACGCCACACGCGCACTTCTCGGCGCCTTCGATCGCCCCTTGGCCGTCCACGAAAGCGAAGCAAGCCAGAACTTGACGCACCGAGTCAAGCTTGTCGCCCCTCAGGGTCACGCGAGGTATACCGGAAGGGATGAAGCTTCGCTCGGTGGCACTTGCGCTCACGTTCCTCGTCCCCGGCGCGGTCCAGGCCGCGGATCTCCAGGTGAGCAGTGCTTCTCAAATCGCGAGCGCCTTCGGCTCCGCTTCGGCGGGCGACCGCATCATCATCGCCCCGGGCGAGTACAGCTTCGGCGCCGCGCTGTGGACGGGGAACGCGGGGCCCGTGACGGTCACAACCACCGACGTGGGTGCCGCCAAGCTCAATTTCAATTCGCTCGAGGGCCTCGTCTTCAATCATCCGGACTGGACGCTCGAGAAGGTCTGGGTGAACGGCGTGTGTGCGGGTGAGAACTGCGAAGCGGGCGTGGGCGTCAAGGCCGGCGCGACGCGCTTCAAGATGCAGCAGGCGCGCGTCAGCAACTGGACGCAGCACGTCAAGGCCGCGCGTGATCCCACGAGCGAGGTCGAGGACGCTCAGATCCTGAGCAGCGAGTTCTGGAACGACGCACTGAGGCCCAACGGAGCGACACCTCTCGACCTCGTAGGCGGCAAACGATGGCGCATCATCGGCAACTACGTGCACGACTATGGCGGCGACCCCAACGGCGACTACGGGATCTTTCTGAAGGGTGGAACTTCGGATGGTCTCATCGAGCGTAACCTCATCATCTGCGCCCAGGATAACGCCGCGGGCGGCGCCACGCTGGGTATCTCGTTTGGTGGTGGAGGCACCGGATACTCCTTCTGTCCCAATCAGAACTGCGACTGCGAGGACTACGACAGCATCGCTAGGAACAATATCGTGCTGCACTGTACGGACGCCGGCCTGCACACGAAGCGCGCTTGCGGGAGCAAGTTCTACAACAACACGGTCTATGACGTCGGCGTGGGGGTTCAGATCCAGATCAACGGCGCCGGAGCGCCGGTTCAGATCCGCAACAACGTGCTCAGCGCCGGCATTTCCGGACCGGGGAATCTGTATACGGAGTCCAACAACCTCATCAGCGCCGCGGCCAGCGTGTTTCGCAGCGCTTACGCGAACCCGGACCTAGCAGACTTCCGCGGCGGCTCGAACTCGAGTGCGCTCGAGAACCAAGGCGCGAACCTAGGCGAGGTCGCCGGCGACTACTGCGGCACCACCCGCAACATGATCGACCTCGGTGCCATCGAGTTTCCGGGCGCCTGCGATACGTGGCCATGGCCGGGCGCGCTGGTTCCGTCGCCTGGTGGTGCGGACGCTGGGCTGAGGGACGCAGGCCAAAGGGACGCAGGCCAAAGAGACGCGGGGCAAAGGGACGCGGAGCCTCCCGGCCCGGACGCAAGCGTGGCCCCTGATGCCGGCGTAGTGACCCCGGCCGACGGCGGTGCGCGCGATGCAGGTAGTGCTCGGCCGAGCGCCGACGCGGGGGATCAGACCCCCGATGACAACACCCCTCTGGAGGGAAGTGGATGTCATGCGATGCAGGCTGCGCGCGGCGACCTCGCATGGCTGCTGGCCGCAGCGTTCTTGCTCACCCTTCGGAGACGGCGCTCGCTACCTTGAGGTTTTCTCGATCTCTCGACCGATGTAGCGCTCGAGGTCCTCGGCGAGCTTCAGGTAGCGGCGTTCGCTCGTCCCCAGCGGGTGTTTGAAGAAGCCCGACAGCTGCGTCTGCATTCCAATGCTCCCCAAACGCAGCGCGTATTCGGTGAATCGAATGAGGTCGAGGATGGGCGGCGTCGCGAGGAGTGAGTCGCCCGCCCGCCAGTTGATCCGCAGTTCGCCCGAGCCCCCGTACCAAGTCTCGAAGTCCACCGCGTCCCAGGCCTCTTTTCGATCGCCGGCCGGCGCGTAGTGCCGAATGTCGACGAGGTGAGACTCGACCGACTCTCCGAGAATCTGCTCGAGCAGGGCGGTCTTGTCGATCTTCTTCACGTCCGCGTAGCGCTCGTCCGAAAGCACGAGCCCATCGTGGTTGCCCAGGATGTTCGTGCTGTACCAGCCTCGAATCTTGAGCCGCCGCGTGCTGAAAGCCTGCGCGAGCACGGACTTCATCAGCGTCTGGCCGGTGCTTCCGTCACGGCCCGCCAGCGGCACCCGCTCGATGCATGCCAAGTCGAGAATGCCTGGTATCTCCAAGGTGGCGCTCGCGGTGTAGTCGATCACCGCCGCCCCCTCGAGGATCGCCGCCACCGTGTAATACACGGGCGCGGTCTGGAGCTCGCCTCGACCCAGCGCCGCCATCAGCTCTGCCCCCGTATCGGGCCAGCGATCGCTGGCCGGGAGCACGGAAGGCGCACCCAGGTGCAGGAGAATGAGTCGCTCGACCTGTGCTCGCTCCTTGAACGCTCGAATCTGCGCGCGGAGCTGCTCGAGCACCACGCGTCCCGACGCGCTGGGTGGGCGCACGCCCTCCACTGCCGTTGCATGATCGGATTCGAAGCTCACCGCGTCGAGCATCTGCACTTTGGACTCGAGTCGTGCTGCGTGAGGCTGCGGCGAGAGGACGCCGTGCCGCGTGAGCGTCTCCGGCCAGCTTTCGCGCATCGTGTCGAAGCCGGCCCACGCGATGTCGGCGAGCGGAACGAGATCGAGCTGTCGCGCCGCAGATGAAGACGACAACAGATATCGAGCTTCGTCTCCGGAGCGCGGGGCGCAAGCGGTGGCGATCATGGTGCTCGCGGTCGCACCGCGCACCCCCACGATGATGACTCCTACTTTCATGACTTCTTCCTTCTGGCTCGATCCTCACGGATGAGCTGGATGACGCTCCTGGGAGCGTGTGTTTCGAGAGGTGTCCAGGCCTCGGCTTCGATCAAAGCGCGGACGGTCTGCCCGCTCACCTCCGAGCTACCCGCGATTCGCATGACGCGATCACCTCTTTCGGCGAAGAAGCGGGCCTTCATCTCGTCGAAAGCCTCCCCGAGCTCCGGGATGATCCACACCCTGGGCCCGGGGAAGATGGCCTCGACGAGTTCGAAGTCGAGCTCCGGCCGCGGAAGCGCGATGATGCGCAGTCGACTACGCGCCGCCAGGTCGAGGTGCTCAGCAAAGGCCGCTTCGAGGAGCCTTCGGCGCAAGTCGAAGGAGAACGGCGCGCGGTCCAGCGTATGATGAAGACGAGCCTCTCGCTCGAGGTGTGTGTCCGGCTCCCCACGCGGCGGCGGGCTCACGATGAGGCCGATATAGAGGTCGGTCGGTACGTGCTCGAGCGCGGCCGAGATCAGCCGGAGATGATCGAAGTGCGGCGGCTGATGTCGACCGGGCAGGATGTACGTCGCAGAAGAGCCGGACATGCGCTACCAGCACTGCGAGGCTCGTGCCAGACCGGGGTCGACCTGAGTTCGTGCTGGGCCTGCTGGTCTCTGCGCCAAGACGGCGTAGCGCGTGCTCCGAAGCGGATCGGCTCAGCACAGACCGGCAAAGTCGTCGAGGTCAAAGATGCGTCTTCAAGAAGCGCAGGTAGGCCTCGGAGGCGGTGATGCGGTTCTCTCGCTTCTGAAAGCCGTGACCTTCGTTGTCGAAGATCACATACTCGACCGGAACCCCAGCCTTCTTGACTGCCGCCACCAACTCGTCGCTCTCCACCTGAAGAACACGCGGGTCGTTCTTTCCTTGGACCACGAGGAGCGGCTTCTGGATGAGGTGAGCGGAGAAGAGGGGCGAGATGCGCGTGAGGCGCTCTTTGTCCGTAGCGGGGTCACCGAGCTCGGCGTAAAGCGACTGCCGAAACGCGCTCCACCAGGGCGGGATGCTCTCGAGCGTGCGCACCCAGTTCGTGACGCCGAAGATGTCGATACCGAGCGCGAAGACCTCGGGTCTAAACGCCAGGGCCGCGACGACCATGAAGCCCCCATAGCTCCCTCCCATGACCCCGATGCGCTTCGGATCCACGTAGTCGAGCTTCGCGAGGTACTCCTTGCCCGCGATGACGTCCTCCAGATCGACGTCGCCGTGCTTGCGGTCGTCCATGTGATAGAAGGTCTTGCCGTAGCCGCTCGACCCCCGGTTGTTGACCGCCAGAACTGTGTGGCCGTGGTTCACGAGGTGCTGAATCTCCGGCGAGTATCCGCGACGCGACTGCCCTCCCGGACCACCATGGACCAGCACCAAGGCCGGCGTGCGACGAGCGGCCGAGGCCTCCACCGGCCGATACAAGATAGCGGGAACCGGAAGACCATCGAAGCTCGGGAAACGAACCACCTCCGCGTCCACCAGATGTGAAGCATTGACATCGCGGTTCTGGCTCGAGGTGAGCTGGCGATAGTGGCCGTTGGTGGTGTCGAGCACAAAAAGATTGGTGGGGCTTCGATCGCTGGTGACGTAGAACGCCATCCTCTGTTCGCTCCGAGAGAACGTCGCCCCCGTGATGTCACCCACCGGAAGCCCGGGCAGGTCATACGTCTTGCCCATTTCACGGTCGTAGATGTTCAGTTTGGTGCTTCCGTCCACGTTGACCGTGGTGACGGTGTAACGGCCCTCGTGAGAGAAGACCACGTTCATCACGTCCCACTGGTCCACGACCGCGGGCCGATGCTCGCCGGTCGAGAACTCGTAGCGCCAGACCTGTCGAAACTCTCCATGCTCATCCGTGGCGTAGTAGAGCTCGGCGCCGTCCCGGGTGAAGCTGAGCGCCGAGTGCTGGACGACGCCCTCAGCCGGCGTGACGCGCTTCTTCGTCCGCTCGCCGGAGGTGAGGTCGACGACCAGAACGTCGCTGTCCGCGTTGTCGTTCACACGACCAAGCGCCACGTGGCGCCCATCGGGCGCGACCGGCCCCGGGGACAGGGCCTGCTGGTTTTCGAACAGCAGGACCCGAGAGAGATCGCTCGCCAGATACTCGTAGAGGTCAAAAGCCTTGGGATCGCGCTCGTTCGTCCACACGAAGAAGCGCTGCCCATCCTTGGAAAAGCCGGCAAAGACCGCCTTGAGCCGCTCTCCGGGGGTGATGTCCGAGACCCGGCCGTCGGGGTGCTGCACGTACAGGTGGTGCAGCTCATTTCCGCCCTGATCCGCCGCGTACAGGAAGCGATCATCCGCCGGGAAGTAGCCGACGGAGAAGATGCTCTCCGTCTCGGAGCGAGTGAGCTGCGTGGGAGGGCCTCCCGCGACCGGCTGAGAATACACGTTGAAGACGCCGGTGGCGTCGCTCGAGAAGAGCACTCGAGTTTCATCATGAGAGAACGAGGCCCCGCTGATGGTGACGTTCTTGTAGAGCTGCTCCGCCGAGTAACGCCGAAAGGCGTTGTCGTCCACTGGAGGTTGGCTCGCGCAGGCAGAGCCAAGAAGAAGAACGCAGAGGGGGGAGGCTCGCTTCACCGCCCCGAGATACCGTCTCTTTGGCGCTGGGTCCAGAGCTCTACCGGCCCGAGCCGTAGTCCACAACCGGGGCAAACTGCGCGGTCGCGATGGTCTGGGAGAGATTGGCCACGTTGGCCACTCGGATCCCGGCGTCGCTCACCGCGTAGGCGAAGTCGTCGGCCATCACGCTCCGGCGCACCCAGGGGCTCCATCGCCAGGACCACTGGTCGTAGCGGTACTCTTGATAGATGTCGGACATCGAGATGGCACCCACCGGTGCGATTCCGGTGTCCGCCCCGACTCGAAATACCCGAAGCTCACTGACGAACTGACCCCAGTAGTCCTCTCGACTTCCATCCTGGATGTAGTCCGAGAAGGGAATCGCGAGCAGGCCACGCTCGGGGAAGTAGTTGAAGGCCTTGTGCTCCCAAGCGGCCTCGGAGTAGCCGTTCGATGTCCCCACGAGCTCGGTGAACTTCTCGACCGGATTCTCGAAGTCCGTAACGTCGAAGATGCTGAGCTTCATCGAACGCGTCTGCCAGTTCACCTGACCGTTCGGATCCGGCTCGTCGATGTGCGTGCCGATGGTGAGCAGGTAGTTCTCATCGAGGGGATGGATGTACGAAGAGAAGCCCGGCACTTTGAGCTCGCCCACGACCCTCGGGTTTGTCGGCGAAGACAGGTCGACCGTGAACAGCGGATCCACCTGTCGAAACGTGACGACAAAGCCCTTGGTCCCGAGGAAGCGCGCGCTGGTGATGCGTTCCCCCTCGGCGATGTCTCTCGTCTGGCCTACGACCTCCAGGCTCCCGGACCGCTCACCGAGGACGCTCACTCGATTCGTGGTGACGATGCGACCCCACTCGTTGTCGGGATCCTCTTCGCGAGAAGCGATGGTGGTGGCGATGCGCAAGAAGCCCTCGTGTTCATCGAGCGCGAACTGATTGAGGATGTGGCCGGGCGCTCCCCCGGCGGCCACGAAGCGCGCCTGGTTCGGATCTGTGATGTCGAACTTGAAGAGGTAGGTGTGGTCGATCTGGCCGGGACGCGGCCACCACCACCAATGCCGCGTAGCCAGGTACAAGGATTCCAGGGAAGCATAGACCTCGCTCGTCGACGCGATGACCGAGGTCTGCTCAGGCGGGGCGCCGAGGTTGTCGAGGTTGATGGTGGCGACGGTGGTGAAGCCCAGATCCACAGAAGCGGTCACGCGATGGAAGTCGCTGCATTCGTACGGGACGCTGATGAGCTGGCCATCCGGCAGCCTTCGCAAAGCCGAGGGCAGCCAGTCCGAGAGGCTCCGCGCCCGAAGGATCTCCTCGTTGTCGTCGGCGAGGCGGTCGAGCCGCGCCTGCAGCAACGCCTCGTTCTCCCAAAGCCCTTCTTCGTAATCGGGCCACCACTGCATGTTGTCCGGCCAGCGGAAGTGGTCACCCAGCACCACCCGCACCGAGCCCTCGATGCGTCTCGAGTTCTGGAGCCAGCCGGGAAGGAAGAGCTCGTCTCGGATCGACGGCTGAGCCGGATTCGTCACGTCGATGATCGACACCTTTGTCGCGACCGCCCAGGAGCAGTAGCCGTAGGCGAGGCAGTCTGCCGAGGCGCCGTCCGGCGGAATGACATAGGGCGCGTTGACCGAGGACAGAACGACGATGCGGTTTCGCTTGTCGTCGAGGAACATCGAGTACGGATAACCTTCGAGGTCGAGCTCGGCGATCACCGACAGATCAGCGGCGGGCCAGCTCTTGGCGACGAACAAACGACCACCCGCCAGCGTGTAGATATGCGTACCCGTGTTCTTCATGAAGTCGGCTTCGTCGACGCCCTGAACCTGCACGTTGGTCTTCGTGTAGGCGCTCGGCCCTTGGCTCGAGTTCGCGTCGGCGGTAGGGGCGCCCACTTCGATTCCACCACGAAGCGGTCCACCGTAGAAGTAGTCCGGACGAAGGTAGCTGCGCATGAGCGCGACTGCGTTGTCCTCGACGTGCGCTTCGAGCGCCTCGCACGTGGAGAAGGCCTCGAGCGCGACGCGCTGCTGAACGGCGGGAGGTTCGATCGACCCGTCCGAGCACGCGACGGAAACGGGGAGGGAGCAGAGAAAGAGGGCGGCGGAGCGAAATCGATGGAGTCTCGTCATGGGAATCACCTTCCGCCTGGGTGCTTTGCAGGGCCTATGCCGACGCAAAGCGCTGAAAGAAGCGGGGAAATCGGCGCAGACCTCTCGGATTTCCAAGGATGAGGCGACGCGGCTCTGCGGATCCGGCGCCATGGACCTTCGTTCAATCGATCGAACGCGCTTTGAACAAAACCGGAACGAGGCTCGAACAAGGCGCCTGATCCGGGGTGGCATGAAGCTTGGAGTGACCGTTGTCAGAGGAGAACATCAACGTGCCCGAGAACTACAAGATCCCAGTCCTACTTCAACAGACCAACTTCAAGTCCTTCACCGTGAACCCCGACATTCTGGACCGAATCATCAGCAGCCACACCCAGAAAGCAAACCCGAGCGCGCTGCCGACGGCAAACTACACGCCCGTGGACTACTCGGGCAACGGCAATCCCTTTTCGATGCTCTCGTCGGTGTCAGCAAAGATGTCGCTCTACCTCGACGTCGACGCCCTCATCGGCGCCGCACTCGAGGAGGTCGCGGCCTCCATGGACGAGCAGGTCAAGCAGTACGCGGCCGCGCTGTTCACGCTCGCAGAGCAGGTCAAGATGGTCTCCGGGGCGATGAACGCTCTGAACTCGGTGCGCGCGCTCAACGCGCACAAGGACAACGGCTCCTTCAACAAGACCGAGTACGCCGCGCTCATGAAGAACCTCGGCGCCACCCTAGGGCCGCTGTTCTCGATGAACCCCGAACTCAAGACGCAGTTCGACAAACTGAACAGCGCCGACCCATCGAAGACCTCGGCGGAGGACATGAACCGTCTGTTCACGCTCATTGGCGAGACGCTTCAGAATACTTCGAAGTCACTGCAGATCGATCAACAGCGGCTCTCCACCGAGCTTCAGCAGCTACAGCAGCAGAAGCAGACCTCGTACACCGCGCTCACGAACTTGAACAAGAAGGTCGGCGACACGGTGATGGCGATTGTCCGAAACATCTGAGGAAGACCCGAGCCAAGAGGAGGAGCCCATCATGAGAGTCACAGGAATGACCGGCGATATGATCGCCACGAGCGCGCTTCAGCAAGCGTCAGCATCCACAGAAGCGGTGGAACAGGCAGAGTCGGCGGGTCTCATCGCAACCAAGAACGACCTCGCCGCGAACCAGAAGCTGCAGGCGAAGCTCGACAGCGACCTCGCGGAGACCAGCAAGACGGCTCGGAGGAAGAAGAAGTTCATGCGCTTCAGAAAGAACAGGAAGATCAAGAAGGCGCAGAAGAGAGAGGCGGTGCAGGAGCACGCGCTCAAGAAGACAAAAGGCGCAGGAGAGAGACTGCTCAAGGAAGCGGACTCGACCCTGGCGCGAATCGAAAAGGGCAACGACGTCAGTCAGCAGCTTCAGAAGGTCATGAACCAGATCCAAAACAAGCCCATCGTCAACTCCGAAGGGAGTGAGTGATGAGCGTGGTCATCACCAACGCCACCCAGGGTGCTGCATTTGCCGCGCTCAATGCGTCTACCATTGCCAACGAGACCGTCAACTCCGCTGCACAGAACACGCAGTCGCAAGCGGCAGACCAGGAACTGAGAGCGGCGATTGCGGAGGCAACGAAGCAGCTTCAGGCCGCGATGAAGCGGCTCAAGGCGGCTCAGAGACGAGCGGTGTTCTCGGCCATCGTGAAGGTGGTGATGACGGTGCTTTCGGTGGTGGCCGGGGCGGCGTCCGGCGGCACGGGGACGGTACTCGTCCAGCTCGCGGCCAAAATGCTGGCAAAGAAGCTGGTCAAGGTGCTGCTCGTGGCGGCCATCGGAGCGGTGTTCGACGGGATCGTGTCTCCGAAGATCGGCAAGGGGTTGGACAAGGCGGCCACGAAGCTCGAGTACGAGCAGAAGCTGGTCGAGGCCCTGAAGAAGGAGCTCGAGCGCCTGCTGACGAGCTCTGAGAAGACGGAAGACATGTCCGACAAGGTGAATGAAGCGATCATGCGCGCGATGGAAGCGGTGATGCAGAGCTACGCGCCGGCAAAGTAGGAGGCCACGATGAACACCAAGATCACTCTGGGGAACGCACTAAATGAGTTGAGCGTGCTCGAGCTCGAGCACAACAGACTGCGGAGCGCCGAAGATCGAAGACACGGGGACACGGACATTGCGCGCGCCAAGGAGAAGGATTCGGACCGGCATATCGTTGTCTTTGCTACCGCGAGCAAGCTGTTTTCAAATCTCTCGGAGGGGCTCTCGAGTACGGCGAAAGAGACGGCGGAGCCGGACGCGAGAACAGCCGACTTGGATAGACTCGCCGGCCTCATCGGAAATGCAGCCGAGGGCTTCGATCTCGCCGCCGACATCGCGGAGGACTTACGCGGCCGAGACGTCGAGATTCGAGAGGTTCTCGCCGGACTGCCCCACGCGCAGGACCGCGCCGACCTCTTGGCGGTGCTGCAGAAGCTCTCCGACGTCCTCACCGGCCAGAAGCCTCACAGCGGCTGATTCGGCCGCATCTCACTACTTACGAACGGCGGTAATGGATCTGTAGGGCCCAGATCCGGATCCTACATCTCGTGAACCTGGATCGACCGCTCGCTCCGAGCCCGCCCCGCCCCACTCAACTCTCCGGCCTCTGGTCCGCTGACACTCGGATGCACGCGATGTTCGAGCTGGTCCGTCGGTCCGCTCGCACGACCTTGCCCGTGCTCGTGCAAGGCCCCACCGGCAGCGGCAAGGAGCTGGTCGCTCGTGCGCTGCACGAGAGCTCTCTGCGCTCGAGCCGCCCCTTCGTGGCAGTGAACTGTGGCGCCATCAGCCCTCAGCTCATCGAGAGCGAGCTCTTCGGTCACAAGAAAGGTGCCTTCACCGGCGCAGACGATGACCGCGCGGGTCTCTTCGAGGCCGCTAAAGGCGGGACGCTCTTCCTCGACGAGGTCGGCGAGCTGCCCCTGGAGCTTCAGCCTCGACTGCTGCGCGCGCTCGAGACCGGATCGGTGCGACGGGTGGGTGATGTGGCCGAGCGGCCGGTCGACGCACGCGTCGTCGCCGCGACCCATCGAGACCTGTCTCGAATGGTTGCGGAAGGGAGGTTTCGCGAGGACCTTCTCCATCGACTTTGGGTTTTGTCGGTCACCGTACCTCCCCTCTCCGCGCGGAGGAGCGACGTCATTCTGCTTGCTGAACGATTCATCTCTGAGGCGGGCGGGAGCCCAAAGCGCCTCTCGCCTTCTGCGCGCACAGCCCTCCTTCATCACGACTTTCCCGGCAACGTTCGGGAACTCAAGAACCGAATACTTCGTGCGCAGCATCTCGCCGAGGGCCTGATGATTGAGGCCGATGACCTCGGCCTCTCAGGCTCGAACCCCCTTCCTCGTGCGCCCTGTCGTCGAGATGTTTCGGGCCTTCGCGAGACGCGCACGCGCTCCGCGTCGGTGATCGACGTGAAGGAGTTGTCGATGGAACTCCTCGACCAGCTGCCGGTTGAGGAGGAGCGACGCGCGCTGCTTCGCATGATCGACGCCTTCGGAGGCAACCGCGCACGTGTCGCGCGGGTCCTCGGGATTGGGAAGAGCACCCTCCACGCGCGCCTCAAGCGACTAGGGGTACCGATGAAGTTCGAGAGCCGAAACAACGCCACGATCGTGGCCGCCTGAAGGAGCACAACGTGGTCGCACCCGCTCAGAAGATCGCGCCTTCCCCTTTGGCCCGAGTGCCTGTCCGTCCGGGACGCCCGGCGCCACGCTCGCCTTCGGCCGCTCGTCGGCGAGCGCCTAGAGATCGTCCCGTGCCCGTGCCGGTGGTCGGGCTGCCACCTGCCGCCCCCGGGATCTCCGCTGCGGATCTGATGGTGATCGCCGAGCTCGGCTACCACTACCTCATGTCGGGCGGCCTCGAGCTCGCGCAGGAGATCTTCTCCGGCCTCTCGTTACTCGCGCCGGAGGAGCCCTACTTCCCCCTCGCCCTCGCCCTCACCTCCGACCGCCTCGGCAACAAAGCGGCTGCCCATCGCGCGTATGATCGTGCCGCGCGCCTCTCTCCAAAGGACCCACAGCCGGATCTCAATCGGGCCGAACTCTACATCGAAGAAGGGGACCACGCCTCCGCTCGCACCCTCCTGACGAACGCGGCAAAGAAGGCCAAGGCCGCCAAGGATGGGCCGCTCCTCACCAAGGCCGAATGCCTGCTGCGGCACATCGGCGGGGGACGGTAGGTCGTGCAGCTCCTCCTCTCCCTCAAGGTCCTCGGGCTGCTCGGTCGGCGCGCGGACATCTTCCTCGCGATGGCGGTGGCGATGATCATCGCCCTCATCATCGTTCCCCTCCCGCCGCCGCTCCTGGACATTGGACTCACGCTCAACATCTCGATGTCCGTTCTGATCCTGATGGCGGTCCTGTTCTCGAGCCAGTCGCTCGATCTGTCGAGCTTTCCGTCCCTGCTCCTTCTGACCACGCTCTTTCGCTTGGGCCTCAACGTCTCCACGACCCGAGGCATCTTGGCGAAGGCAGACGCGGGTCAGGTGGTCCGGGCCTTCGGCGAGTTCGTGATCCAAGGCGACGTCATCGTCGGGGCGGTCGTCTTTCTCCTCATCACCATCGTGCAGTTCATCGTCATCGCGAAGGGCGCCGAGCGGGTCGCCGAGGTGGGGGCGCGTTTCACGCTCGATGCCATGCCCGGAAAGCAGATGTCCATCGATGCCGCGCTGCGTGCTGGATCGATCTCCGACGTGGAGGCCGACCGACGCAGGCAGGAGCTCGGTCGGGAGTGTCAGCTCTTTGGCAACATGGACGGCGCCATGAAGTTTGTGAAGGGCGACGCCATCGCAGGGCTCATCATCACGGCTTTGAACATGGTCGCCGGGCTCGCCATCGGCGTCCTTCGCCTTGAGCTTCCGGCGGTACGCGCCATCGAGATCTACACACTGCTCACGGTCGGTGATGGCTTGGTCTCGCAGGTGGCTTCGCTCATTGTGACCATCGCCGCCGGTATCCTCGTGACCCGTGTGGTGCAGGCGCGGAGCAAAGACAGCGATGAAGACGAGCGGAGCCTCGGCTTCTCGGTGGGCGAGGAGCTGTTCGGCAACAGCACGACCTTATGGGTAGGCGCAGTCCTTCTGACGGTCCTCGCATTGGTACCTGGACTGCCGGCTTTTCCGTTTCTCCTCGTGGCCACGCTGCTCGTGGTCGTAAATCTCTCCCGCGGCTTTCTCCCGGACAGCCTCACTGGGCTCTTTGACACCGAAGATCTAAGGGAGCTTCAGGACGAAGTGGAACGAGGGCGCGCACAGGCGGAGGCGCAGCGCTCCATCACCGAGGAGGTCTCTCCTTCAGTCGCCCCGATCTCCATCGAGCTCGCCGCCGATCTCAGCGACGCGCTCGGATTCACCAGCGAGAGGGTGGAGCCCGCGGCGACGGAGTTCCTCGGGGTGCTGGTGCCGCAGCTTCGCGATGCGCTCTTTCTCGAGACCGGGGTTCGGTACCCGCCGGTGTTCGTTCGAGCTCGTGTACTCGACCTTCCCCCTGGCACATTCATGATCCGAGTGGACGACGTCCCGGTGCTCCGAAAGACGATCTCGACTCGACGTGTGCTCGCCATCGCAACCCCCGATGAGCTCCTTCGATACTCGGTACCCGCCGAGCCCGGAGAGCATCCCTTCGCCGGCCCAGGCGCCGCGTCCATCGTCCCCGCGGATTCGAGCGAACTGCTGAAGAGCGTGGGGGTTCAGGTGTGGAACACCGCGGGAGTCGTGGCGCTGTATCTGGCCAGTGTTCTCCGGCCACGCGCCGCCCACTTCTTGGGCCTGCAGGAGGTCAGCGAGATGGTGGCACGAATGGAGAACGCCTATCCCGCGCTCGTCAAGGAGGTCATTCCGAAGGTGGTCTCGGTGCCGCAGCTCCTCGGCGTGCTCAAGCGCCTCGCGGAAGAAGGAGTGAGCCTTCGGAATCTTCGCGTGATCTTCGAGGCTCTGGGTGAACACGGTTTGTTCGATCCGAGCCCCATGCGTCTGACCGAGGCGGTGCGAACGGCGTTGGGCCCTCAACTCGCGCACGCTTTCGCGGGGTTGGAGCAACGCCTTTCGGTGGTGCTCCTCGACCCTCTCATCGAAGACACCATCGAGTCCGGCCTTCAATCGAACACCGAGGCGGAGTACCTGGCGCTCGATCCCGAGATCGTGCGCAACATCATCGAGTCCGTTCGAAACGCGATTCGTCCGGTCGAACGCAGCGGTCGGCGTCCGGTAGTTCTCACGAGGGGTCGAATCCGCCGCATGGTACGCAAGCTCCTCGAGGTGGACCTCGCGGGCGTTGCAGTTCTGAGCTTTGAGGAGCTTCCCCCCCAGCTCAGTGTCCAGCCCATGGCCACCGCCACGATCGACTAAGGAGACGAAGTCATGAAGGTCGACCCTAGCTTCAAACAACTCATACGTGCAACACTCAGCGCCGACGCGACGAAGACCAAGTCCGGGAGCCAGGACTCTTCGCTCGTTCCCATTGATACCCTCCGCACCAAGCTGGGCGAACGGGCCATCTATGACCCGGCGGTGCTTCGGCTTCCGGCCTTCTTCGGTACCGGCGGGATCTCGAGCGATCAGCTCAGGCTTCGGCCACCCGAGAAGTCGAGCTCGACCCCACACGAGATCGCTCAGTCGGTGGCGCACGTGCGTGGCACCCTCGAGGCGGGTGGGGATCAGCGGTTTGAGAGGCTCACGTCGGTGCTGCGCACTCTCGAGCGCTTTCAGCGCAGCCTGCGCCCACGCATGCGAAGCTACGAAGCTTAGGTGGGTGGCTCGGACAGTCGGGCTCGAATGAGCACGACCACCAGGGTGACCACGGTCATCGGGAGCACATAGCCAAGCATCGCAGCAGAGAAGAGCGCCATCGAAGCGTGCGCCTGCGAGCGCAGAGCGAGAAAGCTCACGTAGGCTAGATAGTAGAAGACGAAGAGCGCGCCTTCCCAGCGCGCGATCTCGTGCCGGCTGAGAAACACCGGGAGACAGGCGATGGCCACCGCCACCATGATCCAGAGATCGAAGCCCAGGGCGGCGGGTGGCACGGTGATGCCGTCGAGGCCGGCGGCCAAGGAGGACAGACCCATGCAGCCCAGGATGTTGAAGATGTTGCTGCCAACGGCGTTCCCGACCGCGATGTCTCGCTCGCCCCTGCGTGCGGCCATGAGCGAGGTGGCAAGCTCCGGCATGGAGGTCCCGATCGCCACCACGGTGAGGCCAATGACGAGATCACTCACACCCAGCGCATGGGCGATCTCGACCGCCGAAGACACGAAGAGCTCCGCGCCCAGCACCAAGCCACCGAGCCCGACCAAGATGAGGGCGACCTGCACGGGAAGCTTTGAAGCCCAACCTGTCGCCTGCGGGAACTCGTGAGCGTACCCGAGCTGGGTCACCTTGTTCTGGGCCCTCGACTGGCGGACCAAGAAGACGACGTAGCCCACTTGAAGGACAAACAGGACGATGCCGTCGAAGAGACCGAGCTCATGGTCGAGGCTCTGGGCGAGCAAAAGAACGGAGGCACCCACCATGATGGGGACTTCCTGCCGCACGACCTGCGCGTCGACGCGGAGCGGAACGATCATGGCTGACAGCCCCAAGATGAGGAGCACGTTCATGATGTTGCTCCCAACGACGTTGCCTACCGCCAAGCCCCCGTTGCCTTCGATCACCGCGCCCACCGACACCGCGATCTCGGGTGCGCTGGTACCAAATGCGACCACCGTGAGACCCACCACGAGCGGAGAGAGCCCGAAAGAGAGCGCGAGCTTCGAGGCGCCTCGCACCAAGAGATCCGCTCCCAGAACGAGAACGACGAGTCCGACGATGAGAAGGAGGATGATCAAATGCGCTCCGGGCACGAGCTTCCCACGAGCCGAGAAAAAAGGGGACAGCTCTAGGG
The DNA here is from genome assembly GCA_011526105.1 of Deltaproteobacteria bacterium. Lineage (GTDB taxonomy): Bacteria > Myxococcota > Kuafuiibacteriia > Kuafuiibacteriales > Kuafuiibacteriaceae > WYAZ01. Next base: position 40,419 of record WYAZ01000124.1, on the reverse strand, counting down.
CTCGATGCTGATTCTCACTGCAGCACTGCGTCCTTCTTGGTCGACCGCCACGAGCCGATGCTGCCCGGGCTTGGGATCGAGAAGCACGGGAATCCCGGGAGGACCGCTCCAGAGGAGGGCGTCATCCACGAACCAATGCAGGACACCGGACCCGGACTCGGCGCTCGCGAGAAGGGCGATCTGCTGATGGTCCGTCGGCACGCCTTGCCGCAGCACGAACTCGTCGCCATCGAGCGGCCGGTGAATCACCGGGCCCGCACCCACCAGGCCTCGCTCGCAGCTCGGATTGTGCTCCGGTACACGCTCGACCGGATAGCCGCTGGTCTCGAGATGCGAAGCGACGCGAGGGGGCCACACCACGGTCAGGTGTGAATGTCGAGGTCGACTCCCTCGGCACCGAGAGCAGAGGCGGTGGCCGTTCTCGTCGTCGACCTCGATCTCCACGTGGTGTTTGCAGGACCCCTGAGGGGCCGAGGTCAAGGCAAGCTCGGTGGTGGTGTGAGGGCAGGAGGACGTGGCCAGGTCACCCGAGAGCGCGCAGACCTGCCGCGTCTCGACGGCGCGCGGACGCGTGAGCCACGAGTCCGCGTGTACCCCCGGCAAGGCATTCACGATCGCAAAGAACAGGGGCGCGGCGGCACGAGCCCCCACGAGCTCCGGCACGCCCGCGGCGTCGAAGTTCCCCACCCAAACCCCGACCGAGTAGCGACGCGTGTAGCCCACGCTCCAAGCGTCACGACGTCCGTAGGAGGTTCCGGTCTTCCAGGCTACCCGCGGCATCGAAACGGTGTCTCGCCACAAGTCCGGCAGCTCCGGCCGCGCAACGTCCGTGAGCACCTCACCCAGTAAGTACGCCGCACCTTCGGAGAGCCAGCGCTCCTGTGGCCGCTCTTTCTCGAGATCCTCCTTGGTTAACGCGGCTTCTCGAAAGAGACCACCACGCGCGAGGCTCGAGTAGAGGTTGGTGAGCTCGAGCAAGCTCACCTCGCAGCCACCGAGCACGGTGGCGAGCCCGAAGCGGTCGAGATCCCGCTGAAAGCCCGCGAAACCGACGCGGTGAAGCAACCGCACGAGGCCGTCGGGCTCGATCAACTTCGCCAGGTGGACCGCCGGGATGTTGAGGCTGGCAGCGAGTGCATCTTGCACGCTCACGACCCCCCGCCACTCGCCGTCGAAGTTCTCGGGCGACCAGTCACGGTAGTGAATCGGGATGTCCTCGAGCAGGGTGTGTAGACCCACGAGACCGCGATCGAGCGCGAGTCCGTAGACGAAGGGCTTCAGCGTGGAGCCCGGCGAACGAAGGGCAAGCGCACCGTCGACCTGTCCCTGACTCGCCACATCGAAGAACGACTTGGACCCAACCCAGGCCCGCACCACACCGGTCTCGTTCTCGATGACCACCGCGGAGGCATTACCAATGCCATGCGGCTCGAGCGAGCGCACGTGTTCGCCGAGCAGACGCGCGACGCGGTGTTGAAGCTCGGCGTCGATGGTCGACTCGATCACTGCAGATCCCGGGTGGCGCCGACGAAGATACTCGGAGGCGTGGGGCGCTAACATGGGAGCGGAGCGACGCACCGCGGTGACCGGAAGCGCAGCGGACTCCTCGGCTTCAGCGATGCTGATCTGACCGGCTTCGGCCATGCGCTCGAGCACGTCGTTGCGGCGCCTCTCGAGAGCGGCCGCCCCACGGTCGGGACGGTAGCGATTGGGGGAGTTGGGGATGGCGGCCAGCGCCGCGAGTTCGTCGAGGTTGAGCTTCGAGACCGGCCGGCCGTAGTAGAACCAGGCCGCGGCGCCGATGCCTTCGATGTTTCCGCCGTAGGGGGCGAGGTTCAGATAGTGAACGAGGATCTCGCGTTTCGAGAAGTGAAACTCGAGCTGCAGAGCACGAAAGGCCTCCCTCAGCTTCGCCGCGTAGGTGCGCGGCCGACGGTCCATCATTCGTGCGACCTGCATCGTGAGGGTCGACGCGCCCGAGACAACACGGCCGGCACGGGCGTTCTGGACCGCGGCACGCAGCACCGCGAGCGGATCGATGCCCGGATGGGAGAAGAAGCGCCGGTCTTCGAAGGCCAGCACCGCTTGGACCAGAGCCTCGGGCAACTCCGCTTCCGTGACCGGAATGCGCCAGACCCGATCTTCGTCCGGACTGGCAAAGGCACGAAGCCAGTGGCCGTCTCGATCGAGCACCAGGGTCGCGTGCGAGGTCTCGAGACCTGAAGGAATGGGCAGCACCCAAACGAGGGCGGCGAGCCCCACGAGCCCCGCGAGCCCCAGAACTGCCGCTCTCTTCGCCCAGCGCCTCATGTTCACTTCACCGTGAGGCGTCCTCCGCCCGCGTAGGCGTGCGTGAGTGGGTCGTACATCGCTTCGGCGTGCACGTGCGGAAGAACAAACTCGCCCTTCGTGACCGCGCGCGCGGTGTAGTAGTACCTCTGCGAACCCGACAGGGACGTGAACAAGATGATGCGGTCGTCCCGGATGTCGATGTAGTCGGGAACGGCGCGGTCTTTCATCCACTCGAAGACGCTGTCTCCGGAGAGACGCGGATTCTCGATCTCGAGACCGGCCGGAAGGAGGTCGACGATGGCGACGTTTTCGATCCGAGATCCGCCCACCGGTTCGACCTCGATACCCACCACGACGAGGTCTCCCTGGGTGATGGTGTCACCCGCCAACGGACTGCCGCTGGTGGAATGGAACTTTCGGCTCACCCGGATGCCCTTGGAGGTGGCGGCGAGCATGCCGGCCTTGATGCCTTCTACCTGCACACCTACGAAGGCCGTCCCTTTGCCGGTGACGGTGACCTTCACCTCTTTGCCCACCGCTTCGGCGCCGGTCATGCGCACCGAGATCGGACGATCGCTGCCGAACCTTTTTGTCTCTTCACCCCCTACGTAAATGGTGCCCCAGAAGGGATCCTGACCGAGGACCCGACCGATCTTGCCTAGCGCCATCAACGCGTAGGCGTTCTCCTGCGTGTTGTACCAACGGCCCGCCTGAGCTGACTTCACCAAGCCTTGCATGAGCGGAAGGACACTCCGGTGCCGAGGCGCGACGTCCGCGAGAATGCTCAGCATCAGCGCATCAGCCCGGGACCGAGACCAGAACCCTCGCTGCGGACCCGCCTCCGCGAGAGAGACCTCGCCGTTCACGAAGGCACTCGCGCGAGCGGAGTCACCCGCGAGAAGCAGCGCCCCCGCCGTGAGCGCCTTCGTCTCGCCGTCGACGACGGACTTCTTGCTCTTCTCTGAGAACACCCGCTCCGCCACCGCGATGGCCGCGCTCTTGTTGGGCCGACCGGCCAGGGCGAGCACATAGAGCGCGTACGCGCGGTCTCGCAACCCGGTGGAGGCCGAGCCGTAGAACGGAACCGTGAGCCCGGAGGCCAAGAGGTTGAGGTGAGAGAAGAGTGTGTCGATGAGGTGTGTATCGACGCTGAATCCGGCCTTCTTGGCCTCCACCAAGAAGTGCGTTCCGTAGATGGTGCTCCAGGCGTGCCCGTAGTCGGCGCCCGGCCAGTAGCTGAGACCGCCTTGACGCGAGAGCATGCTCCCCAGCCTGGAGATCGCGGAGTTCACGTAGAAGTCAGACGCTCCATCCTGCGCGAGCTCGGGCGCGGACTGCCCCGCGAGCTCTTTGAAGTACAGAAGCGGAAAGGCCCTCGATGTCGTCTGCTCCACGCAGCCAAAGGGATAGCGAAGGAGATACTGGAGCGCGGCCCCAAACTGAGCCACCGGCGCGCCGCCCACGGTGATGTTGACCTTCTGCGTGCCCTCCATGAAGCCGCCGGGGATGGTGTACTTGCCCTCCGCGTTCCATGAGGCCGAGAAGGCTGCGCCCTCGGTGGTGACGGTGTTGGGCGGCCGAATCGCGAGCTCCGTGGTGGCCTGGGTCTCTGCGCCGGCCGCGCGTCCCACGACGGTGACAGTTGCTTTGCCCGCCACCTCGTCCGCGAGGAGGTTGAAGGTGACGACCCCTCGGCCCTCGGCCGGAAGCTTCAGGTTCTGGCTCTTCGAACCCATGACCTTGATTCGACCTTCGATCTGGGTGGAGACCTCGATGTTCGCCTCCTTCTTGGTGCCGTTGTAGACCTCGACCGGCATCTCGACCTTGTCGAGTGGGCCAAAGAAGCGCGGCAAGGTGGGGGTCACCACGATGGGATCGCGAACTTTCACGATCTTGGAAGCCGCGCCAAAGCGTTCTCTCTCGAAGGCCACGACCATCACTCGAAGCGCGCCCTGAAACTCCGGAACGTCGAATCTAACGGTGCCGGAACCGTCCGGCGCCAGATCGACGATGCCAGACCACAGCGCCACCGGCTTCACGCGCTTCACGCTCACCGGCGAGAGGTGCTTCTTTCGCACCTCCTCATCACCACCAGAGGCGCGTAGGATCGAGGTCGCGCGCTCTCGGACCTCGGGCAACAAGAGCTCGTACATGTCGTGGGTGCGGAGCCCCAGACGTTTTCTGCGCAAGAAGAAGACGTAGGGGTCTGGGCTCGTGTGATTGGTGATACGCAGGATGCCTTCGTCGACCGCGGCGATCGTCATGCGTGCGGGCCCCCGATGCCCCTGCACCTGAACCTTGATCTCGAGCGGCTGCTTGGGGCGCGTCTCTTCCACGATCTCGGCGGTCACGGAGAGCCGGTGCTGCTCCGACTTCACGGAGATGGGTACCACGCCAAAGGCCCGCATCGGGGCCTGCTTCTCCTTCGAGTTGGGCGAGCGGATGAGTTGCGCCACGACGTAGGCGTTGGGCGTCATGTTGCTCGTAACCGGAATGCTGACCGAGCCGCTGTTGCCTTCGAGATCGAGGACGCGAGAGGTGAGCACACGGTCACGTTCGATCGTGAGGTAGAGCTTGCCCGAGAACGGCGCACGCACCATGACCTGCGCGGTCTCGCCGGCCGCGTACTCGGCTTTGTCGAGTGTGAGTCCAATCTGGTCCGGCTTGGTCATCTGCCAAGCGGCATAGCCGCCGCCGCTCACCCAGAAGGTCTGACTCGTCCCGCTCTGGGTGGTCCCGCCGGTGAGGTCCACTCGGTACTGGCCCGTCGCACTGGGCACAAACGCGAGCTTCACCGGAGCATCCCCGGTGGTCACTTTGGTGCTGCCGACCTTCTTCTCGCTCGTCTCGCTCACGTACTGATAGCGGTTGTTCACGAAGCGAAGGATGGTCTTCCACTCCACTTGATAGAACGTGGCGTCGACCTGAACGCCCTTCTTGGCCTCCCCGTTCTGATCGACCGCCATGACTTCGAGCGAGGCGTCCTTTCCCCGCTCGGCGTAGCTCTCGGCCGCGTTGCGACGAACCCCCAGATAGAACGGGTGCGCGTGCATCAAGGCCGAGCCGGACCCCACAACCGCGCGGCCACCACGCTCCGAGACCGTCACCATGGCGCTCACACGGACCGGACGGCGTGGGGTGAGCCCACTCGAGAGCTCGCAGCTCACCGCGGTCTTGCCTTCCTCGTCGAGCTCGCCTTCACCGACGTCTTCGGTGCTGGAAACCGACCTGCGTCCATCCGACCCGTTGTCATCAGCGAAGCTGAAGCCACCAAACTTGGCGCCGGGCACCGGCACTTCGTCGAAGCGACAGCTCGCGGCGTAGCCGAGACCCGAGGCCTTGGCGCCGAACAGGTAGGCGCTCTCGACCTGAAACTCCACCGGGTCGGGCAGGTTCACGGCGCGCTGCCCCGGCTTGACGTCTACCTTGATCCGGTCCGGCATGAAGTCTTCGACCTTGAGCAGGAGTCGACCGAGAACGCTCTGACCATCGGCCGAGAGCGCGCGAACGTTGTAGTCGCCGGTGAGGGCGTCTTCCGGGATGGCGATGCTGAAGCTCTGAGCGCCGTCGAGCTGCGTATTGCCGCGCAGGATGTCAAACACCTGCCAGCGGGGATTTCGGATCTCGAGTCGGTACGGAAAGGCAGGCGGCGTGTTCAGCGCGGCGTCGCGCACGATCACCGTGAGGTGCGCTTTGTCGCCCGGGCGATACACGCCTCGGTCGGCGTAGACAAAGGCCTCGTAGGCGGAACTGGTGTCCCCCTCCCCGCCCACATCGAAGTCGGCGGTCGGGATCGCGGTATCTGCGAGTGACAGATAGGAGAAGTCGCTTCCCCGCCGCGCGGTCACCAAAGAGAGAGGCTCGGCGGGGTTGATGCCCGCGAGGCTGAGCACCGCCACGCCTTCTGCGTTGGTGTTCACCTTCGCCATGAGCTGGTTGGTGCGGGAGATGAAACTCACCTCCACCCCAGGGAGCGCCCCGAGGTTCGAGATGGACGCGACCTGCACGCGCGCCTCGCGGGACCCGACCTTGGCGGTGAGACCCAAGTCGGTGGCGAGCAGCCACCGCTCGGCATAGACCCAGCCTTGCTCGGTGTCCGCGACTCGGACGCGGTAGAGGCCTTGTCGTTTGTCCTCGTCGATCTCTTGAAACGGGACCGCAGTGGTCACGCGCTTGTTCTTTTCGTGCGCGACCTGGATCTCGCCCTGCAAGATGGTGACGCCGTAGGTTGAGAGATCAGAAGGCGCGTCGTAGCCACCTCCATAGTAGTCGTCGTACCCCTCATACTCACCATCGCATCCGTACTCGCAGCTCGAGTAGCTCGCGCCACCGCGCAGCCGCGGAAGCACGTGGAGGATGTTGTTCTCGAAGACCTTGTCGACGGTGATTCGTAGCTTCGCGACGTTGGTGGACTCCACCGCAAAGCTTTGCTTACCGCTCTTCATGAGGTAGCTGCCCTGCCCAGAGAAGCGGACTTCGGGCTCGAGGTCGGGCACCATCACCGCTCGGGTCACCGCAGCGCCGAGCACTCCACCCTGGCGGCTGGCGAGGCCGGCCTTGACCGTGATCTTGTAGGTGTCCCCGGGCTTGAAACCGCCCACCAAGGAGACGCCAAAGTATTGCGCCGCGGCGCGGGTCTCGACCGCGGGCTCGACGGTGATCGATTTGTACGCGAGCTCGTGATCGACGTCGGCGTTGAAGCGTACGTACAACGAGGGTTGTCCGTCGGACTGTTGCACATAAACGTCCTGGAGCTCGAGCGCACCTGCGGTGACATAGTTGACGGTGCGTGTGACATCCTTGCCAAGTGGCTCGCCGCCCGCAGTGGCGCTGAGCTTGCCTCGCACGAGCACCGTGATCTCTGCGGCCTCCTCGGCCGAGAGCAGGCGATCGATGTCGAAGCTCATCACCGCATCCTTGCGGTTCGAACGCAGGCTCGCGGGAAGTACGCGTCCGGTGGCATCCGTAAATGTGACGACGTCGGTCAGGTCTTTGGGGTCGACCGGGTGACTGAACTCCAGGTTCGTGCGTACTTGGATGGCCGGCGCCACCCCCTCGAAGAAGGGCGTCACCGACTTGAGCTGAAAGAGCTCAGTGTTGAAGCGGAACTCGCGGTTGCCGATGAGACGGAGCCTGCCTGTCGCCTCGTCACGAACCTTGGCGGTGTATCGGGTGCTGGGCCGCAGCGGCTCGCTGGGTACATAGGCGAGCAAGTTCGGCTCGCGCCATTCGTAGCTGCCCGGGATGGGAGGATTGATCTCGAGGTACTTGCCGGCGGGAGCCTTCTTGCCGACCTGATCCTGCTTGACCAAGTCTTTGCTGAACCGCACCTCGAGCGGCTGGGTGCCGGTCACCCCTTCAGGGCTGAAGGACTTGATGGTGACGGAGGTCTCGTCCTCCACCTCCGCCGTGGTTTTGGTGCAAGCGGCGAGCGCCAAACAGGGGCCAATGAGAAGGGCCAAAAAGCTACGTTTCATCCGAACTCCCGGGGTTTGGGCGTGAACACCATGCGGGTCCACGCACCTTCCCCTCATAGCAGAACCGCAGGGAATAGGGTCGCTCTCGAAGCTCCACCGGCCATCTTGTTCGGCCTTGGATTCGCGCGTAGGGTGCCGCGCATGATCAAACGAACCAGCACAGCAGTTTGGCGCGGAACTGGCGCCGAAGGTCAGGGCGTTCTCAGCACCCAGAGCGGCGCCTTCAAGGAACAGCCCTACTCGGCCAAAGCGCGATTTCAGAGCGAGGACGGCAAGGCGGGCACGAACCCCGAGGAGCTCATCGGTGCCGCCCATGCGGGATGCTTCGCCATGGCGTTGTCCTTCCAGCTCTCGAATGCCGGACACCCACCCCAAGAGCTGTCGGTCACGGCCACGGTCGAGATGGAGAAGCGCGAGATCGGTTGGACCATCGAGAACATCCGCCTTAGCCTCACCGGCAAGGTGGATGGCATCGATGCCGCCCAGTTCAAGGAGTTGGCCGAGAAGGCCAAGTCGGGTTGCCCGATCTCACGGGCGCTCAGCACGGTCCCGGTCTCTCTCGAAGCCAAGCTGGGCTAGCCCGCAGCCTGGGTCCGCGCGAGGTGCGCCCGCCAGAAGAGCGTTCCCGACTTCGAGGCAGGCTTCTTGCCCCCGATGTCTCCGTCGAGCACCGTACGGGCGGTCTCCTGCTCCGCCCGCTTGGCTTCGAGTTCGCCCGGCGACCGGGGGACCTGAGAATCGAACCCCGTCGAGCGAGGTTCGAGAAGGCTTCGGAGCTTTGCCGCATGCCGGGGCGAAGACTGCTCGAGCGCTTCGAGTATGGGAGCTGCAAACGCGTCGAATCCCTGGAGCTTTAGAACGCCCTGCTTCTGAAGCAGAGAAATCAGCTCCGTTCGAGCCTGCGCGATGTTGCTGCCGTGCGGCGAATGCAGGTGCGTCCGGTAGGCCGCGATCTGCGTCAACAACCGCTGCGCGTGCGCGAAGCCGGCGGCGTCGAGCTCGACGATCAGGGGTCGGCCGGCCTCCTTGTTCGAGTAAGCGCTTCCGTGGAGCACGTCCAGCGATTGCAGGATCGCGTCCAGCGATCCCGTCCGGAAGGACGCCTCGGCTGAAGCCTTGAAGGCAATGAGTGTCTCGGTGTCGCGCCTTTCGATAGCGGTGCGAATCTCCGTGGCCGTGAACTCGCGACGAATCCCCGCCCGTTCTGGGGGCGACGCGAGCCGGTCCGCCGCCTCCAAGCTCCGTCTACGCATCTGGTCGGTCAGCACCTTCATGGTTCGCCTCCTTGGAGACCCATGTTCGGCGATCCCGGCCGGATTCGCCCTTACCGCCCCTGACAAGCGGGCGAAGAGGCGGATCGGAGTCGAGGATTTGCGTATCCTCACCCGCTTCCTGGGGCGGCGTCGTGTTCGATGTGCCCCATGCACTCGAGAAGCTGCAGCGACTCGTCGCTCGTCCCTCTCGGTTTCGGCGCCGAAGCGATGCTGGGTCGGGCAGGCCGTTCGTGCCGCCGAGGCTGGCCGATGTGCGCCGAGCAGCCGCCGATCAACCCACTTCGAAGCAGTGACCGATGCGGAGCTCTCAGCGAGCAGAGAGCGGTTCCCAGACCACGGGAAGGATGCCGGGCCCCGCCGCAACGAGCTGCGGGATCGCGGCCTCCGGGACGAACACACCCGCCGGGCGGAGATGGACCAAGAAACTCACCCAGGCCTCATGCCTCTCACGAGACCTACTGAGAGCGACGTTCAGCGGACCGAGGGCGATCGCGAGGCGATCGCGGTCCGCGTCCGTCGCCAGGCCGAAAGGCGCCGCGGGCGCGGCAGCCACCGCCACTTTCCGTGCTCCGATGACCACCCCGATAGAGGAGGGATACTCGGAAACGTCCGTCAGAAAGAGGAGCACTCCTGGGCCAGGTGGCGAGCGTAACAAGTGCCGCAGTCGCTCCTGGGTGAGGAGTTCGATGCCCATCTGAAGGTTCTGACTCGCGCGTTACACCGGCATCACGGCCGAGAAGGTCGTGCTCGGCGTGAGCTTGTTCCCCTCGCGATCGACCACGTTCAGCGTATAGGTCGCGCCGGGCTCCGGCGGGAAGAACGGGATCGAGAAGTCCTTGGGCTGCATGATGCCGCGCGGCACCGGCGCCCCTTTGGGACGAGTCGCGTCACAGGTCACGGTGATGTTCGTGCCCTGCACGTCGAGCTCGAAGCTCGGCTTCACGTCGATGGGATAGAACGAGGCCTTCAGCACGATCGCGGGGTCGCGCGAGGGCGTCGGGTGAAACTGCAGCCCATTGCCGCCGTCGAAGCGCGCGCTCTGCACCTTGGGCGCATGATGCGTGACCTTCGGCGCGTCGACCGCGAAAGGACCATAGTACTGCACCGGCTCGCCGGGGCTCGCGCGTCCCACAAAGAAGTTCTCCGCCTTGTTCGGATCAGTCGGCCTGTGCACCGGGCCCGAGGGGACGTGCGCGGTCCACACCGCTCCGGCCCAGATGCAGACCATGTTGGGCTTGCAGGTGCTGTCTTCGAGCGTGAACGTCTCCATCCGGGCGCCCACCGGCAAGGAGCTGTAGCTCTCGCCGAGCTCTGCCGCGCCGCGCACCGCGTTGAACTGCGCGCGGATCTTCTCTTGGGTGGCCGCGGAGATCTTCGACTCGGGCTGCGTGCCCTTGATGAGCTTGCGGTAGGCTCGCCCCACCGACTGGCTCATCTTCTTGCCTTCGAGCGTGTCCTTCACCAGCGCTCGGTCGGCGTCGCTGATGCTGCCGAGTTGCCGAATGGCATCCTCGTACTCGGGCTTGATGATCTTGGAGCCGCCAGGGGAGTCCGTTTGGACGGCAGCGGCGATCTTGGTCTGGAAGGCGATTCGGGGGGGCATTAGGCTCGTCATGGTGAGTTTCCTTTGTAGAAAGATTCTCGGCAGAACTGGGCCTACGTTGCCTACATTTCCCCTTATTTTTTCCTTGCGGACCTGGAGATAGTCTTTGCAAAACAGGGATTTGGAAATCTTCCCTGCATCGGTCAGTTTGCGGCTCAGCGTGACTCGCGACCACCCACGACGAACGAAGCGATGACCGAAATCAGCCCGCCTACGCATAGAAGGGCGCTCGGACCAGCCAGAAAGGTGAGCGCTTCCTTGGCCTTGCCGGTGCTCCCCAGCTCGGGGGCCATGAAGCCGGCGAACATCCAGAAGCTCGCATAGCCGAGTCCGCCCAGGCCGAGGGCGAGCGCGGTGAAGCGCAGCCGCCGATCGGAAGCGCCACTCATTGCGAGCAACAGGATGAGGGCGAGCGCCGAGGTTCCAAGGCCGTTGGCGTGTAGATGCGCCCGCTTCATGTAGATCCAAGACTTCTCGACGACCTTGCTGGCGTCGGCCTCGAGTTTCGCTCGCGCGACCGCGAGCCCGGCTGCGTTCGTGCTGCTCTTGGTCGCGTGGAGTTGCGCATCGACCCAGGCCGCGCCCCCGGCGGTGAGCTTCGCCTTCAGCTGCTCCTCCGCGCCGCCGAAGGTCATGCCCAGACCGTAGCCGTAGAGCAACGTGAGCAGCGCGAGCAAGATGCCCCACCGTGCGATGCCGAGTTTGTCTTTCACAAAGGTCTCCTTCCTCGTCACTCAGGCGCCGCTGAGAAGCCACTGAAGCAGCGCCTTCTGAGCATGAAGTCTGTTCTCGGCCTGGTCCCATATGGCCGACTGAGGCCCATACATGATCTCTTTGGTGATCTCTTCGCCGCGAACCGCCGGCAGACAGTGCATCACGATCGCCTTGGGCGCGAGTTTCAGCATCGCGTCGTCGATGCGGTACGCAGAGAGCGCTTTGCGCTGGGCCTCCGCGCCCGACTCCGCCCCCATCGACACCCAAGTGTCGGTGTAGAGCACGTCGGCATCATGCGCGGCTTCGAGCGGATCCTCGAGCGCGACCAGCGAACCCTCGAGTCCCTCGGCTGCGGCGAGGATGTCTTGCTTTACAGACATGCCTTTGGGTGAGGCCACTTTCACCTCGGCGCCGAGTGCGGCCAGCAAGAGCCCGGTGGAAGCGGCGACGTTGTTGCCCTCGCCCACAAACGTGAACTTGATGCCCTCGATCCGACCCTTGTGCTCCAAGATGGTCTGCGCGTCCGCCAAGGCCTGACACGGGTGACGATCATCCGAGAGCGCATTCACCACCGGGATGCCGGCAGTCCTCGCCATGCCCTCGAGCTTGCCCTGCTCGAACACACGCGCCACGAGCGCATGTACATACCGGCCCACGACCTTCGCGAAGTCCTCCTCGTGCTCGCCCTTGCCGACCTTGGTGCTGCCGGAAGAAAGCTCGATGACATGACCACCGAGTTCCTGGACCGCCACTGTAAACGAGGTACGCGTGCGAACCGAAGGCTTCTCGAAGTAAAGCGCGACGTGTTTGCCCGTGAGCGCACTCCTCGAAGCATCCGTCTTGCCACGTTCCCGCTTTAACCGACGGGCAGAACTAAGGAGCTCTCGGCTCTCCTCGGTCGTAATGTCCAGCTCGGTGAGGTAGTGACGGGAGCTCATCTCAATACCCCCGACCGAGCGGGACGGCCAAGGCGCGAGGCCCGCAAGGCGGGCCGACGAATGCGCTATCCTTCGATAACGCGAGGAGGCCCAACACGGCGGGCCGACGCGGATCGGCCGAAATCGCGACCGAGGGGGTTTTGAGATGAGCTCGAATCATCAGGTCCTCCGAATCAAAGTGCCCACGCCTCGATCCGTGAACAGCTCTGCGATGACGTTGTGCGGCACTCGGCCGTCCACGAGATGAACGTTCTCGACACCTCCGCGCAGCGCGGACAAGGCAGCTTGCACCTTGGGCAACATGCCCCCAGTGATGTCGCCCCGCTCGATACGCGCCTTGAGCTGGTCCCCGTTGAGCTCGGAGACCACCTTCCCCTGGTCCAGAAGGCCGGCCACATCGGAGAGAAAGATGAGCTTGGGCGCCCCAAGGGCCACCGCGAGCGCCGATGCCACGACGTCCGCGTTGATGTTGAAGGCGCTTCCGTCATCGCCCAGGCCGACCGGTGAGATCACCGGCACTCGGCCGTCCTTTTCGAGCATGTCGATGAGGGTGCAGTCGACCGAGACCACCTCACCCACCTGACCGTAGTCGTGGCTGCTCTGGATGGGCTTGGCACGAATGAGCGCGCCGTCCTTACCGGAGAGCCCCACGCCTTTTCCGCCTTGGCGGTTGAGCGCGGCGACGATGCGCTGGTTGACGCTGCCGGAGAGCACCATCTCGACGACCTCCATCGATGTGCGATCGGTGACGCGCAGACCGTCGATGAACTCGCTCTTGACCCCGAGCTTGTCGAGGGTCCGCGAGATCTCTGGCCCGCCGCCGTGCACGACGATGGGTCGCAGGCCGACGGACTGAAGCAAGAGGACATCCTCGGCGAACTCCATCTCGAGCTTGGGGTCGACCATGGCCGCACCGCCGAGCTTGATCACCGCGCGTACGTGATTGAAGCGATCGATGTAGCGCAAGGCCTCGATGAGGAGCTTCTTCTTGATGGTGGGACCAAACTCGGAGAGCCGCTCATCCACGCTGACCTGCCCTTGATCGTCGGTGCGAGTGACGGTGGCGTAGTCGGCGTTGATCTTCACGTAGTCGTAGGTGAGATCGCAGCCCCAAGCCTTCGCCTGGCCGGTCCCTTGGCCGAGCTTTGCGGTGATGTAGATCTCGGGCTCGGTCATGCGGTGCTTCAAGACCGCGGCCGCGTCACCCAGTTCTACCGGCTCGCCGGCCTTGAACACCGTGGTGCCCTGGAGCTCGAGTTCGAGACGGTCTGGGTCAAAGGCGGCGTTCACGTAGGCGGCCGCCGCGCCCAGCGAAGCGCCAATTCGGCCCCAAGCATAGGGATCGGCGCCGAAGATGGCGGCCTTTACGAGCGAGGAGCTCACCACCGAGAGAGACAGAGCGCGCGCATCGTTGTAGCTCGCCGCCTCCTCGACCCGCATCTCGAACATGCGCGTGGCACCCTCACCATCTCGAACGATCGCCTTAGCGATCTCCTGAAGCAGGTCCGTGAGGGCCTCGGTGAACACCTGGAGCTCGGTGTCGCCGGGATCCAGAGACTCGTTCTCCGCCGCGCCGTTGGCCATGGCGTAGATGCAGTCGTTGGTGGACATATCGCCGTCCACGCTGATCTGGTTGAAGGAGGTCTCCACCGCGCTCTCGAGGGCCATGCGCAAGGCCGCCTGCGACATGGCGCAGTCGGTAGTCACGAAGCACAAGGTCGTAGCGAGCTCGGGTGCGATCATGCCCGCACCTTTGGCCACCGCGTGCAACTTGACTCGAATGCCCTCGATGAAGATCTCCCTCACGGCGACCTTCATGGTGCGATCGGTGGTCATGATGCTCTGGGCGAAGGTCTCTGGATCCTCGGACATCTGCGCCACGAGCTTCGGGACCCCGCTGACGACCTTATCGACCGGCAGCCGATGTCCGATGACCCCCGTGGACGCGGTCAGCACCTCGTGCGGCTCGACTCCGATCTTCTCTGCCAGGGCGCGCGCCATCGCGGCGTCGTCTTCCTTGCCCTTGGGGCCGGTCAAGGCGTTGGCGTTACCGCTACAAACAATGAGCGCCCGCACCGGACGACCACCGCTGCGAATGGCCTCCGCTCGCTCGATGCAGTGCGCGCGGCTCCGGTTGGTGGTGAGTGAACCCCAAAAGACCGCCTCGTTCTCGCTCACGATGACGCCGAGATCGCGCTTCGCGTTCTTGATGCCGGAGTTCGAGCCGTTGGCGAGAAAGCCTAGAGGAAGATCAGGGAGCTCGTTCACTTGGTTTCTCCGGGCCGAACCGCGGGCAGGAGTCCACGGGTCTCATCGAGCCCCAAGAGGGCGTTGAGATTCTGAACCGCCTGACCGGCGGCTCCTTTCATGAGGTTGTCGAGCGCACCAAAGGCAATCACCGTGCCGGTTCGCGCGTCGAGCGTGGCCGTGACATCGCAGAAGTTGGTGCCGGTGAGCGCGGAGGTCTCGGGCGGGCGGTCGAGCACCCGGACAAAGGGTGCGGCGCCGTAGCGTTCGCGATACACCGCGTCGATCGCGGCTTGGTCGACGCCCGGGCGCGCCCGCAGATACGCGGACACCAAGAGGCCCCGACGAATGGGGATGAGATGCGTGGTGAAGGAGAGCGAGAGTGTGCTCGGACGTCCCCCCGACCAAAGCCGAGCGAGCCCTTGTTCGATCTCGGGGGTATGCTGATGCCGCGCCACTCTGTACGGCCGCATCGACTCGGCGACCTCGGAGAAGAGGAGATCATCGGAGAGCTTTCGGCCCGCCCCGGTCACCCCGCTCTTACCGTCGATGATGACCGTGGGCTCGACGAGACCGGCGGCCACGAGCGGACCGACCGCAAGCTGGGCTGCGGTGGCATAGCAGCCGGGGTTGGCGACCAACCGCACCGGCGCGACCGGCCAAGGGAAGAGCTCGGGCAGCCCGTAGTGCGCCTCCATCACCAGACCGACTTCGTCGTGGGTGAAGCCGTACCACTCCGCGTAGCTCCCCAGATCCTCCAGGCGAAACGCACCGGATAGATCGATGACGCGCAGGCCGCGCTCGATCAGCGTGGTCGCGAGGTCGCGGCTCACTTCGTGCGGCGTGGCCAGCAGGGCCACTCCGTCCCGAGCGCGCTCGAGCAGCGCCTCGTGAGACTCGAAGCGCAGGTCTTGGGTAAAGCCAGCCAAGACGCGAGAGATCGGCTCGTTCGCGAAGCGGTCCGAGCTGGCCCCGGCCACACGAACGTCCGGGTGAGAAGCCAAGACCCGAAGCAGCTCGAGCCCGGAGTATCCGGACCCGCCAAAGACGAAGACAGCCGTCATTCAACGGTCTTAGGACCGTATTCCCAGGCCTTGGTCAAGCGCGTCTAGAGAGCCGACGGAGGAAACCGAGGACCAGGAGGCCAAAGAGGAGGAGCAGCGGGGAGCCGCTCGTTTCGGTGGCCGAGCAGCCGGCGGCGACGGGCGGGGCGGTGAACTGGTCGATACGAATGGCGAAGGTGCCTTCGCGCTGGCGACCTGCGGCGTCCTCGGCGCGCAGCGTGAACCCATGGGCCACCGAACGCACCGAGTTGCCCCGGATGGTGGCGGTGCGGCCTGCGGTCTCGAGCGTGAAGTCGGACGGAAGACCATTGCCAGGCGCGAAGCTCCACTCGATGGGCTCGACGCCCCCCTCCACTCGGATCTCTCGGACGAACTCGACGCGAACCGGCCCCGGATCGAGGCGCTGAGTGATGATCTCGAAGGGACCCACGTCCGCGATCTCGACCTGAAGAAGGCCCGTGTCCTGGGACTCGGCTTCGGAGCTGTCCGTCACTTGAACGCGCAGGGCGAATCGGCCGACCTGGCTGGGCGTGCCTTCGAGACGACCGTCTTCCGTCAGACGCAGGCCCGGAGGCGGATCCGAGAGCGCGGTCCAACCGTAAGGCTCCTGGCCACCCGAAGCGATGACCTGGAAGTCGACCGCCTCGAGCAAAGGGAGCGTGGGCACTCGGCCGGTGAGGATCACGACGTTGGGCGCTTCAACCGTGATCGTGAACTCGCGAACCACCACCGTGCCGTTGGCGTCTTTCACGGTGATCTCGATCGTGAACTCGCCATCCTTGAGCGGCACGCCGCTGATGACACCGTCGGTGCCGATGTCGAGTCCCGGCGGCAGCCTGCCACCGCTCACGGACCAAGTGTAGTTGGGCTGACCGCCGGCCGCCGCGAGCGCGATGTCGTAGTCGAGGCTCAGCGTTCCCGCCGGCAGGTCCGGGGTGACGATGGTGAGCTCGAGCGGGCTGTCGGCGACGTCGAGCTGTAGGCGTTTTCGATGCACGAGCCCGCGGCTCTCGACCTCGATCTCGAGCGGATAGCCGCCAAAACGAACCGGAGTGCCGGAGATGACGCCAGCGTTGTCACCCGAGCGCGAGAGCGTGAGGCCCTCGGGCAAGGTGCTCTGCACGAGCCGGTAGCTGTAGTGTCCGTTCCCGCCGCTCGACTCGAGACGTACGAAGAAGGGCACAAACTGAGCTGCGCCGGGGAGCCCGTCCGTGACGAGCTCGAGCGTCTCTTCGTAGATGTTGAGCGCAGCGCTCGCGACCACGAGGTTGTCGACGACGACGGTCTCGGTGACGGTGCCTTCCGGATCGATGAACGCGCCGACCACGTAGTCCCCGACCGAGAGTCCGGCCGGAAGCAGGCCCGAGAGCCCGACCTGAACGGTCTGTCCCGGCCCCACTGACACCGAGCGACGAGCGAGCTCGAGGTCGAGGCGGCTCACGATCGGCGTTGCGGGGCGAGCTTCGGTTCGACTGCCCAGCGGCCTCAAATAGAGCGCCACCGGGACATCGGCGGCGAGTTCACCTGCGTTCGAGACCCGCAGGCTGAAGCTCACGGCATCACCCACGCGTGCTTCCGGTGTCTCGAGCACGGGCTGCGAGCCCACGAGGCTCGGCATGGGCGAACGGATAAAGAGATCCGAAGCGGAGGCTTTAGTGTTGTCGAGCTCGTTGCGCTCGAGGACCGCGTTGGCCGGATCAACCTCGACCGCGATGAAGAAACGCCCGCTGACGTTGCCGGGAATCGTCGCGACCGCGGTGAAGGTCTCGGTCTGTCCCGCCGCCAAGCTGACCGGACCGAAGGTGCCGATCGCGAAGCCGGAGCTCACCGCACCGTTGGGAGTGAGCAGGAGCCGATAGGAGAAGGCCCCGGCCGCGGGGGTACCCGGGACCGAGAGTTCGACCTCGACCGAGATCTGAGATCCCGAGACCGCCTCGAGCGGAGCGTCCACGGACTCGGCCCGCAGGTTCGGAAGGTCTTGGGCGGCGGCCGACGGGGCCCACGCGAAGAGACCCATCGCAACAAGGGCGACCCAGAGCAGAAGGGAGCGAGGCACGAGCTGGAAAGTAGGCGCCTCGTCCCCTACTTGTCGTCCGCCTAAGGTCCTACCGGGCCTGCGTTCGGAAATGATCATCGACGTGCCTCCTAGCAAGGGGCGTGCTCAGTTCAGCGAGCGTTTTCCAACGCTTAGAAGGCGCCGCACTGGACGCCGGGACTGTAGCTGTCGAGGGGTATCGCCTTAATCTCGGGCCACTGGATTTCAGCCGCGAACCAGAGGTCATCGCCTTGCGTGAGGGCCCGAGTGAACTGCCCCGCGAGCAGCCCGTAGAAGAAGACCCGGACGGTCGCGTTGCTGGTGGTGGTGGGCCAGCTCGAGACCCCCTCGTTCGTCGAGTAGTAGTGAACCGCGATCTGATAACGGCCCGAAGGCACGAATCGATCCGCGCCGTGACCATCGATGTTGATGTTCTCGGGTCCGAAGCCGGCGCGATCGTCCACATCGAGTCGAGGGTTGGCGCCCGGGGTGCTGGGGAACCAGTTCGGTGTACGCCCGCACTCGCGGTAGTGCACATCCGTCGCGCAGTCGCAGAACGCGCCCCCAAGCTGGAGGAGGTGCAGATCGAGATCCGAGTCCGGGTGGTCCCAGGTCAGCTCGATGCGAATGGCGTTGGTCGGGAGCGCATCGACCACCGCCACCGCCGGAGCGCTCTCGAGTCCGAGCGAGTCCGTCACGACGAGCTCGATCTCATAGCGACCGGTGACGTCGATCCAAAACGAAGGCTGCGTGGTGCGGGCGCGCTCGAGCACGGTGGTGGAGCCCGGCGCCAAAGTGCGAAACTGCCATCGGTAGCTCAGGGGTTCGTTGGGTGGGTTGTCTTGATCGTAGCTGCCCGAACCATCGAGCGTGACGCGGCTCCAGGGCTCCACGGTTTGCTCCGGACCGACCACCGCCACCGGAGGTAAGTTCGGATTCGCGGTGATGGGCACCGCGACGACCCCGACGCGGCCAGGGACGTTCTTCTCCTTCACCACGTTGGTCTCGATGAGGATCCGCGCCGAGACCGTACCGGTGGCGCTCGCAGGCAAGCTCGCGCGCAAGGTCACGCTCGCTTGCGCGCCGGGCCGCATCACCCCCGGTCGATCGCGAGTGGGGGTGGAGGTCGTGATGCGAAAGGGCGCATCCGGGGGATCGATCGAGATCCGATCGAGCAACAGATCGTTGGTGCCGGTCGATCGAATGACGAAGGACGAGAGCGCCACCCCGCCCGCCGGCACCAGCCCGAGATCGATGCGCTCGGGTTGCACCTCGATGTCCGGCGCGCGGGTGTCCGTCCCACGTCCTCGAACGTAGACGTCGATCTCCGGGTTCTCGGGATCATCGGTGGCCAGGGTGACGGTGGCGGTCGCGACAGAGAGACGCACCGCACGGAAGCGAAGGGTGAGCGTGCGCTGACCGAGGCTCTCCACGGTACCGGGCTCACCGAAGGCCACGATGCAGCCGGAGCAGTCATCCTGGACCTGGATGGACTCGAGCTTGCCAAAGATCGTGGCGATATTGCGAAGCACGAGGTCCTCGGTCTTCTGCTGCCCGAGCTCGACGACCCCAAAGTCGATCTCCTGGGGTTCCACCCGGAAGCTCGAAGTGGCCACCCCGATGGCGTCATCGCCGCAGCCCGAAGCGCCCCAGAGGGTGAAGAGCGCGAGGGGCAGGAGCCGGCGCAACATCGGCGCAGCATACCCAAGAAAGAGAGGACTTCGGGCGCGAAAAGGCCCGGCTCGCCAAAGATCAGGCTGAAACCGAGGCGCCTCAGCGTCCCGCCTCAGGGACAACCACCCTCCCTTCGGCTGCCGCCTCGATGCCTTGAATTGATGCCTTCAGGCGCCAGAGTCGAGCCCTCACGGAGCCTCGACGGCGCGCATTGCACGTCCATCGGCGTGGCATGGCCATTGCTTTTTGCTGAAGCTCAACCCTCGCTTGGATAGCGAGCACACGTCAGGAGGACGGCATGAAGATCGGAATCGGGCCAGAAGGCGTCAACTTCGAAGTGATGAAGGCGCAGAGCGACGTCGACAGAAACTCGGGTCAATCTCAGCGCGCCAGCGAAGCGAGTCAAGGGATGGGCGACATGCTCGGCCAAGTGGTCGGAGGTTTCCTCACTGGGGGTATCGGTGGCCTCTTGAAGGGTGTCCTGGGGATCTTCGGCGGCGGTAAGAAGTAGCCGGAGCACTCATGAGGAGTCCAAGAGAGCTACTTCAGCTGGCGCAAACCTACCGACAGCCCAGCAAGCTACACCCCATCGCGGATCGGACGTTCCAGCTCTTCGAAGCGGCGGGCGACAAGCTCGGCGAGCCTCAGCTCGCGGAGCTGAGAGCGCAACTCGAGGACCTCGGGGCGCGCGAGCTGTACACCGAGTGGATGGACGCGCTGGTGAGCTTGTATGCGTTCGTGCGGTACGCCAATGAAAAGCTCGACGCTCCGGACGCAGCGGATGCGGTGACCGAGCTCATTCGGGAGCAACGCACCTTGTTTGACTCGATCTGCGAGGGAATCGGCGATGCTCGCTTGGATGACTCTAGAGCCCACCAGCGTTTGGCCGTCGAGTGGGGCGGAGACGACGACCTCGCGACGAGGACCGCACCCGCCTTGAATGCCCGACCACCCGAGGGGAGTGTTCGCGCGAGTGTGCTCAAGCCCATCGCGCGACCACCCCCGCACTTGGTTCGGCGCGCGGCGCCGACGGTCGCGGCAGGAGCCGGATCTAGACGCGAGAAGTGAGCCATGGAGTACGGTATCCAGCGCGCTTCCATCGAGCTCATGCCACCGACACGGACGGAGCTCGAGTGGGTGTTCGGCCAGTTCGATGAAGAAGAGATCTGGCGGATGTTCGGATACACCAGTCCGAGCGGCGCATCGACTCGAAGGCGCTACGACGCGGGCAATGTCGTCGTCGGCATCGCCCATCGATCGAGGGATCACAGGCGCGTTGGCTTCGTGATCGTGTTTCCACCCAAGCTCGATCGCGACCACTGGGAGATCGGGCTCGCCATCCCGAACCCCAAGAACCGAGGCTCGGGTCTCGCGAAGGACATGGCCGACGCGATCGGACACTACTTGTTCGACCATCTCCGCATCGAACGCGCGGGACTCCTGGTCCTGCGAGACAACCTTGCATCGGCGGCCCTCGTGAAGAAGCTCGGCTACCGAAGGCACTGTGGCTTTCGGAACGATGAAGGCCTCTGGGTGGACCTCTTCGCGATCACGCCCGAGCTCTGGGCCAAGCGCCGAGGCTGCGTCGAAGCCGAAGCGGAAGACCCACCTTTTGTCATGCTCGAGACCACAGCCCTGTTATCCGCCTAAGCGCGACGGCGAATGAGCCAAAGCGCAAGACAGAGAAGAAGAGAGCCCCATCCCGGTGTGCCGGGGGTTGTGCCGCAACCACAACCCCCGGCCTCCGGGGTCAGACCCTCGTCGGCGCCGAGCACGCGAAGCGAGAGGGGCTGTTCGGTGCGACGACCTTGGGCGTCGGTGACCTCGAGCAGAAAGGCAAAGACCCCGCCCGGGGTAGCAGGCACGGAACTGGGTGTGCCTTCGAGGACGAGTGACTCCTCTGCGCCTGCCTGATCGACGTTGAGACGCAGGCCGGTCGGGAGCTGCCCTTCGCCCGCGAGGCGCCATGCATAAGGCGCCCGCCCGCCGACCGCAGACAGACGCACCTCATAGGCTCGGCCCACCCGCGCCTCCGGCAGAGTGCTCGGTGTGATGGCGAAGCCGTCGTCCGGATGCACCTCGAGATACAGCAGGCTGGAGTCGAAGTCCGTGGTGGTCGGCGCCCGCTCGTAGACCTCGGCCACGAAGTTCCATTCGCCGATGCGCTCTGGCACGCCGACCAGGAGACCCTCCGGGGTCAGCACGATTCCCGGCGGCAACATCGTGGGTCCGCCAAGGATCGAGAAGCTGAGCGTGGAGCCGGCGATGGTCCCGAAGACCTCGAGCGGCGCTCGATAACTCGTGTTCAATCGCGCTGCAGGAAGGACGCGAGCGATCAGCGCCAGACGACCTGGCTCCACCACGGTCAGCGGGATGCGCCGCGAGGCCTCGGAGAGCTCGTCGCGCACGATGACGTCGAGTCCGTAGTCACCCACTTCGCGCGGCGTGCCTCTGAGCTCACCCGCGCCCGAGAGTTCCAGGCCGGCGGGAGCCGAATCTGAAAGGCGGAAGCTCACCTCACCTCGGGCACCCGTCACTTCAATCTGCGAGGGCCCACGCTCGGGGTCGGGATAGACTTGACCGACGACACCCACCGGGAAGTTTCGGGTCACGATCGCCAGATCGCCGCTCGACTGCGCCACGTCGATGAAGAGCGCACGTAGCGCGGTGGTGCCTCCGCTCGCGACCTGGACCTCAAACTCGAAGCGTCCCGTCGCCTCGGCGCGCCCACGGATCTCGCCCGTCGAAGCCAGGAGCGAGAGCCCCGAAGGCAGAGCGCCCGAAGAGAGACTCCAGCTGTACTGCCCGTCGCCGCCGACGGCGGCCAAGAAGCCGAAGTAGTCGCGGCCTAGGAATGCACCCGGCAGCACCGTGGTGGGGATCTGCAGCCCGCCTGCGTTCACGATCAAGCTGCCGTCCGAAGCTCGGCGGTTGTTCTGTTCGTTCTCCTCGACGAGCGCCTCGTCGGGATCGAGCGCCAACCCGAGGAAGTAGTGCCCGCCGGGTGTGCCGAGCGGAATCGAGCTGCTGACCGTGATGGTCGAGGTCTGCCCCGGCTCGAGCGCGACGTTTCCTCGAGCGAGCACGCGGTCCTCCGCCGAGATGATTCGGTTGGTGGACAACACCACCATCCACTCGGCGGGCGCCGAGAGTGAACCTCGATTCTGCGCTCGGGCAAGGACGACGACCGGGTCACCCGGACGAAGGGTGGCGTTGACAGACTGCACGTCGAGCGCCACCAGATCGGGCTCCGGAGGCACGAGCTCGAGCTCGGCCTCGGACCACAGGACGTTGTTCGACCGATCCACCTCGTTGAGTTCGAGGAGCGGGTCGAGTTCGAGCACGAGTCGATAGCGGCCCGGGCCCACCGAGCTCGTCAGGACGATGCTCGGGCTCAACTCGAGCCGCTCGTAGCTCCCGAGCGCTATGGTGCCCTCGTACACCACTCGATTCGGCTGAAGCTCGAAGGGCGCCACGAGGTGCACACGATATCGAAACGGACCCAGGGGGTTCTGATGCTCGGAGCGCATCGCGATCGGGACGACAAAAGGCATGCCCACCACGACCCGCGACGGTGGATCGATGGAGACCGCCAAGACGTCCGAAGCGCCGCGTCCGTGACCCTCGAACCGCCGTTCGGCGAGGTCGAGGAGGTCTTGTGCCCCACAGAAAGGCGTACAGCCGCGCAGCACCACCCCCGCCAAGCCGTCGGCGCTTTCGAGACCGATGGAAGCGGAGAAGGGCTCGCTCAGAGTCACGCCAAACGGGGGCCCGAAGTGAACGCCGATTCGACCGGCGAGCCCTTCGTGCAAGTGAAGTTGCATCGAGAATGAGGCCCCGAAGCTCCGGAAGCGACGAAGCGACGCGTACTGAATCACCACGCTCCGGGCTGGCGCGCGACCCTCGACGTGCAAGCTCACCGAGCCGGGTGCCACCACCAGGTCATCCCAAAAAGGGGCCACAATGGCGTTTGGCGCGCGTGGGTGGGGGATGTCGTCGTTGGAATAAGCGAGGCCCGAGCCCTCGAAGGTCACGTACCCGTTCGTGCTGATGGTGAGCTCGGAGTGCACGCGGTCGAAGAGCCAAAACGAGAAGGGCAAGGAGACCGTGGTCTGACCGTCGTCGTCGTCGGAAAAGCTCAGCACCGTGCCCCCGACTCGACTCTGATAGGGCGCGGGTCCATCCTCGAAGACGTAGCCGTGCTGCGCCGAAGCGAGGCTCGGCCACGCCACCATGGCCATGATCATCCACGCCCGCGGCCGAGGCCGTCGAGCGAAGAGCCCGAGCAGGAGGAGCAGCCACAGAAGAGGCGCGGAGGAGGAATGGGTCTGGGTGGTGCAACCGCAGCCACCATCCCCATCCTCCATAGCACCCCGTTCGTCGTCGTCGACGACCAAGCCGAATGCGCGCACCGCAGTCGTGCCGGTCTCGTCCGCCGCCCGCGCCGCGAAGCTGAAGACCCCCGGACGCTCGGGGGTGCCGAGGATACGGCCGGTCTGCTCGAGTGAGAGCCCAGACGGAAGCGCACCCGCCGCAAGCGAGAACGAAACCGTCCCGCTGCCGGTACTCGAGAGCGCACGCACGCGAACGGCGCGGTCGTCGGCCTCGAGGTAGCTCTCACCCACACGAGCCAGAGGGAGCGCAGTGGTCAGGAAGCCGATCTGTCCGCTGGCCTCAATCTCTACGACGAAGATCGCGGACGCCTGATCGTGGCGCGCGTCTCGAACGAGCAGACGGAAGCTCGCGACCTCGACCTGGGTCGGCACCCCTCGCAGCACCCCGCCTGCGAGCTCCAGACCGGCCGGCAGTGCGCCGCCTACGAGCTCAAAGGTATAGGGCGGAGCCCCGGACTGGGCCACGAGCGGCGCCTCGTAGGTCTGTCCGAGCAACCCGTCCGGTAGAGGCACCACGTCGAAGCGCAACGACTCGGCCACCAGCAACACATGCAGCGGCATGAGTCGAGTCGAGACCGCGCCCGCAGCGTCGCGAACCTGAAACGCAAAGAGCTCTTCGTGGCGCGCCCCTGGGGTGCCGAAGAGGACACCCTCCTCCGAGAGCTGAAGCTCGGTCGGGAGCGCAGGGTCGACCGAGAAGCGAAGCGGAGGCACTCCCCCCAGTGCCAACAGCGGAACGCGAGCGGAGCGACCGAGGAAAAGCGGCGGCAGACTCCGCGTCGCGAGGATGAGCTCGCTCGTGGGTTCGGCCACCACGAGCGAGAAGTCGCGTTCGGCCACGCTCGTGCCGTCGCGCACCTCGAAGCGAACGGCAAAGACACCGAGCGACTCGGGCACGCCGCGGATGATCCCGCTGGGTCCATCGAGCGTGAGCCCGGCCGGCAGTGCGCCTCCCGTCGACGCCCAAGCGTACCGCCCGCTGCCACCTCGAGCCCCGAGACCAACCTCGTAGGGACGAAGCTGCGTGGCCACCGGCAACTGGCCGCTCGAGATCTGAAGTGGCCCCGGTTCGAGCGTGATGGCACCATCGGAGGCCCGGCGGTTGTTCGACTCGTCGAGCTCGTCGACCTCGCCGAGCGGGTCGAGGACGTAAACGAGGTAGTACTGCGCAGGCTCTAGACCCGAAGGCGCGCGCACCGTGTCGACCCCCGAGAGCTGCTCGAGCGCACCGAGACTCACCGAGCCCGAGGTCAACAGTCGGCTATTGAGATCGAGCGATGGGCTGCGCGAAAGGTGGACCTCGTAGCGGAGCAAGCCCGGTGCGTTTCCGCGGTTCTCGAGCACCCTCGAGGCCGGGAACAGCTCCCCCGCAGCCACGGCGCGGGGTCCGAGGACGCGAAGTGCGGCGAAGTCCGGCGCCGCATCGCGAACGGAGACGAAGCCGTCCATGGGAGGAAAGACCGCCACGTTGTTGGTCTCATCCCCCTCCGCCACGAGCGTGGTCCAGTCGGCAATGAGCCCGAGTACATAGGGACCGCGCGCCAGACCCGATGGGATCTCGACCACCCACCGCCTCTGTATGACCTCGCCCGAGGCAAGACTCACCGGTCCGATCTCGGCAAGCAGGGGGTCGTTGAAGGTGATGAGCCGGTTCGTGGAGAGATGGATCGAGTAGTAGAAGTTCGTGGCCCGCGCTCGGCCACGGTTCCTGAGCTCGACCTCGACCGCGTAGGCTTGGCCAGAGAAAGCCGCCGAGTCTCCTCGAATCAGGCTGGCCTCGATGTCGGGACCCTCCACCACGACGGTGGGCGCAAACGCCGACGTGTTGTTATTCTCATCGACTTCATCGACGAGATCAGAGGGGTCGACAACCGCGACGAGAAAGTAGCTCCCGAGCGCCTGAGGCGGGATGGTGGCGCTGACGGTGAGGTTCAAGCCCTGGACGCCGGTGGTGTCGGCCGTTCCTTGGTAGATGAGGACATCGCTCGGGGAGCGAGTGGGCGATCGAGCCAGGTAGAGCTGCCAAACAACGGGCGGAGCAGAAGAGCCGTCGTTACGCACCGCGATCTGAAACGTGTCCGTCGAGTCGGCCCCGACGTTGGCGGGGCCTTCTGCGGAGATCCGGAAGTCCGGGCCGATCAAGAAGGACGTCGAGACCACGCGGTTGTTGGTCTCGTCGATCTCCGGGATGACGCCAGGCTCATCGACTTCGCCGATGAGGTAGTAGCGACCCGACGGTGTGAGGGGCACTTGAACATCGAGCAGGATCTCGGTCTCGGGCACCGAGTCGACGGGGCGCGAACCGGCCGCAAGCAGCGAGTCCTGAGCGTCGAGCACGCGGTCGGTGGACAGGTAGATGGCGTAGCTGACGTTCGTCTGGGCGGCGCCAGAGTTGAGCAAGAAGATCGAGATCGGATGCGTCTCGCCCGGCCCCATCGGCGTCACCGAGGCGAAGCGCATGGAGAGTTCCGCGCCCACGAGGAACGTCTGGCTGTGGAGGATGCCGTTGTTGTTCTCGTTGCCCTCGATGACCTCATCTGTGACGTCGAGCACCAGACCGAGGCGATACACACCGATGGGCAAGTTCGCCGGCACGGTGGCGGCGATGGAGCTCGTGATCGGAGCCCCCACCAGGAGCCCCGACTCGATGCGCACGCGCCCGAGATAGACGTCGTTGGTCCCGATGCTCAGGTCCGTGGAGAGGTAGGCCTCGACATCGAAAGACCCGAGTACGTCTTGCCGACCCACGTTCGCGAGTTCGATCGGAAGCGTGAAGCTTGCGCCGGGCATCGCGCCGGTCGGCGGGGCGAGAGTGGCGGCGAGCTCCGGCAGATCGGGGACGAAGATCTCGTAGCGCCGGTTCACGAGGCTCGTGAGCGCGGCGAAATCGCAGCCCGGGGCGACCGCGCCACAAGAGAGCGGCGAGTGCGCTTCCGTGCCGGTGGCGTTCTCGAGTCCGACGAAGCCTGACCAGTTCCCCGTCCCGGGAGCCACCGGACCGTAGTGGATGATGATGTGGTCGGTGGTCTCGTGAAGCTCGATCTGAAAGCTCGCGTGAGAGGTGCCCGGACCATTCGAGACGAAGCGCCGTAGACTGCTCCACTCCACCACGAAGCGTCGGTTGGGGGCCACCCCCAAGGTGGCGTAGCGCATGCCCGAGAAGGGCGCGCTCGAAGTGTCGAACACGAGGTCGTCCCAGAACGCGGCCACCACGCGGTTCGGCGCCTGAGCCGAGGGCAGCCCGGGCGGGTTGTATGGGTAAGGTTCGAGCGGCGCGCGTGTGCATACGGAGGCCGCGGAGCAGACCTCATCGAACCCGCAGCCCAGCGCGCACGCGGTCACGAAGTTGAGGGCCCCGTTCACGCTCACATTCACGTAGCTGTAAACGGCACCGTAGTGATTGAAGTCGAAGCCGAGCGGAAGCAGGGCGTGCCCGTCGTCTTGGTCGAAGACCAAGGCCACGTTCTGGCCCCCGGAGAGCGGGATGTAGGGTGCCGCCTGAGAGGTGGAGCTGTAGGGGACTTGGGCGAGCGCAGGAGCGGCCAGGAGCAAACCGAACCCGAGCGCGAGATGCTCGAGCCGGATCAATCCCCCTCCGCATCCCATACGGAGAGACCATGCCCAAAAGGGACGCCTACGTCACCTCTGCGTCGCTCTGCGTCTCAGACCGAGCAGCAGCAAGAAGCAGAGGAGGCCAAGGGCCTCGTTGGGCGACGAAGCCAAGCGCGCCGAGGTGTTGCAGGAGCAGCCGTCCTCCGTGCCGGGAGGTACGACCACCGGAGCGGCGACATCGATGGTGAAGGTCCGCCGGTCGTAGTCGCCGCTCGGGTCAGTCACGAGGATTCGGAAGCCGTAGGCTCCGGCCGCAGTTGGAGTACCTTGGAGTTCGCCGGTTCGAGTGTCGAGCTCGAGACCCGGTGGGATCGTGCCGCCCACGTGCAGCCAGGCGATCCCGCTGGTGGAGGTTCCGTCTCGACGCGCGGCCTCGAAACGCACGACGCTTCCATCCGGCCGAAGGTAGGGCTCGTCGAGATTGCCCGGAGGAAGCTGTGTCTCGGCGGTTCGACCGGTGAGGATGGAGAGCTGGCCTTCCTCGAAGACCTCGAGCACGTAGGCGTTGCGGTCGAAGAGACCACGAGCGTCTCGCACCTCGACGATGATGGGATAGACCCCGGCGACGGTGGGCGTGCCGGTGATCAACGCACCTGCGGGGATGAGATCGAGACCGGGGATGTTGGGTGCATCGAAGGTCCAGCGGTAGTTGGGTGAGCCGCCCTGGACTTGGAAGCGCAGCTCGTAGGGCTCGCCCACGTTGGCCGAAGGAATGTCGGCGGTGCTGATCGAAACGCTGGCCTCCGGATCGATGACGTCGATCGAGAACGTTCCGAGCGCGAGACCCCCGATCTCGTCTCGAACTTCCACATCGAACACCCAAGCGCCGACGCGGCTTGGCCGTCCGCTGAGGACGCCGTCGGTCGAGAGCGCGAGCCCCGAGGGGAGGTCTGTTGGGTTGAGTGCACGCCACACATGCGGCGGCTGACCGCCGACCACGACGAGCGGCAACGAGTAGCGTTCTCCACGCAGGGTCGCAGGGAGCCGTCCGGAGACCACCGTCAGAGGCAATAGCGGCGGGGTGACGCGCAGCATCTGGTCCGCGGCGAAGCGCGAGGTGCCCGAGTTGACCTCGACGCGGAACGGGTACTGGCCGATGGCGCCTGGTTCGGCGGTGCCGGAGATCTGCGCGGTCGCGGCCGAGAACGACAGCCCTGCCGGGGCGCCCTGCGCCCAACTCAGGTCCCACGCGTAGCTCCCTTGGCCTCCGATGGCGAAGAACTCATAGACATAGCTCGAACCGGTGGCGGCGGGGGGAGGGGGAGGCGAGAGAATGAAGAGGTCCGACCCGGAGACCGGGATCGGGCCCTCGAAGAGCTCGTTATCATCTTCGTAGACCTCGTCGACGAGATCCTGTGGATCAACCACGACCGCGAGCCAATAGACGCCCGAAGGTACCGATGGCGGCAGGGTGAGGTCGTAGCTGAAGAGCGGCTCTGCGCCGGCCACGACCGTGACCGGAGCGCTGGTCTCGAAGAGGACGGGATCAGTGGGCTCGATGCTGCTGCCCGAAGCGAGCACGAAGCGAAGATGCACGTCGGCGTCGAGCACGCCGTCATTCGCCACCTGCACCGCTACGGAAGCACCCGCACCCGCGCTCGAGGCGGGCGGTACCATCAAGGCGACCGGCTCGAGGTTCGGCGCGGGCGCCCGGACCAAAGTGGTGAGGGGCGTGCCGTCCGTTCGAGTGCGAAAGGCCACGTTGTCGGCTTCGTCGGATTCAGTGAGCACGTTCGTGCAGTCCGCGCGGAAGCCGAGGAAGTAGTTGCCGGGCGGTACGTCCGCGGGCACGACCGGCTCGACTCGAAGGCGCTCGGACTGGCCGCTTCGCAAGGTAAAGAGTGGGCTTCGGTAGATCTCTCGAGGGTTCGTGCCCACGTCGAGGTTGGCCGCGGGCGACAGATAGATGCACACCGAGAAGTTGGCCGCGAGCGCCCCGCCCAGGTTCACGAGCTCGAGTTCGACTGGATACGGCGCGCCATGAAACCCAACGGGCCCGGCCGCGATGGAATCCCACACCACGAGCACGTTGGGCGGGATCAAAGTGAGCGGTCCCTGCGAGGCCACCACGTTGTTCGCTTCGTTCAGCTCCTCGATGAGAGCGCCCGGATCGATGGCGACGAGCACACGATAGCTCGGAGGACTCGGCGTTTGGCCGAGAGGGATGGTGACCTGGACCCGCTCGGCGCTCGCGAAGCCGTTCGGCAGGGTCGCAGAGAACGACCCGAGGAGCGTGTCTCCGGCCCCCAGCGTGCCATCCACCGAGAGATAGACATCGTAGTTGATCAGTTCGGTTACCGGCGCACCGATCGACACGAGATCGATGTCCACGTCGATGGTCTCACCCGGCCCCGAGATCGGAGGCACCCTCACCGAGCTCGCGGTGAGATCCGGTCCGGTCACGATGCCCTTCGGGTCGATGGCGCCGTTGTTGGACTCGGTCGCTTCCGCGACCTGGCCCGCCGAGTCCACGATGATACCCAGGTAGTAACGACCGACCGGCAAGGCAGGCATGGTCACCATGACGCTGCCTTCGTGGGCGGTACGAATCCCGAGCGCCGGAATGGCTCGCGTCGAGAGCAGCGTGTCGCTCGCGTCGATGGTGGTGTCGGCCGAGAGACGGATCTGCGCGCTCGATGCCACGGCGGCCGTGTTGCCCACGTTGGAGACGCGATAGCTCACGTTGAACTGCTCGCCGGGATAAGCGCCGCTGGGGCCGCGCACCCAACCGATGAGATCGGCGGTGGCCGGAGGGGTGAGGGTCACGAGCCGACCGTCCCGAAGATGAACCCCGGCCGTGCAGTTTCGCGGTGCACATGCGCAGTTCGCGGCGCAATCAGGGCCGGTCTGAAGCAGGTCGCCACCGAGCGTGCCGGCGTCGTTCTCGAGCGCGGCGGTGGCCCCGACCACGCCGCGAAGCTGACCGTACACCACGCGCACCGCGCCATCGTTCTCGTAGAACTGCACCTGGAAGTTCACGTCCGAGTTGCCTTGCAGGTTGAAGGCCTCGAACTCTCGGTACTCGATCACGAACAGGCGATTGGGCGCCGCGCCCGCCGTGAGGGTGCTGATGCGCGGGTTGCCGGTGCTCCGTCCGATGAGGTTGGCCCAAATCGGGGCGATGAAGGCCGAGGCGCGGTCTTGAAAGGAAGGGACCACCGAGGGTGGACCGAGCGCCTGCCCATCGAAGGTCGGCAGTTCGAAGCTGACGAAGCCGTTGGTGAAAGCGTAGGCGGTGCCGTAGCTCTTACCGAACCAGAAGATCGGAAACGGCAGGTTGATGGTGGCATGGCCTTCGTCGAGCGCTGCCACTCCGCCCACGTACGGCGTGAGTGGTTCCTGGGTCCCGCCCACGAGCGGGACGAAGGTGTTGCCGTCGGAGACCGTGACCGAGTAGGGCGCTTGGGCAAAGGCCGCGCTCGAACCGCCGAGCATCGCGGCGATGAGTAGGGACGAAAGCGCCGAGGCCAGGTGGGGCCTGAATCGAATCATCGTGTCCTCCGTCGCCCGCGTGTTGCGTCCCGTCCAAGAGAAACGAGCGACGTTCTTCTGCTTCTACCCCGTTGGGGCGAGGTTGAAGCTAGGGGCTGTCACCGTCCAGGTCCAGTCCGTTCGTCCTGAAGGTATGGGCGATCCGCGGGAAATCCGGCTCGAAGGTCCGACAACGGGCGGATGGGAAAGCCGGGAGATCCACCTTTGCGGCAGGGGCGGAGCGAGGTGGAGGAAAGTCATGGAAAGACGTCCGGCCCCGGCGCGGGCCAGAGCCGAGGGCGCATCCAGTGCAGCACTGGCTCTCCCGGACGGCGCGCCTGCTCGAGCGAGGAGAAGATGTTTTCGTCCTCGTCGCGCACCATGAGAGAGGCCGCTCTATCCGTGCCCGGGGCGGTCAAATCCCGGCTTGGGCAGAGTCCCGAGTCATGATGATACTCGTTGGTCCCTCCCGAGATCGAGCGACCGAGGAATCCACCACGAAACGGCACCACGACGCGAAGATCCTGACGCAGAAAGGGCGTGAGCCCGACGAAGGTTCGTGCGTCTGGCGCGAGCCACATGGCCTCGACCGCCTGGTGTTGCTCGAGAAAGACCAGCACACCAAAGGCCTCCACGCTGGAGAGACCGAGGAACTCGAAGCCTTCGCGCTTGACGACGGAGGCCTCGAGGACGCCGTCGATCTCCACATGGACTCGGTCGCGGCCCTCCGAGTACACCGGGCCTCGTTCCGGATCGTAGATGAGACCCGGGCTTCCGTTCCGAACGATCGGGTTGACTTCGAATCGGACGACGGCCGTGAACCCGGCTTCGTCGAGGCGGAAGCCGACCCCTGCTTCGCCCAGATCGAGGCCGTAGAGCACCGCCTCACCGCCCTTTACGGTCCCCACGATCTCACGGATCAATCGATAGGGCGTCCGAGTGGAGCTGAGAACCTCACAGCTCAGCGCCAAAGCGTCGAGCGCGACTTCATCAACGAGTTCACCTTCGGTCGCGAAGACCCGACCTCCGGGCAAGACGACGGCTTCGCGATACGTACGCTCACAGCCCTCGAACCAGCCCAGCTCTCCTGCGCTGCTGACCAGCGCCGCGCCTTCGGGTGTGAGTGCGAGAACTCGGTCCGGGCCGAGCACTTCGAGGTCCGTCACTTGACTCCCCACCCCGACCGGAGAACGAGACAGGGCGATCGGAGCTTCGTCGAAGGTGGGGCAGCGCTCGCATTTCGGCCTGGCCAGGGCCCGCACAATCCCGATGAGCGCCTCGGGAACAACATCGATGCCCACGACTCCGAACTCGCCTTCGAGTCGATGAAAGCGCTGGGGGTCGAGCAGAACGCAGGCGCCGCGATAGAGATCCGAGCGATCGATCCGACGATCGCTGGCGAGTTCGAGCGGACCGGAGAACTCGATGAGGAAAGCCTGCTGGGTGGAGACGAGACGGGTGACACCCTCAACGGATTCGAGCGTGCGCAGATCCCAGGTCTCGGCATCGAGGTCTTGCACCGCGAGGATCGCATTCGTCCCCAGGTCGGGTGGGAGAGTCACGATCGAGGGCTCGTCCCCGCACGAGAGCGCCGAGGTGCCGATGAGTATCCAGGCGAGAGAACGCATGAACGGACCGCCCCACGAAACGGCGCGCGTCACCAAAGCATAACTCGATCTCGAGCCGAATCCCACGAGGTCCAGCGGTGCTCGAGCGGCCTTCGGCGACAGAACGACGCAGTGTCGGTTTTCGGTTGCGGGGATCGGGTCGCGCTTGCCATCGTCTACGCTGTGCGGCCGCAGAGACGAACTCATCGCCTGGGGCTGTTCGCGCGCGGCACGCGGGCCGCAATGAGCCTGCTGGCGGCGATCACCTCCGCCTGCAGCTCGGCGGTCACGACCCCCGACGCAGGAACCACCGACGCGGGCCCCAGACCCACTACGACGAGTCCATGTGCCGCTTCGAAGTTCGGCGGACCGTCCGGCGCCTGGGAGATCATCTGCGACGGCGAGCCCCTCGGCCAACTCCTCAGCGTGTGGGGATCCTCGGCCGACGACGTCTATTTCGTGGGAGGGGTGCCGGGCCCCTCGGGCGGAGACGGACGAACCGTCGTTTGGCATTTTGACGGACGCACCATCTCCCAGCTCGAGGTCCCGGGCACCGAGCGCGCGTGGTGGGTGTACGGCACGGATGCAGATCACGTGTGGGTCGTCGGCGAGCGCGGGCTCGGCCTCGAGCGGATCAACCGAGGTCCCTTCGTTCCATTCGACACGGGGACGTCGCAGACGATCTTCGGCATCTGGGGCGCAACCCCCGAGCAGCTCTACTTTGCGTCGGGCGACTTCGTGTCGGCGACAGGCAGGGGCCAGCTGCGTGAACGAACCTCGAGCGGCGTGCGTGTCGTAAGCGATCCTGACTTGGCTGCATTCGAAGGGAGGGCGCTGTTCAAGGTCTGGGGGACATCAGCGAACGACGTCTTCGCGAGCGGAGAACTCGGGGCCGTCTTTCACTTCGATGGGACATCGTGGGCGCGCATGGTGACGCCCGACGATCGCACGCCGCTTCTGACCCTGTCGGGCATCGGACCTTCCGAGGTCTACGCGGTAGGGGGGCGCGGCGTCGGCGCTCTGTGGCGCTACGACGGGAGCGAGTGGCGCGATGCCGCCCCGATGAGCGAGTTCCCTGGCCTGATGGGGGTCTCCGCATCTTTGGAGGCCCCCTTGATGGTGAGCGGTGAAGGCGGAACACTCGCTGAGCTCGTCGGCGGGTTGCTTCGCTCCGAAGAGGTCATCACCGAAAACGGATTCCCCATCCACGCGGTCTGGACTGATGAGGGGGGCGGCCGTTGGGCGGTCGGCGGCAACCTCTTCGCGACCACCGGCGATGCGCGCTCGCTTCTCATGCGAAAGGCGACACATCGGTGCGAGCCAGGTTCGGTGCGTGGCCCAGGGTTTCATCATCTCGATCTGCAGGGGCGCGGCGCGACACCCCGAGAAGACGGCACCTATCCCATGTTCGATGTCCCGCGCGGCGACATTCATCCCGAGCTCGTGCACGGCGAACACTATCTGCTCGGCCCGGGGTCGTTCGTCGAGTTCTCCATTCCACTCTGCGACGACATCACCGACGAGATCGTGATGCGCCTGCCGAACAACGACGAGCCCGGCGCAGTGGCGCGCCACGAGCTCTTCATCACGCGCGGCGACCGAGAGATCCTCGTCGCCGCCGCGACCGACGATGAACCGGGCAGCATGGGCTACCTACCGTTCAATCGAACGAACCTCCCCCGCGAAGAGCGCGAGCGCATCGCACAGACCAAGACCGACCCCACAAAGTCGGAGACCGGCTGGCAGGAGTTCCTCGACGCGCCCGGGTTTGCTGAGGCCCCGCGAGACATCTTTGCCAAAGCGGGTGATACGCTCACGTTCCGATCGACGAACATCTCCGACAAGATGTACGGCTTGATGGTCTGGTTCCCGCAGCGCGGTCTCGAGTATCAGGCCTTCATCGAGGTGCGCGTTCCAGAGGTCCCCGGCGGAATCGAGGACGACGGCCGACCACCGCCGCCCGAACCAGGCCCTTGTGCTCCGCCCTCCGAGAGCGCCTTCGTCGAGCTCGGCCGGGGCGAGACGTCGTTTACGCCCTTTCCCCCCTACACAGTGCCGGTCGTCGTCGGTCCACAAGGCAGCCTCATGTTCGTACTCGCCATTCGGGGCGCGGGGTTTGCACCTGGAGATCCCGCGCGTCCTTCGGATCCAACGAATCCCCTGGTCACCTTACGGCTCGCGCTCGATCGCTTACCGTCCGAGGGCGGACGTGTCGTCGCCGACGGAACGTGGCGTCGCGGCTTTTCTACTGAAGGTGATCGACTCGTGTTGACCGACGTTCGTCCAACGGTGCCGGTGGGGGCGGCATCGATGGTGGAGCTGCTGGGCCAAACGATTCACGCCGAGATCATGCTCACCGACGCGCTTTCGGGCACGACGTTCTGCCAGGCCGAGCGACTGACCGCGACTCAGTGAGGGCGCACCCCGTGGGCGAACCGCGCTTGAAAAAGAGCCGCTTCTGACGTCGAATCATCGGATGGACATCCCATCCCGCGCCCATCGCCGTCTGCTTCGGCTCTTCCCGCTCCTCGCGCTCTCTTCGTGCTTCGCACTCGGGTGCGGCGACGACGCCGGCGACGCTGACAGCGGCGCGGTGCATGATGCAGGCCCGAAGCCCGACACCGGCGCCCCCATCGACGCCGGACCACAGGGGGACACAGGCTCGGGCGCGGATGCCTCGGGCCCCGACGCCGAAACGAACACCGACGCGGCTGTGGCCAGCACCGGATGTGAAGAACGGGGTGCGCTGATCGTAGCCGCAACAGGGCGAACGATCACCGTTTCCCCGGCCGCGAACGGCCAGGTCATGGCCGACGGGGCGCTCCTGACCCTCCGCCAGGTCGTGTCGAACGCAAACATGGGCGATACGATCCTGCTCGAGGACGGCACGTACACCTTCCCGTCGGGCGGGGCCGGAAGCTTTACTGGGCTCTACTTCACGACGCCCGGCATCACCTTGCGCTCACGGAGCGGAGACCCGAGCGCCGTCGTGCTCGACTCGGCCTACGCCGACCACGGCAACAGCTCTGCTCCGATCACCGTCGCCGCGAGCGACGTCGTGCTGGCCGACTTCAGCGTGCGGCGCTCCGTGTTCCATTTGATCCATCTGTGGGCGGACGGGGACAACGCGGTGATCCACAACGTACATCTGATCGATGGCGGTCAACAGTTCCTCAAGGCGAGCCCGGGCGGCGGTCAGTTCGTCGACGGCGTCGAGGTGAGCTGCAGCCAGTTTCGGATGACGAGCGTGGGGCGGGACAACGTTTGGGGCTACGGGCCTTCGGATGGCTCGACGACCTGCTACACCGGCGGGATCGACGCGCACGACAGCCGGAACTGGGTCGTGCACGACAACTACTTCGAAGGCATCTACTGCAACGCCGGGGGCGTCGCCCGGCCCGTGCACGGCATGAACCCGGAAGCGCGTGGCAACCAAACCTATACCGGCGGTCTCTCCGAGCACGCGATTCACATCTGGGACAGCGAGCAGGGAAGCGGGCATGTGATTGAGCGCAACCGTATCGTGAACTGCGCGCGTGGCATCGGCCTGGGGCTTCGGGCGGAGGTCTACGGAACGATCATTCGGAACAACACGATCTTTAGCGAGTTCGCCGGCAGCCGAGAACACGACGTAGGCATCAGCCTGGAGCGAGCCCACGACACCCATGTCTTCAACAATACGGTGTTCTTCTCGTCGAACGCAGCCTACGCAAACGCGATCGAGTATCGCTGGGACACCACCGCCGGACTCGAGATCCGCAACAACCTGACCAACAAGCTCATCCGTGAGCGGAATGGCGCGAGCGCTCAGCTCTCGGCCAACGTCACGAGCGCGGTGGCGTCATGGTTCGTGGACACCGCCCGCGGGGACCTGCACCTGGCGAGCTGTGATGAGCCGTCAGTCGTGGGCGCAGGAGATGTGCTCAGAGAGGTGAGCGACGACGTAGACGGACAGTCGCGGGGGGCCGCCAACGACATCGGCGCTGATGACTGCGCCGCCGATTAGTACGACCAGGGCGTACCAGCTCCGTGCCGGTTCTCAGGGCCAGTCCACCAACTGGCCCACTCGCTCCTTGCGCAGAAACGCGATCAAGCCCTCGCGAACCGGCGGCGCGATCTGATGACCGCCGTCGAAGCTGAGCAGAGTGGCATCGTGCCCGGCGCTCGCGAAGTGCCGCGCCGTGGCCTGTCCGATCCGGTACGACACGACTGAATCCTTCCGACCATGCGCGACGAGCACTCGCATCCGCGCGTGCTGATCAGCGGCCGGCAGCTCGACGTCGTTGAGCCCTCCGCCCCCCATGACGACGATGCCCCCTACCGCGCAGTCCTCCGGTCCACGCAGGGCGGCTTCGGCCGCCATGCGACCGCCGAGCGAGAAGCCGGCGATCACGATGTCTGCGCACTCGACCCCGGCCTTTCGAGCTTCCTCGATGCGGGCCCAGATTTTGGCGCTCGCGGAGGACACGAGTTCCTCGAGCTTGACGACCGCCTCCTCCTTCGTGTCGGTCCTGAAGCTGGGCACCCAGGTGCGGCCGCCGCCGGCGCCGTTCGGCCCGGCGAGGACGATGAAGCTGGCCTCCGGCAGTTGCTCGGACAACTCCTTCGCGAGTCCGACCAGGTCATCGCCTGGAGCACCGTGTCCGTGCAGCAGAACGACGAAGGGCTGTCCGGCGCTGGGGGGCGCGCCGACACGCTCCACCCCGAGACCGCACCCGAAGACAAACAACAAGAGGGCGGGGAGCAGCAAACGGGAAGACATGAGCTTCTAGAGGCACTCGGCGCGGTACCGAATGACGATCTCTGAACCCGGCTCGGGGATGGCGAGTGGCGCAAAGTCCACCCCGTGCGCGCTCTCGTCGTAGGTCCACCGGACCTGTCCGGACGGCGCGGTGCGCTCGACGACCAGACCATCCACCAAGACCTCGATGGAGGTCGGCTCGGGTTGGTTCGAGAGGAGAAAGCGCGTCTTGTAACCAAACACGCTGCGTCCAAGGTTCTCGAGGGCGGAAGACCAGTTCTCGGTGCAGATGGATTCGAACACCCCCCCGGTCTCTTGCGCCACCTGGATGTAGCGAGTGCCCGCTTCGGCCTGCAGTCCGCAGCCCACCACCGGATCACCCACGATGGCAGAGGCGCTGAAGAGCTGCGGGTTCCTGAAGCCTTTGATCGCGCGGAAGTAGTTGACGTAGAACGGCACCGACCAAGGGGAGTGATCATCTTCGTCCGCGACGAACACCACCGCGAGGTGCGCGTCGGGCCGAAGAAAGCCCGCGTTCCAGCCGGTGGCCAGAGGGGCCGATAGCGCGTTGTATGCCGCCTGGAGCCCCTGCTCGTTTCCGGAACCGTGGGTGCCCTGGATGACCGTGGCGCCGAAAGCGGTCGCTGGAGAAGGCAGAGTCCGACGCTCGATGATCCTCCAGCTCGGATCCACGAGCGAGTTGTCGGCGTTGCCGTCCGCAAAGTAGCCGCAAGCCCCCTGCGAAAGATCCGACGGGCGAGAAGGAGTGAGCGGCGAGGGACACCGCGGACCGGGGAAGCCAGCCTCCACGTCCGTGGTCACGATGCCGAGCTGGTAGTCGAGCTCGAGGTTGTCGGCGAAGGCGATGAAGCTCGAAAAGTTCGCGCTCAGATTCGCCTGCTCGTCGCTCATCGAACAGGAGTTGTCGATGACGAACAGGATGTCGACCTCCGGACGCTCGAGCTGGACGAAGGTGTCTTCGTTGATCGGATCCTGAGCGCCCTCGCCGTAGAGCGGGATGACGTAGGGGTCTGCTCGACCTCGCTCCACCAGCCGCACCATCCCGCTGTCGTGACCTTCGTCTTGCGCGCGGTAGCCGAGCCCAAACTCGAGGGACTGTCCCGGCGCCACGCTCACGCCAGTGGTCGAGAGCCCGGCCGGTAGACGCGACAGCGCAAACTCGTTGGAGACCCCGGGCGGAAACGCCACGCTCTCGACCACCGTCGCGGCGGCGCCGGTGTTGTAGACGGTGACGGTCCGTTCGCGGCTAGCGCAGCCCACCGCGACGCGACCAAAGTCGATCTCCGCCGGAGAGAGCAGCAAGGCGCCTTGCGCGGCGACGCCGGTGAGTGGGATTTCGCGATACGAACGGAGCGGGTCCGAGATGTAGAAGCCGAACAGCCCTTCGTGGCGGCCTGCGGCGGACGGCAGATAAGCGACGATCGCGGTGACGCTCTCGCCGGGCGGCAGGGTGACCTCGGCCGGCGTGCCCGCCTCCAGGCTGAAGTCGGAGGCGGAGCCGGTCACGATCTGGAGGTTGCTGATCAAGCAGTCGGACTGGCCGAGGTTCTGAATTCGAACCCCTTGAGTCGTGCGTCTCAGGATCTCCACGATGCCGAAGTTGATGGACTCGGGCGTGAGCAGGTAGCTGCACGGCGGCAGGTCTTCGGCGCGGCCGGAGACGGAAAGCTCCACCGCGGGTTGATCGGGGTCATCACTCTCCACCGTCACCGTCGCCGCGTGATCACCGGTCGACAAAGGTCGGTATTCGACCAGCACCGCGCGCGCATCTCCGGGGGGGACAACCAGTGGCTGGTCCTCGAGGCTAAACACCGAGGCGCCCGAGATCTGGAGGGCGCTCACCGTGAGCTCCTTGCGCCCCGCGTTCTCGATCAGAAACCGCAGACGACTCATGGTGCCCACCGCGACTCGACCAAAGGCGAGGGTGCTCGGCGACACGCGGATGTCCGGCCCGCCCGCAGTGCCTTCGAGGCGCACCTGGGCCGGTGTGAGGTCCAAGTTGGCGCGCGGATTTCGGCCCCGTACGACGAAGGTGCCGGTTCGGAGGGCGGAGCCCTCGAGCTCCGGACGGAAATGGATCTCCACGTCGAAGCTCGCGCCCGGGCCAAGGGAGCTTGGCTGTCCGTTGTAAGGGACGACTCGAAAGCCCTGGTCCGTCCCCTGGGCGACCTCCCAGCCGGTGACGGTCACGGTCTCTTGCGTGACGTTGGTGCAGCTCACGGAGCGCGACACGGTGCCACCGGGGTTGACGTCGCCAAACTCGAGCGTGACGGGCGTGCAAGCGATAGCGGCGTTGGTGCCACGGCCGAGCAGGATCACGGTGCGCTCACAGGCGAGTCCTGTGCAGTTGGAGAGCACCCATCGACCCCGATCCTCGACCCCATCCAGACCCATGCGCGGTGAGTACCTGAGCTCCACGTCCACCGATGCACCGGGCGCCAAAAGGCCGCCGGGTCCGAGCAGAGATCCGTCTCGAACCACGTCGCTCGTGATCTCGAATCGACCGTTGGCGCCGGTGACCGAGATGTCGGGCCGCCCCGTTCCATCCACGCGCGTGCGAACCGGAGTGGGGACATCGAGCTGATTGGTGAGGCGCACGCTCAGAGTCTTCGAGGCGCCCACGAGCACCGTCTGAAAATCCACCGGTTGAGGTTCCACCAAGAGCCCCGAGTGAATGCTCCTCGCGCGCAGCGGGAGCGTTCGACGAATGACCTCGCCGGATTCGGTCTTGCCGTCGGTGACGAACACGACCTCGGTCTCGACCGCCTCTTCGGTCACCGCCAAGGCGACGAAGGTGAGATCGAGCGTATGTGTTCCGCCCGCGCTCACTCGAAAAGGCGTGCGAGCGAGCGCGAACTCATAGCGCGAAGTCTGGAAGCTCTCCGGAACCTCGATCGCGGTGACCTCCACCGGCGCGGTGCCGATGTTCTCGATGTTCAGGCGCAGCGTCGTCTCGAGCCCCACCTGCACGTCCCCGAAGTCGAGGACCTCAGGGAGCCGGAGCTCGCCGCTGAGCTGATCCGTCCGTACCCCATCGCCGCATGCACACGCGAGGAACAGCGCGATGCTCGAGGCCCAAGGCCGTCGCACACGCGCACTGACCGGGCGGTCCACCCAGCCATTGTACGTCCTTCTACGGAATGGGAGGTCAAGACGGATCTCTCCCTTCGGTGCCAACCTCATTCGCTGGCATCCGGAGTACGCCGCACCGCGCCTGCAACTCGAGTTGCGATCTGCACGGCTCATGACGTCGTT
>WYAZ01000123.1 GCA_011526105.1 Deltaproteobacteria bacterium | reverse complement strand
AGCTTTCCCGTCGAAGGCTGAGTCCAGACTTCCTTCTAATCCAGAACTAGTTTGGACGATTTCCTTCTTTGGCCGCGAGCGGGCTGACTCGCTCAGTCCGCTCGCGACCGTTTTGCCCGGTTCGATCATGAACGCGACGCCATCCACCGTCCCCGAGATCCTGCTCCGCCGAAGAGGCCTCGTGTTCCTCGAAGGCGCCGGGGCGCCGCTCGAGCCGCGATATCTGGAGGCGGTCGAGCTCGAGCTCGCCGAGCTGGGTTACGCCGCCTCCTCGAGTCTGCGCGCCGCCCTGTCGCGGCTCAGCCTCGAAGAGCTCGCACGGCGGAAGTCGTGGATCGTCGGCGTGCTCGCACGTCACCGCGGCGCCGACCAGAAGCACAAGCCCCTGTTTCGCAAGTTTCCGGACGCGATCCCGGAGAGCACCCACGAGCTCTGGGTGCAGAAGGTCCTGTCGCACTTTCTCCAGACCGAAGATCAGGCCTGTCTGTTTTGTCGCCGCATCGGAACGACCCACGTCTTGGATCCCTGCCTCCATGTGGTGTGTGATCACTGCTTCGACGGAGAGAACTACTCCGCGTGCCCCATCTGCGAGCATCACGTGGACACGAGCTCGCCCTTCTTTCGCCCCTCGCCGTCGGACCGCCAGAACTTCCCGCCCGAGCCCACACGGTTTCAGGTCTTGCACCTCGGGGAGAGCATTCACGCCGATGCGCGTGCTCTGTTTGAGAGCTTCTGTCGTCGTCCGCAAGCGATGTCTCCCGCGGACCGCGACGACCTCATCTGCCTCGTGCGCGAATCCAAGATGCACGTGCTCGGCTGGCTCCCCGACGAGATCCCGGTGAAGGAGAACGTGGCCATCGTCTTTGGGAGTCTGTTCTCGGTCTGTGACCCGGCGCAGGTGCTGCCGGCGGCCACCCCGATGCTTCGAACCGCCACCGATGTGCTCCGGCTGATCGCCGCCTACTCGGGCGCGGACCCCGCGCTCCAAGGGGAGGTCCTGTACCGCCGAGTCACCCACGTCGAGCCGCGCGCTCGGTGGTGGGGACGCGTCCTCGAGATGCTCGGCGCCCCTGATCCACACCGGCGAAGCTACCCGGTGGCGGTGCCGATGCAGGTTCGCCGCTTCAAGGTCGGCAAGCTCACGCGGCCGCTTCGGCGCGCGCTGCTCGCGATCCTCGAGCGCTTTGATGCGCAGCTCCTCACCGAGGACATGCTGCGTCACCGCTCGTACTGGGTGTGGCTCGGCGAGTTTCTGCATCCAGGAGAGTACGAGAAACGCTTCCCGAAGGTGGCGGCCGCGTTTCGCGTCGTTCGGCAAAAGGGACCCGACGGAACGCCGGCCCCCGCCTTCTCGACCTACTCCGCGAAGCTCGAGGCGGCGGCAGCCGCGCGTGATGCTCTGCGCTTCGCCTCGCTGCTCTCCGACCGGCCGGGTGAGCTCGCTCGGCGCTTCGATCACGCGCTGCGCTTGGCCGGAGACGATCAGGCCGCGCGTCGTGAAGTGCTAGAGACCTTCAGCGCGAAGCTGGGGGTGTTTGCGACGCCGGTGCTGCTCACCTTGTATGCGCATCTGCCTCGGCGCCTGGAGCCGGTGGAGACGCGGGTGTTCTGGCCCAAGGGCGGGGTGGGGCGCTTCGTGACTGCCCCCGATGCGCGGCCACCTCTGTCGGCCGATGTCATCCAGCCCGCGGTCGCCGGCATTCGGCGCGAACTGCTCCGGCGGTACGCAGAGCGGCCGCCGGTGAAGACGGTGGTCATCGACCGGCCGCTCGCGGACGTGATGGTGCCGTTCAACGAACGCACCGCGAGTCGAGCGGCGGTGTCGTTGCCGCGGGGGTCCAGCCTCGAGGTGCCAGAGGGGAAGATGCTGCGGCTCTTTCTGCACTGGTGTCAGCCGGAGCGAGGCGGTTTCGAAACCGATCTCGATCTCTCCGTCGCGTTCTACGACGCGGACTGGAAGTACTCGGGGCTCTGCTCCTACCACCAACTCAGTTTTCCCGAGGGCCGCGGGGTCGAACCCATCGCACACAGCGCTGGCGATCTTCGGGACGCACCGTTTCCAGAAGGCGCGACCGAGCTGGTCGACCTCGATCTCGTTCGGGCGCGGGCCGCCGGCCTGCGGTACGCGGTGATGGTGGTCAACGCCTACGCCGGCATGCCCTTCGCGCTGCTCGAACGCGTGTTCGCCGGGATCATGCTGCGGGAGCGAGCCGAAGGCCTGCGCTTCGACCCCCGCACGGTCGAGCTCAAGTTTAGCCTCGCCGGTGACCACGGGATCTATCTGCCGCTCGTGCTGGATCTCGACGATCGCCGGCTTCACTGGCTCGACGTGTTTTCGCCGGGCGAGTTTCAGTTCAACAACGTCCACACCTCCAACCGAGCCATCACGACCATCTGCCCCGAGCTCGTTCGCTACTTCGGCAGCGGCCAGCGGATGAACATGTTTGACCTGGGTCTATTGCACGCCGCTGCGCGCGCTCAGGAGGTCTACATTCGCGGGGCGGGGGATCAGATCCGCCGGCATACCAGGCCGGATGGGGCGTCCCATGAGGCCTTTCTCGAGCGGCTCGAGAGTGATGAAGGGCAGCCGGTCTCTGAGCTGCCGGCCTTCGCCGATCCGACCCTGGCGGTGCTCTTTCGCGGCGACGCTACGTGCCCGATCGGCGCCGAGATCTATGCGCTCTTTCCGGAGCAGCTCAGCCCCAACCT
The DNA here is from genome assembly GCA_011526105.1 of Deltaproteobacteria bacterium. Taxonomy (GTDB): domain Bacteria; phylum Myxococcota; class Kuafuiibacteriia; order Kuafuiibacteriales; family Kuafuiibacteriaceae; genus WYAZ01. The sequence goes on along the minus strand of WYAZ01000123.1, from coordinate 29,165 downwards.
CGCGGCCAGCGATCTCATCGGCTGAGCGCTCGTTTGCGATCGCCCGAGCCTGGTGTTAGCCGAAAGGCATGACCGCTCGGACTTGTCTCCTTCTCACCGCATTCGCTCTCGGCGCCTGCGCCTCCGCGCCCAAGCCCGATGCCTTGCTGATCTCCGGCGTCCGGGTCCTCGGGCACGAGGGCATGAAGGACGTGCGGATTGAAGACGGACGCATCGCCGCGATCACGGAGTCCTCGAGCGCGAATGCTGGGGAGGTGAGGGGAGGGGGCGGATGGCTGCTCCCAGGATTCAAAGACGCACACATCCATCTCTACTCGGGCGCCATCGCCCTCGAGGGCGCGGACCTCCAGGGCTTGCGTTCGCTCGCGGAGGTGCAAGCGGCCTTGCAGGAGCAGGCCAAGCGAGGAACGCCGGAGGGCTGGGTTGTGGGGCGCGGCTTCGCCTACGATCTCGGGCTCGGTCCCGAGGGACCGCAGGCGGCGATGCTCGACGCGGTGGTGCCGGACCGAGCTGTGTTTCTCGAGAGCTACGATGGTCACGCCGCCTGGGTGAACACCAAGGCACTCGCGCTCGCGGGCGTGGTCGATGAGACGCCCAATCCCGCCGGCGGAGAGATCCGCCGTGATGCACAGGGGAGGGCGACCGGCTTCTTGCTCGAGACCGCGATGGCCCTGGTGGAAGATCGAATCCCGCCGGCACCTCCGGCCACAAAGAAGCGCATGGTCCGGGACGCGCTGTTGCGCTTGCTCGCGCTGGGGCTCACCGAGGTAGAGGACATGAACGCGGATTTGAGCATGTTCGCCTTGTACGCGGAGCTCGAGGCCGAAGGGGCGCTGCCGATCAAGGTGGTGGTGTCGCCGCCGCTCGACGGTTCGCTCGATGCGTACGAGCGGTATCGCGCCGCCCACACCGGCCGGATGCTCCGTTTTGGGCGCCTGAAGGGATTCGTCGATGGGGTCGTGGAGTCGAAGACCGCCTTCCTCGTGGCGCCCTACGCCGGCGATACGACGCGGGGCGAGCCTAGGTACACCCTCGAAGCCTTGACCGCGAAGGTGCGAGAGGCGGCCGAGCGCGGATTCTCGGTCACGCTGCACGCGGTGGGGGACGCGGCGGTGCGCCTCGCGCTGGATGCATTTGAGCGCGTGCCGCGTCGCGCGGGCGTCGTGCATCGAATCGAACACATCGAAGTGCTGCATCCGGATGACCACGCGCGATTCGCCGCGCTCGGGGCCGAGGCCTCCATGCAGCCGTATCACGCCAACCCGTTTGGCGACTCACCCGAGCTCGGGGTCTGGGCGCAGAACCTAGGGGCAGAGCGTCTTCGATACACCTTTCCGTGGCGCAGCCTGGTCGAGGCCGGCGCCACGCTGCGTTTTGGTTCGGACTGGCCGGTGATGAGCGCGGCCCCCCTTTGGGGTTTGGCGGTGGCACTCACGCGGCAAGATGCGGAGGGGCGACCGGCGAACGGCTTTGTGGCCGAGGAGTGCCTCGAGCTCGAGCGCGCGATCGAGGCGTACTCGGGTCGACGCTCGCTCGAGGTGGGGCAGATCGCTGACTTGGTACTGCTTCACCCGCAGATCGATCTTCACACCCCACTCACGCTCCATGCTGAGCGCGGCGTGCGTGTGGTGATCGTGGACGGTCAGCTCGCGTGGCCCGCTGAACCCGAGGCTCAGAGAGCGCTCGAGATTGGGCTGATGAGATAGCCTTGCAGGGTGTTGCTGCAGGTCTGCTGCGGCAGAGAGACGATGCAGACGCCGGCGCAGTTGAACGCTCCGGCAGCGACGGTGCCGCAGATGGAGGTCCGGCACGTGCTGACGAGAGTGAGGCTGCCCGCGCCAATGCAGTAGCTCGGCACCGAGTACAGACTCACCTCGGCGCCGTTGATGCTGCCGCGTCCCACGCAGTCGGTGCACGGAACGCCGGGTGCGCCGGTGGCGCCCGTGGGTCCGGTGAGCCCGGTCAGGCCTCGAGGTCCAGTAGGGCCCGTGGGTCCGGCCGGTCCGGTGGGTCCTGCAGGTCCGGTGGGTCCTGCAGGTCCGGTGGTTCCGGTGAGTCCTGTGGGGCCCGCGGGTCCGATGGGTCCCGTGGGTCCCGTGGGTCCCGTGAGCCCGGTTGGGCCTCGAGCGCCCGCAGCGCCGGTGGGTCCTGCGGGTCCTGCGGGTCCGACCGCCCCGGTGGGCCCTGCGGGTCCGATCGCTCCTGTGGGCCCAGCGGGTCCTATGGGTCCCGTGGCGCCGGTGGGGCCAGTCGCCCCGGTGGGTCCCGCGGGTCCGATGGCTCCTGTAGCGCCGGTCGGTCCGGCAAGACCTCGAGGCCCGGTGGGTCCCTCCGGTCCGGTCGGTCCAGCCGGCCCGGTCGCGCCCGTCGGTCCGGTGGGTCCATCCGCTCCGATGGGTCCCGCGGGTCCCGCCGGCCCCTCCGGACCCGGAGGTCCAGCTTCACCGGTCGGTCCTGGCGGCCCGGTCAGCGCGCCTTCGGCCACCGTGAGGGCGTGCACCGCGAAAGGCACGTAGCCGATCCGAAAACGCGGCGTGAACTCTTCTTCGCCCGAGAGCGTGATGCCCAAGAAGAGTTCGGAGCTCGCGCCGGAGAAGATCGACGGGTTCAGCTCTCCCGCCGCACCGACGTTGAGATAGATGAAGCCTTGGGAGGCGATCGTGTTCTGAAACTCCTCATAGAGGAGGGCGCCTTCAGCGTCGTAGATCCGAAGCTCGAGATCGACCGCGCCGCTGACCGCGACATCGTCTTGATCGGTCAAGAACGCTTCGAAAGGCAACTCCACCGCGTGAACCAGCGGTGCGAGCAGGAAGGCCGACGAGAAGAAGAGCAAGGTTGCAAGACGGTTCATCATGGCATCGACCTCAGCTAGCGAGAGAGCGGCACGAAGCCGCCGCGCAACTTGAAACGAGAAGATTGAGAAGGGCGTGGGTCGCTGCTTCGCAGGCGCCCGCGGAGGAGGTAGCGGCCGTTGCCGGCTTGCTCCGAGAACGGGGAGAGGTTGCCGGTGCTGAGACCGATGCTCGCGTCCGGAAAGGGCCCGATCACCTCGCCGAGATCGCTGGGACCGGCATCCGCTTGCGCGGGCTCCGCGTCGGACAGAGTCGCATCCACGCGACCCGCGTCCGGGAGATCGAAGCTATCGTCGCACCCAAGGCCGAGCGCGCTCGCAAGGAGCGCTCCGAACACGAGACCCGCCCGCCGTCTGAGTGCCCTGTCCACCCTGGCGATGTCGTACACCTGCCTACCCCAGGTCAAGCGCTTCGCGCGCAGGCTCCGTCGATGGGCGGAGCCATGTGCTGAAGATCACCCGCTGCATCTGTGCACTGCTTCCCAAACCGCGGGCCTCGGCGGGGGCGGCGAGTCGAGCCGAGCCGATAACGCTCTCGACATGAAACTCGACGTCAAGACCCTGAGCCTCAGCCCGGCCCTGCGCGCAGCGCTCGCCGACACCATCAGCACGCAGGTGCGAAGCAGCCCAAAGCCGGAGGCCGCTGCGGCCATGGGTGCAGCATGCTCGGCGCCCAGCGTTCAGCTTCGGAGCGAGCTCGATGGCCTCTCCGGCAGCATCCTCGCCGCCTTCGGCAAGAAGAGCCTGGGTGAACTCGCACCGATCGGGATGTCCGACTGCGCCAAGCTCACCACGGATCCGCTCGACGCTCTCGTCCTGTACTCGCTGGTCGTCGCCATCCAGGTGCACTGCCCGCCGGTGGAGCCGGTGAAGTCCTGCGGACCCAAGCCGCCCCGGCGAGAGCCCTTGCCGAAGCTCTCCGTGAGCGCGAAGGCGGGCGTCTTCGAGTCTCGCGCGCCCGCACCCCGGGCGATCGATCCCCTCATCCTCGTCTTCGACAAGGTGGCGCCGTCGACTCCGGAGAATCCGACGCACCTCTATCTCATCAACAAGTCGAACTTGGACGACCGAACGCCCATCCTGCTGCCCGGCGATCCGAGCAAGGCGGTCGACGGACGGTACAGCCTGGTCCTTGGGGACGCGTGGATGGCCGAGCACGGCATTCGCCCCAGCCAGAGCCTCTCCTTCTACCAGACTCGAGGTTCAGCGAAGGCGACCGCTCGGAGTGAGGAGACGACGGTCTCGGTGAATGCAGAGGGCCCGGGACTCATCCCCACTCCCGCGTTGCCCCCGGGCGATCGCGTCGGTGAGGTCTCGGTGCGCGAGATGTTCCGCAAGGCGCTCGACATCGTGCCAGCGCCGGTGCGACCCGAGAACCTCGCTCATGCGCTCGAGGGCGGGCAAGCTCGGCTCTCCCTCAGCGGGTCCTGCCCGGCCACCGAACCGTTCGCCCGCGTGGTGCTTCAGAACCTGCGGACCGGCGAGCGCGGTCCGATGAGCATCGTGGGCGAAGACGATCGCTTCGCGACCGGCGTCGCGGCGCAGCCGGGCGACCCCGTCCTCGTTCGGATCTTCGATCACTCGCGGAGCGTGGATGACCCGCAGTTCGAGCGGCGCCTCAGCTTTCTGGCCGGTGGTGCGCCCGAGGTGATGCTCGCGGTGAATCCGATGCTGGGCATCGATGCGCCGCCGACGCTGCGGTTCGGCCGGCTCGAGCTCGGCGGGAAGAACTGCGAGGAGATCCGCGGCAAGCTCGCCGCAACCCCTGGCAGTGTAGTCTCGGCCCTGCGCATCGGGCTCGACGGCAAGGCGAGCGAGCTCGCTCGGACCGTCGCCGGCGCTCAGGGGTCGTTCGCCCTCGCGTTGCCCGAGGGGGTGCACACCGGCGATATCTACGAGATCACCGTGGAGAGCCCCTTTGCGCTCGGTCCAAACCGCGCCGAGGTTCAGAAACGGGCGGCGCTCACCGCGCGGCTCGAGGTGCGAGCAGATGGCGCTCTCGATCGCGTGTCGTCCTCGGGCGCGGTCCATGATCGCGGCACGAAGCTCGGTGATGCACCGGTCGCAGCGCTTCAAAACGTGGACCGCGTGGACTCCGGTGAACCGTTCTACCATCCGCTGGAAGCGAGCGTGCTCGGGCTCGACCTTCGCTTCGAGCCCTACAACCCGAACACCGGCAATGGCGCCTCGATGAAGGTGGCTTCCGACGGGCGAGCGGCGCCCCGCTCCATGGTTCGATGGGATCAGGAGCACGGAGAGGTCGTCGTCGCGCTCGCGCCCGCGGTCGCCGGCGGCTGGCCCGAGGAGCCGCGGGAGCATCAAGTGAACGTGGGTTTTGCAGTGGTCGGCGGGACGCACATGGGCTTTCAGAACCCAGGCGTGGGCCCGGTTCGAAACGCGATGCTCGCGCGCGCTCAAGGGGACCGCGTCGCGGTGCGCTTCGAGCGGCCGGGCGGGGAGACCTTCCTCCGTGGGGAGCTGGTCGTGGAGGTCAAGACGGAGGGCACCGGCAGTGGCGTCGGCGGCACGCAGCAGACACGCTACGCGAAGCTCGACCCGGCCTCGCTGACGAAGGTGGGGGGCTGAAATGCGAGATGTGTATCTAGCGGGCGGTACGCTCGAGACGGGCGCCGGTTGGGAGCGCGACGGTGACACCTCGGTCGTTCGACGGGCGTTGCGGCTCGATGTTCGCCTCGCGCGGGGCAGCGTCCTTTCGCCGCCCATGCGGCATCTCGCGGTCTCCGCGCTCGCGGAGTGCCCCATCGCCTTCATGACGCGGCTTCGGACTGCGCTCCGCGCGCGCGTGCCGCAGCTCTCGCTGCTCGGCGAGGGTCCATTTGAGTTTGCGGACGGCCGATCGGGGCACTACTTGTGCGTGGAGATGGAGCTTCTTCCCGGGATGCGCTCCCGACAGATGCACGTCGTTCGTTCGGATGCGGGGGTCACTCGGCACTTCGTGGCGACGGTTGCTGGTCTGGACGCCGCGGCGCTCGAGAGCGAACTCCTGCCGATGATTGAGAGCTTCAAACTGCCAGTGGCCCAGGCGGTGCTGGCCTAGGGGCCGCGCCTGACAGGCGACGGGCGCGGACTCGCACGCGGTTGTATCTCGAGAAGAATGACGTCCCCAGGGGGATTTGAACCCCCGTACCCGGCGTGAAAAGCCGGTGTCCTGGGCCTCTAGACGATGGGGACAGGAGCCCCGCGTTCTGGGCTACGACCTGTTGGCTGTCAACAACGAAAAACCCGACTCGAACGGAGGCTTCGCTCAGTCGCAGGGCAGGACGGCGGTCTCTCCAGGCTCCAAGCGAATGGAGTGCTGTCGCCGGCGCCCGTCGTGTTCGAGAGAGAGACGCATCAGGCCCGAGCGCACGGGGATCACCGCGGAGTAGCGCGGCGCGTACTGCCTCCCGTCAGAGAGGCTCAGCCGAGCGGGCTCGGGGCACGAGAACTCTACGTTGGAGAGGTTGCGGTCGGCGAAGTGGTTCCAAAAGGAATCTCTGTCGCTCGCCTCGCGATGCGAGACGACGCTCGCGAGCCTCGGGGCGTTCGTTCCCCCCGACGCCCGAGGGGCCCGGCCCACGCCGGCGAACAGCACATCGACCCCGACGGCGAAGGCCAACAAGAAGGCGGCCGCGCCAAAGAGAGCAAAGGAGCCGTGACGTCTCGACCAGGACACCGGCTCGAGCTTAGCAGACTACGATCGACATCCGCCCCGTGAGAAAAATGCGCCCGGGTGGGCGGCGCTCTCACCTCGGCGCGCGACCGCCCAGTGCGTCGGCCAGGCGAGCGCTGGGGAGGAGCTCTCCGCTCTGTTCCACCTGGAAGCCCCCTCGGCGCTTGGGATCGGCCGCCGCCTCGACGAGGGCCCTCAGCGTGGGACCTGGGGGTTCTTCCAGAGGACCGCGCACGACGTTCTCGACCTGACCCCGCGCATCCAGACGAGCGAGGTGCAGGTTCGTGCGGCCCGCCTCTCGTTTCGCCCAGGCGACGAGAAGAATGGGGGCCCCGGACAGCTTGACGAGCTTCTGACCACTGGAGGCCACCTGTGCGGGTCGGAAGGTCACGTCCTCGAGGAACGCCTTGCGCTGCCGCTCCTCTCGGGGTTCGCCGGTCACACGGATGGACTTCTCGCTCCGGGGTTCGAGCGTGACGATCTCCACGCGTTGAACTCCCTGCGCTTGCACGAAGACCAGATGGCGTCCGGGTGCGAGCTTGATGGGCGCGAAGGGCGGCGCCCCGAGGTCGCGGCCGTCGAGTCGGACATGGGCCTCGCTCGAGTCGCCTTCGAAGCGGAGCAGGGCCGGAGCGCCGAGCTCGCGAGAAGCGGCCTGGTAGAGACTTACGAGCTTCTCGCTCTGCGTGTTTGAGGTGGGCGCCTCCTCTTTTGGCTGGAGCGCGGCGAGCTGGCGCAGAACCTCTCGCGCAGCCTCTTTGCGGCCGGTCTCGAGCAGCACTGCGGCCTTGGCGATGAGCGTGCGGTAGAGCGGACGATGGTCGCGCAGTCCAGCGAGGCGCTGCTCGAAGATCTCGGCGGCGCGTTCGAGCTCGGTGAGAGCGAGGTCGTAGTCCTGGTGCAGGAGCGCGGCGATGCCAAGGTCGTAGGTGCGCTCATGCTCGGAGCGGATCAGCACTTCGGCGGCGTGACCGAGAGGGCGCCCGCCCGCATCCACGAGGGGCAGTTGCAGCTCGTTCGACAGGAGCTCGATGAGTTGCTGCTCGAGCGCGCGAGCGCGTTTGGGCGACAGCGGGCCCGGGACGAGTCCGGCCCAGACCAGCCGAGGGTTCGCGGGGGTGGCCGCAGCCTTCTTGGGTCGAGCGGCCTCGATACGGGTGGGGCCGACCGTCGCTCCCAGGAAGATGCAGGCGATCGCCGCGTATCTGGCTCGGCGCGCTGTGGTGTATGGTGGGTCACGGATCTCTCCTCGGTGGCTAGAGCTCATCTCAAAACCCCTTTGGTCGCGATTTCGGCCGACGTACGTCGGTGCGCGGTGTTGGGCCGTCTCGCTCGGTCAGGGGTCTCGAGATGAGCCCTAGCGCAGAGACCTCGACCCACGGACCCGGCCCAAACACCGGAGAGCTCCGAAAACTCGGCGCCGGGGTCGAGCTCGGCCGCTACACCCTGCTTCGTCGAATCGCGGCGGGCGGCATGGCCGAGGTGTACACCGCCCGCATCGAGGGCATCGAGGGGTTCGAAAAGAAGGTCGCGATCAAGAAGATCCTCCCGCAGTTCTCCATGAACAAGCGCTTCATCGACATGATCGTCGACGAGGCAAAGATCGCGGTGACGCTGACTCATCCCAACATTGCCCAAGTCTACGAACTCGGCCTCGAGGGAGACACCTACTACATCGTCATGGAGTACGTCGACGGCCGGCCGCTCAATCGGCTCCTCCAGAAGGTCGACATCGGTGGCACCGAGAAGCTCGATCTCGAGCACGCCGTCCACATCGTCGGGGAGGTCGCCAAAGGCCTGCATCACGCCCACATCCAGAAGGACGCTCGCGGCAACCCGCTGAACATCGTCCATAGAGACGTCTCACCCCAGAATATTCTTCTCTCATACGCTGGCCAGGTTAAGGTCATCGACTTTGGCATCGCGCGCGCCGCCGGGCGCGTCGCCCATACCAGCGTCGGGGTGATCAAAGGCAAGCTCCGGTATCTCGCCCCCGAGATCGCGGTGGGCGAGGAACCTGACGCGCGCTCCGACGTCTACTGCTGTGGGATCGTGCTCTTCGAATTGCTCACAGGAGAGGCCATGTTCGCCCCTCGCACCGATCTCGAAGCGATCGAGCTGGCTTCGAAGGCGATCGTTCGAAGCCCACGGCTGTCGAACCCCGAAGTCCCCGCAGATCTGGAAGACATCGTGCTCAAGGCGCTCCGTCGTGAACGAAGCGAGCGTTATTCCTCCGCCAAGGAGCTCTACGGCGACCTTCGCCGGTTCTTGAATCACCACCATCCCGCGTACGTGGGCAGCGAACTCGGCGACCGCATGCAGCAGCTCTTCAAGCCAGAGATGGAAGAAGATCGCCAGCTCGACGAGGTGGCGGAGCGCATCGTGCTCGAGGTGCGTCAGAAGCGCGCGGAGCCGCAAGGCCCGGAACGACGGAGTTCTGCGGTCGCGGTCTCTGCCGATCCCAGCCCCGGGCAAGCGACCTCACCGAGCTACAAACAGCTCGTCACGCGCAGCATCGAGATCGTGCCGGGCAGCAGCGGTTCGGCGGAGGCCGAGAGTCCGGATCGCGGCGCGGCCTCGGAGGCCCCGACCATCGCGCTCGACACCGAGAACGAGCCTTCGTTCTCGGGAGCGGCCAAGCCGAGCACCGCGACCAGCGCCGCCGGCTCCATGGGTGCGCGCCGCATGTCGATCCTCTTCGGGGGTATGTTCCTCGGCGCGCTCTCCGTCCTGTTCGCGGTTTGGCTCGGCTTCTCGAGCGCGAACTCTGGGGGCGCGTCCGAAGCCGTCACGCCTTCCGAGAAGGTCGAGCCGGCGCCCAGCGTGGGTTCGGTGAGAATCCGGATCGAGCCTCCCGAGCTCGAAGGCGAAGTCCAGGTCTTCGTGGACGGCAAGCCTCACTCGAGCGGCACCGACAGAGAAGTGAAGCTGGAGCTGAGCCTCGTCCCGCACCAAGTCGACCTGTACGCCGAGGGATGGGAACTCCCGCGTCCGCTCTCATTTACACCCGAAGCGGGCCAGAGCCTGGTGCTCGAGGCGCGCTTCGAGCCCTTGGGCACGATCGTGGTCTCGGGCGAGTACAAAGAGGTGAAGTCTTCGGGCGGCATCGTCGTAGGAGGCTCTGTCCGCAACGTCCCGCTCGGAGTGGACGTCGAGGTGCGGGTGAGCCGAGAGCGCGGCGGCGACTACGTGGAGACCGTCCGGCTCAGCGATATGCAGCGCGAACGGAAGCTCCAGGTCCCGGAGTACCGCGCGCCCCGGCCCGGCCAGATCAAGGTCACAGCCTATCCAGAATCCAAGGTCTATGTGGACGGCCGGCTTCGTGGGACCACGCCCTTTAACGCCCCCGCCTCGGCCGGCCGACACACGGTTCGTATCGAGGCACCGGACGGACGCAAGAAGGAAGTGGTGCTCGACGTGCCTCCCGGCAAGGCAGCGGGCTACCATTACCAGTGGCCGCGCCGCTGAGCCTGAAATACGCACTGGAGGCTTTCTCGAAGCCTGCCGCTCGGGTATGGTCCCGGCGCATGGCCCGCCTCGGTATCATCGCCGTTCCCTCGTGGCTCTGCTTGCTCGCGGCAACGGGGTGCGGCAACCTCGATCGCATGGAGGTCGGGCTGGCCTTCTCCGAGCCCGAGCTCGAGGCTCGCACCCGGCAGCTTCTCGTCGTCGTTCGGCAGCCCGCTCCGAGCGGCGACAGCTGCGCCGCGCTCTGGGGGAGCATCCAGCCCGGGCTCGGGGAGACCGCCCGCTTGGTCGACTACCCCAATCGCGAAGACATCTTGGTCGTGCCGCTCGAGAGCAACCCGTACACGGTCTTTGTCTACGCTTATCCCGAGCGACTCACCGGCATCGCCTGCGGAAACAGCGCGGTCTGCCCGGCCGACTGGCGATGTGAGCCGGTGGATGGCGGCCAGCGAGCTTGCCTGCCGCCGGAGACCTCGGCCCAGTCTTTGGGCGGAGCCTGCGGGCTCGGCGCGGTGGGCCAAGAGACGGCCCCGGTCGTCCTCGATGTCGCCCCACGGCCCTGAAGCCGCCTCAGTCCTTTCCGCGCTTGAACAGCCGGCTCAAGACGCCTTTTTTCTCGCCGCCGTCATCGGCTTTACCTGACCGCATCTCCATCAAGCGCAACTCGCGCTCAGCGTCGGTGAGCTTGGAGTCCATCTTGCTGGCGATGGTGAAGGCCTTCTTCGCCTCGGACAGCTTACCGTCCTGCTTCAGAACGACCCCCCAGAAGTACTGCGCTTGAGCGTGTTTGGGGCTCTGTTCGATGCCGGCTTTGATCAGTTCTCTCGCCTTTGGGTCAGCGACGGCGCGTTCGAGGGAGGGGTCGCTGTGAAAAGCCCAGCCGTAGTAGCACTTGTAGAGCCCTTGTTGAGGGTCCATCGTGGTGGCCATCTTCAAGAGCTCGCGGGCCTTTTTGTAGTCTTTCTTCTTCAGCATCACGACCGCCATGTCGAACTTGGTCTTCGCGACCGCGGCCTTGGCCTTCTGGCTCTCGTCCGCGGGCACCTCTCCCTTGAGGAGGGCGGCCTGGTACTCGACACGTTTCTTCTCGTCCGTGAGCGTTGCGTAGGCGTCGTTGTACTTGGACAGGAGGTCTCGCGCGAGGCGCTGGATCTCTTCGCCCTCGGAACGACCCACCGTGTCGGGGTGATACTTTTTGGCCAGGGCGGAGAAGCGTTTCCTCAGCTCGGCGGCGTCGACGGCCTCGCCGACCTCGTAGTCGAACAACTCGAAGTGGTTCTGAGTGTAGACGGTGTCGATGAGCGCACGGATCTCGAGCGCGAGAGGCGACTCCTTCTTTGAGGCCGCGCGGGCCGCGGAGGGCGCCACGCCCTTGATCTCGCTCGCGGCCCGCGTCCCGGTCTGAGCTTGGCTCCGGGCCACAGCCTCCTCCGCAGTCTTCCTATCGATGATGGGTCGTCCTTCGGAACCTGGAAGCAGCTCGAGGACCTCGAGCGTCTTGAGCGCTTTGAGTATCGCTCGCACGGAGCGACGGTCTTTGGTGTGACGCTCGACGTGCTCGGGCTTTCGCGGACGGTCGAGGAGGTGAAGCGCACGCGCCATACTTTCCGAGGCCGCGCTCAGGCTCTCGTGCTGTGCGGGGGTGGCGAGCGATTTCACCGCTTGGCCGAGCAGAGCGTCGTTGAAGAGCGTGAGCTCCTTGTCCGAACTCGAAGTGTGGAGCGCCGAGGCGAGCAGCGCCACGCCATCGTGAGCGGTGGCGACTCGATCGATGGGGCCGAAGGTACCGAACTCGCTGTGCCAAGAGCCGAAGGTGAGCGTGAACAGCTTCTGAACGCGCCCACTGAGCTGAGCCTTGAGGGCCATGCTCACCACCGGCAGCTCGACGGCATGAGCCTCTGCGAGCAGGGCTCCGAGCAATGGCGGAACCGGGCGGTCTTTCTCGCGAGTCTGTCGTTCGAGGGCGGCGGTGATGACGTCGTCGGCGGCGGCGCCCTGGGCCATGAGGACCTCACCCAGCCGGTCCGCGGTGAAGAGTGTGCCTCGCGCGTGGATCGGGGCGCCCTTTCTGAAGTAGACCTCGGCGTGGGCGTCCGCGGTCTTGATGAAGAAGCCGCCGGTAAAACCGGTGACGATCGCGCGGCCAAAGAGGTCGGAGAAGAAAACCTCGTCGCCGAAGCGTCCCTTTTGTGGCTTCGTGAGGTCGAGCATCTTCTAAAGGCAGACTCCGCTGAAGTCGCCGGGCATCCTCCGCGAAGGGGTGCAGGTCTCTCCGGCCAAGCACTGCTGAGGCCCCGCGCAGGCAGGAAGACATCGCCGCTGGTCGCCCGAGTTGATGGGCCGATCGCAGACCAGGGGACGGTCCCCGCTCTGGGTGCAGGTGTCGATGTCGTCGCAGAGGTCGCCGTAGCCGCGCAGGCCCGCGACGATGCAGGCGTTGACGGGTGAGTCGCCGATGGGATGGCAGAGGGCGGCGCCCGCGCAGGCGTTCTGCGTGAAGATCCTACAGGTCAGGAAGCACAACCCGGCCCCATTGAAGCCGATGCATTGCTCACCGATCTCGCAGTTGTTGGCGAGCACATCGCAGACCCCCTCGTCGCAGAAGCCGCCTCGTTCGGTCGTGAAACACGCCGACCCCTGAGGGCACTCGGTCGCGAGGCGCTCGGCGACCTCGGGCACGGAGTACGTGGTGGCGGTGCACGGAGGGAGGCAACGCGGGCCCCGTCCGTTGGTGTCGATGCACTTCGAGTTGCCCTTGCAGAGCTCGTCCGGCGTGGCGACGTCGAGCTCGCAGCTCCGGAAGTCGTCGACCGATTGCTTGGGTACGCAGCGGTTGGAGGCCTGCACGCAGAGGAACTCGGGGAGGCAGGGGCAGGGCAGGTTTGTGGTGTCGTCGAAGTCGACAATCGCCGAGCAGCCGACGCTGAAGAGCAGCGCGAGCATCCATGGGCGGGCGCACATCAGAAGGGGCCTCCCAGCCCGACCAGGCCCCCGCCTTCGAGCGGCAAGAAGCCCACGCGGGTCTGGGCTAGGCCGCCGCTTATCGAGTCGTCGCTGTCGGTCAGAATGAGGGTGAGCAGTCCGCCGAGGATCGCGGCGCTGCCGCCGAAGATGCAGATGTCGGCCGCGATGGCTTTGGTCTCCCCGCTTCGCTGGATGCTCGCGAGGTCGGGACTGGCTTGCGGGGTCATTTCGAAGTCGGACTGCGTGTTCAGGGCGCTGATGCCGAGCACGGCCCCAACGCCGATGGATGCGATGCCGGTGCCGATGAGCACCCAGCCGAGAACCTCCGTGGTCTCGGGGGTTCCGTCTGTCTTTCGACCGCGAACCACCCGACCGGACTGCGGAGCCCGGTCGCCGCCGCCCGAGCCTTGGAGCCGAGCGCCAGCGCCGGCACCGGTGTCGAGGCCGAAACCTTTCCCGCCGGCGGGGACATCCAAGGCATCGACGTCCGTCCGGGCCGCCGCGGCCTCGAGGCGAGTGATGTAGCTCTCCACGTCGCGCGTGAAGCTTGCGGAGTCTGCGCTGACCACCGCTCGTTCCGTGGCCAAACGAGAGGCGCCGCCGGTGTCGAAGACACCTCCGACCAGGGTCACATCCCGCCCGCTCTGCGCGACGCTGATGGACACCAGGGTGTCGCACTTGAGCAGCCTCGACAGGTCGCGCAGCGCGGAGCCCATCCCGTCTTCGACCACCTCTCTCGATGACTTCGACAAGAGATCTCGAAGCTCCGGCCCGCGTTTGACGTCGCGAAGCTTGGTCTGCGTCGTGAGCTGCTGCTCGGGCGAGACCTCGATGGGACCCCCGTGTACGACGAAGCCGTCTTTTTCGAGCCGAAGGTAGTGGGTCCCGGCCGGGAGCTCATCGAGCGAGATGGGCGTGACCCCGCGCAGCTCGCCGTCGAGGAAGACCGCCGCGTAAGGCGGCGTGGAGTAGATCTCGAGCCCGCCGCGCTTGGCGGCGCCATAGGTCTCGAGCGCGCGGTCGAAGATCGTCATCACGGTGGGGGGGAAGCTCTCCGGATGGTACGAGGGCGCGATGGTCAACAGCTCCACGAAGGTGCTCACGCCCTCCTCGGTCGAGCCCCGCAAGGTGAGGGCGGCGCCGAGGTGTGCGAGGGCGGCGGCCAGCTCGCGGGTGTCGCCCAAGAGCGGTCCGCTCTCTTGGTAGAGCGTCACCGCCTGACCGAGTCGTGCGATGGCTTCGTCCAGGTTCAGGGCGTCGTAGGCGCGACGTCCATCCGCGAACGCGGCGCGGGCTCGATCGAGGCTCTCTTCTTCGCGCGTCTTTGGATCCCCCGAGAGCACCCGGCCGGGTTCGATGAGTCGCAGCTTCCGGTTGGCCGCGAAGCGCTCCCTCAGAATCGCGCCGATGGCGGCGGCGGCCTTTTGGCCCGAGGGGTCTTTGGCGGTGGCAAAGGCGGCGACCGCGAAGCGCTCGTCTCCGTCGGGCGCGGCTCGGACTTCAGCACCGACGGCCAGTATGACGAGCGTCAGCGCCCATGGATGACGTTTCAGCACCTCCCGCGGATGATGGCACGAAGTGAACCGGCGCTCCACAGGGTGCTTGGGGCCTGGAGGGTCCGTCGTCCGTCGGTCCCCGCTTTGACTTCGGCGTAATTCGGGGCTTCACTCGACCCGATGCCCAGCCTCGCGTTCGGCGAGTACGAGGTCCTGGCCCGGCTCGCCACCGGGGGTGCGGCGAACATCTTCCTGGCGCGGCACCCCGCCGCCCGCAACCCGGAGCGGCGGTTGCTTTGCCTGAAGACTCTGCTCCCCGAGCGCGCCCGAGACCGGGACTTCGTCGACATGTTCCTCGACGAAGCGCGCCTCGCGGCGCGGCTCAAGCACCCCAACTGCGTGGAGCTGTACGGCTTCGGCAAAGCCGACCTCACCTACTATCTCGCCATGGAGTACATCTCGGGGGAGACACTCTGGGGGTTACTCACGACTGTGGCGGAACTCCGGCGTCCCCTGCCGCCTCCGGTCGTGGCCTCGATCATCGCCTCGGCGCTCGATGGTCTGCACGCCGCCCACGAGCTCGCCGACGAAGAAGGACGCTCGTACCAGGTCGTTCATCGCGACATCTCGCCGCAGAACATCATGGTGACCTACGACGGTCGCATCAAGCTCTTGGACTTCGGCATCGCCAAGGCCGAGACCGGGCGGCAAGCGACGGCGACGGGGATCGTCAAAGGCAAGTTCAGCTACATGTCACCCGAACAGATCACCGGCGGCGCGCTCGATCGGAGGAGTGACCTCTACTCCATCGGCATCGTGCTCTTCGAGTGCTTGGTGTCGCGTCGCTTGTACAAGGCCGACCGTCCCGAGGACATCGCTCGCATGATGCTCGAGCGACGTCCGCCCCGGCTCTCGGAGGTGCAAGCCGATATGCCGCCCGAACTCGAGGAGATCTGCGCCACCGCGCTCGCCCGGCACGCGAAGTCTAGGTTCTCGACCGCGGCGGAGATGTCGGCCGCGCTTCGCCGGTACCTCGAGCGCGAGGGCACACCGATCGGGCCAGCACTGCCGGCCAAGCTCATGGAGGAGCGATTCGCCGATCGCCTCGAGGCTCGGGCCGCGATGACCCGTGCGCTGTCGTCGGGCCGCTACGAGGAGTCGGAGATGCTCGAGATGCTTGGGGCGAGTCCGGTCCTCGAGCTCGACTTCCGGCCTGCCTTCTCCGCCGATGAGACGATGGGTGATGCAGACTCGCTCTCCGAGTCGGAGCCGAGCTTCGGGAGCCGCGCCGGCCAGCTCGCGCCGGGCTTCAGGCTCGAAGTCGAACGCTCTCCCTCCTCGGTGCCGTCTCCTTTGGTGCGCGACGTTCCGGCGATGAAGCTGCCGCGAACGACCTCCCATGGCCTCCATCTGGGGGGGGCGCAGACTCGGCCCGAGAGCGCGAGCGCGCCCACGCTCTTCGACCCCGCGCGAACGAACTCCGAACAGACCGACGAGAGTCGCGCCGAAGCACCGCTCACGCAGGTGACACTAGAGGTCGTTCACGGAGTGGGAGAGGGCGAAGGCTCGGCCGAGGTGTCCGAAGAGTTCGACGAGGATACCGAGGCCCGTTGGGCGGAGCCTGCGGCGGAGAGCGCTTCGGAGACCCCCGCGGCAGAGACACCTGCTTTGAGCTCGCAGCCGGAACCGGCCCGAGGAGAGAGCCTCTCGCGGGCGGCCAGCTTCGAGACCGACGAGGTCACGAGCGACACCTCGCCTTCCCACGCTCGCGCAGAGAAGCCCTCCTCGGTGAAGATCGTTGGCGGGCCCAGAGAGGTCGGGGCGGGCGTCGTCGTCACCCCGGTCGAGCCGCCCGCCGCCGCCTTCCTGGCCCCGCTGCTGGCAACGTCCTCGCCCCCGCTGGTGGCGCCCACGCCTCGGCCTTCGCTGGGGCCGGCCAGCGTCCCCGCGGGCTGGGCGGGCGCGCCCTCGCCGCGGCTTCCAGGTCTCGGCCTGCCGGGCTCGAAGGTGTGGATCGTCTCCGCGTTCGTGCTCGGGTTGGCTCTGGGGCTCTTCTTTGGATTTCTGCTGGGCCGTTTCTGAGGCCTGAAGGACGGAGGCTCGGTCAGTCCTCGAGCAGTTCGATGAGGGACAGCGTGACGTTGTCCGTGCCGCCGGCCTCGTTCGCTTTATCGACCATGATCTTGCAGGCCGTCTTGACGTCTTTGGTGGAGCTGACGACCTCGAGGATGGTCTCATCCGTGATCATGCCGGAGAGACCGTCGGAGCAGAGCAGGTAGTAGTCGCCGGGTCGAGGGTCGAGACGGTTCACGTCCACCTGGACGAGCTCCTTCATGCCCAAGGCACGAACGATCACGTTCTTGTGCGGGAAGTTCTCGATCTCCTCGGGAGTGAGCTTGTTCGCCTTGATGTAGTCATTGAGCAGGGAGTGGTCCTCGGTGATCTGCTCGATGCGGCCGTCTCGAATGCGGTAGCCCCGGGAGTCGCCGACGTGGCCGAGGTAGGCGCCGCCTTGCGTGAAGAATGCGGTGACGATGGTGGTGCCCATGCCCTTGTACTTCGGCTCACGCGAGGCGGCCTCGTAGATGCGCCGGTTCGACCACTTGATGCCCGCGACCAAGCGGTTCTCGTCGTAGCGGAGATTCTTCTCCTCCTTGAAGGGCCAGGTCGATTCCTCGTCCCGGGTGGTCATCTTGAAGAAGTTCGAGATGGTCTCGACCGCCATGCGGCTTGCGACCTCGCCGGACGAGTGTCCGCCCATCCCGTCTGCGACGATGTAGAGGCTGTACTCGGACAACAGACACAGCGCGTCCTCGTTGTGAGTGCGCTTCATCCCCACGTGGCTGAGGCCCGCCGCTCGCAGCTTCATCTCGACCTGTCTAGCGCGGTACCGGCCGATTGTGAATCCACGCCTGAACCGTCTGCGGCCGGTCCGGCCAACGGAACGACGAGAAGGTCCCCGATGCGGCGTCCCTGCCGGGTTTCAGCGGAAAGTGACCCATGCACGACGACAGCGCGCTTCAGGCGGAAGTCGCTCGGGACGTGGACGCTGGCCCCCACGACGACCTCCTCGAGCTCCGCCCCGGACCCCACCCGGGCGCCTTCCCAGAGGATCACGTTCTCGAGCTGCTCTGAGGGGTCTCCGGTCGAGGTTGGGCTTCGCGTGACGGCGCCCGCGAGTCCAAGACGCCTCGCTTCGATGTGCAGATCCAGGTAGCGCTCGGGTGTAGAGAACTCCCACCACACCGCGCGCTCGCCGGCGATGAACGCGCGTACCGCGCCGCGCTCGATGAAGGGCGGATAGATGTGCTGCACGGTATCGGAGAAGACGGCCGAGGTCGCTGCGAGGACCTCGGGCTCGATGAGGTGGATGCCGGTGAACAGAAGTGGAGCCTCGGTCTCGGGCGTTCGACCTGCGCCAAACCCCACGACTCGATCCCCCTGGACGAAGACCTCGCGGAACTCTTCCCGCCGCGTATTGGGCCGCAGGATCATGGTGACCATGGCACCCGTGCTCCGGTGATGCTCGAGGGCGGCGCTCAGATCGAGCTCGGTGTAGAGCTTCCCGTTGTAGATGACCGTCGTGCGATGGGGCGACAGCAGCGCGCGGTCTCGGGCCGCAGCCAACGCGCCGGCGGTGCCCAGGATGACCGGCTCATGGGAGAAGGCGAGGTCGTCGAAACCGGCGAGCGCTCGTTCCACGCTCTCGGGGAGGTAGTGCGTGTTCACGACGATCTGCCGCGTTCCGTGCTTTCGCAGCCAATCGACGCCGTGGGCGACGAGCGGGCGTCCGAGGAACGGTACGGCCGGCTTCGCGCGGTCCAGGGTGAGGGGCCACAGCCTCGTCGATAGCCCCGCCGCGAGCACCATGGCCTGCGGCGCCTCGAGGTGAGAGGCACCCATCAGCGGGATCGATTTCGCTCGCTGAGCTCGAACTTGATCGCCTGGAGGTCTTCTCGGGCTTCCTCGTGCTCGCGTTCGAAACCGGCGAGTTGCGAGCGAGCGGACTCCAGGTTCGAGATCGCGGTGGCCATCTCTCCGGAGGAGACTCCGCGCGTGGTCGAGACACGCTCGTAGGTGGCCTCACGATCTCTGAGCTTTGCTTCGGCGCGCGAGACCTCGCGCCGGAGACGCAGCACGCGCCGCTCGAGATCGGAGATCCGTTTTCGGTCTTCGGGCGAGATGGGCAGGGCGGAGAACGGAAGCGCGGCGAGGCGGAGCTCCAGCTTCGTCTCCTTCATGCGCCGGGGATCGATCTTCCTCTCCTGCGACTTGAACCCTGGGTGCTCGACCTTGAGCACAAAGGGGCGCTCGGCCGGCACCGCGACGGCGTAGAGCGGGGCGCGTCCGATGACCGCTCCGTTCACGGAGACGGCCGCGCCGGAGGGTTCGACGTCGATGTCGAGGCTCGTCGACTTCTCGAGCACGACCTCCGTCACGGTGGCGGTGTCGCTCCCGATGGCGATTGAGAGTGATGCGGGCAGGTGGCCGTTCAAGCGAAGCTGAAGCGCGACGTTCTGGCCGTCGCTGAGGGTCGGGAGCACCAGAGGTGTTCTCCCGGGCAGCTTCTTGCCCTCCAGCTCCACCTCGGCGCCGGGGGGGATCGTCGAGATGTGCAGCGCGCGCGCCGGATGCAACCCGAACTTCGCGCGCGAGCTCTTGAACTCGTCGTTCGGGATCTCGACCATCAGCTTGTCGGGTCGCGCGATGAACCCGTCCTTCTTCACCTCGAGCAACATCGCCCGGTCGACGCGGAGCTCGGTGAGCTCGGTGGGCGTGACGGCGGCCTGGAGCTTTCCGTCGAGCCAGATCTGAGCCCCCGGGGGGTCGGACTCGACCGTGAGGCGACCGGTCATCAGGTCGCCATCACCGAAGCTGAACACCCCTGCGCGCGCGAACAGAACGATCGCGACGATGGCGCCGAGACCGGCGATCGCCATCAGGACACGCACGACGGCGGGGGATTCGGGTTTGTTGCGCCCGGCCACGAACATGGTGCGCAGCCGATCGATCGACTCGCCTTCCGGCCCCGTGCCAACGACGTTGAGGGGCATGCCGGCGGCCACCGGGATGCTGGCGGAGGGTGGTCTGCCGCCGGTGGGCAGCGGCAAGCGATCGCCCGAAGGCGGAGGTGGGGCAGGGGTGCTCGCCTGCGCCATCCAAGGGCGGGCGTCCCCGTTGGGCGCCGCGGAGCGCAGGGCCGCCGCTTCAGATTCATCCCCGAGGATGTCCGTCCATCCTTGCGCGGTGCTCGGCCTCGGGTCGGTTGGCGGGGCATCGGCTCGATTCATCTCGCTACCCGCGATCAGCCAGCTCGGCGAGGACGGATCCTCGAGGTCTTCCTGCGCGATGTGGGGCTTCGGGGCCGCCGGGTGGCCTGGATCGACGCTGGTTCGATCCAGGGCCCTGGCGGGGGTACTCGCCCCGGAGCTGATGCCTCCGTCGAGTGCGCCGTGGTGCTCGAGGCTCATGGGAAGAAAGCGGGCGAGGCTGTCCCGCGCGGGGAGGTCCTCTTTCATCCGGCGCAACAGATCCGCCGCGCTCTCGGCGTCCGGGGGGCGGTCCGAGGGCCGTTCGGCCACCATCCAGGAGATGAGGCTGGCGAGGGCCTTGGGGAGATCGGCTCGGGCCGCGAGCAGGGAGTCGACGCGGGGACGATAGTCGATGAGCGAGAGCGGGACGCTCCCTTCCGCCACCCGTTCACCTGCGAGCACCTCCACGAGGACGAGCCCGAGCGAGAACAGGTCGGCTCGCCCGTCGAGCGGCTCACCGAGCGCTTGCTCCTTGGACATGTACGCGGTCTTGCCTTTGACCTGCGCCCCGATCGTGCTGCCTTCGTCGCGCTCCTTTCGCGCGACGCCGAAGTCCGCCAGCTTTGCGATGCCCTGCCGGGAGAGGAGGATGTTGTGTGGGCTGACGTCTCGATGCACGACGCCCAGGTGGCGACCGGAGGCCTCGAGACGGTGGGCATAGCCGAGCGCCTCGAGCATGGCCTGCCCGAGCTCGACCGCCGCCCGAAGCGGGAAGCGCTCCTGCTTCTCTCGCATGCGCTTGAGCAGGGTCGCGAGGTTCGTACCTTCGACGAGCTCCATCGCCATGAAGGGGACTCCGTCTTCCTCCCCGTAGTCGAAGGTCTGGACGATGAAGGGATGGTTCAGCAGCCCCGACAGACGCGCCTCCTCGAGGAAGAGCTTTCGGTGGGTGGGGTCCTGCTCGGCGTCCTTGTTGATGCGCTTGAGGACACACGGCTTCTCGTAGCCGTCCGGGCCGAACTGCTTGGCCAGATAGGCCTCCGCCATGCCCCCTCTGCCAATGAGGCGGAGCAGCTCGTATCGGCCGAGACGGGTCCCCACGCTCACGGAGACCTTTTAGCCCGAGGGCCGCTCCGAGGGCCAGCGACGATGCGGGGCCGGGGAAGAATCGTGCCTCCGCGCGTACCGCTGGTCGGCTGGACCCTGCTAGACTCCAGCCAGTGGTGCCCCCTGCGAACCGGTTCGGCTCCAGCGAAGGTGCGCCCGACGCTGAACTGGTCCGGCGTTTTCGAGACGGGGACGAGTCCGCGTTTGGGCAGATCTTCAAGCGACATCGGCGCCTCGTCTTCGGAGTGCTGACCCCTCTCCTCGGTCCCGACCCGGAGCTCGAGGACGTCTTGCAGCTGACCTTCGTCGAGGTCTTCCGCTCGCTCGATCGTTTCGAGGGGCGCTCGAAGCTGAGTTCGTGGATCGCCCGAATCGCGCTGCATGTGGGCTTCCATCACCTTCGTCGGCGCAAGAGCCGGCCTGGAGAATACCAGGGCGATCACGGACTCGAGGGCGTCGCCGACCGGGCCGCGAACTCAGACCCCTCGGATGTGGCGCTCCGCCGGGAGCTGAGCGAACACGTGTACGACATCCTGGGTGGGATGGCGCCCAAGAAACGCGCGGTCTTCATCCTCAACGACTTGGAGGGGATGCCTCAGGAGGAGATCGCGGATGCGGTGGGCGCGAGCGTGGCGACGGTGCGCACGCGTTTGTTTTACGCGCGGCGAGAGTTCTGGCAGAAAGCCCATATGGATCCAGTCCTCTCCGAGTACGCGGTGGGCGCCCGCTCGGATCTCAAAGAAGTCTCCGGCTCGGAGGGAGAGCCTTGAAACGGGTTCTCATCGGCCTCACCGTTCTCATCGGGGTGGCGCTCAGCGGGGTCGTGCTGACCCTCAAGCTCTTCTTGGGCTTTCTCAACCGCCCGGCCGCGACAGGCAGTCCGAGCGTGGCGGTCGTGGTGCAGAAGGGCACGAGCTTCGAGGATCTGGACCGCGTGCTCTTCGCCAAGGGTCTCTTGTCGAGACCGGGCTGGTTCGCCATCTACCTCGAGCACTTCCGTAAGGGCTTCGACATGCCCGCCGGTGAGTACCAGCTCACCGCTTCGATGAGTCCGGCGGAGATCGCGGAGCTCATCCAGCGAGGCCAGGTCGTGCGCTACACGCTCGTGATCCCGGGCGGGCTCACGCTCGAGCAGTCGGCGGCGCTCCTGGAACGCGAGGAGATCGTGAAGGTGGAGCCTTTCGTCCGGCTGGCGAGTACACCCACGGTGGCGGAGGCGCTGGGTGTCCCCGGGCCCACGCTCGAGGGCTACTTGTTCCCGGATGCCTACGAGCTGCCCAAGCGCATGAAACCCATCGAGCTGCTCGAGCTCATGTTCCGGCGCTACCGAAAGACCGTGCCCAAGGAGTTGATCGAGCAGGCGGAGGGCCTGCGCTTGACCGAGCACGAGCTGGTCTCCATGGCCGCTCTCGTCGAGCTCGAGGTGCGCCCCGAGGAGCGCCCGATGTTCGCCGCCATGTTCCATGCGCGCCTCAAGAAGGGCCTCCCGCTCGAGAGTCGCAGCGCGCTCGCGCTCGGGCTCGGTAAGGCGCCGAGTGAGCTGGTTCCGGCGGACTTCAAGGTCGACGCCGACTTCAACACCTATCTCAAGCCGGGCGTGCCAAGGCGTCCCCTCGTGAGCCCGAGCCTCAAAGCGATGACCATCGTCGCGAATCCGCCGCCCTCCGATGTGCTCTACGCCGCCCCCTTGGGGGATGCGCGTCACCAGTTCTGCGTGGACAAGGAGTGTTATGACCACGCCCTGGCACGCGCCCGCGGCGAGCCCCTGCCCACTCCACGCCCCCCGCCCATGCCCCGCCCGATACCCCCGCCTCCCATCGAATGAACGGTGGGGCCCTCGCGGTCGAGGTCGCCGGCCTGACCAAGCGCTTCTCGGCCAAACGTCGCGGCCGACAGTGGCTCACCCCTTGGCGGCGTCTGCCGCCCATCGAAGCCCTGCGCGGCGTCGACCTCGCAGTCGACAAGGGTGAGCTCGTCGTGTTGCTCGGCCCCAACGGCGCGGGAAAGACGACGCTGCTCAAGGTGATCTCGACCCTGGTGCGTCCGAGCGCCGGTCGCGCGATGGTGCTCGGGCGCGACGTCACTCGATTTGGGCCCGAGGCGCGGCGGAACATCGGGTACGTGCTCGCGGAGGAGCGGAGCTTCTACTGGCGGCTCTCATGCCGCGACAACCTTCGCTTCTTTGGGGTGCTCGAGGGGCTCCCCGCGCGGGCAGCCTTGGCGCGCGCGGATGAGCTCGGATCTCTGCTCGGGCTCACCGAGCTCATGGGTCGTGACTTCGGCAGTCTGTCCACCGGCCAACGGCAGCGCATGGCGATCGCGCGTGGCCTGATCTCCGACCCGCCGGTCATCCTCTTTGACGAGGCCACACGGTCGCTCGATCCGGGTCGCTCGGAGCGGCTTCGGCGCATCATTCGAAAGGTGCTCGTGGAGCGCGAGAACAAGGCGGTGATCTTCGCGACGCATGATCTCGAAGAGGCTCGAGTGCTCGCGGACCGCGTGGTGCTGATGCGCGACGGACGGGTGGCGGCCGAGGGCAGCTACGCTGACCTCGAAGCGCAGATCGGCTCGGCCTTCCGCGAGGAGTCCAGTGGTGAGGAGGCCGAGTTCCGGCGCCTCTTTCCGGATCTCGAGGTCTCTCTGTGAGCCGCGCCCGCAGCATCAGTTGGCTCGAACTCATGTGGGAGTTCGTGCGTCGCGACGCCAAGATCCAGCTCAGCTATCGCCTGCAGGCCTTCTTTCAGCTCGCGGCACTGTTCTCCATCTGCGTGACCTTCTTCTTCCTCGCTCACATGCTGCGCGGGGTGGAGTCCAGCATCGGGACCTTGGAACGCTACGGCGGGAGCTACTTCTCCTTCGCGATCATCGGGCTCGCGGCCTCCTCGTACATCGACTCGTCTCTACGCAGCTTCTCGTCGTCCATTCGCACCGCCCAGATGACCGGCACCTTCGAGGCCATGCTCGCGACGCGCACGCGGATCGGCTCCTTGGTTGCCGGCTCGGCGCTGTACACGCTGCTCTACATGGCGGTTCGCTCCGGCGTGCTGATCGCGATGGCGGGCCTGGTCTTCGGGGTGCCGCTTCATCTCGACCGACTCCCGGCGCTCGCGGTGATCTTCGGTCTGACGGTGACGGCAACCCTGGCGCTCGGGATCTTCTCGGCCGGTTTCATCGTGCTCTTCAAGCAGGGTGATCCTCTGACCGCCGCCATCTCGGGCCTGTCGTGGCTGCTCTCGGGGGTGCTGTATCCCAAGGAGATCCTCCCGCTCTGGGTTCAGCGCGTCGCCGAGTTTCTGCCCGCCACCCACACCCTCGAAGCCTCCCGTCTGATTCTGCTCCGCGGCGCTGGCCTGGAGTCCCTCTCCGGCGCCGTGTTTGGGCTCGCGGTCTTCTCCGTCCTGGGCGTGCCGATCTCGCTGCTCTGGTTCGCCTGGGCGGTGAATCGTGCGCGGGTGGCCGGGAGCCTGGCGCAGTACTAGAGCTGCGGTGGCCCCGGGAAAGCCCGGAGGGGGCTCCGGGGCTGGCCCCCGCTCCTGTACCGGGTTAGCGTTCTCGCCGACATGAGCGCGGCTACCACCCCGACCATCGATTCTCTCGCCCAGCAGCAAGATCTGGAGCGCTACCGGCAACTCCACTGGGAGGGCAATCTCGACGAGTACCTCGAGATGGTTCGGCGCCGGCCGAAGATCGTCCGCTCCGCCTTCCAGCGCATCTACGACATGATCCTGTCCTACGGCCGCGAGGAATACGTCGACAACCGCAAGAAGCTCATCCGCTACCCGTTCTTCCGCGACGAGCAGAACGACGGGGCAGACGCGATCTACGGGCTCGACATCCCGATCATGCGGCTCGTGAACATCTTCAAGAGCTCGGCCTTTGGCTACGGCACCGAGAAGCGCGTGCTGCTGCTTCACGGCCCCGTGGGTTCCTCCAAGTCCACGATCGTTCGCCTCCTGAAGAAGGGCCTCGAGGCCTACAGTCGTACGGATGAGGGCGCTCTTTACACCTACGAGTGGGACGTTCCGGACAAGCTCAAGCACATCACCGGCGGGGTGAATCGCTTTCCAAGCCCCATGCACGAGGACCCGATGCGTCTCGTCCCCGCGGACTGGCGCTCGAAGCTGATCGCCGACCTCGATCTCGAAAAGGGCCTCGGCTACCCGGTGCAGATGCGTGGGGACATCAACCCCGCCTGCCGCTTCATCTACAACGAGCTGATGAAGTACTACGGCGGCGACTGGGCCAAGGTGATGAAGCATGTCGTGGTCAAGCGCATCCTCATCTCGGAGAAGGACCGCGTGGGCATTGGGACGTTTCAGCCCAAAGACGAAAAGAACCAGGACTCTACGGAGCTCACCGGGGACATCAACTATCGCAAGATCGCCGAGTTCGGCTCAGACTCGGACCCGCGGGCCTTCAACTTCGATGGCGAGTTCAACATCGCCAATCGCGGGCTCATCGAGTTCATCGAGGTGCTCAAGCTGGACGTCGCGTTCCTCTACGACCTGCTCTCGGCCTCACAAGAGCACGTCATCAAGCCCAAGAAGTTCCAGCAGACCGAGATCGACGAGGTCATCATCGGTCACACCAACGAGGCCGAGTACAAGAAGCTCCTGAACAACGAGTTCATGGAGGCGCTCCGCGACCGTACGGTGAAGATCGACATCCCGTACATCACCAAGCTCGACGAAGAGATTAAGATCTACGAGAAGGACTACAACCGTCGCAAGATCAAGAAGCACATCGCGCCTCACACGCTCGAGATGGCCGCAATGTGGGCCATCCTGACGCGCCTCGAAGAGCCCAAGAAGCACAACCTCACGATGGTGCAGAAGCTGAAGCTCTACAACGGCAAGAGCATCCACGGGTACACGGAAGACAACGTCAAAGAGCTGCGCAAGGAAGGCACGCGCGAGGGCATGATGGGGGTCTCTCCGCGCTACGTGCAGGACAAGATCTCCGCCGCGTTGGTCTCCGAGAAGTCCGAAGGGCACTTGAACCCCTTCTTGCTCATGAACGAGCTCGAGGCCGGGCTTCGCAATCACTCCCTGATTCGCGCCGAGGAGGAGAAGAAGCGTTATCGCGACCTCATGGCCTACGTGAAGCAGGAGTACGAGGACATCGTGAAGAACGAGGTTCAGCGGGCGATCTCGGCGGACGAAGACGCGCTGCAGAAGCTCTGCGCCAACTACATCGACAACGTGAAGGCCTACACGCAGCGCGAGAAGGTCAAGAACAAGTACACCGGACAGGACGAAGAGCCCGATGAGCGCTTGATGCGTTCGATCGAAGACAAGATCGAGATCTCCGAAGGCATGAAGGACGACTTCCGCCGCGAGATCATGAACTACATCGGCGCGCTCGCGATTGAAGGGAAGACCTTCGATCACAAGACCAACGAGCGGCTGCAGAAGGCGCTGGAGCAGAAGCTCTTCGAGGACCAGAAGGACTCCATCAAGCTCTCGACCCTGATCTCGAGCGTGGTGGACCGCGAGACCCAGAAGAAGATCGACATCGTCAAACAGCGCATGATTCGGAACTTCGGCTACAACGAGGAATCCGCCACTGATGTGCTCAACTACGTGGCCTCCATCTTTGCCCGGGGTGACACCAAGTCTTCCGGCTGAGCCGAGCGTTTAGAAGGCCGTGGCAGACGAGGAAGACAGCGGAGGCGGGGCCCCGGCCTCCGGTCCGGAGGGCCGTAAACCGACCTCCAGGGCTGGTTCCAACACGATGGATCCGCTCATCGGGCGGGTTTTGCTCGAGCGCTACGAGGTCCTGCGGCGCATCGGCTCGGGGGGTATGGGCGCGGTCTACGTCGGCCGTCAGCTCGCCGTCGGCCGTGAGATCGCGCTCAAGATCCTGCGTCAAGACCTGATGGGTCACGAGAAGGTGCGCGAACGGTTTCGGCGCGAGGCCGAGATCATCGGGCGCCTCCGCCACCCCAACACCATCCAGCTCATCGACTACGGCGAGACCGAGGACGGCCTCGCGGTCATGGCGATGGAGCTCCTCGTCGGGCAGGCCCTGTCCGATCGCCTCAAGCAGCTCGGGCCGATGTCGCTGCCCGAGGTCCTCGGGCTCGGCGAAGAGCTCGCGAGCTCCCTGGCCGAAGCGCACGGGCTGGGCTTGGTGCATCGCGATCTCAAGCCGGCGAACATCTTCCTCGTCGAGGTGACCGGCAAGTTCCATGCAAAGGTGCTCGACTTCGGCATCGCGCGTCTCTTGGATGAAGAGGCCTCACGCATCACCTCCACCGGCCAGGTCTTCGGGACGCCCCGATACATGTCGCCGGAGCAGGGCTTGGCCACAAAGGATGTCGATCACCGCTCGGACCTCTATTCGCTCGGGCTCATTCTGTTCGAGTGTCTCGCGGGTCAGCCGCCTTTCGCGGCGCAGACCTCCCTGCAGTACCTATCTGCGCACGCCACGCTCCCGCCTCCAAAGCTCGGTGATGCCGTACACGGGGTGCCGGTCGCCCTCGAGGAGCTGATCGATCGGTGCTTGGCCAAAGAGCCGAGTGAGCGGCCCGAGTCCGCGTCGGAGATCGAGGAGACGCTGATCGCGATTCGTCGAAGCCTAGACGGCGCGCCTCCTTTCGCTCGGCGTGAGGCACGGTCCTCGGTACCGGCACCGGATACCGTGCCCAGCCTCGATGGCACTCCGGGCGAGCGGCTCGGCAGCGGGCTCACCTTGCCGAGCGGACAGCGGCCGTCGATGGATGCGGGGCCCGCCGCGACGAAGCCGGTGCGGCCGCGCTCCCGTTTGGGCTGGAGCTTGGCGGCGGGCTTCTTGCTCGTGCTGTCCGTGGCCATCTGGGCGGGGGCGACCGCGCTGCAGGGGCGGCGAGCGGTCGTGGTGGGCGCGCTCGATCTCGGCACGACGGACCCGGCGCCGGACGCCGCGGTCGCGATCGCGCTCCACACCGTCCCGGACGCTGGGGCCGAGGTCGCAACGGACGAGGACAGCGGTGCCCTTGCGGAGTTTGACGCCGGTGAAGCGCCCGAGGACGAGCCGGATGCCTCCGACGAGGCGCACGAGGATGCCGGCAAGCGCCGCGGCGGAAAGCGCGGCGGGAAGAAACCTCCCAGAGGAACGGAAGAGACCGGGAACATCACTGGCGAGACGGGTCCCAGGGCGATGTGGCTGCCGGTCGGGGGCGAGAGCGAGACCCCCCAGCAGCTCGCCGACCGCTGCAAGCAGAACCGACTCCCCCCCGGCCCCGCAAAGCTGAGCCTCGAGCGCTGCCCGTCTGGATGTGCGGTGATCGTCGATGGGGAGTGCGGCGGGCATACGCCGGTTCGTGACCTCGCCCTGGGCGACGGCAACAAGAACGTGACCGTGATCTGTTCGGGTCGAATCCGACTCGACTCGATCGCCAAGCTGCGCCCGGACGACACTTCGGTCCTGCGGTGTCATTAAGAGGGCGGATTTCAGCCTACATTCCGCTTTCCCGAGGAATGGTGGGCGTGGTAGCGTGGTTGCAGCCTAGGGGATTTCGCTTGAAGACCATACCCAGTGGTGCCGGAAAGGCGCCGAACGCAACGCAGACCGAGCGCGCCCAGCCGACGGCCCAGAGCCCGTCGACCGCCTTGGTTCCGCCGACCGCAGCTCCTTCTGTCGAGGCGCCCACCGGCGCTCATACCGGTAGCCGCGCCGCGCCGAACTTGGACGAGCGGGAAGGAGCGGGGCCAAAGCTCCACAGCCTGGACCGGGGCACATCCGAGCGCCGGACCGGTCGGCGCACCTCAGCGCTCAAGACGCGCAAGATCGACTGGTATCAGCGGCAGCTTCGGCGACCCGTCGTGCGGCAGGCGTTTCGCGAGCTCTACGCCCGGCGGCCGAGATGAGCACCCTGTCCGCCGAGGGTGCGCTTAGCCCGGAGGCTTTCCGAGCCGCGCTCGTCGAGAGCCTGAAGCTCGCGAGTTTGCCCAAGCCAGACGCCGCGGTCGCGGCTCTCCACAAAAGCGGCCTCGAGCCGCTTCTCTTTGCGGGTCTCGAGAAGGGCCGAATCACCGAGCGCATGGCGTCGAGCGAGCTCGAACGGCTCGGGGACGCCCTCAAGAACCGGACTCTGTCCGCCGAAGACATCAAGCTCGGGCTGGTGGCCTTGGACGACATCGCTCAGCTCTTCGCCGGAGCGCTCGGCAAGGACGGTGGGTTTCGTTACGACCACACCCTCAATCGGCCCAGGGACCTCATGATCACCTTCGCCCGCAGCCTCCATCGTTAACGGTCAGCGGGTCCCGCTCGGAGTGAATCCTCGCGCCCGCCTTCGCTCGCCTTTGGCTCGCTGCGCGCCCTCCGGGCTTGCTCAGCGGGTCCCGCTCGGAGTGAATCCTCGCGCCCGCCTT
>WYAZ01000122.1 GCA_011526105.1 Deltaproteobacteria bacterium | reverse complement strand
GGCCTGCGGCCGCCCTTTCGGGCTCCTCGGTCATTGGGGGCGACCCAACTCCCTTCGTAGCGCGCCGACCAGCGACGAAAGATACTTCGCGGGAACATGATCGAACTTCTCGGACGGGACACTAGAACCAGGCGGAGCCTCAGAAGCTGCGAAGGCTGAACGCGACCCCGGGGACAAACGCCCCGTCTTGGTCCTGATAGAGGGCTGGCGTCAGCAACCAGTCGTCGTTTACATCGGGTGCACCGGCGACGACCCAGGCGGTCATGCTCAGCGCAGCAACGCCGATGGTCGTGACCGCGATGCCGATGGGGAGAGCACCCCAGATGGGTTCAGCCGAGACGCCGGCGTCGATCAGGAACGCGGTCCCGATGATGAGGTCCAGACCGCCGATGAACCATCCTGCGTCGTCCCAAAGGTCCTCTGGGGGAAGTCCCTTTGCGGCCCGGAGCCCGTTGCCGATGGCGGCCGCGACGCCCCCTCCGACGAGCGCGACCGCGGCCGGGATGGAGACCGCTTGGGCTTCGGCCTCCTCGAGGGGCCATCCGGCGAGCAGCGTGGCGAGGAGTCCCGGGATCAGCCATTGGGGACGGGCGCGCATTCGGCGAGATTAGCATGTCGGTCAGGGAACGCACGAAACTGGGCGGACTCGCCCCGTCGGCCAACCCCCTAAGCAGCCACCTCGTCGGTGACTCGACCATGACCTTTCCGTGCGATCATCCCCACGAGTCCGTGAGCAGCGCCGAAGACCAGAAGACGGGCGAACCGTCTCCCGCCCCGTGGACGGTCGTCATCTCCGACATCCACCTGTGTGACGCCGAGCCCACGGATCCCGCGCGCCCGCTCTGGAAGCGATTCAAGGCGCCCGAGCTCTTCATCGACGAGAGCCTCGCCCGACTCATCGACGAGCTCTGCGCGGACGCGACCGGACCCATGGAGCTCGTCTTCGGTGGTGACACCTTCGACTTCCAAACGGTGATGGCCATGCCGCCGGAACCCGAGTTCCCCATCAGCTGGCTCGAACGTCGTCGCGGCCTCGATAGCTCCGAGGAGAAGTCCGCCTTCAAGATGGAGGTCATCCTGGATACGCACCCGGTCTTCGTGGAGTCGGTCACCAAGTTCCTCTCTGCTGGGCACCGAGTCGTGTTCGTGATGGGCAACCACGACATCGAGCTGCACTGGCCGGCCGTCCAGCGGATCCTCCGCGAGCGACTCGGTGGGATCTACGACGACGATCGTCTGCGGTTCTGTGAGTGGTTCTACATCAGTAACGGCGACACTCTGATCGAGCACGGCAACCAATACGATGCCTACTGCCTCTGCTCCGACCCGGTCTGGCCGCTCATCAAGAAGCGCGGAGAGCTCTACGTACGCACGCCCTTCGGCAACCTGGCCGGAAAACTCATGCTGAACGGCATGGGGCTGTTTAATCCGAACGTCGAGTCCAGCTTCATCATGTCCACCGCCGAGTACGTACGCTTCTTCTTCACGTACATCGCCCGGGTTCAGCCGCTTCTGCCGTTCACCTGGTTCTGGACCGCCATGACCACCCTCGTGGTCTCCTTGCGCGAGGGTCTCTTGCCTGCCCAGGCGGATCCCGTTCGCCTCGAAGCGCGGATTCAAGACATCGCCCGGCGGGCCAACGCGCAGCCCAGCATGGTGTGGGCTTCGCGAGCGGCTCACGTTCACCCTGCGATCTACAACCCGATCGCCATTTTGCGCGAGCTCTGGCTCGACCGGGCCGTGCTGCTGCTCGTCATCCTCTGGCTGAGCGCGCAGGCCTTCGCCTTCGTCAACGTGATCACCCCCATCCGCCTCTGGTGGATTCTCGTTCCCATCGCGGCGCTCCTCCCGCTCCTGGTCTTCTACGCGAGATCGGTCGAGTCCAACGTGGGCCAGACCGCGAAGGCCGCCCTCGAGAACTCGGGTCGGAGCTGCCAGATCGCCGGCGTGCGCCGGCTGATCTTTGGTCACACGCACCGCGAGCTGCATACTCGAACCGAAAGCGCCGAGGTCATCAACACCGGCACATGGTCTCCCGCTTACCTCGATCTCGAGTGCACCAAGCCCATGGGCAAGAAGACCTTCGCCTCGGTGCGCCCTTTGCCTCAGGGCGGCGGGCGGAAGTCAGAGCTGTTCGAGTGGAAGGACCCCGGCCTCGAGGTGATCGCACCTCGCTCGCTCGCGTCGCTCGAGCCCAAGGGCGCGGTGGAGGCGATCCGCGCCACGACCGTCTCGGATTGATGCTTCGGCGCGAGGCCCCGACGGCGACTTCGCGGACGGCAAGATGACCGCGATCCGACTCAGCGAAGCCGGCGATCCAACTCGCGCTCGAAGCGCGTGATCTCGAGCGCGCTCGCCTCCGCCGCCTTCTGGTCGGGTCGGCTCGGGATCCGCTTCCGCAACTCTGCGCGACGTTGTTCAAGAGCCTTCTTCGCGGCTGGGTCCAGCTTCGAGCGTCGGATCCGCGCGGCCGAACGGTCGATCTTCCACCGCAGGAAGCGGCGACTCAAAGGCAGCGTGTGTACGGCATCGAGGAGCTCCGCCGCATACAGCGCCGCGTCGGCCTCGCGTTCTTCCTCGCGCGCGCGTTCGAAGCGGCGCATGAGCGCGAGGGTGGAGGCGAAGTAGTCGAGGTCGTCCTCGGTCATGCCGCGTCCCTCGATGACCTTTCTGAGTCGGCGCTGAAGCCGAGGCAGGGCTTGTGCGGCGGCGCTGGGCTTTTCGTCCGCGACCTCGATCTCGGCTTCCGCGACCTCGTCCACTTCGAGTTGGGAAGAGGCGGCGGTGCTGGCTCGTGTCACTGGGGTCGGCAAGACCTCGGGCGGCGTGTCCTGCACTGCGACGTCGGCGCTCTCGACCTCCTCGACCGAGGTCTCGATCGCCGGCGGTCGATCGATCACCATCTTGTAGACGAAGGCGCTCGCAAGGATCACCGCGAGCACGAACAACAAGCGCGTGCGACGCCAGCCCCACCATGTTCGGCCC
This sequence comes from Deltaproteobacteria bacterium, assembly GCA_011526105.1. Lineage (GTDB taxonomy): Bacteria > Myxococcota > Kuafuiibacteriia > Kuafuiibacteriales > Kuafuiibacteriaceae > WYAZ01. The sequence continues at coordinate 8,436 of WYAZ01000122.1, read as the reverse complement.
AGCGCCTCCTCGATTTCGAGCGCGCCCGACATGGTGCCCAGGGCAGACTCAGGACTCCGCTCGATGGCCTGCGGCCTTGGGCCCGAGTCCAAACGCCTCGAGGCTGGCGCTCCGCGCTGAAGTGGACCGCCTTCGATGCCGAGCCAGCGATCGAGCTCTTCGATGACCTCGAGAGCCGAGGACGGGCGGTCTTCCGGCTCCTTGGCGAGCAGTCGGTACACGAGTGTTTCGAGCCCGGTCTCGGTGCGAAGTGGCGTGGGTGGCTGCGTGGCGTGCCGAACGAGGATGTCCGCGATCCCTGTGCCTGGGAAGGGCACCTCTCCTGCCAGCATCTGATAGAGGATCACACCAAGCGCGTACAGATCCACCGCACTCGTTGCCTCAACCCCGCGCGCTTGCTCCGGCGCCATGTACTCCGGGGTGCCCACGGCCTTCCCCACCCCGGTGAGCTTCGTGGCTTCTTGCGAGCCGTCGATGGCGACGATCCCGAAGTCGACCAGGCGCAGTATCTCGACGCCCCCTTCCTCCGTGAGCAGGATGTTGCCTGGCTTCACGTCGCGATGAACGAGGCCCAAGGCGTGGGTCTCGGCGAGACCGAGCGCGATCTGGCGTGCGAGTGAAGCCGCGCGCGTCGGCTCGAGCGCGAGGCCCCCTTCGAGCACGGCCGCCAAGCTCGGGCCTGCGATGTAGTCCATGACGAGGTAGGTGAGGCCGGCCTCCGTGTTGCCAAAGTCGATCACCGACACCACGTTGGGATGACGCACGCGGCTCAGGGCCTGAGCCTCGCGCCGAAATCGAGCGACCAGCGTCCGATCGGTGGCGAAGTCGCCGAGCAGGACTTTGAGCGCGAAGTCTCGATCGAGAACTTCGTGACGAACCCGATAGACCGAGCCCATCGCCCCGCGTCCGATCAAGGTCTCGACCCGATAGCGGTCAACCACCTGTCCGAGGAGTGGATCGCTCGGGCGCTCCTCGAGCCGCGTGCCGTCGATGCCGCAAAACTCCACGTCGGTCACGTAGACCGAGAGGCACCGAGGACACGCTCGCACCGGGCGAGACAATAGCGGTCACCCGCAGCGAGGTCACCCATCTCGCGTATCCAAAGCTTGCTTGCGTGGCATGGAAGTCGCGTGGAAAGAGAGGGAGCTTGCGGTCCAGGCTGCGAAAAAACCGAAGTCCCGAGGTGTGATCCCGGACATCGGCCATCGCTACGACCCCGTGATAAATCCGCAGCCGTGACGAATCTACGGCGCCAGTTCCCCGAGTTCCCGCTGAGAAACCACGTCCCGCCAACCGGTATGGGCCCGGTGGGGCGCCGGCCGGGTGGTGTCTCGGGCACCGCGGATGATCTGCCGATGCTGGGTGACTCTCAGTTCGATCTCGTCGCTCTGCCCGCGGCGCCGGATCCCACCACCGAGGCGGTCATCATCGATGAGCGAGCCGCTGCCGACCCCGCCTTGGAGGACGATGGCCTTTCTGAGATCCGTCGCTACTACCAGCGCCGCGAAAGGCTCTGGGGCGTGGCTCTGGCCGCCGTGCTCGGCGGTGCCATCTACCTCTACATCCAGAACGTGCCTCCGCTCCAGCAGTCCCTTCGGATCGCCTCGAGTGAAGCGGCAGCGCTGCGCGAGAGCCTGCAGAGCGCCGAGAAGATGGCAGAGCATCTCACCGACGAGAAGATCGCCCTGGTCGAGAAGCAGGGTGCGCTGGAGCAGGCTCTGTCGGAGAAGGAAGCGATCCTCGCGGAGCAAGAAGCGAAGCTGGCCGGCATTCAGGAGGCTCGCGCGGATCTGGAGCAGCGGCTCGCCGGAGAGATCGCACAAGGCGACGTCTCCACGCGCGAGTTTCAGGGAACACTCGTGGTCGACCTCGTGGACAAAATCCTCTTCAAGTCCGGAGAAGCAGAGCTCGACGATCGAGGCAAGGCGGTTCTCGCCAAGGTGGCGGACAGCTTCCGGGCCCTCGAAGACAAGTTCATCCTCATCGGAGGCCACACCGACAACGTCCCGATCAAGCCGCCGCTCACCGATCGATTCCCCACCAACTGGGAGCTGTCCACAGCGCGCGCGCTGGCCGTGGTCCATTATCTGAGTGGAGATGGGCGCATTCCGGGGGACCGCCTCGGCGCCCAAGGCTTTGGCGAACACCGCCCCGTCGGCGACAACCGAAGCAATCTCGGTCGACGAAAGAATCGGCGCATCGAGGTTGTGCTCGCACCCAAGCCGGCCACGGCCGCCAAGGTCAAAGCCGCTTCGCCCGCGCGTTGAATTCGAGCCTGGTCGGGCAGATTCACTCCAAGTCGGTACCGCTGTATGTACTGCGCGTGAGCACCCACTCAGCAGGCGCCAGCCATACCGGCGCTCAGAACGCCCTCATCACCCGTCGCGAAGCAGTGGTCGCACGCGGAGTTCCGCGGGCGACGACGGCCGCGATCGCGAGCGGTTCGGGGGCACGGCTCGTCGATCTCGATGGGCGCAGCTTCATCGACTTCGCGGCCGGCATCGGGGTGGCAAACGCCGGTCACAGCCCACCCCAAGTGGTCGACGCGATCATCGAGCAAGCGAGGCGTTTGCTCCACGCGGGCATTCATGTGGCGACCTACGAGAGCTACGTTGCGCTCTGTGAGCGGCTCGTGGATCTTCTGCCCCACGGCAACAAGACCAAGGCCATGCTCGTCAACTCGGGGGCGGAGGCGGTCGAGAACGCGATCAAGATCGCGCGCCAGGCCACTGGGCGCCCCGCGGTGGTGTGCTTCAGCGGCGCGTTTCATGGGCGAACCCTGCTGGGCATGACACTCACCTCCAAGACCGCCTACAAGTCAGGCTGCGGTCCCTTTGCGCCCGAGATCTACCGGCTACCGTTTCCGGATCGGCTGCGCCACGGCCAGGGGCAAGACGAGGCGACCTTTGTTGCTGCAGCGCTCTCGAACCTCGAGGAGGCGCTGGCCACGCATGTCGCCGCGATCGACGTGGCAGCCATTCTGATCGAACCGGTGCTCGGTGAAGGCGGCTTCATCCCCGCGCCCAAGGCGTACCTCGAAGGTTTGCGGCAGTTCGCCACCAAACACGGCATCATGCTGGTCTTCGACGAGGTCCAGACCGGCTTTGGTCGCACCGGCCACTGGGGCGCCTATCAACACTACGGCGTCACCCCCGACCTCTCGACCTGGGCCAAGGCGATGGGTGGGGGCCTACCCATCGCGGCGGTCGTGGGCCGAGCCGAAGTGATGGACGCCGCCAAACCCGGCACCATCGGCGGGACCTACGGCGGCAACCCGGTCGCCTGCGCCGCCGCGCTCGCCAACATCAAGCTGATCGAGGATCTCGGTCTGCTCCCTCGCGCGCAACAGATCGGAGACCGCGTGCGCCAGCGCTTCGGAGCGCTGCAGAAACGCTGCACCGCGATCGCTGATGTACGTGGTCTCGGCGCGATGATGGCGGTGGAGCTCTGCGTGGGTGGCGATCCGCATCGGCCGGATGCAAAGCTGGTGGCCGACGTGCTCGCCGCTTCGTTCGATCGCGGACTGATCGCTCTTTCTTCGGGTGTCCACCACAACGCCATTCGCGTGTTGTCTCCGTTGGTCATCAGTGATGAAGACCTCGATCAAGGGCTGACGATCATCGAGGAAGAGCTGCTCCGGAGAGCTTCATGAGGCTCTTCGGAATTGCTGGCATGCAGCTTCAGGTCTCGGCCCAGGGCCGAAGTGTGGACTACCTCACGCAGCGTATCGAGCACATGGCCCGGACCTTTCCATGGGTGAGCATGGTGCTCCTCAGCGAGTTGGCCTCCCACGGCGCAACACCCGCGCTCGCCGAGACTTTGCCCGGACCCAGCGAGGATGCTTATGCCGCGCTCGCGGCTAGGCTCGGGCTGTGGATCGTCACCGGGTCCATGTACGAAAGAAGCGGCGACAAGACCTACAACACCTGTTCCGTCATCGATCCCAGCGGTCTGGTGATCGGGCGATACCGGAAGATGTTCCCGTTTCGGCCCTACTCGGTCGGCATCGAGGCCGGTAAAGAGTTCTTCGTCTTCGACGTCCCGGGCGCCGGCCGCTTCGGCGTGTCGATCTGTTACGACATGTGGTTCCCCGAGCACTCGCGCACGCTGGCCGCCATGGGTGCGGAGGTGATCCTGCATTCGGTCATGACCCCCACGATCGATCGCGACGTCGAGCTTGCGATCGCACGCGCCACCGCGGCGACGAATCAGCTCTTTGTCGTCGACGTCAACGGGGTCGGGGCCGGTGGTGTCGGCAAGTCGATCATCGTCGGGCCGGACGGGGACGTGCTTCATCAGGCGGGGCAGAGTGAGGAGCTCATTCCGATCGAGCTCGATCTGGACCGCGTGACGAGAAGCCGAGAGCGCGGTTTGAACGGGCTGGGGCAGGTGCTGAAGAGCTTTAGAGACGCACCGATCGAGTTCGAGGTGTATCGGCGTGATTCACCGATGCGGAGCTACTTGTCGACGCTCGGGCCGCTCGTGAAGCCGGGGCGCGCAGGGCTTGGGTCTGATGTGCCGGAGGAGTGAAGCGGAGCTCAGGTCGACAGCAGCACCATACCCACCAGCACAAAGCCGATACCCACCCACTGAAAGCCCGTGATCTTCTCCTTCAGCACAAACCTCGCATACGCCAAGGTCACGAGCGGATACGCGCCGGAGATCGCCGTCACCACCGACACCGGACCGCTCTTTGTCGCGATGAGCACCCCGAGGTCTCCGCCCGCCATCATACCCATCGGCAGCGCGGACTTCCGAACGTCGCCCTTCTTGCCCGGCCCTTGGCCTCGGCCGCGAATGACGCCGTACAGAAAGAGCGTGAGGAAAGCGCCACAGACGCTGAAGATGCCCATCTGAGGCTCGCTGAACGGCGTGTTGCTGTACGTGTACTTGACCAGCGTCTGCCATGCGCCCCAGCAGGTCAGAGCCAGCGCGGCGAGCAGCATCCAGCGTTTGCTGGTGACCTTCGATCCGGGCGAAGGTGGTGCATAGGCTACGCCCGCACAGCCCGCAATGACTAGCGTGACACCGGCGTATTGAATGGGCGCGAGCGTCTCCCCCAAGAAAATGTACGCAAACAGCACGGTGGGCGCGGCGTAGGCGGCCGAGAGGGTGCCCACGATGGTGATGGGTCCGGCGACGATCGACTCGTAGTAGAAGATCCAGCCCAGACCCTCGAGTACGTAGGCCAAGACCGCGGGGGTCATTTGCCCGAGGCTCGCGCCGGCGAAGGGGAGGGGACCGCCCTCGGACAAGAAGTAGCCGCCGTACACGATGAGCTTGGCGAAGAAGAAGTAGAAACAGTACCGCGCGGGGGCGACATCGACGCTGTATTGCTTCACGACGCCCTGGCCGAGGCCATAGACGAACAGAGCGATCAATGTGGGGGGGAGCCACAACATCGTGCCGCGCTCTCTAGCAGACTCTCGAGGGGCTGTCTCGCTGGCGAGCGCTATTGACCCGCTCCCGGGAACGACGCAGTTTCCCGCGCACAATGAAAGCTCAAAAAACGCCCGCCGAAGCCGTCACGATCGTTGTCGTCGGGGGTGCCGGCGCCATGGGTCGGATCACGGTCAAGGACCTCGTCGAGACCGCGCCCGAAAACGTCCGAATCCTGATCGCCGACTACAACGAGGCAGCGGCCAAGAAGCTGGCGAAGAGCTTCCGAGGCCGATCGGTCGACGCGGTCTTCGCGGACGTGACGAACCACGCCAAGACCGTCATGGCTTTGAGAGGCGCCTTCGCGGTCATCAACTGCGCGCAGCACAAGTTCAACCTACAGGTGATGAAGGCTTGCCTTGCGGTCGGAGCGCACTACTGCGACCTCGGCGGGCTCTTTCACGTCGCGCGCAAGCAGCTCGAGCTCGACGCTCAGTTCAAGAAGGCCAACCTGCTCGCCCTCTTGGGCATCGGAGCGGCGCCGGGGGTGGTCAACGTGCTCGCGCGTTCGGCCGCGGACGGGATGGACGAGGTCCACGAGATCCACTGCATGGTGGGCGGTATCGACCGCACCCGGGGCCGTCCGGCGGTCCCGCTCGGAACCTCGTACACACTCGAGACCATCATCGACGAAGCGACGATGCCCGCCGCTCTTTTCACCGGAGGCAAGTTCACCTTTGTGGAGGCGATGAGTGACGATCAGGAGGTGGAGTTCCCGCTGCCGGTGGGGGTCGTGCGTCCCGCGCGTACGCTGCACTCTGAGGTGGCGACTCTGCCGCTGACGTACAAGGGCAAAGGCATTCGAGAGGTCAGCTTCAAGATCGCCTTTTCGCCCGAGCTCGAGGCAGACCTGCGTTTCATGCGTGCGGTAGGCATGTTTTCCGACGAGCCGGTGCAGGTGGGGAAGGTCAAGGTCTCGCCGCGCGCGGTGCTCCAGAAGGTGGTGGCGCGTCAGCCCAAACCCGAGTTTGATGGCGAGCCCGATGAGTACGAGATCGTGCGTGCTGTGGTGCGCGGCGTCGAGCGAAGCGAGCGCGTGGAGTACACGGTGGACTGTCACACGCCCGGCATTCCCATCTGGGGTTTGGGCATCGACGTGGATACTGGCTGTCCGCCGTCCATCGTGATGCAGATGCTCGCGCGAGGTCAGATCACGGCGCGAGGTGCGCAGCCGTCCGAGGTCGCCATCCCGGCCGACCCCTTCTTTGCGGAACTCTTGAAGCGCGGCATGACTGTGCGGCGGAGCCGTGTGGTGCTGGGCAGCGTGCCTCGATCGAAGGGCAAGAAGCCTGAAACCACGTCGAAAATCAGGACGGTAAAGAAGAGCGCCAAGAAACCGGCCTGACGTCTTTTGCCGGCGGGGGCTTTCGGCTAGCTTCCGCGGACCATGAAGCAACTGTGGATAGGCGGCCAGTGGGCCAAGAGCTCGAAGAGCGACGTTCGTTCAATCATCAACCCCGCCACGCTCGAACCGGTGGACGAGGTCACGGAAGGCACGCCCGAGGATGCCCACCGCGCCTCATCGGTCGCAGCCGAGGCGCAGCCGCACTGGGGCAAAATGCCCGCGCTCGAACGTGGCAAGCTGCTTCACGATGCCGCGCGGGCGATGCGCGAAGATCGCGCAATCCTGTCCCGGTTACTCACGCTCGAGGGAGGAAAGCCGCGCATCGAGAACCTGGATGAGGTCGAGTGGTGCGCCGCGTGTCTCGAGTACTACGCCGAGATCGCACGCAACTCACACGGCAGCTCGATCCCGCCAGTGGCGGAGCATCAGATCAACTTCACGATCAAGGAGCCGCTCGGCGTGGTGGCCGCGATCGTGCCGTTCAACTATCCGCTCCTGCTCCTCATGTGGAAGATCGCTCCGGCATTGGCGGCCGGCAACACGGTGGTGATCAAACCTTCGGAGCTCACACCGCTGTCGACACTTCGCTTGGCGGAGACCTGTTTTGGTCACTTCCCCAAGGGCGTGCTCAACGTGGTCACCGGGACCGGCCAAGGGGTCGGTGAGCCGCTGGTCGACGACCCCAACATCGCGTGCGTTGCGTTTACCGGATCCACTGCGGTGGGCACGCGCATTGCGGTGCGCGCGGCGCAGCACCTAAAGCGAGTGAACCTCGAGCTGGGCGGCATCGATCCCCTGATTGTCTTTGAAGACGCCGATGTAGAGGTGGCGGCGGCGGGCGCGGCTTGGGCGAGGTTCTTGAACGCGGGCCAGGTCTGTACTTCGGCCAAGCGCATCTACGTGGTCGAAGCCATCGCCAAGGACTTCGTGGCGCGTTTTGTCGAGAACGCCAAGGCCATCAAGGTGGGCAACGGCATGGACGCGGACACCGACATGGGACCGCTCATCTCCAAGGTCGCGCTCGAGCGGGTGGAGGACCAGGTCGAGCGTTCGGTCGCCGCGGGGGCGAAGATCCTGGCCGGCGGAGCACGCCTGTCGAACGCGGGGCCGGGCTACTTCCACGCGCCGACGGTGCTCACCGAAGTGAAGGAGAGTTTTCCGGTGGTCTCTGAGGAGGTGTTCGGTCCCATCGCATCGATTCAGGTGGTGAAAGACGCCGATGAAGCCATCAAACGCGCCGCTAAGTCCGAGTACGGCCTGGGCGCGAACATCTACACCTCGAACTTGAGCTACGCGATGCGCGCGATGACCGAAATCAAAGCGGGCACGTTTTGGGTCAACGACCCGCTCACCGACAACGACGCCGCGCCGTTTGGCGGTATGCGCAAGAGCGGGATGGGGCGGGAGCTGGGTGAGGAAGGTCTGGACGCGTTTCGAGAGACCAAACACGTTCACATCGACTACATCCCCGAGAAGAAGGGCTACTGGTTCCCGTACAAGAACCGCAAAGCGGAGATGCCGGACTGCTGAGCCATCCCCTCATATAACGCCGAAAATCCCATTGAAGACGCGCTGCTCTCGAATCATCTCTCCGAATCGAATCGCGAGCCGCTCGAAGTCGGGTTCTCTCATCATCGGGATCGCGGCGTAGT
>WYAZ01000121.1 GCA_011526105.1 Deltaproteobacteria bacterium | reverse complement strand
GGTCCGCCCCCCCCCCTGCGGGTGTTTGTTCCGGGCCGGGCGGCCTGTTTTGGGGGGTGGGCGGGCGGGCAGAACCGGCGAGGCGGTTGGGGGCGGCTGCCAACCCGCCTCTTATTTCATCGGCCGCAGCACAAGCTGACGTTAGGCCGATGAACATGTCTAGGAGTGCTCCTGTGACCTCCATCGTGCGAATCGTCATCGGAAGCATCGCGGCAATCTGCGTGCTGACTGCGCCTGAGTTGCGTGGTCAGCCGGCAACCGTCTCAGTCGCGGTCACGGTGGTCGATTCAACGCGCCAGATCGAGAGCCTGTTTGCTTCCGCCCTCCGGCAACTCGGAGACGTGCGAGTGGTCACAGTCGGCGAGAACCCTGACTACGTGCTGAGCGGCGTCGTCGTCTGCAATCCAAGCTGTGACAAGCTGTCAACGTACTCAATCGCGCTGCGATTGTACTCTCCCGTGCGGGAATCCCTAGCCGAGTTTTTGGCCGAGGCAACCATGCGACGTCTCGGGATCGACGATTTGGCTCGGCAAGATAGTGTGAGGGCAACCCTGTGGAGCTTCATCGGGAGCCTTGAAGAGACGCATCAGGCGTGGGTTGCTACCTGGGGTCGAAACGCCTACGAGCGCGCAATCAGAGAGATGGTCAGAGAGATCGACTCCACGTGCTTTGAGAAGCAACGGATGTTCAGTCGGCTCTTTCAGTTGGCGCCGTCTGACTCCGCGATTAGGAGGCGGTTAACCGCCGATTATCGCGGCAGGAGCTGGCAATGCTAGAGTCGCATCGCACGGCCTAACGACGCTTGGTGACTGACGGCCGGGCTTCGGAAGCGGCGGCGGGGCCGCCGCTCCATGTTAAGGCGGGTATGCGGCGGCCCCGCCGCCGCAAATTATTGGAACGGCCGCAGCACAAGCTGACGTTATGCCGACTTCCGTACTCTAGGCGCGGCACACTCACTGCACCGCCCGCCCGATCAATGGCACCGATCCGCCTTCTCGTTCACCCGGCGTTTCTGAACATCGCTGTGCGCCTGTTGATGTGGACGGCAGTACTGGTCGGCCCATCGCTGGTTGGCCTCTCGGATAGACTCTCCGCGTGGCGCTATCGGCGGCGGCGTGAGCTTCGCCGGAGAGCCGCAGCGCTCCGGAGGCTCGCGCGGGGCTAGGTCCGTGCGCGCCCGCGGCATAACGACGCTTGCTGCCGACGGCCACGCTATTGAAGCGGGCGCTCCGCGCCCGCATTTTATTTGAGTGTCCGCAGCAGAAGCAAACGTTATACCGACGCGCTCACTCGAAAGCATACAATCATGGATCTGCGCGAGCTGAAGCGGCACCTGTCAGAGCCGGAGGACCGCGTAGCGTTCGCTCTTGGCGTCGCCGATTTTTATCTCGGCTCCTCAGGCAAGCAGTTCGCCTCGACTGACTATCGCTCCCGCGGAGAGCAAGTCTACGCTCGCCTTCGCTCGGTATTGGCTCACCAGCTGTGCGATCCCGCTACTCGGAAGCTGCGTCCATGGGTGGCGCTGGCGGCCGAAGGTGACGCCCGGGACTTAGCTCTTGTGCTGCTGACAGTCGCGTCTACCTCGGCGGGATTCGCCGCCTCGGTTGCACTTCCGCTCGCAGCGCTGATGGCTCGGCGGGGCCTCACGGATATCTGCCGAGAGCTTCGTCCCGCGTATTCCATCACTCCGCCTAAAGCTCGAAGGGCCGCGAAGAAAAAGTGAGGCCAGACGGGCGCGGTATAACGATGCTTGCTGCCGATGAACGCGGTGCGGAGTGGGTTGGGCGGGGCGGCCGTGATGCCCTAGGTTGGTTGCGGCCGCCCCGCCCAACCCTTCTTATTGGAGCGTTCACAGCAGAAGCAAACGTTATGCGCACGGATCGGACGCTGGCGCGGGGATAGATTGTTCGGTACATTATTCTGTACCGAATCCCGTCACTAGGAGATTTGCCGTGCCCAAGCTCAAGCCGTCGCGTGATATCCAGCCCGTCACCGAGTTCCGGGCGAATGCCGCCCAGTTCATCGAACAGGTGCGCGAGACCGGGGAGCCCGTCATCCTGACGCAGCACGGGAAGAGCGCGGCCGTCCTCCTCGACGTCGACGCCTACGAAGCCTTGATGGACGAGATCGAACTCCTGCGCGATGTGCGCACGGCCGAGGAGCAGGTCGCGGCCGGCAAGGGCCTCAGCCATGCGGCCGTCGCCAAGAAGCTTCGCGCGCGTTTGGCCCGGTGAAGGTCGTATGGTCCCCGCTCGCCGAGCGGCGCGCGCTCGAGGCCGTGGACGCCATCGCGAAGGATCGCCCGCACGCGGCCGCGGCGTGGCTCGACGAACTCCTTGTGCGAGTTGCTGCGCTTGACCGGTTCGCCAAGCGCGGGCGCATGGTGCCGGAGATTGCGCGGCCCGAGTATCGACAGGTGATGCACTATCCGTATCGGGTCATCTACCGCGTGGACCTGAAGCAAGTGGTGATTCTCACCATCCGTCACGGTCGGAGGGCGTGGAATCCGGCTGAGGTGCCACCTGAACAGCCGGGGACATAGGTAACACTTCAAACCGGGGACATGGGTAACACTTGGTGAAGGTGCCCGGTCATTCCCGGATGATGTAATCCCGCTCGTCGAGCTTCGCCAGCAGGATGTCGCCGAAGAAGATCGACCACACGCCGTCGGCTTCCTCGTCCAGGCCGATGTGATAGCCGCGCAGCGCGTTGGCGATGAAGAGCAGCTTCGTCTTGAAGCGGAACGTGCCGACCGTCGTCACGCGCTTCACCGTGTAGTGCCCCGGATACTCCAGCGCCGGCAGCCGGCTCGGGTACTCGCGCGGCGAGGCCTCGTACTGCGAGCCCGGCGGCTTCCCGCCGTGATGCGTGTGCGGGCGCTCGTCATTGTACTCCGCGCGGAACGTGTCGAAGGCGCGCTGCTGCGAGCGCATCGTGGCCTTGGGTGGCCGGATGGCCTCGCGCTTCAAGGTGCGGTGCATCCGCTCGTGCGCCCCGTTCTCCTGCGGCGACGCCGGATGGATGCGCTGGTGCTGGATGCCGAGCCGCATCCACCAGACGTTCAGGTGCGAGAGGCCGCAGAGGGCCCGCGTGACGAACGGCGCGCCGTTGTCGGTGCGGATCGCCCGCGGCAGCCCGTACTCGCGGAAGGCGCGCTCGAAGACGGGCTGGGCCTCCTCGCCCTTCACGGACTTGAGGCCGTGGCAGCTGAGCAGGAAGCGCGTGTGCTGGTCCGCGATCGTGAGCGGATAGCAATAGACGTGGTCCTGGGTGCGGAACTGCCCCTTGAAGTCCGCCGTCCACAGGTCATTCGGCACCTCGGTGATCGGGTCGACCACGCCGGGATGCGTGCGCGGCGAACGCCTGCGACGCGGCTTGACCAAGCCCTCGCGCTTGAGGATCGCGCCTGCGGTGCTCACCGCCGGCCAGTGGCGCACCTCGCGATGCCGGGGCTTGAGCCAGTTGAGCAGCATGTACGGGCCCCAGGCTGGATGCTTCAACTTCGCCTCGATCAGCAGCGCCGCGACGTGGTCCGGCGTGCGGTTTGGTGAGGTGTGCGGGCGCCGGCTCTGCGGCTGCAGGCCTGCCATCCCGAACTCCTCGACGCGGTGCACGAGCGCGTAGCCGGTCTTCCGGCTCACGCCGTAGCGCTCGGCGAGCTCCGTCATGTCGTACAGCCCACGCCGGTGCTCGCGCACGAACTCCTTCTTCTGGTCCATAGGACTGGTCTCCTGCCATGGCATCGCAACGCCCTCCTTTGCGTGCCACGATAGCAGTGTTACCTATGTCCCCGGTTTCGAGTGTTACCTATGTTCCCGACTGCACAAACCGCACATTCGATAGCCCGTGGAGGAGTATGAAACAGTTGCCGCTCACTACCGACATTCTCGCTCTGCGTGCTCCATGAAAGTGGACGGCCCGACATTTCAGTTTACAGAGACCTTGGTGTTTCGCGGCGTGCTTCAGAACAAGTACGGCGAGTATCCGATTCACGACCTCGTCGTAACACGATACAGGCATCGCCATCCAACCGAGATTTCCTTCGCCTTTCAATTCCAGCGCGACGAACGCAATAATGCGATGTCGTACTTTGCGTCTGGTCGCGTAGTGGCGTTTGCAGGCACCTTGGAGTATCGCGACAGAGGAATGCTGATTGCGCCGCCGCAGGCGCGCTTGTTGCTCAGGCTCATCCACGGAAGCGCGCGTAGCATCGAAGGCATTGTCGAACAACTCGACATTTCTCCGGAACCGCTCTTGTTCGCTCCGAGCGAGCAGGCTGTCAGCGTCTGGTTAACACCCACGAGTGTCGCCCTACGCAGCTACGAGGTGATGCTTCGCTACCGGACGGGAGAACTCGTAGAGCGTGACTTCGACTCTCCCTCGGAGCCGTTCTTGGTGCCCACGAGCACGTGCAGTCTCTCGCTCAGCCTGGGAATGCACCGAGAGTCCGTGACAATCGAGGGCGAGAATGCGCACCTTGAGATTCCCGTTGTCACGCTTGACGGCACAGCCGCCGAGCAGCATCTGTCACAAGACGTTTCTGCCTTGATAGACAGCCTTTCCGTGGAATTGAAGCCGCTTGAGTGCGTGTTGTCCCTGTTCAGTCGCCGACACGTGCGCGCTTACAATTTTGCCGTGTACTCGTACGGGATGGATACACAGACGATGTTCCGCGAGACCACCCGGTATATCCAGGGATACTCGACACCGGCACACGAGAACCCGTTGGTCTCGGCGCATGCTCTCGACCCGAGTTCGCTGGCAGTCGTAATCGGCACACTGGTGCACTCTCCCTATCGACTGCCGATTGAGAAGGCGATCAACTTCCTTCTTGCGTACTGGCAAAGCCGCTTCATCGAAGATCGAGTCGCGGCAGCCTTCACTGCATTTGAGACGCTCGTCAACGGCATTGCGGCTATCGATGGGACTGCACACACACTCCCGAATGAGACATTCCGTGCATTGAGCGAGAACGTCAAAGACGCCATCAAAGTCTTTGCGACGAAGGAGGCACTTCCTGCGCAGACTCGCGCTCGGCTGTACGAGAAGGTGGGCGAGTTGCAAAGGGTCGCGCTTGGAGCGAGCGCAGAGACGCTACTTGAACGTCATTCAGTTGAGTGGCGTGACCTCTGGCGTTTGCAATCAGCTTCCGACAACCAGGCGCTCCGGCGTGAGGTCGGCAGGGCCTACGGACTTCGCAGTGCGCTTCTACACGCGGGACAGATGGACGCGCTCGATGATCTACTAGCCGATGCGGCTTCTATACACGCGCTCGCGGAGCGTCTAGTGTGCCGGTTGCTGGACGTTAAGGACGAATGGCTGGACCACTTAGCACATCATCACGCGATGCGAGGCTTCTCGCGGTGAAGGTGGAAACGTGCGTGCGCCCTAACGACGCTTGCTGCCGATGAACGCGGGTGCGGGTTGGGTTTGGCGGGGCGTCCGTGATGGGTTGAAGCGGTTGCGGACGCCCCGCCAAACCCTTTTTATATGAGCGTTCACAGCAGAAGCACACGCTAACCGGCCGCGAGAGCTCGAGTGCTTCTCGACGTCGTGCTCCCTGCATATGCCGGACAGACCCTCGTGGCTTCTACGTCGCAGCGGACGTCGTCGACCGGTCGCGCATAGTCCGTGCTCCGCCACGCGAATCGACAGCTTCTCGGGCCTCACTCACAAGGCCGCGGCAAGGTCAGAATGCTCAAAGGCGCTGGACATACGGTCACACTCCTTCTTCGACGCGCCGAGCGCCATTGCCACCTGCCGCCAGCGAGTGACCGCTTGTGCAATCGAGCGCGCCGTCTCCCTCGCTTCAGATGAGCCTATTCCAAAGTGCTCGGCGGCCTCATACGCCAGCGTGAGAGCGGCAGAGCGGTCGTCGCTGTCCAGGATTGCCGTTGAGAGAATGCGAGGCCGAGTATCAGTCGGGACCGGATTCAGGTCGTACGCCGGCGAGAGCGCCCAGCCTTGATTTCCGGTGTAGAGGAATCCGTGATTGCGTAGGTGATCGTCGGTGTTCGAAATCAGGACGGTGAAGGCGAGGCGGCGCCACAGCTCACGGAGGTCCGCAGAGGCTGAGGCAGAGAATCGCCGGATCGCGTCGGCGATTTCGACGTAGCTGCCGGTGCCCCCGTCCTCTGCTTCGAGCATGCTCATCGCCGAGAGGAACGGAATGCGCGCACGTCCCACACGGTCAAATCGTTCGAGCGTGACAATCGTGCGACCGTCGACCTTCTCCAACGTGGACGAAGCGACGTTGATCCCGGCGTGGTCGGCGAGTGTCATCGCGACTCCTTCCCAAAGGCCAACGTTGTAGTCGTCGTCGGGACGGTTGAACTTTGCAATCAGAAGCTCACCGCGCCTTCCTCGGACCGACGCTTTCGGTCGGGACCCGAGTAAGGACGATCCAGGTGCGAGAAGCAGGTGAAGGTCCTCCGCGTCCGCCTCCTCCTGTGTCGCACGCTCGGCGGCGCTGAGAAGTCGTCCGATGTCGACGAACGGAGGGACGTGCTCTCCCCCACTCGCGAGGAAAGGGCCGTCCAATGTCCGCTTGAACCGGAGCGCACCTTGCCGCGTGAAATCCGACATTCCCAGGAGGTAATCAATCTCGCGGAGCGATCGCGGTGTTCGTCCTTCCGCAGCCGCAGCCAGTCGCTCACGGCGTGCGAGGAGTGTTCGACCCCAGCGATCCGGCGCTGAGTCACCGATGGCTCCAAAGAGCGCCCGTCCGGCGGCGGTGTGGAACGGACCCACGCCAACGCTGAGCGCCGGCTCGAGCGCGAATCGATGCTCGCCGGTGATCCAGCGTGCGTCGTACTCGAATGTGGCTCGCTGGCTCGAACCCGTCGCGTGAATCCAGAGTCGCCCGGCGAGATGCGGAGTGCCCGCGAGATCGACGAGTACCAACGCGTCGGGCGCGCTCATCGGGCGTGAATCCTCTTTGGGAGGCTCTCCGCGGCAATCTGTCGTCCGACAGGATCGTGTGCGATGTCCGCGAGGTCACCCAAGCGCTCGATCATCCCGAGTATGTAGAGTGCCGTCGCATAGACGCCCATTCCGACGCTCGGGTCACCCGACTCAAGCCTTCGCAGCGTGGGCTTTGACGTCTGGAGGCGATCAGCCATGACTGCGGTCTGGATCCTGCGAAGCCGCCGGGCGTCGCGTATGTCCGACCCGAGCTTCCTGAGAGCTCGCTGCACAGGAATCGGGAGGGGCGGGGTTCTCTTTGGCATCGGCGTACTCCACGCGTGGGTTGGTTCTATAGAATGCCGTAAAGAAATATATGCGTTTCGTTATATGCCGCAAGGGCAACTATATATTGTTATATGGCTGTGGCTCTGCACTACAGGCGTGGGAAACACTTTATCTAGACTCTTGACGAAGATCGGGACTGCTGAAGCGATGGGTAAAGGAACCTTGACATTTTGTAAAGCGTGCAATACACTGTGCCCACCACCATCACCTGGAGCACTTGTGAGCGAACATCACAATCAAGGACCCAAGTACACCCCGGAGGAGGTACGGTCGTCACGACGCTACTTCGCTGAGTTCGGCGGAGCGATGCTCGGCTACGTCGTCCTGCTCCCCAGCGCGGTTCTGCTGATCCGAGAACTGCCGGAGTGGCGTCTTGGCCTCGCCCTGCTGCCCGTGGCTCCGCTCGCGCTCGCGCTCATGGCCGTCCTTCGCTTCCTTCGCCGAATGGACGAGTTCAACCGGCAACTGCAGCTCGAGGCGATAGGGTTCGCATTCGGCGGCGGCGTGATGGCGACGATGACATACGGTCTGCTGGAGGCGCTGGCCGGCCTGCCGCGCATCTCGTGGACCTGGGTCCCCGTGGTGTTCCTCAGCCTGCTTGGACTCGGCACTGGCGTGGCACGGTGGCGCTACCGGTGAGGAACATCCTCAAGGTGCTGCGCGCGGGGCGTGATTGGTCGCAGGCCGACTTGGCCGAGCGTCTGGGCGTCTCGCGGCAAACGATTAATGCGCTCGAGTCCGGGAAGTACGATCCGTCCTTGCCGCTGGCGTTCAAGCTTGCGCGCCTGTTCTCGCTGCCGATCGAATCGATCTTTGACCCCGACGAGTGATCAATGCCTACATTGCACCACGCCGCCAGCGCGGCGCACCGAGGAATTGTGGCCGTCTTGCGGTACGCGTTTGCCGCGACGTTTGCCGCAGCGTTTGCCGCGGGAAGCACCGCAGCTGCCCAACCCGGAACGCCCGGCCTCGTGCGCGAGCGATTTACCGCGCAACTGGGCGACGGCTTCGTGACGGAGGCCGAGTACGTGCGCCCCGCTCAAGCGACACAGGCGCTGCCGGCGGTCTTGCTGCTGCACGGAGCGAGTCCAGCAGATCTCGACTTCACGATCGTTCGCGGCGACGGCGACACATCGCGCGTCCTGCGTGATATCGCTGAGGCGCTCGCAGGCGCCGGCATTGCGTCCGTCCGATACCACAAGCGCTGGGTCACGGGGCCGAGCGCGTTCGACATGCAAGGTTACTTCCGAACCGACCTGCATGGCTTGCTTGCAGATGCGCGCACGATGCTGGATTCCCTGCGGACGCGCCACGGCGTGGACCGCTCGCGGCTCTTTGTGTGGGGATGGAGCGAGGGAAGTACGCTGGCGGCGCAGTTTGCTGCACACGACACCGTCGCGGGCGTGATTGCCCACGGGCCGGTCGTGCGACCGTTCCACGAGACCCTCGGCGGGCAGTTTGCGCGCGTGGGCGTCCCGTACCTGTTGCGCTTCGCCGCGGCGGACTCCACGCTGGACCTCGAAGCCATCACGCGGGCGGAACGCGGTTCCGGCGGCATGCTGGCGCGAAGCCATGCGATGTTGATGCTGGACCCGATGGCGCTGCAACGCGGTGAACGGCGTTTGAACTCCTTAATGGATGCGGATTCGAGCGGACGGATCCATGTGACGCGTGAAGGCCAAGCGCTCTACGAGCGGTTCTACGCGGACGGGCCGATGCTCGGGATGTATGCGTCGGCGAGGGCACTGCCCGTCTGGCGCTGGATGGCGGATTCTGCGCGCGCTCCGGTCTTGGTGCTGCACGGGGAGGAAGATGCGAACATTGCCGTGGGCGACGCCTGGGCCTTCGCGTCGCAGGTGCAGGGCAATGCGCTGTTCACGGTGCGGATCTATCCGGGACTCGGCCACTCCTTGGGGCAGTCGGAGGACCCCATCTCGGACGACTTTCGGCGCATCGATGCCGCGCCCCTCGCCGACGCGGCGCGCTGGATCCATCGCCAGGTGCCGCGGGGCGCGCCTTGAGGTGCGCTGAGGGTGACCGCGCTCTACGGATGCTGCGACTACGATGTCGGGCCCGCCCTTCAAACCACCCAGCAGTCTCAGCTGTCGAATGCTGTGTGCGCTGTCCGTTCCACCGGCCTGGGCCTCTCCCGGGAATCACATCTCTAAGGTCACCATGGAGTACGGATGACAATGCGAAGGATGCGGACGCTGGTCGCAGTCCTCTGCTCTCTCCTCGCGTGTACTGGATGTGAGTCTTCGCGACCGGAGGCAGACGCCGCAGCCACGGCGGCGTCTGCCTCGGCTGACGCGTACGACACGTACTGCGCCGCGTGCCATGAGTCCGGCGAGGCCGCGCGAGCGCCCGGTCGGGTGATCCTCGCCGAGATGTCCCCGCGGGCACTGCATCGGACGCTGACGACCGGTGCGATGGCCGCACAGGCGGCGTCCCTGAGCGACGAGGAGCGACTGGCAGTCGTCCGGGCGATTACCGGTCGACTGCCGGAACCCGCGCTCGCGCAGTCCGGCGCCTGCGCTGGCTCCGTTCGGTCTCGCATCGAACGCGCTCCGGTGCGGTGGTCTGGTTGGGGCGGCGAGGCGACGGCGCAGGCGTATCGTCCACGCGAACAAGAGGATGGCGAGCCGCGTCTCGTGTGGTCAATGGGATTCCCGGGCGCGCAGACTGCGCGCTCGCAGCCGGCCGTGCTTGGTGAGCAGGTCATCGTCGGCAGTCAGAGTGGCCAGGTCTACGCGCTGCAGCTCTCGACGGGATGTCGTCTGTGGCTCTTCGAAGCCGATGCCGCGTTGCGTGGTGCGATCTCCACACTGCAGTTGCCCTCGGGAGAGCTTGGCGTCGCCTTCGCGGACGTGACGACCAATGTGTACGTGCTCGACGCCGTCACAGGGGCCCAGCTGTGGCGAACGCGAGTCGGACGCCATCCGTACTCGGCGGTGACGGGCAGCGTCGCGGTCGCCGACTCAGTCCTTCTGGTCCCTCTCACCTCGGGAGAGGCACTTGCCGCGGCAGATCCTCGCTACCCGTGCTGCTCCTCGTCGGGCGAGTTGGTCGCCGTGAGCGTTCGCGACGGCAGCGAGCGATGGCGATTTCAGACCGTGGGCGGCACCGCGCGTGAGGTTGCGCGCACGCACGCTGGCACTCCGGTCCTCGCCCCCTCGGGTGCGCCGATCTGGTCGAGCCCCACGGTCGACTTGCGTCGCCGTCGCGCGTACGTCGGTACCGGGCAGAACTATTCGAGGCCGACGACAACCAGTAGTGATGCGATCCTCGCGATTGACCTCGACAACGGGCAGTTGGTGTGGGGATTCCAGGGTCTCGCCGACGACGCCTACAACCTCGCGTGCCTCAACGCGTTCGGTCGGCAGGTCATCCGCGGCGATGCCAGCAACTGCCCTCTGCCGATCGGTCCGGACGTGGACTTCGGGATGGCGCCGATCCTCATCGACACGCGAGCCGGGCCGCGTCTCATCGCGGGGCAGAAGACTGGGGTGGTCTATGCGTTGGATCCGGACCACCGTGGGCGCGTGGTGTGGAGCACGCGCGTCGGCCGTGGTGGTCCCAATGGCGGAGTCCATTGGGGGGTGGCGAGCGACGGGCACCGCATCTATGTACCGATCGCCGATACTCCCACGGGCATCAACGAACTGGATCCGCCGGGAGAACCGCGTCCCGGCGTCTATGCACTTGACGCGGTGACTGGCGAGGTGCTTTGGAGCCACAGCACGCCGGAGCGCTGCACTGACCGGCCTGGGTGCCGTCGAGGTCAGAGCGCGGCCCCGCTGGTGGTCGGGGATCGCGTGGTCGTCGGTGGATTGGACGGCTACGTCGACGTCTTGGATGCGGCAAGCGGCGCAATGCGGTGGTCGTTTAACACCGCGCGAACCTATGAAGGCACCGTCAACGGCGTTCCCGCGCGTGGTGGTGCGATCGATGGGCCATCGGCGGTGGTCGCAGGGGACTTCTTGCTCGTAAGTTCCGGATACGCCTTCATGGGGCAGCTTCCTGGGAATGCACTCTTGGCGTTCCGGCTTCCCTAAAGCGCCGCGCGCCCACACTCGACGCATCCTCGACAGATCTCATATGCACAGAAGAACCGTGCTTCACGCCGCCGCTATTGCCGCGGGCAGCCTTCTCGGTCCGAGGCCCGTTTGGGCGAGCGGACGGGCGCGCGGACGGGATGGTGGTGCAGTACCGACCGACCTGTGGCGCATGAGTGCGATGCAGACGGCAGCGCTTGTCGCTGAAAGGCAGGTCTCCGTGCGCGAAGTAGTCGAGGCGCACCTGCAGCGACTTCACGCGGTGAATCCGTCCGTCAACGCGATTACCGCGGTGCTCGAGGACTCCCGTGCCGCTGCTGACGCACAGGATGCCTTGCTGGCGCGAGGAGCGGCGGTGGGTCCGCTCTTCGGCGTGCCGATTTCAGTGAAGGTGAACATTGATGTCAAGGGATCCGCGACGACGGAGGGAGTCAGAGGGCTGGCGCGGGGTGTGGCTGATGCGGATTCTCCTCACATTCGCCTGCTGCGGAATGCCGGCGCCATTCCAATCGGGCGAACCAACATGCCGGACTTCGGGCTGCGCTACCACACGGACAATGCCCTCTACGGTGCAACGATCAATCCGTGGAATCCGGCACTCACGCCAGGCGGATCGAGTGGCGGCGACGCCGTGGCGGTGGCGACCGGAATGGTGCCGCTGGGCATCGGCAACGATTTCGGAGGATCGATTCGGTATCCGGCGCAGTGCTGTGGTGTCTGTGGGTTACGGCCGAGTCGCGGACGAATCGCATCGTCAACGAGCGCCACATCGCAAGGAAGCATCTCGCATTCTCTGAGTGCGATGGCGGTGCAGGGTCCGCTCGCGCGGCGTGTCGATGATCTTCGCACGGCCCTCCGGGTGATGAGCGGATTCGACCCGCGCGATCCGACCTGGGTGCCGGCGCCCTTGGCCGCCACGACCGTGAAGCCACTTCGAATCGCACTCATCACCGATCCGGCCGGACTGGGGGTGGATGATTCGGTCCAGGCCGGGGTCACACGTGCGGCGGCGATCTTGGAAACGCACGGCGCAGTCATCGAAGCCATCGACTCGTCTTCACTCCGGGAGTCGGCGTACCTCTGGCTCGAGATGGTCGCCACGGATCTCCAGCAGTTGTTCTTGGCCGGCATCAATGAACTCGCGTCGGACGGAGCCCGGACATTCGTATCGGAGTTGATTCGTCTGAATGGCGAGGAGAGCCTCGAGCGATATGTGCGCGCGCTGGCACGCATCAACGGCATCGCGCAGTCGTGGGGAGAGTCGTTCCAGGTGTACGATGCGGTCCTTGGCCCTGTATCCTCGCGAAACCCATTCCCTGTCGGGTTCGATGTGGCCGGCGGTGACTCGGCGCGGTCGGTCCTTGAGTCGCAGGTGCTCACGGTGACCGCGAATCTGCTCGGACTTCCCTCAGTGGCGGTGCCGGTGGCCGTCACCGGAGGAATCCCGCAGGCGGTCCAGATCATTGGCCCGTCGTTTCACGAAGCGCGAATCCTCGACTTGGCCGAGCTCGTCGAGGGCGAAGTCGGGTCGATCACTCCCATCGATCCGAAAGCGAATGGGTGAATGGTGCCGGTCGCGGACGGATTGAGCCGCCGCCACCTCATGAGGTAGATCGTGCAGGCTGACGGGTTGTCACTCATACTCCCCGGCACCTGGTACGCGTGTGTCCCCGACGGTTCACAGGAACTCATGAATCCGACTCCGAAACGTTGGTCGATAACGGTCCCAGTCCTTCTGGTACTATTCTTTGGCGGCGGATTCGCGGGAGAGCTGCTTGCGAGTGTACTGACATCCGATTCCGGGCTCGCAAGGCTTATCGGTAGTCTTGCCCTTCCGACCACCATGATCTTGGGTTTCGTATCTTGGCTTGGCACCGCATCGGTCATCGCTCTCAAGCGTGGAGTGGCACGAGATGACAAGAGAGTGGAGATGCCGAGAGAGGAGTATGCATGGGGGCGAACCGCGATCCCTCCTGGTTCAATAGCATTTGTCGTTGCGTCGATCGTTCCTAGCCTAGCTGTTGGGGCCCTGATCGGATTCATCTCCACGCAGTACGGGATTGTCCGGAGTTCCATCTCGTACGTTGGAATGGGCGCCGCGTATGGCGTGTTGTGCTGGAGGGCCGCCGCCAATGGCTACTTGCCATTCCCGATCGAGTAAATGCCAACGGCGCCTTCACCCAAGACCGCGGCGTGCGCCGTTTCCGCGTCGCACTCCCGAGTGATGCGGGCTATGACGAACTGGATAACGAGGCACGATGCACGAGATCCCTAGCTGGCTGCAGAGAGTCGCAACTGGCCGCGTCGTTGTCGCGGCCGTGGTTGCTTGGCTCACCTACGCGGCTCTCCTGTTCAGAGTGGGGCCGTACGCCACATTGCGGCACACCACTGGCGGTCCGCTCTTGGAAGAGACATTCGGCTATGACGCCTCACAGGTACAGGCGCATCTTGGTCTCCTTGGCGAGGCGAGCAGAAGCAGCTACCACGCGTTTCAATTGCTTGACGGATTGAACGCACTACTAATGACTATCGCGCTCACGCTCGCGCTCGTCTTTTCGCTCAGCCGACTTGTCTCGGAAGAGAGTCCGCTCCGACTCCTCTCATACCTTCCGGTCGTGGCAGGTGTCGGCGAACTGCTCGAGAATTCGCTGCTGCTGACGGCGCTGGCCCGCTTCCCCGCGGAAGCACCGATGGCAGGGGTGTTGCTCGGGTCAGTGACAAGCGCCAAGCTCGTCACTGGCTCCGCTGCCTTGCTGGCCACGGTGATTTGTTTCGTCGCCCTAGGCATCAAGGCACTACGCATCGTTTCCAGTGCTAGGCAATAGGAGGTAGTCCATGGCCAAGAGTGAAACGAAGGTCTTGTGCGAAACGCCGACGCCAGGCAAGCGGGGCACCAGCATAGCGAAATGGAAGTACGATGCTGTTCGGGCGGCCATCCGCGAAGTCGTGCCACGTAGCCGAGCGGGCATCGAGTTCCGCAAGCTTCCGGGCCTCGTTGAGCAGGTGATTTCTGCCGAACACCGTGAGCAACTCGGTTCCGTCACCTGGCACACGGTCACGGTCAAGTTGCACCTTGAGTCCATCGGCGAGATTGAACGTGTCGCCGGTTCGAAGCCTCAGCACATCCGGCGGCGAAGGTAGAGGTCGGGTATCCGGTGGTGAAGGCGCCGGGTCACTCCCGGAGTACATAGTGTTGCCGGGCGCTGATCGAACGCGCTAGGTGTGATGACTCAGCACGTTGTTGACAGGTAGAGGGCGAGTGGCGGAACGTGCGATGCCGCGTCACCTTTTGTTGACGGGGTGCGGAACCCCGCGCCTGCAGGCCCCGACAGTCAGCGATTACGAATTATGCGGCGGACGCATGAACCATTTATTGGCTGATTATGCGTCTGCAGGATACGTCGATTATCGCCGGTTTATGCCTCTGCAAGAGAATTCATGTTATGCCGACGTGACGGACTTCGTGTGGACGGCCCGTTTCATCTCTCGCATTCGCGCCCTCTCTTCCCCAACTACTTCGCCGCTGACCATGGCTACTGACGACGCGAAGGACGCGCCGAGGTTCCCGATGAGTTCAGGAAGCGCGCTATCACTCGAACCACCGCGGAGCACTCGCACCGGGGAATCGTTCTGTCGGTACCGTCACCTGTTCGCATGCATGCTTGGCTTCTGCCTTCTCGCTTGCGACAGCGGGCCGACCTATCCGCGAATCGCGGATGTTTCGGTCCCAGGTACCTTTGCACTCCAGCTCTTCGATCCCGCCGAGGCCTCGTTCACCGGGGCAGCGCAGCTCAACTACTGCCACGGGTCGAACAGCGAATGGGGGCTTCGATTGCGAACTCCGACCTACCCAGGGGAAGAGGTTACGATGACTACCCAGATGGGAGCCATCGTCGTGACCGTTCCGATGCCATTGGGCGACCACCGATTCACTGAGCTCGCCTACGGCAGCCAGACCTATACGATCAGGCATTTCCGTCGTGAGCTCAGTGGCCTTCCGAGCGAGGTCGGAGTGCCGACAACACGTGGGCGCGTAGATGTCACCGAGTCCTCCCTCACCACGCTCCGCGGACGGATCGACTTGACCTTCACCTACTACTCCGACTCGGCTTCTCCGCCGAAAGTGCGGCGACTCCGAGGCAGCTTCTGGGCGGTCCAAGACCCACTCTGCGAAGAGATGATGCAGCGGGCTGGGATGACGTGACGCGCGTCGACCACGCATCGAGCGACCTCGTGTTGATCGCGCCGGCGGCATAACGAAGCTTGCTGCCGACAAGCGCGGCTGCGGTGGCGTTTGTGGGGCCGCTGCTCCATGATATGGAAGGACCGCAGCGGCCCCACAAACGCATTTTATGGAAGCGCTTGCAGCAGAAGCAGACGTTAGGAAGACTGGAACCGGCTAGGGTGCGAGGCGAGTCAGCCGACTGCGTACCCATTCGGCCAACTGGGGCTCCTTGAGCGACCCCGCCGCCAGCGCAACCATCGCCTGGACGACCTCCGTCT
>WYAZ01000120.1 GCA_011526105.1 Deltaproteobacteria bacterium | reverse complement strand
GTCTGGTCGTCGCGCGAGGAGGGCGAATACTCTCTGTATTCAACCGACGAGAGCCAAAGGCGTCGCGGCGAGCAGCCGCGAAGAGGGCCGGCGACATTTGCTAGCCTCTACGTTTCCAGGGGACTAAGCTGGCGCGATGCGAAGCTCGACCCTCGTGGCGCTCATCCTCTCGGGCGCCCTCCTCGGCTGCGAGAGCTACGAGGCCCCACCCAAGATCCAAGCGATCAGCTTGGTCCGAGATACCTACGATCAAGATACCGGACCCCTCGAGATCGAGTTCGAGAAGCCGCTCGACCCCGCGACGCTGAAGCTCTCCTTGTATCTGGACCGCTCCAACGTCGAGCAGGACCTCTGCCGCATGAACGGGGATGCGCTGCCCAGCGGCTGCACCGAGGAGGCGCCCATCATCGCGGGCCCCTGCGAACGTCGCCCCGACGCCGAGTTCCGCCTCGATGACCCCTCCCGAGGTCGCGCCTTCATGTGTAACGGCGCCACGCTCATCATCTCCCCGGATGAGACCAAGCTGTCGGTGGAGCTCTCGAACGCCCTGACCCCCTTCGAGCGCTACGTGCTCATCTTCGAGGCCGGGCTCAGCGGGGCGGACGGACGCGTGGCAAAGAACGCGTTGGTGCGGCGCTTTCAGGCCGCAGGGGCCTTCGCGCTCGCGCCCACGAGCTTCGAGCCCGGCATGTTCTTCACCGTGTTCGATGTGGATGCGCCCGTGAAGAAGCAGTTTCACTTCTACTTCTATCTGTGGGTCGACCAAGGCACCGGGCGGCTCCAACTCTTCGGGGCCGACATCGACCCGAACGATGAGACCGTGGTCCCAGAAGTCAATCGCAACCCCTCCGACTGGCACACCGATCCCAATGCGCCCACCGGCGCGAGCATCTCCGCGAACGGCCAAATCGCGGACACAGCGGCGGGTCAGGTCATCGCGGTGTTCCCGTTTCTTCTCAAGATCGAGCAGCCGGCGGTGGAGGCCATCGACACCGAGCTCACCGGCAAACTGCGCATCGACGTCGTCCCCGAGGCGCCGCCGGTCGAACGAGAAGTGGTGCAAGGCAGCATGTTCGCAGCACGAGTCTTCTTGGGCGCCGGCGAGAGCCGCGCCGAGTTGGGGGCCGGCAGCGGGCGCCTCGCGATGTATCGTCTCACCCCCGAGGAAGCCCCGCCCATCGAGGCGCTCCTCCCCGATGGCGTGAGCCTGCAGGATGTCCTTCCCCCGCTCACATCGGGCGATTAGAGCGCTCCCACGCTCGTACTTCGACCCCGGCGGGCTCTTTGCACTACACTCCGGCCATGCGCCCATCGAGACTTCCCTGGCTCGCGATCCCGCTCTTCTTCGCGTGCGGTGACTCGCCCGTCGGCGCTGGCGGCGACGGCGGCCCGTTCGGCGACGGCGGCGAGGTCACCATCCCCGGCCTGCTCTCCGTACGGCTGGACCCCAGTGAGGTCACGCTCCGCACCGACGGCCTCACGCCCGCCACGCAGACCTTCCGAGTCCTCGCAGGCTTCGCCGGTGGCCGAGAGGAGGACATGACCGGCTCGGCCGCGCTCAGCCTCAGCGATGCCACGCTCGGACGCCTGAGCGGAGGCCTGTTCACGAGCGCGCTGTTCGGCGGCCAGACCGAGCTCGTCGCGGAGCTCGGTGGTAAACGTGCCTCGGCCTCCATCCGGATCTTGTTCGAGCGCAACATCATCGTGAACCCTCCGCAGGGTCAGCCGCGGATTCCGGCGGATGTCGCCGACCGCATCGACGACGCGCCGGAACAAAGCGCGCGAGCCGCGAACCTCGTGTACCCCAACGACGGGGTGCTGGTCCCACCCAACCTCAACGACCTCGAGTTCCACTTTCGCCGGCACGCCTCGAGCACGCTCTTTCGGATCTCCTTCTCGAGCCCGAGCTCCAAGGTCTCGTTCTTCACGCGCTGCACGCCGCTGGGCGCCGGCTGCGTCTTTGATCCGCCAGAGGAGACCTGGGCCGCGCTGCGTGAGACCCATCGAGGCACGGGCCCCCTCACCGTGGGCGTCCGCGCCACCGACGACGACGTGAGCTACCGCAGCGACTCGAACGAGATCTCCATCGAGTTCAGCGCCGCTGCAGTCACGGGCGGGCTCTACTACTGGTCGACCTCGCTTCAATCGATCATGCGCGTCGACTTCAACGCCAAAGAGCAGGTGCCGGAGGTCTTCTTCCCCTTCTCGGGTGGCGGCTGCTACGGCTGCCACGCCCTGTCTCCCAACGGGCGCAAGATGACGGTGAGCCGCGCGGGACAGAATCAAGCTCAGCTCTCGCTGGTCGACGTCGCGAGGCGCACGACCGCCTTCCAAGACGACGGCAACCGCCGGGAGCAGTTTCAATCCTGGGATCCAACCTCCAGCATGTTCGCTGCGATCTACGGAGACAACAACGCACCCGGGGACTACGTGCGGACCGCGATCCGCATCCGTGACGGCAACACCGGAGACGTCCTGCAGTCGGTGGACGTCGGCGACGAACCCACGCACCCGGACTGGTCCCCCGCCGGCGATCGCATCGTGTTTGCGCGCTCGACCATGCCCGAGACCACCAATCAGCGTCCGGGACGCTGCGGCATCTCGTACATCCAGAAGAACGCGAGCGGCGGCTTCGAGGGGCCGACCCCGCTCATCGAGCCTGAAGACGGCTTCAATCGGTACTATCCGGCCTTCAGCCCGGACGGCCGCTTCATCGTCTACAACGAGTCGATCTGCGAGCAGGGTCAGACGTACAACGCAGCTTGCGACGGCGACGCCGACGACGTGGCGAAGCTGTGGGCCATGAACAAGGACGGCACCGGCGCCCGGCTGCCGCTCACCAAAGCCAATGCCCCCGGCCTCGAGGACGATGGAGAGCTCGACCTGGCCAACACCTTCCCCAAGTGGGCGCCCTTCGTCGACCCACACACACGCGACGGCTCGGGCAAGCTCATGTGGATGACGTTTTCCTCGAGACGTCAGTATGGTCTGCGCGCCCCGGCCGGGAGCGGTCAGCTCCTCTGGATGGTAGCGGTCGATCCGGAGGCGGTGTTGGCGGGCAGAGACGGAAGCTACCCGCCCTTCGCCCTTCCCTTCCAAGACCTGAGCACCTCGAATCACATCGCTCAGTGGGCGGCGGTGATCGTCCCGCCGGTCGGAGACCGAGACGGGGGCATCCCGGGCGGAGACGGTGGCCCACCCGGAGATGGCGGCTTCGACCCCGGTGGTGAAGGGGACGGCGGCCAATGCCTCGGGGTCGGCGACCCTTGCTCACCCGCGAACAACGCCTGTTGCACGGGCATGCTCTGCGCAGACCAGGGCGGCGGTGTCTTCCGCTGTCGCTTCGACTTCTAGTGTCCCGTCCGAGAAGTTCGATCATGTTCCCGCGAAGTATCTTTTGTCGCTGGTCGGCGCGCTACGAAGGGAGTTGGGTCGCCCCCAATGACCGAGGAGCCCGAAAGGGCGGCCGCAGGCCG
>WYAZ01000119.1 GCA_011526105.1 Deltaproteobacteria bacterium | reverse complement strand
GCCGGGTCCACGAGCTCTTGCCGCAGAACTGGTCGAGAATAATCAGCGCTGAGACGTAGCTGGGGCCGCCCAAAAAGGACGCCCAGGACCTAGATCAAACCCGGGCCATCGAAGCTCGGACGGATACATTCATACAGTCGGTTTCGAGGTCGGTGTGAGGTCCCTGATATTCACTCGTCAGCCCCAATGTCTCCGGTCGGCAGCTCATGGCGATCATGCTTGAGGACCGCGGCGTCTCCGTCGGACTGCTCGATGTGAGTCGAACAGCGGTTGATTGTTTCGCGCCCTGAGCTCACGGGGCGCGGTTTCTCGGGTTCAAACAGTCGCGCGCTCGTTCGAGCCAAGGGCGTACGAAATGGCTCTCAAGGCGTGAAATCAGGCCGTGAGCCTTCGCTACATGCCCAAACTGAGCTGGCCACGATGCCTTCTCTTTGCCGTTTTGACGACGTCGTCCTTCTCAACCCCACGAGCCTCGAGCAGTCGCTGTCGGGTCAACTCGATGGCCGCGTCTGAGATGTCGTTGCCTGCGAAGTCCCGACCGTCGCGGATAGCCGCGACTCCGACGCTCCCTGCGCCCATAAACGGATCAACAACGAGTTCTCGTTTCTGCGTGCTCTGACCCACGAGCACGGCGGACACCTCGACCGGCTTCTCCGTGGGGTAGCCGTTGTGGATGCGTGGAGACTCAATGATGTCTGAAATCCCGAGATCGTTGAGACGACGCTTTCCCTTCTCGAAGAAAAGGATGAACTCGTACCGCGCCCGATAGTGGTACCCCATTCCGATACGCTTCTTGTCCCAAACGAGCGGCTTCCAGAATTTGAATCCGGCCTCCTCGGCGATCGGCTTGGCAACGAATGCAGTCTCCTGATCGCAGAACAAGTAGAGGTGGCTATTTCGCGATAGAATCCGGTACATCTCTTCGAAGAGTTCGGGGAACCGCGCGTTCGGGAAGATAGCGAACCAGTCGTTGCTCGATGCCTTGCTTCGCTTCAGGCGGGTGGTCGTGCCCACGGCACGATGCTTCTCGAGAGACTCGTAAGGCGGGTCGGTGACGATGAGCTGGGCGCACTCGTCCGGAAGTCCGCGGAGCCAATCAACGGCATCGCCGTGCGCAAGTTGGAAACGTGGGTGACTCACAACTTCTCCCTTTGGCCTAGCATATCCAGGGCGCCCCATTCTAGACATCATCCCCAATCCGGCTCTATTGTTCGGGGGGGGGAGAGCCCGATGAATGACAACGCCGAGTGGCCATCGTACTACCCGCCTGGCGTGCCGCCAGAGAAAGCAATCGATGCGGCTGGTCGGGCTTTCAGAATCGTCCGAACCATTCCTCCCACTTCTGTGGATTTTCGACCGACCTACGAAGACTGGATGGCGCAAAAGAAGGTCATACCATCCGACAAGCTCTGGCAGGCATGTGGAACCTCGGTGCACACGGATCTTGCCGCGTCACGTGCAACGAGGCAACGGTTCAGGCCACTTCGCGACCGCCGCATCGTTCTTGGTGACCTTAGTCCCCAGCACGGAAAGATGATGGAGACCGGTGAGCGTGCTCATCTCACGGTATGGTTCCGGGCTGGCGCGAAGCCCGAGGCAGACTTCATGACCGACGCTGAGCAGGCACAATGACGCACTTCCTTCCCGTAGGCACCTCGCTCGGACGACTCCACATCGAGGAGGTGTACGATGCTTTCGATGGACCAAGGCTCTTCTCTGCCGCTTCCGCAACCGGAGCGACCTATCTCGCGTTTTGGATAGACGAACATGAGTCCTCCGAGGACTGGCTCTACGTCGCAGTTTCCAGACGTCGCCTCGATGAGATCGTGGAGGGAGCGATCGCCCTGCGTGAAGCCTTTACCCGGCCCGAAGAAGGGGTGGTCTTTCATGTGAAGACCCACTTTGATGGGTCGAAGGGACCGCAGGCTCAGCCCAAGACGCCGGAAGAGGTTGACCCCGCCGCGCTTCCCCTGGCTGACGACAGGCTGTCTGGGCGTCGGCTTCAGCCAGCTCACGTGACACTAGCCAGCCCGAACGTGCCGCAGGCGCTGTTGAATGGGCGGGTGCAGCAGAGGCTGAAGCTTGAGGGGCGCGGGGGCAGGCCCGTTCCGTTTGACGCTGTCACCGCCGCACTCTCCAAGTGGCAGCGTCTCTTCACGTCCACGTTTTCTGCCGTAGGGGGGGCGGGCCAACTGATTCCCGTTGCCGCCGAGCCCGGGTCATTCAAGCTGACACTCACGCTGCAAAAGGGTCGAGCGGCGACCATCGCGTTCGGGCATGTGCGCGACTTCGTGGATTCACTCGAAGCCGGGGAGGATGTCGAGCTAGATCCGCGGGCGGCGAAGCTAGACGCGCGCGAGTTCGATGCGCTCGTCTCGACCCTCAGAGAGTACGAACTCAAGCTCACGATTGAGCAGGATTCCGCCTCGAACGCACCCCTAGATCCTGTCGTGCTTGACCTACGCGAGCCATCGCCGATCGAACGGCTTGCGCAAGACAATGCATCTCAGTTCCTCGACAGCATCGAGATTCCCCAAGCGGATGATCTCGATCGCGTCCTTCGGCTTGTCGACCTGATGGCAAATCATACGCGTGTCACCTCCGAGAACCTGGATGTCGTCCCTCGCCAGGTCGCGTACTACAAGCAAGCATGTCGCGTGCTCCGATTGCTCGACGACGACAACGAGCTGACACCGGTTGGCCGCCAAGTCATATGTCTGCAGGACCGGAAGGCACGCCTCGCGGCTCTCGCGGTGCAGTTCGAGACCAGTCGCTGTGGCTGGAGGTGGGTGGA
This sequence comes from Deltaproteobacteria bacterium, assembly GCA_011526105.1. Lineage (GTDB taxonomy): Bacteria > Myxococcota > Kuafuiibacteriia > Kuafuiibacteriales > Kuafuiibacteriaceae > WYAZ01. The sequence continues at coordinate 30,675 of WYAZ01000119.1, read as the reverse complement.
GTGGTCGCAGGGCCAGTCCTTACTCGATGTAGACATCGGGAGCGCCGAGGAGTTCTTAGATAGCGAGGCCACTGCGCTATCGGCTTCGACTGCGAGGCGCCGTGCGCGTACGCTCGCCACGTGGTGCGGCATGTTGCAGCCAGAACACTTCCTTGGCTACATACGACGTAGCGCCGACTTGGCGGCATCAGCTTTAACCTGACCTGACTGGACCGCTCGCCTGGGCCCTCAGGCCCCAACTCTAACGGTGCAGCTCTACCCCAGCCCCAGCACCTTCATCGCCGCCGTCTTCGGGTCCCCATAGAAGATCGGATCCACATGCTCCACGACATCCGCGCTCACATCCAAGAAGTTCCGCTTGTTCTCGATCGGGATCAACGCTCGCTTCGCCCCGTTATCCATCGCCACCCGCAACGGCTCGTTCAAAGACCGCGCCGCCTTGATGTTGCCCTGAACGCTCATGTCTCCGAGCACCAACAACGCGGCCTGCACCGACACTCGCCTCACCGCGGAGCAACACGCGACGAAGAACGCGATGCCGACCTCCGTCTCCACACGATTACCGAGCAGATCGATCACCTCCACGTGGAAGTCGGAGTTGTCGACATCTTGCGCCATCCCGAGCTCAACCTTCTTCGACGCGAGATAGGCAAAGGCGCGCTGGACCGACTCCTTCATGGTTCCAGAGATACCGCCCGCCGGTTTGAGCTTTCCCGTGCCCGCTGAGCACGTGACCTCGATGCGATACAGGCCGACCGTGCTGTCGTCGGCCACGCCGGCCGTGTACACCGTCCCAGGACCCGGCGGGTCAGGCGGGATGAGATTGCGACCGCCCTGCTCCGGCACGCCCACGAATCGCTCCTCGCCGGTCTCGCGCACGGTGTAGCTGAACGAGGTCTGGTGGTACTCGAAGGATCCGAGCTTCTTAAGCTGTTCCTTCACTCGCCGCCGACCCTCGAGAGCCAGCTCGAGGAGCTGCGTCATCTCTTCCCGCGTGGCCTCTCCGTGTGGATGGATGATCTTCATGAGGCCCGAGAACGTTTTCTGCACCGCCTTCTTGTCGCGCTGAACCAAGTGCGAGCCAAAGCCAAACTCGCGCTCAGCCAGCTCCGTGTAGCTGACCTTGCGGAGCTCTCGAATCGCCTCGGCCAAGTAGTCGACGATGAACCCGTAGTGACTCGTGAACAGGTTGGGTGCCATCTTGGGCACCTCCCAACCAGGGATGTAGTAGTGAAGCCGGTCGAGGAACGCCATCGCGCGGAGGTTATCGGGCAGCGGCTCAAAGAGATGGCTGGACTGCACCATCACGTCCACCGGCCGGTTCGTGTTCCCAAACAGCGCAAGGCTGGCCTCACCATTCGCTGCCTCTTGGCCGCGCTGGAACTGCCCCGACTCGCAGTAGGTCTGGAGCATGGGCACGAGCTCCTTGGGCATGTTCTTGAGCTCAGCCACCTCGTCAAAGGCCACGACGTCCCAGAGCTGCAACAGGCCCTTCTGGCGGCCCGTGGCGTAACCAAAGAGATTCGCAACGGTCGGTGAGCCCGTGAGCAGCGCGGCATAGGGAGAGATCTCCTGAACCACGTATGTCTTGCCCGTGCCGCGGGGTCCGAGCTCCACCAGGTTGAAGTTGCGCTCGACTAGGGGAACGAGACGCACGAGCATGTGCATCTTGAGACGCGCCGACATCTCGCTCGACTCGTAGCCCATGCTCCGCAAGATGAAGTCGATCCACTCGTCAGTCGTGAAATCTCGCCGCAGGAGCCGATACTGATCGAGATCGAAGTTGGCAATCTGGATGGGCGTGATGCGGTCGATCCAGAACGGATGCTTGCCCTTCGACTCCTCGTCGTACTCGAAGCGCATGTCGACCTGGGCCCAGATTCCGCCCATCAGAAGGCGCTCGTAGTCGCGCACGTAGTGCTCGGGAATGTGCACGTGCTTGTGACCGAAGTTCACGACCTCGGCCCAGTAGTCCGAGTCGACCAGGCGCACCTTCACCTTGTCGATGAACGAGTGCTTCCCGCGATCCTTGACGCGACCTTGCGCCTTCATAGCCTCGTCGGCGCGGATGTAGTTGTTGGCCAGGGTGTCGTTCACGACCTGGAGGCCCATCTGGATCGCTACTTCGTCCGAGGACGCGCAGTACTTCCCGAGCAAGTATTCGAGGACGAAGACGGGCACATTGGCACCAACCTTCACCTTGCGGACGAGGTCCTTCCTAACCACCTTGCCGGCAAAGAGGCGGTTCACCTTGTCGTCGAGTCCGTCGCGGGCGGGGGGCGTGGGGGTGTTCATCTACTCCACTCCAAGTCGGACCGGGATCTCTTTGGGCGACCGATAGAGCTCGGCGTCCGTCGCAGGATCCAGGATCACGATACGTAAGGATGCCGGGCTCTCATTCAAAATCAAGGCGACGGTCACGGCCTCGCCCGCTGGCACCACGAGGGTCTTTGTATCAGGATCGAGCTCTGCCCCCACGACCATCCCCGCCGTCCCGACCTCTTTGCCCTCCGAAAGGAGGACAGGCTTGATGGCCAGGCCGCCGACGGACGCTTTGCCCGCCTGGATTTGCTCTTCGAACTTCACGCCGATACTGAAGATCCGGTTCGTCACCTCGGTGGGCGCATTCGATACCTTGAGGCCCGCCTGAGAGGGAGGGGGAATTGATGGCTGAAGCTTGGTTCGGATGGTGAGGACGGGTACGACGAGCTCTTGAAGCGAAGGCCCGCCGTGGTAGAACGCCAGCCCGCCACCGGCCCGAAAGACGCCGGCTCCGGCCGGGAACACGAACTCTAGGTCCGATTCGTAGCCGAGGGCGGAGGCAGCGACCCGCACCGAGCCGGGTGGTGTGGCCCCGCCGCGCCCAACCCAACACCGGCGGTGAAGATCGACCGTGTTCCCGCCGGGAGCATCGGTGCGCATGGACTCGTCGCGATCAGTAGCAAAGAAGAGGTGACCATGATCGGCAGACACGACGGCATGTTCGATGCCGGCCGCGGCGAGCTTGCGAATGCCCCGCGCGAGATTGTCGATGACACCATCCATGATTTGTCGCGCCTGATAGCCGAACTGGTTCTCGCCAGCGTGGTCGATCTCCTGAGAACGCACGACGACCACCTGCGCCTGGTCGAGCTTCTTGGCGAGCTTCGAGGCCGGAACACTCAGTAGCTCGTCGAGCGTGAAGTCGACCAGCTTTGGCACTCGCGCCGCCGCCAGCTTCTTGCGCTCAGAGAGGCCGGGGAGAAAGCTGTCGTCGATCCTCGCTCCCAGCTTGCCTCCCTGTTCGACGACCGAGAAGCTCGATGACGCCCCGGGCATGAGTGCAGCCATGCCCACCGGCGTGATGCTGGGCAGGGAACCGACCGCCGCTTGAACGAGCACCTCCGAGGTTCTAGGAAGTCGCCCTTCGAGCTCACGTCCCATCTCGAATCGCATAGCGTCCACGAGGAAATAGGCCACGGGGCGAGGCCGGGGCGTGACCACCTCAGAGAAGACGCGGGTCTGATGTAGCGTGCCCTCGAGTTCCCAGCCGGCTTTGGCCAGTGCGGTCGAAAAGCCTTGGGCCATCGTGTGAGCTACGTCCTCGTAGGCTCGACGGACGAGACCGATGGCGCGCTCATCGGGCTCCTCGTCGAGCTTGACTAGCCAAGCTTCGAGTCGCCGTTGCGCTTGGTCCAACCGGTACCAACCATCTTCGCGCGTGTAGGCTTCGAGCCAAGCCGACGCGCTGCCCGACATCTGCGCGATCTCCGCCGTGACCTCGCCCGTCACCTGACCAAGCTCGGCCATGAGGCGGCAGGCCTCCCACTGCGCTTTGCGCCCTACGTCACGGTCGCGCCAGAAGCTGTGTTCCCGCCCGCGCACAACCTCCAAGGCCATTTCGTGATCCCCTTTGGCGATGAGTTCGCTTGCGTGCCGCAACAAAGCACGTTCCTCAAAACGAAAGGTGTCGATGGAACCCAGTGAGGCGGCCGGAAGCTGTGCGTCTTTCAGCTTCAGCTCCGCTTCGACGGCATCCGCCAACTGCGCATAGGCTTCAGGATGCTGTTCCCTCAGGAACCGAGCCAGATCTCGAACCGCGCCCTCTGCCGCCTTGTTCGGCGGTGTCGGAACGCTCGCGAGCGAGACAGGAGGATCGCACGCGAGGTCTAGGCGGAACTCACTCGCGAGGAGGTAGCGAAGGGTCACCGCCCGAACCTTCGACAAGGGCCCTTCATGCGGGACCTCGAGACCGAGACGAGCTCTGATGAGCTTGAGGAGTTCGTCGGTTGCCGCCTTGGACTCGATCTCTTGGTCGCGCGTATCCGCGGCTAGCCACGCGAGCAGAAGGGCGTCGCTGTTGCGGGCTTCGTGAAAGATCGCCTTTAGGATGGATGGACCTTCGCCTCCGCTGTCACCAGAGATCGCGCGGGCCAGGTCTTCGTAGGAAGCTTGGCGGTCGTGAGGCAGCATCTCGTCCACTACGCCCAGGGTGTACTTCTGGAGAAGAACGTTTCTGGCGAACTGCTTGAGTTGAGGTTCCCAGGTGGTGCTAGCCTTCTCGAGCTCCATCAGAACCGAGCCTCGATGGTCTCGGGTCACGCCAGGGAGGTAGATGACGAGTCGTGCGGGCTGGTCGCCACCTACGAGCGGCTCTACCATCGAACGCAGTTCGAATGTCGAGCCGACGAACGAAGAGAGGAGACAGTTCGTACCCGCGACGCTGATGGGCAGTGGCGCGCTCAGTATCAGCTCTCCGGCGCAGAGCTCGCCAACAAAGCTACCAAACTCGTTGCGGGTGTCGTACCATACCACAACGCTGTGATGCTTCAACTTCTCGGCGAGCTGTTTCGCCACGTAATCGTGCAGCGGGTGGGTCACCAAACGTCTCCAGAGTTGAGCCGGCCTTGGCGGTATAGCTCATAGGCAACAAACGGGGACTCCTGCCTCAGCACTTCCAAGGAGTAGTGGCCATTCCAGTATCGCTCCGCATCCTTCTCTCGAGCGCGCCTGAAGTCGTTGAGTCCGAGCAAGTCTATTGTGCTCTGGAGCTGGCTCTGAAGCCCCGGGCTCAACGCGGCGCTCGGGATGATCTGAAACCCAACGAGCTCTAGTTCGAACCACCCGTGCTCCACGCTGAAAGGGTCGACCACCGCACCAAAGTCGCATTTCCTAGCGTTCATGAGACTGCAACACAGACGGTAGTTCGACCACATGTAGACCCGTTTCCAGTTCCTCGATTTCGGTGCGAAATGGTCGGCGGAGCGCGCCCCCGTGACGGGGTGGATACGAAAGCACGAGTATGCGCAGATCTCATCGTACGCAGTCATCAACTCGTCTAGCACCTCGGTCCAGTACGCAGGAAATCGATTCGGAGGGATGTCGGCTTCTCGGTCGGCTATCTTGGCGTGGGGCCTGCCCGCGGTCCGCGGATAGAGAGGCGGCTTTCCAACCAACTCTGCGATGGCCCTTAGCCCCGGCTTTCGGACTTTCGAATCAAACCCCTTCGGTTTCTTGGCAGGAACAACAGGAATCACTTCTGTCCTCCGAGCCGGTCGGTCCCACCATCTCGGAAGGAACACCATCGAACCCAAAACCGGTCTGTGTCACCCAATGCCTCGCGGAGAAGTCTATCGACCTCTTCGATCCGCTCCCTGCTCCTCTCGGGCTGCCGCATCAATCCAAGCGCCTCTTGGATGGCGACTTCCGCCTCCTCGGATCCGCGCGGCTCTTTCAAGTCGAATGCGGGGCTGGTGAGCCAGTTATCGATCTCTCCCCGACGAATGTACTCGCGATTGCGAAGCACGACACGTCCGTTCTCTAGGTCCAAGTCGAACCATGCATCGAGTTCCGAGTTGAACACGGGCTCCAGCGAAGCGAGGACGAGGGGAGAGTGAGTTGCCGCAAGGATCTGGACATCGACTTTCGAACGCGGTCTAACTGACAACGACTCGACTGCCGTGAGCAGCGCCCGGGCGATTCGCCGCTGCCACTTAGGGTGCAGGTGAGCCTCGATCTCATCCACGAGGACGATGATCTGGTCGGTCGCGGTTCGCCTTTTGGCCATTGAGTCCGCGAGGTGCCCGTGCCATGCCCAGGTGAGCAGGTATGCAAGTCCGGCGATCCGACGCACCCCTGCAGACGCGTGCGCCAGCGGAACATCTTGATGGTACGGCATTCGGAGCGTCGGAATTTGCTTGGGCCCACTTCGAAGTCGGCTCCTCAAGGTCGGTCCGGGGATGATGGGTGCATCCGAGTCAGCGGACAGCGCATCCATCACCTGCCGCAGCGCGAGGAAGGAGGGACTGTTGGTCTCTTCCCATTCGACCCAGTCGGCGAGCAGTCCGCTGCAGTGCTCGTTCCCTTCCCACGTCTCGCGCGCGGATAGAACGAAGGTCTCCGGATCTCCCGCGCCCATGCCTCGGTAGTTCCGCGTCGGATCCCAGATCGAGAAGCCTCCGTCCACATGGGCATAGATGACCAACCCTGGGCGCGGTCGCGGAAGGATTGCATTGAACGTTGTCCACTTCCGCGTCTTTCTTCGGTATTCGCTGAAGAACTGGTGATAGCGCCCGGAGAGTGTATCGAAGGCATAGGAGATCGCGGCCTGCTCCGGAACTGTGGGAAAGGCCGGCTCACCGACCCAATTCCTGGTGAGCACCCACCATGCCACATCCATCAAAAAGCTCTTTCCCAGGCCATTGTCACCCGTGATGAGGTTGAGTCTTGGCCTGAGTCGCATTTCCATCTCCGGTGCGGGGCCGACGTTCTGTAGGCGCAGGAATGAGAGCATCAGCGCTTACCCCGCTTCCTCGTCTTCGCGGCGCCACTTACCGCAGGCGCCTCCAGAAGGCTCTTGAGGGCCGACTTCACAGCAGTCGACGTGCGCTCCTTAATGAGTTCGTCGACGCTGCGCGTGGGCGTCTTGCGGGCGGTCCACTTGCCGTCCGTGCCTTCGACCCAGAACACCTCCTCGAGCCCGTGGGCGATGGCGATGCTGCGGTCCTTCGCGCACTTCGGGACCACGCGCTCGGGCCAGAGGTGCATCGCCATGCGCGACCAGTCGAAGTCGCCCGCGCACAACGCATCCCACGTCGCCTTCAGCTCCTTCTGCCAAGCCTTGTGGCCCGGTACGAGGCGCCACAGCGGCGCGAAGTTGATCACGGTCCCGTCGTCGGTGTTCGGCTGCCAGAGGGGCGCCACGCGCTTCACCTCGTCCACGAGCGCGCGGAGGGCGTCCAAAGCCGCTTCCTGCTTCTCGAGGGCCTTGCGCCCCTTGGCCGTGCTGGCGTCTGCCTGCGCCGCCGCGAGGCGTCCCTCTTCGAGGCGCAGCTTGGCGGCAAGGATCTCGCTCTGGATCGTGAACAAGGAGTCGTGGGTCGCGCGTTGCGCGTTGAGCCAGATGGTGAAGCCGGCGCCCTGCGAGGAGAGCGGGACGTAGATCGGCGCGGAGCGACGGCTCTTCGAGTACTGGCGCAGGTGCGAGTCGAAGAACTCCGTCTGGAAGTAGCGGCGAAGGTCGGCACCGAGCAGACGCACCAGCTCGTCGTGAAGCGTACCGGCGTGCTTCGGAGCGACCTCTTCGAGCGCCGCATCACAGCGGGCGACGATGTCGAGCGGGTGCCCTTCATCATCAACGAGGAGAAGAGGCGCGTTGGGCGTTTCGTACTTCGTCGCCGTAGGCGTCTCGTATGCGCGCGCTGCGATCAGCTCGTAGGAGCGACCAAGGCGCGTCGTGCTCCACCGGCCGAAGGCGCAGCCGACGAGGAACGAGGCGATGCTACGAGCCCAGGCACGGCGCGCCCCGTCGTCCACGGCGACTTCCGGCCGATGCACGTCGCCAATGTTGCTTTCGATCTCGACCCAATCCTGGGCGGTGAGGCCGTAGAGCTTGCAGGTTCTCTGGTCGATAGCCTCCTGCGCTTCGACGTACTTCTGGAGCGCTTCTTGGTCGCGCGCGACGAGCGCGGCCCACGTCGCCTCGAGCGAGCCCTGAAGGTCCAGGGGCGCGACCGGGCTCACGAAGATGGCCGCGGTCTCGTCGCGAAGTCCTAACGACGACGCGCTCGCCAGCCATGCCTGCTTCGACTGCTTGGCGAGTTCCACATCGGCCGTCAGCGACTTCGGAACTGGGAGGCGCTGCACGAGGCCGACCTCGTAGGAGTTGGCTCCGGCACCGCCCTCGGCTTCCGCAGTGCCGAGACCGAGACTGATGAGGTAGCTCACGACTCGCGAGTTGAAGGCGGCGAGCAGGGCCCACGCGTCAGGCTCAATTCCCACCGTGACGGGGCCTTTGTCTCCGAACGCACATCCGACGGGCAATGCTCTCGGAGCGAAGCGCTTGTTGGTGCGGCGAGGCCAGGTGAGCCCAGGTTTCCCGTAGCAGTCGGGGTTGCGGATATAGGATCCTTGGAACGCCGCCAGTGAGCTGCGAGGAGTAGGCGCCAGCGTCACCAGGTAGATGTCGTCGTAGAAGGGGCTGTACTCGCCGCCCTTCGCGAAGGGCTGCCAGCCAACTCCGATCTGCGACGGGTCAACCTCCCAGCGTAGCCGCAGGAAGCGGAAGTCGTCGCTAGTCTGAAGTCCGACCGCGGCATTCCCAGAGTGTCCTTCCAGGACCGGATGGATGACGAACGCATCGCGAAGCTCCGGCGAACACCAGTAGCCGAACGCGGCATACGGGAGCTTCTCGAACTCGCGCTGGTCGGTGCGGAAGACGCGCTCCGACGGTGCGCCGCTGCGAACGCTCTCGATGGCCCGCTGCATCGAGGGCTCGCGCGAGACTTTGCCCTCGCCGAGGAGCCGCAGGTAGAGCGACGTACCGGTCTTCGATCCGCACGCGAGGGCGTAGGCCGCGACGCGCACCGTCGCGCCGTCCAGCACGTGGCCGCCCAAGTGCGCCATGACCTCCATGCGGCTCGCGGCGAGCAGAACGTGACGCCGCCATGGCTCCAGCGTTCGCCGGTAGAAGCCCGCCTCGGTGGAGAGGACGCCGACGAAGCCCGTTGGTGCCAGCTCACGCACGCAGCGGTCGACGAACACCGCGAAGATGTCTTGGCGGCTGTCGGGGTAGGCCCCGTCGACGTAGTCCTTGGACGGCGCGCTCACGTCCCCGAAGGGCGGATTCATGACGACGACGTCGAAGCGCGTGCGGGCCGCGTCGAGTAGGGCCAGACCATGCGCCGAGTCATGGCGGAACAGGCGTCGCCGCTCGTGGTCCTTGCCGGGGGCTCCAGCAGCGAAGCGCGAGAGTTCGCCGAGCAGTTGGTCCTCGGCTGAGTCCCAGAATGCCCGGGTCGTCTGCGCGGAACCAAACAGCTCGCTCTGACGCGTGCCGCGTTCGACTTCGCGGATGGTGTCCTCGAGCGCGCGTTCCACACGCAGCATGAGCCCGAGGTCGCCTGCGAGCTGGAAGGCGGAGACGACCTTCTCGAAGAGACCGGCCAGGACGGGGTGCGCGACCTGCGCGGCGAACTCGCGCACGAGCCGCTCGTCGCCGGGCATCGCCTCCGCGAGGATGATGTGGCTGTGTTCGATTCGGCGTCGGGCGTTGCGCTGCACGTGAAGCTCCAGCCACGCGCGCTGGGCGCGCAGCCAGAGGGCAAACGACGCGACCTGAACGCAGCGCGGGTCGATGTCGACGCCGAACAGGTTGTGCCGGATGATCAGCTCGGGGAGCGCCGCGTTCAGCTCGTCGAGCGTCGGGTAGTCGTCTCGGATGGTCTTGCTGGTCTCGCTCGACGTCCAGTCGCGAGGCTCGTTCCACGCCTCCCGGTAGATCTCGAGGAGCAGATCGAAGACGTAGAGGAGGAAGTGCCCGGAGCCGCAGGCAGGGTCGATGACCCGGATGTCGCGCGGGTCCTTGCCCGGCCTCGATGGCGGCGTGGCATCAGGAGCCACGGTGAGGAACTCGCATCGCGCCGTGAGGGCGGTGGCTCCTTCGCGCATCTCCCACCAGAGACGCGCGAGCGTGTTGTCGACGAGGAAGCGAACGATGTACCGCGGCGTGAAGAACTGGTTGCGCGTCGCGAGCTCCCGGCTGTTGCGCGGCGCCTGCGAGCCGCCAGCCGTCGTGTCCTTCATCGCTTGGCGCTCTTCGAGCGAGTTGAAGTACTGGTAGACCCAGCCGATGGTTTCGTCCTCGCCCCACACGCGGTCGAGCTCGGAGGCGTTCAAGATCTCCAGGAGCTGCTCGAAGGTCGCGCGCTTCGGCCACAGCACGCTCGACGGATCGCGCCGGTCGAAGAGGACCTTCACCTCGGTCGACAGCTCGTCAAAGAGCGACTCGACGTAGAGGCGGTAGCCCGCGCTCTCGGGCAGGAGCGGCAGGCCCGGCGCCATCCCACAGAACTCGCGATAGCCGCCCGACTGCTCGCCCTTCGTGATGCACTCCTGCACCAGCTCTCGGGCCTCGAGCATCTTCAAGGCGACGAAGCGGTTGAGCGTCGTGAACGCGGCGTCGCGCAGGTAGTCGCGGGAGGCGTCGGCGGCCGTCATGCCGGCCGCGCGCTTGTGCTCGATGGCGGCGACGATACGCTCACGCGCGAACGCCTGGCGGGCCGAGAGGTGCCTGCCCGCCTTGGCGCCCACCTCGCCGTCTCGATGCACGTCGAACTCGCCCTCGAGCTGGGCGGCGAAGTCCTCCTCGAGGAGCTTCCGCGCTCGCTGGGTGACGCGTTCGATGGCGTTGCGTGTGTCCTTGTTCATTCCGCCCCTTGCGAAGGCCGAGCAACAGCGGTGGTCGTGGCTGGATCGAGGTACCGAGCCGCGAACCAGCTAATGCGAGTTGGGCCTCCCACTCCGCGTCCAGTCGGATGGTTGCTCACGATGTGCTGGGCGAGCTTTGGAAGCAACAGAACGAGGAGGCGGTCTGCAGAATTCTCCTCGAGCCCGTATCGCGTCTCTCCCTCTTGTTGCAGCGAAGCGCTCAACGCCTGAAGCTCGGTCTGCGAGCGAACTGCGACGGTGGAAAGGTCGCCGATCTGTCTCTGAATCCCGCTGGGCGTGTTCAGACGAAGGAGCTGAAGTTCATCGAAGAGCGGACCTGCATTGGTAGCGAAGTCGACAGACGGGAACCAGCGACGGGCGCGGGCAACGAAATCGTAGACGTCAGTGAAGGCTGTGATCTGCTCAGCGTTTCTCGCGTCCGTCGCCGCAAGAAGCTGACTGATCATTCCGTCGCCGGAGCGGGTCTGATGGCCCAAGCTGGTCAGGATGGTGCGTTCGAGCTCTGAGAGGTCTCCCGTCGGCTTGTAGCCAATGTCGTGTTCGATCTCGTTCCAGACGTGCGCCATCATGCTGCACACTTGGATTTCGCACGGAACGCCCAACACGTTCGAGTAGGTTCCGACCAGGTCCTGGGTCGGGAGATACACTTCGAGATGGGTGGCTCGGTAAAAGTTCTGCGGATCGGCAGCGTGCTTGTCTTTGGTGTCGAACGCCACGGCATCGCCGTTGTTCCCGGCGAAGCGCTTGGTGATAGCATCCACGACCTTGTTCTCCTCGGTTTGCACGTAGGTCGCGACGCGAACGGCGGCGAGATCGCGCACTTGGTCAAAGACTGAGTCGACTGTTGGCATCGTCTTCTTTCCGGTCTGCGCGAACTTTCGCAGCTTCGTCTCGAGGCTCTTGTGCCCTTTTGCTCGAAAGGTCACGTGAGCACGAATCGCGTTCGCTTCTACAACCTCGTAGCGGCAGATGTCCGCCACGCGGGAGCAGAGCTTGAGGTACCTGTCGTACTCGCGCTGGTAGCGCGCAACGGCCTCTGCGATGGTGGGTTCGGAGATCGTCATGGCGTGCTCCTACTGGACGATAACCTTCCTCCCGGCGCCGATGAGACGAGCGCACTCCTCGCGCACTCCGTCGAGCGCAGCATCGAGCTGCTCCTCGGTCTCGATGCCTCCGGCAAAGTAGCTCCCGACGCTGACCGTTACGATGCGCTCTCCGTCGATGATTCGTCGCAGCTCGGCGACGGCAGCGCTGAGACGCCCTCCGCACGCGTCCCGATCGGCGCGGAGCTGCGGGATGGGCACGCGAGTCTCGTCGCGATTCTGGCCGCGCTCGAATGGCTCGGCGAGGCGCCGCTGCTGCCCCTCATCGATCTCCGACCAGCCCGGCGTTGAAATGAGCTTGTCGAAGGCTGTGGTGTACGCGGAAACGCGGGCGTCGAGGGCTTCGGTGAAACGCTTGTCGTACTCGCCCTCGAGAGCCCTCGTGTGCTGCTCGATGGCCGGCAGCTCTTTGAAGAAGGTCTCGCGCCCGAGCAGGTCTTCAAGAGTTGTGGCACGTGTGCGCAGCTCGTCGCTGATGTTGGCCTCCTGGCTGAGGAAGCTCCACAGGCTTCCCACTGCCTCGCGGGCCCGCTCCAGATCGTGGAGACGCTGCGCGTTTAGCGCCTGCTCCACGTCGACCGCCCGCTTGATGGCGTCCTTGATCGCTCGGTGGCTCGTGTTGAAGGTCGCGATGGCGTTGTCCTCCGAGCCCCGGAGGATGGCCTTGATCTGGCCGATGGCGCCGTCGAGGACCGCGCTGCCGGGCAGGCGGTTCGCGTTCAGCATACCGAGCGCGGAGGAGATAGTGTCCTCGTGGAGGGCGACCTGCTTGCGCAACTCGGCGACGATGGCCCCGGCATTAAGCTCCTTCACTTCGCTACCGAAAGTGTCGCGGAAGGCCTCGGATGCCTTCACTAACTCCTCGAAATCGATGCCACGCTTCGGTCGAAAAGCGGCGCTTCGGAAGGAGGGGTTCTTCCCAAGAGTCTGTCTCGCCTCGACGCCCAACTGGTCGATCGTCTGTCCTTGGCAGGTCGCCTCGATCTTGCCTGCACGGATGAGCGAGAGCGTCAGGAGGTGAATCGTGTCGAAGTCCCAACCAAAAGGTTCCCCACCCAGCGCATCTTCAAGGTAGCGGCCGGTCGCGGTGTCCCCGTAGTTCGCGCGCTCCTCGATGCGGTCGAGGACTTCCTTCAGCGCACCGGTCTCCGTGCGGAAGACGGTCTTGCCTTTCTCGTCGCGCAAAAGGCCCAAGGCCCCGAACACGTTCGGTAGCCCTTGAAGGTTTTCGGCAGTGAAGAGGGCGTCGGTCCCCTTCTTGAGGTCGGCCGTTTTCGCGGCGGCCTCCTTGAAGCGGTCAAAGACCTCCGGCAGCACTTGGGCGAGGACCTCAGCGGCGGTCCTGCCCACGTCGACGGCGCGGTCAGTCGGGCTACGGTCGTTGCCCCGGAAGTAGATGCGGCCCGAGAGGCACGCGGCGCGCAGCAGGCGCCTCAACTCGTCACCGTGACGGCGCAGCCGGATTCGCTCCTCGGCGATGAGCGCGGGCATGTCCTCGCCTTTCGTCTCGCGCTCCTTTCGGGCAAGCATCTCCTTGCTCCGGAACAGCTCGACGGTCTCGCGGTGGATGGCGTCGCTCAGCGCGACGGCCCAGAAGACGTGCTTCCGCTCCTGCTGACTGCGGGTGCGCAGCTCGGCGGCGAGGTTGTCGACGTTCTCGTCGGGGCTGGCCAGATGGACGTGGAACATCATGTCGCCCGCAGTAAGCTCGCGACCGTGGATGGCCAGGCCCGCCTTGAAGGTCTTGGTGTCTAGGAGCGTATGCGAAGGCTGCGGTTGCCAAAAGCCCGAGAGCACCTCCTGGTAGAGCCGGTGGGAGTCGCCGGGCTTTGGGTCGATACCGTTGCGCAGGCGCTCCCAGCCGTCCTCTGCGGGCGTGGGAATGCGGTACCCGTCGTCGCCGTAGCGAACCTGGTGGGCGGCCTCGAGCGCGCGCAAGGCCTCGTTGACCGAGGCAAGCTGCGAGTCACCCCCCACCTCCCCATGCAGGGCAGCCGCGACATTCTCCGCATTGCGGTGGACGCTCTTAACGTACTGGAGCAGGCAGATGACCTTCGCAACGGGTTGCGCCAGCGGGTGGTCGACCAGCTTTGAGATGGCCGCGATCTTCGCGCGGATCTCGGACCCGATGTTGCCCTCCACCAAGTTGTAAACATGATCCAGACGCGCGAGAGCACCGACGGGCTGGGCCGAAAGATTCACTTGTGGATTAATGAGAAGCTGCTGGGCCAGCTTGATGATGGTGCGGTTGGCACCACCCACGTGCTTGCTCGCTCCGCCTTGAGTTCTGAGCCCCGATACCACCTGGATGATGAGATCAATCTGATAGGGGAGGAGGGGATAGAGCTCGATGAACTGCTCGCGGGAGAGCTCGGGGAGCTTGATGTCCGCACTCATGCGAGTGTGGTCCGTGAGACGCCCGCGATGCTCATCGAACAACTTGCCGAGCACGACCTGCGCTTCGGCGTTCTTTGAGAGCACGCGACGGCTCGTGACCTCGGAGATGTCCGAGGGCTCGAGGTGCACCTGGAGCGGAAAGCGCTCCATCAGCCGTGCGAGCTCGATCTTCTTGTCGTCGAGACCGCTCACGAGCTCGCCTAGTTTCTCCTGAGAAGTGACCACGACCCAGTGCTTGCCGCGGCCCTTCACGCCCAAGCTTTGAACGATCGCCTGGAGATCGAGCATCTTCTGCACGTCGCGAGCTACGAACTGACCGACTTCGTCGACCACGAACATCAGCGAATGGTCGGGACGGCGACGTTTCATCAACTCGCCAGCACGTTCCGCGAGTTTGCCGGGTGAGATGTCCGCCTTGTTCTTGACCGTCTTGGCCCACGAGTCGGCCATCGGGTAGGTCTTCGGGTCGAGGCTGTGCATGACGCGACTGGCCTCCGAGAGCGCGAATGCGACTTTGCCCTTTTCGGCGGACCACTCCTTGTCGAAGATCCTCTGGTATTCCTTCTCGAACTTTGGGAGCTGACCCTTCTCTTCGAGCGTGATCTCGAGCTCGGATAGGTCGAGATCCTTCGCGTAGCCGAGACTCTGAAGGAAAAGTCCGTACATGATCTCCGTCAGCGACTGGTTGCCGCTGCGGATGCCTCTGTCGGTCGAGACGTCGAAGATGACCGCGTGAGTCGGGATCTTCTCGTTGATCGACTTCAGAAGGACGCTGAGCTTGTTGTCGCCAGCGCGGTCCGAGAACCGGGTCGCGGCGGGCTTCCCATCGATCATCCGGTTGGCAATGGAGAGGCCGAGCATCTTGGCAAAGCTCGACTTACCGGAGCCGAAGAAGCCGGAGACCCAGATGGCGATGCCGTCATGGGGCTTGTTGGGCATCTGAAGGTAGGCGTCGTAGATGCCCGTGTAGTGGGCGCGGATGGCGTGCGTGACGACGTACTCGTTGATCTCGTCCCGAATGATCTCCTCGGCGTTCTGGTCGACCTTGATGACCTCCTCGATGCGCCGATGGATGTCGTTCGCGAAGAGCGCTTTGATGGAGGTTGGAGTCGTCATCGGGCGGGCCTCACTAGAAGATCTTCGGTCGGTAGTTGTGCTCGGCATCGAGGACGCCCATGAACCGGAGCCCGGATGCGCCGTCGAGCGTGCCGGGGTAAAACAGCACGGTGGGAGCCTTAACGCGGCCCTTCAGTTGTTCGAGCAGGGAGAACGTTCGGTACACAGGAAACAGCGCGCCAGTGCGCAGAATGAAGACTAGATCGCGGAGGGGGTCGGGCTCCGCTGGCATCCGCTCTGCAACGAGGTCAACGAGGGGGCAGTCGTTCGAGAGCACGGAGTGGATCGTCTCTACGATCGTCTCCACGCCATGCTCGCGTTCGGCTGCGAACCAGTCCTCCAGGGGTCTTTGGGAGCGCATGGCGGCGTCGAGGCATTCGGCGAGAGAGATGCGTGTGATGCGCTTGCCCTTTTGGGAGAGCCGGGTTTCGAGGAGGGTCACCTCGCCGCGGAGTGCGAACTCGTCCTCTGGATCGTATCGGAAAATCGCGTAGGGCATGTCGTGGTACGAGCTGATCTTCGGACGAGGGTCCGGGAGCTCCAGCACCGGCTCCAGGTGACTTCGAAGGCGCTCGAGAAACTCGCTCATGCGACCATCTTCTCCGCATACTCGGTGGAGTTGGTGCAGGGCAGCGAAAGTTGAACGAGGCTTCCAGCGACCTGGTAGTCTAGTTTCCGGAACTGGTGGAGGCGAAGGAGCTCAAACTCCACGTCGGCGGGTCGCATGAGGAAGAGACTCCAGTCCGGTGATGCGACCAGTTCAGCGGGGCTCGTGTCGTGATCGCGCATGGCGTGAAGCAGGTAGATGAAGCTGCGTTCCGGGAGATGGTATGAGGCGAACTCCTTCACGATGGAACCACGCAGCAGGCCGAAGTCGACCGCGATCTTCAGAAGTCCGGCGGCAACGCGGCGAGTCGTCTCCTCGGACCACGCGTGCTCCGTTTCGCCTCCCCTTTGGGAGAGCTCAGAGAGGTAGCGCTCCACGTCCTCAGGGCGAACGCGGTAGGCGCCTTGCTCGTACGCATCGAACAAGTAGTTCTGAAGGAAGTCTCTGAGCAGGAATTCGTCACGGGTCATGTGCCAAAGCAGAATGGGCTTCCACTCCGTCAGGCTGCAGCCGCTCTTAGCGAGGAGGACCAGGTTCTTGTCGCGAGAAGCCGGGTCAAAGCGCCGGTTTAGAACTTTGGCTACGTCTCGAAGCCAGGATGCACTCTGAGCCCCGATGAAGTTGTCCGAACGCACGCGATCGAGATTCTCGCGCTTGGAGGCCTCAAGATCCCACGCTGCGAATGCCGCGTAGGTCTCTTCGATCATCGCGCCCTTGATGATCGTGAAGGAGGACACCACGCTGGAGCGAGACGCGCTGCTCATCAGTCGGCGCGCCTCGCATAGGGTACGGCGAGCTGACCCGGTTGGCTGCGGGCGAAGGCCAGCGCCAGAAGAGTGACGTCGGCGTCGGCGCCGCTAAATGTCGTTGAAAGTGGCACGGCCCGTCCTTCGGCCGAGCGTCGGAGTCTGGAGAACGCTCCGACATCTCGGTCGGAGATGAGTTCGAACAACTTCAGGACCTCGACGAGGTCATCGGCCGGGAAGGATTCCAAACTTTCGAAGAACGGAGACCATTCGGCCGCATGATCGAGCCAGTGCTCCCAGCGGGTATCGAATTCCTCCTCCGTGGCCTCAGGCAAGCGCCAGAGAGTCACGCTGGCAGGCGGATCGAAGACCTCCGCGCAACGGTGGGCGGCAACTGCGAAAACCGAACGCGCTTGAGCGAAGCGGTGCGTGCGAGGAAAGCCGCGCTTGAGGGCTGAGGCTCCGAGGCGTCCAAGTTGACCCTTGGTGTTCCACCACTTCGCGTTGTCCATCTCGCCGAAACGAGCGACGACGAGACGGAGTTTGAGGAGGCGTTCGAGGTCTAGCTGGCTTGCCGTCATGGCTCGGTAGCTCACCTGGTTCTTGGCTCGCGCGGGAAGCGGGAGCGAAGAGGGGCGAGGTCCGAGAGGCTAGCCGGATGCGGGCGGGGTCACAAGAGGTGGGAGGCGCGCTTGCGAAGGGCCGTTTCATATGGAGATCCAGGCGGTTGTGTTCCGCGCTTCGTGCGCTTTGGGCTTGTCCGTGGAGCGTCGTCCAGGAGCGGTGTTCCAGGGATGGAGCCGGAGGAACGATGTTGCTCGATGGATTGGCCTCCGGTCCGCAAAACTATCCCTACAGTCTAGGCGTGTCTGAGTCTGGAGAAGACTATAGCGTGCCAAACCTTCTGAATATTTTGAGTATTGCGAGCAAGGAGCCAGGGACCAAAGGCGCGGCAGGCCCACCCGACTCACACCTCCTGCGCATCCTGGGCTTGACGGTCTGCGGGAGGTGGTCAAATTCCGCAAATGGAACTTGCAGTAGCTCTGACCAACCAGAACGAGCGGTGGGCCATCGAAATGGGGCACCAAATCTCAGAGGAGTTGTTCCGCGAGCAAGCGGCGCTCTATCTGGCGATCGACCCCAGGGAGATGGAGTCGTTGCCTGTAGAGCGCGTCCACCTGATAGAACACAAGGACGTCATGCTTGCGCCAAATGCATGGGGGAGCCGGTGGGAGAGCTCGGCCGAAGGCGTCCCCAACGCCAAGCCGTATACGCGTTTGATCATCACCGACCGAAGCTAACGCTTGCCTCGACGGGGTTGCTCCGCGCAGAACGCCTGGACCAGCGGAGTCCCACGAAAGTGTCAGCGATGTCCTGTCCTACGCCCCGCCAGCGCCCACGCCCCCATCACCAACCCCGGCGGCCACGACGGCCACCGGGGCACCATCACCTCGCGCCCGAACCACAGGCCGCCGAGCAGCGTGACCCACATGCCGATCTTCGCGATCCACTCGCGTCGCTCGAGCCCCGACGCGCAATCCGCACACGCCGACGCGGTGACGTGGACCTTCTTCGCAAACTGAAGCGTGAGCGTCGTCCACAGGGTCGTCTTGCGATCGACGAATCGCGCGCGATGATTCGGACTCGGGCGATCGCAGACCACGCAGCGCTCGGGCCACTTGGGCGTCGCGTTCACCGGGAGCTTCACGTCGTGGGACATGGCCATGAGGGGGAGCTACGCGGAGGGCCCGCGGGGGTCAACGACATGGAGATCGGTGGACACACGAGTGGACCCGAAGTCCTCTCGCGCGTTCGGAATGATTCTCGGACCGTTTTGGCTTTGGATTTCGAGTCGCCCTGCT
The DNA here is from genome assembly GCA_011526105.1 of Deltaproteobacteria bacterium. GTDB lineage: Bacteria > Myxococcota > Kuafuiibacteriia > Kuafuiibacteriales > Kuafuiibacteriaceae > WYAZ01. The sequence goes on along the minus strand of WYAZ01000119.1, from coordinate 12,137 downwards.
AGCGTCCGGGCCGATGGTTCTGACTCACACGTTGCCGGGGCTGGAGCCGTTGCTGGTTCGAGACAAACGATCTATATTGATCGAGGGAAAGCCGGGATGACCCGAATCGAAGGCAGAAGAGGGAACAGGATCCTCCGCGGGGGACTCAAGCGCGTTCTCGCGGTCCTGTTCGTTCCCAGCGTCGAGCGCGACGGAACCACGCCGATCGATCAGGATGGTTGGGTCGATGCCGCGCTCGAGATGTTCGGGCGAGTCTTCGGCGGAGCGACCGCCTTTCCGAAAGCCAAAGGCGTCTGGCGCGACGATGAGCGCGGCGGCGCGTTGGTGGTGGACGAGCCAGTGGTCGTGCACTGCTACACAACGCCCACCGACATTGAGGAGGCGCAGAACCTCGCTACCCTCGGCGCCTTCTGCCGGAAGATGGGGCGCGAAGCCAAACAAGGCGAGGTCGGGCTCGTCGTGGGTGACGAGTACTTTGCCATCCGCGAGTTCGGAGTGGAGTAGAGCATGAAGACGCATCTCGACATGGACAAGATCGCGAAGGGGCTCGGAGCCGAACGTCGCGGAAAGGTCACGGCTCGCGCCGGGTACTTTGGCGCAGAGCAGCTATTGGCGGACGTCCAGGCACGGTTCCAAGTTCCGAGTGGCGGCGGGCGAGCCACCGACCCTCGCTGGACGGAACGGCGACTCCTGCCGCTCGCGCCGAAGACGCTGAAGAAGCTGGAGCAGATCTCTGCGAAGGTCCGTGAGCAGGGGGTGCATGTCGATCCGATGCAGTTGGCGGCGCTCTTGGTGGAGAGGTCGGCGGAGCGGATGAGTGAGGAAGAGGCCAAGGAACTCGTGCGGCCGAAGCGGCGTTCGAGCCGCTGACGAGACCGCGCTGGGCGGGCGGTCGGCGAGGCTGCCGACGGGCCACCGCACAGATCAACCAGGCCTACGCGATGCTGCTCTCCTCGCAGTTCCAAGGCCTCTGCCGCGACCTCCACACCGAATGCGTCGACTGCATCCTGGGGACGATACCCCCTTCGATTCTGCACGGGCTGCTGCGCGACCAGCTCACTCTCGCGCGACGACTGAACCGCGGCAATCCGAATGCGGGGAACATCGGTGCCGACTTTGCACGACTTGGTCTCGCGTTCTGGAAGAAGGTTGGTGAACACGACGCTCGAAACGCCGTTCGCCAGGCGAAACTCCACGAGCTGAACAGTTGGCGGAATGCCATCGCCCATCAGGACTTTGGCTCCAGCGCGTTGACGCACTGGCCCAGTCATTTGACGCTGTTATGGCGAACCAGCTCGCGGTGATCATGGGGCGGCGGCCGTGGTAGGATGGTAGCGATGTCGCGCCGACGAAAATCTCCTTCGACTGCTTCAAAGAAGCTCAAGGTCGGGGACCGCGTGCGCTTCAAGAGAGTCCAGGATGAGGTCACGGGGACGATCGTCGAGGACCGTGGCCCGCTAGGGTTCGGCGGCCGTCAGATCTTCGCTGTCCGAGCCCTCATGGATATCGGGCTGGAGCAGGTGATCGAGCTTCCAGCCGAGCTGCTCGAGCGCGCGTAGCACGCTGGTGCCGTGATCGCGCCTTTGCCGGACCGGCAATCGGAGCGCGCGGGAGGGGATCTCGAAGGGCGAGGCCGCGATGCTGGAGAAGCTGCTCCGCCTGAAGTTCGGCGAGTTACCCGCAGACGTCCGTACCCGCCTCGTAACCGCCAAGGCCCCCGAGCTCGAGCGGCGGGGCGAGCGCATCCTATCGGCCAACGCGCTCGGTGACGTATTCACCGACCGCGAGTCCCAGTAGCCCCTTCCTGCCACCGCACGTGACCCGTTGGAGGCTGGCCGTGCTCTTCTGTTAGTCTCAGCCCATGGGTCGCAAGTACCAGTATTCGGCGGTGCTCGAAGCCTTGATCAAAGTGGAGCCCGAGGTCGAGGACATGCTCGAGCGGGTCTACGAGCAGGTCCAACGCGAACGAGCCGAGTCACCGGTCGAACGTGCATTCCGTCTGGGGCAAGTGAGTCTGCTCGCACGGCAGCTCCGCTTCAAATTCGGCCCGGCGGCGATGGTCGAACAGGCGGCCCTCGAGCGAGCGAGCTCGAGCCAACTCCAGATTTGGGCCGAGCGGGTGTTCGGTGCGGAGACGCTGAGCGCCATTTTTCACGATGACGACCCAGGGTAGCGTGCACAGATTGGGTTCAGGCGCGCGTCCCTCGATCTCCCCGAGCTGGGGACGGCATCGGCTCTCGAATCAGCCGATGCTCGTCGTGCCGCTCGACGACTTCAGGAAAAGCGGCGACGGTACGGAGCCGAACTTCTCGCGCTTCTCGAGCACGGACCACGGAGCTACGGTCCGCTCGTTTTCGCTTCGGAATTCGAGCACGGCCTCCTCGGATGGCTACGTCCTGCCGATCGACTCCGACTGCTCACGGGCCCTTCGCCGAATGGCGGCAACGGTCGTCTCGAGCTGATCGAGCCGCTCGACTAGCGTTTCGCGGGAGAGCAGGCCTCGCTTCACCAACGCCTCGACAAACTCGAGATCCTTCTCGCGCCGGGCCGCGAGCTTCGAGGCCGCGAGATCATGCGGGTCGAGACACATTGGCCGAGCCTTTCCCGTGCTCTTGTTCTGGAAACTAACCAGCCGCTCCCGCCAGCCCGACGGCAGAATCGCCGTTTCCACGCTTACGTCTTGCGCGTAGTAGTCGTATTCCTCGTGAGAGCTCGAGCCCTCGCCGAGGGCGGCATCCACGGCGTCCGCCTTCGACCCATCGGCATCGTCGAAGAAGGCGATGTCGGCCTCGATGGACCGGGTTGCTTCGATGGGAGCATTCGTTCGCCGAAGGTGCCCAGGATAGACTGGCTTCCAATGACGAGGACCGATCCGTCGTTGGCAACCTCCGCGGCCGCACGACAGACGTGCGCGAGCTGCTTTCGGTTCATCTCGGCCGCCCACTCACGATGTGCTTCACCTCTCCAAACTGCTCGAGGACCCGGACGCGCTGGGCGTCGGTGAGCACCCCCGCGAATGGAGAATTCTGCCGGAGCTCCCGCGCGCGAGGTGACTTGGAGGTGAGCGCATCGAGCACGAGCTCCGCCGGACCACGGAGAAGGTCCTCCCACTCCTCGAGCCAGCGCTTCGTCTGCCCGCGGTGTCTCTTTCGCATTTTTGCGATGTTTCGGAGGGCAAGCTTGGTCACCTTCTCCGGCGCCGCAACGAAGGCGCCCGCGATGGCATGCCCGAGCCATAGGCTTCGGAGCTGGTCCCGCGTCATGCGTTCGGCTCGCTCACGTAGCGCTTCGATGTCCGACCGGCGGAGCCGGCGATGTTTGCCAACCGTGAGAAACGGGATCTCTCCGGCTTCGCACAGATCCACCACGTGCTGCCGCGACGAGCCCAGGAGTCGGGCTGCTTCCCCGGTGGTGAGGAGAGAAGGGTCCTTGGCCTCGAGGGTGGCTTGGAACAGAATCTCTCGCATGGCCGACCCCTCGATCTAGACGCAAAAAACGCAACATATCCGGTACTGGTAGCGTTTTTTGTGTTTACGGGTTTGGGCCAGGACCGGAAGGATTCTCGGACCGTTTTGGCTTTGGAATTCGAGCTCGGCGGCTACGTTGTGCTTGCAGCTGCGGCGTCGCCTCGGCTGACGGCACGGACTGGCCAAGATGAGCTCGGCAGCACTCAGGAGATGGAGAACGGACCGCTCGGACAACCTCGATCGGATTGCGGAAGCCCACGCCGCCGTCGGGGGGAGTCGGCGAGGCCGCCGACGGGCGACCGCACAGATCAACCAGGCATACGCGATGCTGCTCTCCTCGCAGTTCCAAGGCTTCTGCCGCGATCTCCACAGCGAATGCGTGGATCATATCGCGCGTGCGACACAACCGCCGAGTCTCTACTCGATACTACACGCGGAGTTCAATCTCGCTCGCAGACTGGACCGCGGCAATCCCAATGCGGGAAACATCGGCGCCGACTTCGCGCGACTTGGTCTCGCGTTCTGGCAGGAGGTGAGCAAGCACGACGCTCGAAACGCCACCCGCCAAGCGAAGCTCCATGAGCTCAACACCTGGCGCAATGCCATTGCCCACCAGGACTTCGATCCCCAGACTTTGAAACCGGTCACGCTGACCTTGCCGGTGGTCAAAGGTTGGCGCAGCAGTTGTGACGCTCTGGCCAAGTCATTTGACGTCGTCATGGCGGACTACATTACGGCGACCGTCGGCCAGCGCCCGTGGTAGGATGGTACACATGTCGCGCCCACGAAAGTCTTCTTCGACTGCTTCAAAGAAGTTCAAGGTCGGAGACCGCGTGCGCTTCAAGATGTCCATCTACGAGCACACCGGCACGATCGTCGAGGATCGAGGACCACTCGGGGCCGGCGGACGCAACATCTACGGCATCCGCGCCTTTCTGGATGTTGGGCTGGAGAGGGTGTTCGAGCTCGCCGAAGACGCGCTCGAGAGAGCGTAGTCGGCGAGTGCGGTGACCGCGGCGCCGGCGGTGGGCGGAATGATTCTCGGACCGTTTTGGCTTTGGAATTCGAGTCGGCCTGCTAGCGTCCGCGTCGATGGTGGACAACCCACACGATCGCCTGTTCAAGGTGACGCTCAGTCAGCCGGGCGCGGCGAGTGCGTATCTACGCAGCGTGCTCCCGGCCGCGCTGTGTGCGGCGCTCGACTTCGAGCACATGGAAGCGCAGCCCACGGATCTCGTCGGTACGCGGCTGCAGGAGTTGTTCGCAGACGTCGTGTACAAGATTCCGCTCGAGGGTGAGAGCGCGTACGTGTGCGCGTTGCTGGAGCATCAATCCACGCCGGAGCCCATGATGCCGCTTCGGTTCATGAACGCGATGGCGTCGATCTGGGAGGACGTGTTGCGCGCGGAGCCCGAGCGCCGACGGGTGCCTGCGATCATCCCAGTGCTCGTGCACAATGGGGTGGCGCCGTGGCGTTCGCCGGTGCGGCTGAGTGCGCTGTACGATCTCCCCGCGGCCGTGCTCGACATGCTCAGGCCGAATCTGCCGGAGTTCGAATACGTGCTCGATGACCTCCGTGTGCAGGACGAAGAGGTGGTCGAAGCGCGCATCAGCGATCCCATTCTCCGCATCGCGCTTTTGTGCCTGCGGGCTCGCGGGGAAGCGCCCGCCGCATCTCGATTCGCGGCCTGGCTCGAGTATTATCGCGCGCTTTGCCGGACCGGGAACCGAGGCGCGCGGGAAGTTATCTTCTGGTACGATATGGGCGTGTCCGGTGGAGAACGCTCGGTTTTGCTCGAGGCCGCAATGGCGGCGGAGCCGGAGCTGAAGGAGACCTACGTGACGATGTATGAGCGGATCTTGAGAGAGGGCATCGAAAAGGGGATCGAGCAGGGGATCTCGAAGGGCGAGGCTACGATGCTGGAGAAGCTGCTCCGCCTGAAGTTCGGCGAGCTGCCCGCAGACATCCGCACCCGGCTCGAAACCGCCAAGGCGCCCGAGCTGGAGCGGTGGGGCGAGCGCATCCTGTCGGCCAACGCGCTCGGCGATGTGTTCGCAGAGGATGAGCGGAGGTAGCTCGCGCTCGCGAAGGTTTCAGGTGGCTAGGCACACCCGGACGCGGCACCATGTTTCGGATGCTCGGCTTCGCCCGCGTGGTGGTCTTGGCGGCCGTGGTGACCGCGGGGGTGCTCGGCCCGCGCGTCTCGGAGGCATGCTCGCCGCCCGCGCCGAGCGCCCGGCTCGTCGCGCCCGCGAAGAGTCAGCTCGTACCCACGAACGCCGTCTTCTGGTTCTCGTTCATCGGAATCTCGGGCATGGGTAGGTTGACCGACCTCGAGATCGAGATCGCGGGTCCGGAGGGGCCAGCGGTTTCGATCCCTTATTCGATCGTGGCCGCGCCGAGCGGTCCACGTGGGATCGATCAGCTCGTTCATACGCTTCGCGCAGAAGCCCAGCTCGATCCAAACACCGCCTATTCGCTCAGCTACAACTCAGCGACCAGCGCCACGGTGGGGGGCGGGCTCGTGCGCACGACCTTCGACTTCGTGACCGCGAGTAGTCCGGAGGTGGAGCCACCGGCGAGTCCAACCGCGGAGCTCGCGTTTGCGGCTCGAAACAGCGAGGACCCCTGGCCGTTCGTGTGTTCGGCCGGTGAGTTCGACGAAGTGACGATCATCTTTGCGAACGCGCCGGGCGCGGCGGCGATCCATGCACGCACGCGCTACGAGGATGTGCTGCAGTTCTCGTTGCCGATCACGCACGTGGTCGAGCCCGGTACCAGCGGGGCAACCATCTTTGCGTGGGCGGTGGATCGCGGACTGCCGTGTGTAGAGCTCATCGCGGAAGGCCAGGGTGGCGCGTTGTCCGCGCCGACGGTGATTTGTGGGGCGATGGCTTGCGCGGGAGGCGCGGGATGGGACGAGGGGCTGAACGAGGACGCAGCCTGGTGGCGAGCGAGGCACGGGCCGGCGTCGTGTGATGGGGTGGATACCGCGGTCGATGGCTGCACGTGTGTGGTCGTGCCCGAGGGTGACGCGAGTGGGCTGGGTATGATCGCGGGGCTGTTCTTGCTCTCCGTGGCGTTTCGGAGGCCGAGGATGGGAAACGCCCGCGCTCCTCTGCTATCCTTGGCCCATGGGCCGCAAGTATCAGTACTCAACCGTCATCGAGGCCTTCATCCAAGCGGAGCCTTCCGTCGAAGCCATGTGCGAGCGGATATACGAGCAGGTCCAAAGAGAGCGGGCGGAGACGCCGCTCGACAAAGCATTCCGGCGGGGTCAGGCGAGGATCGTGGAGAGGCAGCTCCGCCTAAAGTTCGGGGCGCTTTCCCCGGACGTGTGCATGCAACTCGAGCGCGCGAGCGGGAAACAGCTCGAGTGCTGGGCCGAACGCGTGCTTTACGCGGCGGCGCTCGACGCTGTCTTTCGCGCGGACGTTCCAGAGTAGTTCCGATGGAGCGAATGTTCGCAGAGTACCGCGGCGCGGGTCTGTTCTTCTGCCTTCTCACAGCCTGCGGCGACAGTGTCGAGCCCGAGGAGGTCGTGCTCGAAGCAGCGAGGGCCCCCATCGCACAGAGGATCGAGCTCGAAGCTGGAGAAGCGCCGGCAGCCCTCGAACTCTCCTTGCTCGCGGCGGAGACCCGACTCGGGGCCGAGCACGGAGCTCGATGTCGCGTGCTGGTTGGAGCTCGATTCGCACTTCGTGACGGCGGCTTCGTGGGCATTGGGGACCTACACTGGGACGAGAACCTTCTTGTCTACCGACTCGCCATCGTCTCGGATTCTCGCTGGAGGCCATGGGAAAGCTGGGGCACGCCGCTCGCAAGAGACGCCATTCTCGAGAGATTCTTCGCGCCTCTCTGGGCGTTCGGTAAAGTTCGAGATCCGGACGGGGCCACGGTCTATCCGGAAGCATGGCGGGCGTTGTTCGGCGTGGAGCCGCTCGTGAGCTATCCGAATGAGCTCCCACCCGCAGTCTTGAACTGCGAGTGAGATCGACGCGCTTCGGCCTGACTCGACCGCTTCTTTGCTCCGGCAGACCGCTCGCTCACGCGGGAAGCCGGGCGAGACGCTTTGAGTGGAATGATTCTCGGCCCCTTTTTACTTTGGAACTCGCACTGCGCTGCTAGCGTCCGCGTCGATGGTGGACAACCCACACGACCGCCTCTTCAAGGCGACGCTGAGTCATCCGGGCGCGGCGCGCGCGTATTTACGCAGCGTGCTCCCGGCGGCGCTGTGCGCGGCGCTCGACTTCGAGCACATGGAAGCGCAGCCCACGGACCTCGTCGGTACGCGGCTGCAGGAGTTGTTCGCAGACGTCGTGTACAAGATCCCGCTCGAAGGTGAGAGCGCGTACGTGTGCGCGCTGCTCGAGCATCAGTCCACGCCGGAGCCCATGATGCCGCTTCGCTTCATGAACGCGATGGCGTCGATCTGGGAGGATGTATTGCGCGCGGAGCCCGAGCGCCGACGGGTGCCTGCGATCATTCCAGTGCTCGTGCACAATGGCGCTAAGCCGTGGCGTTCCCCGGTGCGGCTGAGTGAGGTCAACGATCTCCCCGCCGCCGTGCTCGACATGCTCAAGCCGAACCTGCCGGAGTTCGAATACGTCCTCGATGACCTCCGCGTGCAGGACGAAGAGGTGGTCGAAGCGCGTATTACAGATCCCATTCTCCGCATCGCGCTCTTGTGCCTGCGGGCTCGCGGGGAAGCGCCCGCGGCATCCCGGTTCGCGGCCTGGGTCGAATATTATCGCGCCCTTTGCCGGACCGGGAACCGAGGCGCGCGGGAAGTTATCTTCTGGTACGATATGGGCGTGTCCGGTGGAGAACGCTCGGTTTTGCTCGAGGCCGCGATGGCGGCGGAGCCGGAGCTTAAGGAGACCTACGTGACGATGTATGAGCGCATCTTGAAAGAGGGCATCGAAAAGGGGATCGAGCAGGGGATTGAGCAGGGCATCTCGAAGGGCGAGGCCACGATGCTGGAGAAGCAGCTTCGCCTGAAGTTCGGCGAGCTGCCCGCAGACATCCGCACCCGGCTCGAAACCGCCAAAGCTCCCGAGCTCGAGCGCTGGGGCGAGCGCATCCTGTCGGCCAACGCGCTGGGCGATGTGTTCGTAGACGAAGAGCGCAAGTAGGTCGCGCTCGCGAAGGTTTCAGCTAGCTAGGCACAGGCGGACGCGGCAGCATGTTTCGGATGCTCGGCTTCGCGCGCGCGGTGGTCTTGGCGGCCGTGGCCGCCGTAGGGGCGTTCGAGACGCGCGTCGCTGAGGCGTGTTCACCGGGCGGTCTGCGCGTGAACTTGCTTGCGCCCAACCTTCGAGATCCGACCCCCACGCGCGCGGTGTTCTGGTTCTCGCTGACCGGTGCTGACTACGGGACAGTTGACTTCGATCTCGCCCCCGAGATCCTCGCCCCCGACGGGTTCGCCGCGCCCCTCGTCGTCTCGTCTGCGGTCATGAGCTCTAGGCAGGATGGACCCGGCATCCTCGATCGACGCGTCCGCGTCGAAGCGACCCTCGAGCCAAACACCGCGTACTCGCTCACCTACAACACGCCGCCGCCCACCCCTTACGGCGGCGAAATCACGCGAGTGACGCGCGCATTCACGACCGGTGCGCCGGCGGCGCTCGATCGACCTGCGAGTCCGACCGTCTTTCTCGCCTTCGCGGCTGGAGAACCCGACGAGCGCTTGCCGCTGCCCTGCACCTACGAGGAATCGTACGAAGTCACAGTCATCATGGTGAGCGCCCCGAGTGCCCGCGCGATTCACGCTCGCATGCGCTACGCGGACGAGACGGGGTTCTCGCACGCCATCACGCATGTGGTTCCGGAGGGAGCGACCGGCGCGACCCTGTTCGCATGGGCCCAGGACCGTGGGCTTCCGTGTGTGGAGGTTGTCGTCGAAGGCGGCGATGGCAGCCGCACCGATCCGACCGTGGTCTGTCAGGCTGTGGGCTGTGTCGAGGGCGAAGAGTGGTCGGCCGCGGTGGGCCGCAGCGTGGAGTGGTGGCGAGAAGAGTACGGCCCGGGGTCGTGCAGCGCCGTGGAGTCCGCAGCTTCGGCCCGGAGCTGCGCGTGTGTTGCGATGGCGCAGGCTCACTCGGCTGCGGTGAGTGTGATCGCGGGGCTCATGGTGGTGTTGGTCTTCCTTCGGCGGCCGAAAAGGAGATCAGGCTCGGCTGTGAGTGTGTTTTCGTGCCTTCTCATCGGGTGCGCCAGCTCGCTCGAGCCCGAGGAGGTCGTGCTCGAAGCGGTGCGGGGCCCGATCGCGGAGAGAATCGAACTCGAAGCCGGAGCCCCGCCACTCGATCTCCAACTTTCGTTGCTCGCCGCGGAGAGCCGGCTCGATCGGGTCGGCATGCTTTGGAGTGTTCTCCGCTTGCCCTCCCAACCCCGCGCGCCTCAGCTGTGCGTGCTCTGCGAGGATGTCGAGATCGAAAGCAGCAGCACCTCCACGTAGCTGGCGCTGTTTCCCGAGATGAAGCGCCGAACGACCGGTGTGCTGGCGAGACCCGGTCTCGCGAAGCCGCTCTCCGGCGCCGGAAAAAGGCGCCACTGAGGCGCGGAGTCTGCAAGCCTCCTACGTCTCGGAACTCTCGCGAAGGAGCCGTTCGAAGCCCGGCATCAGATCCGAACGCTCGAGCAGTTCGTCCAGCGCGGCGAGCGCGGCGCGAATCTCTCCTGCCGGCACCCCGTGCGTGGTTCGAAGAAGCTGACGTACATCCTCGCGATCCTTCTCACGACCAGCAAGTACCTTCGTCACGATCAGGTCTCGAAGAGATATCATCGGAACCTCCACCCCCTCGATCTGCATGTGTTCGACCCGACGGCTCATCTCCTCCTCGAGGCCTTCCTGTCCGAGCACGATGTCCACGAGAAATCCCGTCGGTCGGTGGACGAGCGGCATCACCCGGGTGCGCGCCACAAAAGCGCCAACATCGTCAACCCGCGAGGAAAAGCCGCCGAGCTCGAGCGCCTTCTGGATGCGCCCAGTGCTGGCCGGCTCGAGCATCACCGTGACGTCCAAATCCGCGGTCATGCGCGGTACCCCGTAGGCGTTGACCGCCTGAGCGCCAAACACAAACCAGCGAACACGAAGCTTGGAGAGGACCCGAGCGAGGTCAACCAGCGCTTCGACGGGCGCGGCTGGCCTGCCCGAGGAGCGCCGAGACCCTTTCGTGCGTGCGGAGGTCTTCTTCGCGGTCTTCTTTGCTCGGCCAGTCTTTGTTCTGGGCGATGACTTGCTTCCGGAGCTCATCCGCCAACCTCAATTTCTCAGACGGTGATGTGTCCCGCCACCACTTCGTCTTCACTTCCGCGAGACTCGACCAGTCGCGCGCCAGATAGGCCTCGAGTTCGTCGCGGGTCACGGCGCGACGGTAGCACGAAAGAACGTTGGCTTGCGCGGCCGTCGCCCGCACGACCGGAACGAACCCGGACGAATCCGGACGAATCTCCTTGCACCCACCGCTTTCGCACGCCGAATGCACGCCTCCGCCGCCTGGCACGGAACCTGATCTCGCGCAGTGCATGAACAAGCTCCACTCCCCCGAAAACCTCCAACCCGGCGTGGCCGCGACCCTTCTCGCCGCCGCGCTGCTCTCCGCCTGCGCGACCGAACGCAGCTTCGAAATGAGCGGAGGGCGCACGCACGAACGTGTTGTGATCACGGAGAACCGCTTCCCCGAGGCGCTCGAGCCCCACATTGCGGATGCTCCAAAGGCGCATGCGCTCTACAAGGAGCGGGTCAGCGAGTCCGAGGCCGCGATGGTGGTGGGGCTCGGCAGCCTGCTCACGCTCGGTGCCGCGAGCGGTCTCTCCGCCGTCATGAACTCGAAATGGTGGGGCGACAACGGCTCGGGACCTCGCTACCAAACGCTGACCGACAACGTCGGCACCGATGCCGCGCTTCTCGGGAGCCTGCTGGGCTCCAGCATCGTCCTCTACATCGTCGCCCGAATCATCGAGCCCGGCGAAGACGACTGGGCCGAGGTCCTCAACACCTACAACGAGGAGCGCCCCGACGCCGCCTGGTCGGTGCCCTTCTTCGGCGTCACCCCCACCGTGTCCCCTGTGACGGCTTCGGACCCTGGCCTCGCAAGTCGCTGAGTGGAGCGGAATGATTGCCGGATGCGGCTACCTTGACCGCGCTCGAGCAACCCTCTCAAGATGGCCGCATGTCCGGCTCTGACGACCTCACGCCCAAGATCCTCGAGAAGATCCACCGCGAAATTGCAGGCCTTCGAGAGGACACCAACACTCGACTCGGAGACGTCAACCAGCGGCTCGATTTCGTGAGCCAAGGCCTCACGCGGCTCAGCACTGACGTGGTCGAGCTCAAAGACGAAGTGAAGCGCAACGGCGCGCGATTCGAACGCTCGCTCGTGCTGCAAGGCCGCTCGGGGCGAGATCTCGAGGCTCGCGTGACCCGGCTCGAACAGCACTGCGGGCTCGGGGAATAGAACGCATCCCGTCAGCGCGACAACGCCCGGTCGAGGTTCACACGCGCGTTCGATTCAAACCGTGTGTGCAGTTCGGGCACCCTACAGCATAATTCGGTTGTCTGGATCGGGTAGTCATGATCAACGATGACGATGCCTCCTCCGCTGTCTCTCGATCTCCGCTCTCGGATTCTCAAGGCGTACCTTGCCGGCGAGGGGTCCTTTGTC
>WYAZ01000118.1 GCA_011526105.1 Deltaproteobacteria bacterium | reverse complement strand
GGCCTGCGGCCGCCCTTTCGGGCTCCTCGGTCATTGGGGGCGACCCAACTCCCTTCGTAGCGCGCCGACCAGCGACGAAAGATACTTCGCGGGAACATGATCGAACTTCTCGGACGGGACACTAGAAGCTGTCGTCGCTGCCCCTCTATCCACCGGTGGTGGAGTGCATATGGCGCAAGGAGACCCAAGACCGCCAGCAGCCACCAATAGCTCACTCCACGAACGTAGACTCGTCTCGGCGTGGAAGCCTGCGCGAGGCCTCGTAGAAAACCCAGAAAGACGGGACGAATCAGGACCTTGCCGACTGCACGGCGCCCGCTCTAGTCCTTGACCCCAACATAGCCCCGACCTAGGCTCCGCGCGGCTTCAGGCCCCGGAATCTCACGCCGATGATCAAGTTCAGCTCGCTCGCATACATCCCGCTCTTGCCGCTCATCGGCGCCTTCGTGCTCGGTCTGTGGGGCAAGAAGATGGAGCGCAGCTCGGCGACCATCGTCGCGCTCAGCACCGTGCTCGGCTCCTTCGCCATCACCGTCATCGCCACCTACACCATGGTGAAGAACAACGGCACCCCGCTGCAGGCGGTGCTCTGGGAGTGGATCTACGTCGGCCGTTACCGCGTGGACCTCGCGCTGGGCTTCGATCAGCTCACCGCCGCGCTCATGCTCGTGGTCACCGGGGTGGGTTTTCTCATCCACGTCTACTCGACCGGCTACATGGAAGAAGACCCGAGCTACTGGCGCTTCTTCTGCTACCTGAACCTCTTTGTGGCCGCGATGAGCATGCTCGTGCTCGGCCAGTCGCTGCCGGTGCTGTTCATCGGCTGGGAGGGCGTAGGCCTCGCCTCGTATCTGCTCATCGGCTTTTGGTACTCCGACACCGAGAAGGCGGACGCCGGACGCAAGGCCTTCATCACCAACCGCATCGGCGACTTTGGCTTCCTCATCGGCACCTTCATCGTGCTCGGCCTGTTCGGCACCATGGACTTCACGCAGCTGCGGCAAGCGGTGGCGGCGGTGGGCCCCACGGATGCCATGCTCACCACGGGTATCTTCGCCGGCTTCTCGGTCAAGGCGGTGGTCACCGCGGCCTGCATCGCGTTCTTCATCGGGGTCACCGGTAAGAGCGCACAGATCCCGCTCTACGTTTGGTTGCCCGACGCCATGGCCGGCCCCACCCCGGTCTCCGCGCTCATCCACGCCGCCACCATGGTCACCGCCGGTGTGTACCTCATGTGCCGCTTGGGCTTCCTCTTCACCATCGCGCCGGACGCGCTCGTGGTCGTCGCGGTGGTCGGCGGGCTCACCGCAGTCTTCGCCGCCACCATCGGCGTGGCGCAGAACGACATCAAGAAGGTGCTCGCGTACTCCACCGTCTCGCAGCTCGGCTACATGGTGCTCGCGGTGGGCGTGGGCGCGTACACCGCGGCCTTCTTCCACCTCATCACCCACGCCTTCTTCAAGGCCTGTCTCTTCTTGGGTTCGGGCGCGATCATTCACGCGCTGCACGGTGAGCAAGACATTCGGCGCATGGGTGGTCTTCGCAAGCACATCCCCATTACCCACGCGACCTTCCTCGTTTCGACCTTGGCGCTGGCTGGCATCGTTCCGCTCTCGGGCTTCTTCTCAAAGGATCTCGTCCTCGCGTTTGCGTCGGAGCGCTCCGCTTCGCTCGGCATCCTCGGCTCCGTCGGCGCGTTCCTCACCGCGTTTTATATGTCGCGGCTCTACTTCATGACCTTCTTTGGTGAACTTCGGCATCCCGATCCACACATGAAGGACCACCTTCACAAGCCGGGTCTCAGCATGGAGATCCCGCTCATCATCTTGGCCGCGCTCGCGGTCGTGGGCGGCGCGCTGAACCTGCCTCACGTGTTCACGCACACCGATGGCTTCCTCGATCGCTTCTTGGGCCCGGTGCTCGGCACCAAGGTGTTGTCCATGACCGCGACCGCCGAGTACTTCTTCATGGCGAAGAGCGTGGGCATCGCGGTCGCCGGCATCGTGCTCGGCTACGTGCTCTACGGAAGAGGTGTGCCCACCAAGGCGGCGGAGTCTTTCGTCGAGTCCGGCCCCGTGCACGGCGTGCTCTACAACAAGTGGTTCGTCGACGAGCTCTACCAAAACACCATCATCCGCTTCACTCGCTTCCTCGGCTCTCTCGCCGCGATGGTGATCGATCCGTGGATCATCGACGGCATCCTCGTGAAGCTCTCGAGCGGCCTCGTCAGTGGCTCCGGCCGCCTGCTCCGAAAGCCTCAGACCGGCAACGTGCAGTCCTACGCCGCGGTGTTTGTCCTCGCGGTGGCGATCATCACCGGCTGGGCCGTCTGGTAGAGCGCCTGTCCCTCTGGCCCCTCCGCGGACACGGGGTTTCAGGGCATGCTTCCGCGCCCGGGCGGCTTGCGAGACTCGAGCGTTTAGGGGCGTGATTACAGCCTTTTGCCTCGAATGACCGGGGTCGCTCGGCGCTCGGGCTCAGTTCTTCGTTGACCTCCAGCCCAGCTCCACTACGCTGAAGCCATGCAGACCCAGGTCGAGTCCACCCCCGCTCAGCCCGACCGTTTGGCCGAGGACCAGCGCCCCGTCGCCCTCACCGCCAAGGCGGTCGAGATGGTGAAGGAGGCGATGGCGGCCGAGAACCTCGAGGGCTACGCGCTCCGCGTCTTCATCCAGGGTGGTGGCTGCAGCGGCTTTCAGTACGGCCTCGACTTCGACAAGGAGCCCAAGGCCACGGACTTCGAGTTCTACTACGGAGACCTTCGCGTCCTCATCGACCCCGTCTCCGCCATGCACCTGGAAGGGACCGAGGTCGACTACGTGATGGGCACGACCGGCGCCGGCTTCAAGTTCAACAACCCGGGCGCCAAGTCGACCTGCGGTTGCGGCTCCAGCTTTTCGTGAGCTGAGCTCCACTCACTTCCGTCACTCGGGCCACTCTGCTTCGAGGAGCAGGCCGTCTACGCCGGTCACGAGCAGCCGAGTGCCTTCGAATCGGGCGGTCGTGAGCTGTGTGCGCCGCCGCTGCTCCGCCGTCGAGTCCGGAAAGGGGAGGCCCCGAGTGCAGCCGCGGTCGAGCTCGACCTCGAGCACGGCGCCGCAGGCCTCGAGCGCAAACAGCATGGTCCCCGAGGGCGTGAGGGTCATGGCGGCAGCCCGCGAAGCGGGGGCGGCTCGTCCGCAGCCATCGTCGGGAAGGCGGCAACCATCGAGGGCGCGCGGGACGTTGATGGTAAACGGCGCTTGGTCGCGTGTGTGTCTTCGCAAGGTGATGCCGGGCGCGAGCGGGGCGAGATAGACCTCGACTCCGTTCCCCGTCGAGCGGACCGCACCCGCGCCCACGCCGCCGACGATCGTGTTCGAAGCCTCCACCCGCCAGCGTTGTTCACGCGCATCGCCAAAGAAGAGCCTCTGGTTTGCGTCGAAGGTGATGTGCGGCTCGAAGGCGTCGCTCGAGAACAAGAAGCCACGGAGATCGCCTGCACCTGGGATCCGTTGAGTCTCGACTTCGGATCCATCGAACAAGCCAGAGACGATGATTCCCCCATTTCCGTAAGCAAGCCAGCGCGCGTCCGCGTCGCGCACGACCCCGTGAAGTGTGTCGGTCACGGTGACAAGAGGTCTTTGAAGGCTGAATCCGTTGGTCTCGTTCCAGGTCACCCAAGCGGCAGAGCCGGGTGTTCCTTCCGTCTCCAAATTGTGGACGACGACCAAACTCCGGTCGGCGGTGGCCGGCACACCCTCGAGCTCGATGCCCACCAGCTCGCCGAGCGAGGTGTTCAGCGCCCTCGCGAGCGAATTCGCGGTCAGCACCTGCAGCGCTCGATTCCGCCAGGGCTGTCCTCGATCAAAAACAAATACGCCGAGCGGGGATGCGCTGAGCGCGTGAGTCTCATCCAGGGTGAAAGCAGAATCGAGCCAACCAAGCCTCGGCGCCGAGCGAACCGTGGAGGACGTGACGACGACTTCGGGTTCGAGCAGCCAAGGTCGATCCCCATACGGGCGAAGGGGGACCGCAGGCTGCGCAAAGCACCTCTCGCCGAGTGTGGGCACGAGCACCGCCCAGCCCTCCGCCGTGTCTGCCGGCAACCACGTGCTCTCATCGAGCCGCAGAGTCCTGGGCGCCGCCTTTTCGAGTGGGTGACGCTCGAAGCCATCGAGCACCCGACCCTCGGAGCAGGTCTCCGCGCCCGGCTCGATGCGCAGATCGACCCATCGCTCTTCGTCGACCGCGGCGCTGAGCGTCGCGAGGCTCTGGGTTCTGAGGGCGATCCAGTGGAGCCGGACCTCGTCCTCCGACGCGACCCGCTCCGGCGCGAGACCTTCGACCTCGCGAAAGAAGGGCCCTCGGGTCGACGTGTCGCCGTCCCCTTCGATGAGAAGAAACGCGATCTCGTCGGCATCCAGCTCGGGCCACGGCGCAAAACCGGCGGTGTTGGAGCATGAGACCGGCCCTACGGTTGAACTGGCGAGCAGCACCAAGCTGAAGTGAAAGAGCCTCAAGGTCCTTCCTCGAGGATACCCAAGGGTCGGCCGTCCACCCACCCATGTGAATTCCCCTTTGGCCTCGGACGTCGTAGGCTTCATCCATGTGGGCCTCTCTGCTCATCCTCGCCGCGGCCCTTCCCAGCGCGCCCGGTGAGGCTCCTTCCTGGTCCAAAGACGAGCTGCGCACCCTCTTTGCACGCTGCGAGGCGGCCGGTCGTCTGCCTACCATCGAGGCCCAGGACGCGGAGTTGGCCACCGTGGTGGGAGCCGCGTATCGGCTCTCTCGCGAGGGCGGGGAGGACAACGAGACCTACGCCAGGCGTGTGACCAAGAAGCGCGTACCCACGCACCCTGCGGTGGGGCCGGGGCAGTGGCTGCTCGCCGCGACGAAGCTCTTTTACGAAGACGCCGCACAGCGCTCCGAGGCCATCGCGCGCTTCGAACGCGACCGGCGAGACCGACTCTACTTCGAGGAGAAGGCTAAGCAGGCTCAGGCGGCGGTTGCGGCGCTCGGGCCGATGGTCCAGACGCGCATGAAGGGCGTGGACGGCTTCATGGCCCCGCTGCCCGCCGCCAAAGCCGACAAGCCCGGCACCTTCGGCTGCGCCGCTTTTGTGCGAGGGCAGACCATCTCGGTGGAGAACCTGGACCGCATTACCTTTGTGAACGATCGACCGGCGCCGGACGCGCCCCGAACTCGCACCGGCGCCATTCGAGAGCTCATGGCTTCTCAGAAGCAGTACAACCTGACCGCGGCCACCATGGGCCAGATCGACGCCGCGTATCGAAAGGGCCAAGGCCTCTTGCGCGTCTTCATCCCGGCGACCGCGCCGGCGGTGTACCTGAACGAGCTCATCCTCGGCGCCATCGAGGCGAAGATGAAGACCGTCTACGTCATGACCTACGACCCAAAGTCGGACGAGCTGCAAGAGCTACCCATCTCGCTCGAGAAGCCCCGGGCCTCCAAGAAGAAACGCTCGGTGGAGCCGGCGTACTTTCGCTGCAAGGATACCGTGCTCATGCAGTCGTGCGTCGACTACGCGATCGAGATGCGAGCCAAAGGCCCCCTTCACTACCGCACCGAGTAGAGCTCGTCTCAGAACCAGAAGGTCGAAGACACGAATATGTAGAGCGATAGGCTCCGTGTATCGACCTTCTTGAAGTCGCCGCCGCTGCCGATCGGGCGAAGTTCCACTTGTTGAGCCAGCACATCCGAACCGAAGGAGTAGCTCGAGAGCAAGCCCACGCGCGTGAGCGTGTTGTCTCCGAGGAACCCCATGACGAGTGTGTTCCCCAGTCCATGAAGCTGCGGAAGATAGTCCCGATCCAGCCGGTCCTGAGCGTTGCCCGGGATGCTCGGCGCCGAGCTGAAGTTCGTAAACATGCCAACCGAGGCAAAGAGCCAGGGCTCGAACTGCCACTCGAGACCTGCATTGAGGTTGGCGACCAAGCGGCGCTCGATCTGCCGCTGGATCGTGAGCACGCCGCCCACCGGGCTGCCGTCGGGCAGCGTGAAGAGCTCGTAGTCGGTGGGGCCGTGGAGCGAGAGGTCCACCGCGAGCAGGGCCACGCCCGGCCAGGTGCGCGCCACTCCGATGCGGACCGTGGCGGCGCTGCGTGTCTCGGCCGAAAGGTCTCGGTAGGCGTCGATGCGATAGGACGGGTCGGACCCGGGTTCGGCGCTCGCCTGCACCACGCGGAGGGTCGCGCCATTCATCAGGGAGAAGCTCGGAGCGGACACGGTGGCGCCGAAGCTCCAGCGGTCCGAGAGCTTTGCTTTGATGCCGGCCGCGACGACGAACGAGATCGTGTAGAGACTCAAGCTGCTCTCCGCGCTCGTGAACGAGCGAGCGACCTCGACGTCATCGGACAGGGAGGTCTGCTCGATCTCTCGCAGCGCTCGATAGACACCGAAGACGCTGATGCCAAAGCTAAACACTCGGTCGAGGCGATACGAATAGGCCGCCCCCGCCTGAAGCGTTCGGTCGAGCACGCTGCGCTGATAAGCGAGCCGCCGGCCGGCCGCTTGGCCCGGTCCGCTGGTCTCGACGGCAAACGACCGAAACGAGGGCACAAAGACCCCGAGTCCATAGGCGTGACGAGCAGCGCCGCTGGGCATACGTTTGCCAAACGCGTCGACGAAGCCGGCGGTACTCGGGATGATGTTGAGCTGAGCGAAGACGTTGTCGAGATCGGTGACCGCGCCTGCGAGCTCACCAAAGACATCGCCGCTCGAACTCACGTCGAGGCCATAGAGGTTGCTCGAGACCTGCAGCGAGGGCTCGAGCGCGTCGATGAGCCCGGCGGGGTTGTACATGATGCCACTCGGGTCGTCCCCCAGCGCGGTGAACGCGCCGCCGAGGCCCACCGCTCGCCCACCGAGCACGTAGTTCTGATGGCTGGTGTCGTCTGCGCCGGCTCGGGAGGCCAAAAGCGTGAGCGCCACGAGAACCGGGGCTGTCCGTCTCATCACAGGTCGGAGCTACTTTCGCGCTCGGGTCACGATGACGCCGAGAAACGGATCCTTCTCGCCCCTCACCTTCGCTTGCTTTGTCTCGAGGGCGCGGATCAGCGAGACGACCCGATCACGCTCCGAGTCCGACAGATCGAGAAACTGCAGCCCCATGCCCGCCGGCCGATCGGCCATGACACCGGCGCTGTAAGGTACACATCGCATCACGCGGGCCTTGACCTCGAAGAGCTGATGTCCTTCGCCGACGGGCGTGAGACAGACCTCACTCCCCAGCGGGAGCGGCAACGCGGTCTCGAGAAAGAGGCCGCTGACGGAGACATCGTGCACGGTCCCAGCATTGAACGAAGAGCCGTCGTCGTAGACGAGGTGGAAACGCACGCGGTGGCGCCCGTCTCGTCGCTGCTCGCTCCCCACGGGTGGAGCTTAGATTCCCATCGAGGAACCCGCAAGGTCTTAGACCGTCAGCCCGAGTTGGCTTCGATCTCGTAACTCAGGCCGAGGTAGAAAGTGTGACGCACAAAGTCGACCGCTTGGTTCTGGAACTCGTCGGCAAAGAGCGAGTACTTGGCGTCGATGTGCAGGCCGTCGCCGAGCCCGTAGCTGAGCTGCGCATCCAAGCGGTTCTGGTTCTCGTCGTCGTCGGCCTGAATCTGGGCCTGAGTGAGCGATGTTCCTCGATTGAGCTGCAGGACGCCGAGCAGGCTGATGGCAAAACGAAAGGGCAGAGGAACGGTGGCAAACGCCGAGAGCTGAAAGCGATCGAAGTTCTCGAAGTCGGAGTTCGAGCGGTGGAAGCGTCCGAGGACAGAGCCGCCGAGGATAAACGGGCCCTGGTAGGCGAGCCGAGCACCGGCGGAGAGCAATGTGTCTCGCCTTTGGACCGGCGCGCAGGTGAAGCCGTCGAGGCGTTCGTCGCCGGTGCCATCGCAGAGGGTGACGAAGTTGCCGAAAGGCTCTCCCGTGCTCTCATCGATGAGAGGAACCACCGCGTTGCCTCGATACTTGCGCCAGTCGAAGTCGGCGAAGAGCGAGGCGCGAAAGCGCCGGTGCGGACGCCACGCCACCTCGCCGCCGACACCCGGTCCTGCAAAGGCGAGTCGGCGGTCGGTGAAGTCGTAGCTCGTTGCTCGTCCGCGAATGCTGGCCGACAGCTCGTTCGTCAGGTGCAGGGTCAAGGCGCCTTCGCCGAGGCCCAGGGTGTAGTCGCGCGCCCCGCTGCGCATCCGGTTCGCCTTTCCTTGACCGAAGAGACCAAAGGAGAAGTAGCGGCCGAAGAGGTGGTTCGTGTAGAGGCGGAGGTCGTGTGTGAGCAGGTCCTCGGTGTTCTCTCCGAAGAACCGCTTGGCTCCGATGAGGTAGGCGATCTGGACGACGTCGAGGTCTGTGATCCTGAGCGAGGCCTCGGCATCCACAGTGAGCCGGAGCAGTGCGTCGCCCACCACGCGATTGCCGAAGCCTAGGAGTCCGTCACCGCCGGCGACAGCTCGCCGTGCATTCGTGTCCCACTCGGTGCCGCTCGAGACGCGAAACTGAGCGCCGGGATCGAGAGTGAGATGTCGGCCGGCCTCGGGCGCCGCCCAGAGCGAGAGCCAAATGCCGAGCTGAACGACCGAGGCCCCCAAGACGCGCGTACTCTAGTACCTCTGCCCAGAGATTGTGAATGGTTCCCGTTGAGTCATTTGACAAGGGCCAACGCGAACCGCTCACAGTCTCTGGGCAGAGGTACTAGAGAGCCGATCCGCATATCGGACCGAGTCGGACGAAGAACCCGGAATCTCTGGCAAGGCGCGACGATTGAGTTGGGCCTGCGATAACGCGAGGAGGCCCAACACGGCGGGCCGGCGCGGATCGGCCGAAATCGCGACCGAGGGGGTTTTGAGATGAGCTCTAGCGTGCTCCGGACTTTTCCGCTTGCTCGAGCTGGGTAGCCTTCGTGCTCAACTCGGCCTCCCGGCGAGCCAGGAGATCATCCAGCTTCTCGAGGTTCTTCAGCGTGGAGATGAGCTGCTCGAGCGACACCGAAGCGGCGTCGATGCGGCTGATCTCCAGGTTGAGCAGGGCGGTTGGGTTGAACTCGCGCGGCAATGGGACGCTGCTGCCCAGGCTCGGCGAGCCCGCAGCGGAGCTTCGAGTGGCCGCGGGGCTCGGACCAGGGCTCGCGCCGACATCCTCGTTCTTTGGGGGTTCCGTGCCGCGGCCCTCCGCATTGCCCAGAAATGCGGAGGGATCCTGATTGTCGGCGGCGGGCGGGTTCGCCAAAGGTGCGGCGCCGGGCTCGCGAGCCGCGGAGTCGTTGTCCGACCTCGTGGTCTCGTTGGCGACCCCGGCCGCCGCCAGATCGCGGCTTCCGCGCGCGACTCGGCCGGAGCGGGCGTTCTCATCGTAGAGGAATGCGTCCTGCTGGAAGTTCGCGGCGAGACGCGCGAGCTCACGTTCCTGGCGCGCCTCATCGATGAGCTTCAGCAGTTCCAGGCGCTTCTTTTTGAACTTGTCTCGATGGTCCGCCACGAAGTCCGCCTTTGCCCGGAGCTCCTCTGGCCCGTCGTTGGCGCCCGGCTTCTGATCGTACTTCTCCCAGTCTTTGGGTGTGGAATCGTGGCGCTCAGCGAGGCTGAGTTGATGCTCCTTGAGGTGACCGCGCATCTTCTGAATCAGGGTCAGCGTGCTTCGCGCGCGCTCGCGATCGGCGACGTTCTTCGAGGAGAGCAGCGGCTTCACCGCACGGAACTCGATGGCGGCTCGGCGGAAGGCCTCGTCGAGCGCGCGACGAGCGACGTGACCGAGCTCCGTGTGCTCGCGGCTCTTGGCGGCGACTTCCCCCTCGGAATGCAGGGAGGCTTGGAGCAGACGCTCGAGTTCCCTGCCGCCGCCGCGTTTTTTCTCGATGGCGATGGCATTCGCCAGACGGCGTTGCTCCTCCGCGGCCTGGGACAAGCGGTCTCGCGCCGCGTCCCAGTCGAGGACGGCACGCGCAACTCGAGCCTCCGCCTGGAGGAGTGCAGGGTTTGCATAGGTGCTGGGCGCGCAGAGGAAGACCGCGGCGACGAGCGTCGCGAGCAGCCAACCGTGGACCGATTTCAGCACCATCCACACATTGAGCAAGGGGCGGGCCCCTGTCCACCGCCGGAGATCATTCCGAATTCGGCTCGATTCGACTCAGAGTTTTGAGGGATCGTGGCGTTCGAGCGTCGGTTTTCGTGGCCCTGAAATCCTACAAGCACTCAGAACTACGCCGGATTACCGGAAGACTCTCCCTCCGGCTCCGAGGCAGGGGGTGAGCTCTCCGAGAGCTCTCGCCCGGCGACCGTCCCGATCCCGTACTTCTCGAGCTTGTAGTAGAGCGCGCTCGCCTTGATGTCGAGCAGCTCGGCGGTCTTGGTCTTTACGCCGCGCGCTTCTTCGTACGCGAGGATGATGAGGCGGCGCTCGAGCTCTTCGAGGACGTCGTTCAGCTTCAAGGGAAGCGTGGGCAGACCCGACCAGGACTCCTTCGGGGCGGACATCGATACCTGAGGCGGCAGGTCTTCGGATCCGATCTCCGGCGGGGTGGAGAAGACCAGGGCCTGCTCGATGATGTTCTGCAGCTCGCGCACGTTTCCAGGAAAGCGATAGGCGCGCAGACGAGATTCGGCCTCGGCGCTCAACCCACGCACCTCTGGATTCGTCCTCGCACGCAGCTTGTCGACGAAGTACCGCGCGAGCGGCATGATGTCGTCGGTGCGTTCTCGAAGCGGAGGCAGCTCGATAGGGACGACGTGCAAGCGATAGAAGAGGTCCTCCCGAAAACGACCGGCATCGACCTCCGATCGGAGGTCGCGGTTCGTCGCCGAGACGACCCTCACGTTGACCTTGACCGACTCCTCGCCGCCGACCCGCGTGAACTCCTGCTCCTGCAGGACGCGCAGCAACTTGACTTGCACCGAAGGGGAGATCTCGCCGACTTCGTCGAGGAACAAAGTGCCCTTATGGGCGAGCTCGAAGCGCCCGAGCTTCCGCTTGATCGCCCCGGTAAATGCGCCCTTCTCATGCCCGAAGAGCTCGCTCTCGAGCAGGCTCTCCGTCAAGGCGCCGCAGTTTACGGTGATGAGCGGGCCGGACGAGCGCCGCGATAGGTTGTGAATGGCCTGCGCGACGAGCTCCTTGCCCGTGCCCGACTCCCCGGAGATGTGCACGTGGGTCTCGGAGGCCGCGACCTTGCTGATCTTCCGGAAGATCTCTTGCATGACCGAGCTCTTACCGACGATGCCCTCGAACAGCTCCCCGCTCTTGCTCAGGCGGGGCTCGGGGAGCGAGAGGAGCTCGGTGGTAGCCATGAGCCGTTCGTTCTCCGCGTGAACGGCTCGCCACTCGAGCGCGCGCTCGATCTTGACCCGGATGACGTCGGGCGAGAACGGCTTGGTCACAAAGTCGAAGGCCCCGAGCTTCATGGCCTCGACCGCGGTCTGGATGGTCCCGTACGCGGTCATGATGACAACCGCGGTTTCTGGGCTGCGACGCTTCACTTCGCGCAGAACTTCGAGACCGTCCATGCCCTCCATCTTGAGGTCCGTGAGGACGAGATCCACGTTGTTCTGGTCGAGCACCAACATGCCGGTGCGCCCGGAGTTGGAGTTCAGGGCGCGGTGCTTCATGCGCTCGCAGACCGCGACCACGCCCTCGCGCAGAGTGTCGTTGTCGTCGATGACGAGAATCGTCGCCACAGAGTTGAGCTAACACGAGCGTGCCCGACTAGCGAGGGGCGAGCGCGTCCGGCAGGCGAATCAGGAAGAGCGCGCCGCCCTTTGGGCTCGCTTCCACCGAGACCGCACCCCCGTGGCTCTCGGCGCATTTCTGCACCAACGCCAGGCCCAGCCCGGTGCCCTTCTGCTTGGTCGTGAAGAACGGGGTGAACACGAGCGCCCTGTTCTCCTCCGGTATTCCGGGCCCATCATCCTCGACCTCGAGGAGCACGTCACTGCCCTCGGTGCGGGCTCCCAAGCGCACCCGACCGCCCTTCTCCGAGACCGCCTGCGCCCCGTTCTGGGCGAGATTGAGGAGCGCCCGCTGCATCGACTCCACATCGAGGAGAGCATGCAGCCCGGGAGGGCAATCGAGATCGAACTGCACGTTGCTCGCCGAGCTCGCGGCCAGCGCGCGAACTTCGTCGAGCAGCGCCGTGACGTCCGCGCGCTCGGGTTCGAGCGGCCTTCGCCTCGCGTACTCGAGGAAGTCGTTCACTACACACGCGAGGACGCCGATCTCCTTTAGGATCTTGTCGACGTGTTTGCGTCGTGGGTCGTCGACTTCGAGGTCTTCCTTGAGCAGCCCTCCGAAGAGCTCGATCCCACCGAGCGGGTTCCTCACCTCGTGGGCGATCCCTGCCAACATGAGCTGGAGTTCTCGCTCACGCGCGCCGAGCGAGGAGGCCATGTTGCGCATGGTCGCGGAGAGCACTCTCGCCTCTCGCGGACCTCCGGTCGGGACCTCCGTGTCCAGCTCTCCGCGTCCGATGCGTGTGGCGGCCTGCGACAGCCGGGACAGAGGCACGGTCACGCCGCGCGCGGCCACGAACGCGAGAGCGAGGAGCGTGATGAAGGCGAAGACCGCGATGCCAATCAGGGTCTGGCGGAGGTCTCGGATCGCAGCAAAGAAGGCCGCGGGAGCATTCACGACCACCGCCGCGACGGCGTTTCCCTCCGCATCCTGCAAGGGCGCGTAGCCGGTCTTGTACCAGCGGCCCTCCGGCCCCTGAAACAGCACCGAAGCGGAGCGGACCCCCTCTTTCACCTTGGTGAGTTCGAGCCGATCGAACTCGGCCCGAACGTACTCGTCGCCGATGGCGTATTGCCGCTTCGAGTCCAGCACGACCCTCGAGTCGTCGCCGAGCGTCACGAGCATCACCTGCTCGGCGCCGGTCTGGCGGGCGAGCTCACTCAG
Source organism: Deltaproteobacteria bacterium (assembly GCA_011526105.1). Taxonomy (GTDB): domain Bacteria; phylum Myxococcota; class Kuafuiibacteriia; order Kuafuiibacteriales; family Kuafuiibacteriaceae; genus WYAZ01. The sequence goes on along the minus strand of WYAZ01000118.1, from coordinate 21,531 downwards.
CCGCGCTCGGCTGCGCTCCGCCGTTCTCGACTCGTCGTCGCCCGGCTCGAGCAACAGCAGTCGCTCGTTGGAGAGCGCCGCGCCCGCGGAAGCAACCGCGATGAGGCGCTCGCCGAGCGATTGGTCCAAGGCGCCCGTCACCGCGATCTCGGCGAGGAAGGTCGCTCCTGCGAGTACCACGACCGCCGGAAGCACGAGCGCGATGATGAGCTGGGCCCGAAGCCCGTGGCCGTTCTTGGGCGTGGGAAGGGACTCGAGGGCCGAAGCGGATCGACTCATGCGCCGCGTTGGATGCCGTAGCGAGCCATCATGCGATGAAGGATGTTGCGGTGGATGCCGGCGGCCCGCGCGGCGGCCGAGACGTTTCCGCGGTGGGTCTCGAGCAGGGCGAGCAGGTAGCCTCGCTCGAAATCCTCCATGACCGCGTCGCGGGCGTCTTTGTAGGTCTTGTCTCGCCAGAGCGGCTCAGTCAGCCGGCCAGGCGGCTGTCCGCTGAGTTCGGCGGCCGGAGGCTTGGGCGGTGCTTCGACCATGCCCGGCGCGTAGGGCAGGGGGTTGTCGATCTGGTGGAGTCGCGCTGCGCGCTCGAGGTCATCCGGTACGCGATAGACGCTGTCCGAGACCGAGGCGCCCCGGTCGATGATGTTGCGCAGCTCGCGAACGTTGCCGGGCCAAGCGTAGGCCTTGAGTCGGGCGAGGGCGTCGTCCTTGAGTTCGAGCGCCTCGCCAAAAGGAGCAGGGGCATCAAGGAGGAACTGGCGCGCGAGAAGCTCGATGTCATCGGGTCGCTCCCTGAGCGGCGGCAGGCGAACCATCACGACGTTGAGTCGGAAGTAGAGGTCCTGGCGGAAAGTGCCGCGTTCGACCTCGCGTGCGAGGTCGCGATTTGTCGCTGCGACGATGCGTACGTCGACCTTGCGGGTGATGTTCTCGCCGACGCGCTTCACCTGCCGTCTTTCGAGCACGCGAAGCATGCGCGACTGCAGGTCCAGGGGCAGCTCCCCGATCTCGTCGATGAACACCGTGCCTTCGTGCGCGGCCTCGAAGGCGCCTTTGCGTTCCGCGGTGGCGCCAGTGAACGCCCCCTTCGCATGGCCGAACAGCTCCGATTCGATGAGGTCCTTTGGGACCGCGGCGCAATCGACGACCATGTACGGTCCCTGCGAGCGTGGACTCGACTCGTGCACCGCTTCGGCCGCGAGCTCCTTGCCGGTCCCGGTCTCACCGAGGATGAGAACGGTGGTGTCGGTGGCGGCGACCTCTTCGAGGATGCGCAGAGCGTCTTTGAGTGACTCCGAGCAGGTTCGAAGCCGACCGAGCTGATGAACCTCCACCCCGCGCCTCGCGAACAGACTTAGCAGGAGGCGGGAGACACCGAAATCAGGGGCCCTCGACCAGACTAGGAGAACACCTCAGATGGGTCGGCGACCGTGGATGAAGTGGTCGTCCGGCCGGTGGAAGTAGCGCACGGATTCATCCCCCCGCTGCCAGGACAAGTAGACGTCTTGCCCCTCGCGGCGAGAGGGAAAGGCCACGATCGCGAGTTCGAGATCGAGCAAGAGCCCGCCGAGCGCCGCGATCTTCTCGAGCTCTGCTTCGAGCATCTGGCGCCGTGCGCCCAAGATGAGGCGGCGCTCCTGGACGGGTTCGGGCTCGTTCTTGGGGTCGCTGCTCTGGGTTCCGTAGCCCAGTCGCTGAAGCTCGTTGGCTCGGGCGCCGATCTCCGTCTGAAGCTCGTCGAGGCGGACGAACACCTGCTCGAGCTGGGGCAACAGCGCGTCGACCTCGGCCACGGAGAACTGCGCGGAGGCTGGCATTTTGCGACCCGAACGCTGAGACTTCAGGCGGACGCTGTCAAGGTGAGGTTCCGATTCTGGATCTGCGGCTTGCTGTTCGCGAGCATCGCTTGTGATGAGCCGACCGGTGGTGGTCGGCCGGCGTTGGCGTCGCATTCCCCCCAGGCGGCCCCCGATGAGGTCCGACTCGTAGGCGTGAGTTCCGAGGTCTTCGACGGCGACGAGCTGCGGTCTCGCGCGCGATCGGACGAGCTTCGCGTCGACCGAAAGAAGGGCACGGTCGTGGCCTCGAACATCGAGATCGAGCGCTTCGATCGGAGATCAAAGCGAACGACAGGGAAGCTGCGGGCGGATCGGGCGACGGGTCACACCGCCCGCCGCGACGTGCAGCTCGAAGGGAACGTCGTGGTGACGGACGGCGAGGGCATGCGTGCCACCACCGAGCGGGCCGAGTACGTGGAGGCCGAGGGTCTCTTGCGACTCCCGGGGGAGGTCTCGCTGCATGGTGAGAACTTCGAAGCGAAGGGTGCCTCGGCGGTGTACTCGTTCGAGACTGAGAAGCTGGAGGTCGCGCCGCCCATTCGTGCGGTGGTCGGCCCCGGTCTTTGATGCGGCGGTGTCTCGCGCGCTCAGCGGCGAGCGCCGAGGTGCTCGAGCACGGACTCGTAGGCCACGCGCAGCTCCCGCGCCAGTTCGGTGGCGGCCTGGTTCCGGCCGCTGTCGGTGTGATGGTGGTCGGGATGGTACCGCCGCATGAGCCGCTTGTACGCCGCGCGCACCTCATCGGCGCTGGCACCTACGGGGAGCTCGAGGTTGGCGTAGTAGCGAGCGATCTCCGGCGGGATCGGATCTTGGCCGCGGCGTGAATGCAGAGGGTCGGCGCGCGGCGGCTCGGCGAACGCGGGTTCCTCGCCGGTCGAACTCCCGACGTCCTGCAGCTTGCGGAACCAATCGCTCACCTCCGCACGAGCCACGTTGATGAACCGGCGGCCGAGGCTCATGGCGCGGCGCTTTCCTTCAGGGACCGTTCGTAGCGGGTCAGGAGCCCGAGGAGCTGATTGCGAGTGGGGGTCGTAAATCCGAGCATTCGGTCTGCATCGTTGCTGATGGCCAGGGACTCTTTGGCCGGCAGGTTCTTCCTTGCCGCGGCTCGGAGCTCGTCGAGAACTCTCTCTGCGACGGCGCGCGTTGGGCGGCCCTCGGCATCCAGCTCCGCCCCGCTCAGGAGTCTTCGGAGCTCGCCGACCCCGCCGTCGGTGACCTTCTTGGGCGCGGCGGGCTCCGGAGCCTTGGCCCTCGCGGGCGGCGGAGTCGGCGTGGTCCTCACTCCGGTGGACGAGCGACCCGTGTTTCGCGCGCTGGCCGGATCAGGCGGAGGCTTCTCGACCGGAGGTGGTGGTTCGACCTCCGCCGGGGCGGGTGCCCGAGTGGCAATGGGCGGCGGCGGCGAGGCCTTCTCGGGCCCCGGCACCGCGCTTGGGCGCCGCTCCTTCACCGGTTCGATCACCGCGGTGATCGAACCGGACCCCTCGGACATCGCCATGTAACCGAGCACAGCCACCGAGAGCACCAACACCCCCGCGAGGGCAAGGGCGGCTTGAGTGGCTCGGTTTCGCGGGGGCGCGCGCACGGTCGACCCGTCGCGTCGCTCCGAGATCTTGACCCCTCGGTACGCCGCTGGGTTCGCGAGGGTGCGGTCGTGGACGAAGGTCTGTCCGTCGTCTCGAGCGATGACGGTCGGGACGGCGGTGTTCGTCCCGTCCATCGGCTCCGGCTCTGAGAACTCGCGAATCGCGGTGAGCGTCTCGGCTGCGTCTCCTGGGTACTGGGGCGCAATGAGCGTGAGATCGCTCGGAACCACCCGCGTCTGGTCTTCCATCCCCGCGGTGCGGGTGAGCTCCATCGGCTCGACCAGGTCGACCTCGGCGAGCCGGGTGGTCTCCATGTACCCGGTCCGCGTCCGGCTGTCCGTGTCCTCTGGATTCGACAGATCCACCGGTCTCACGGGAGCCAGGCTCGCCCCGCGCATTCGTGTCTCGAAGCGGTGTCGTCCGAGCTCGACGAGTCCCGTTGCGCGGGCCGACTCCTCCGGAAAGAGCTCGGTGATGAAGTCCCCCAGGGTGGCCTTGTCGGTGTGCGCGAGCGCACCCGCAGCGTCGCGCAGGGCATCGAGAAACTCCCCTGCGCTCTGCCAGCGCTCCTCGGGCGCCTTCGCCATGCCCTTCGCGATGACCGGGCCCAGCGCCGCCGGCAGGTGCGGGTTCAGCTCGTTGACCAAGGGTGGCACATCCGAGATGACGGACTTCAAGACTTCGAAGGGCTTGCCGGGTTGAACCACCCAGCGTCCGGTGAGCATCTCGTGCAGCACGACGGAGAGGGAGTACAGATCGCTGCGGCGATCGATCGGGTCTGTGAGGGCCTGCTCTGGTGAGACGTAGCGCAAGGTGCCCAGCACCATCCCGGGCGCGGTCTTGAAGTCGCCCATCTGCCCGTGCGCGAGCCCAAAGTCGATGATCTTCACGTCTCCGTTGAAGCCGAGCATCATGTTGCGTGGTGAGAGGTCTCGGTGCACCAGCCCCAGCCTTCGACCCTCCGGGTCCTTGGCTTCGTGGGCATAGCTGAGGCCCTGCAGCACGCCGAGTCCGAACGCGATGCTCACCTCGTAGGGAAGCATTCGGCCCTGCGAGAGGAGTCGGTGCATCATCGACTCGCCGTCCTTGCCGGCGATGTATTCGAAGGCGATGCAGAAGGTGTTGTCTTCGAGCCCAGCGTCGAGGATGCGCGCGATGTTCCGGTGATTCAGAAAGGACGCGACGTGAGCCTCGCGGTGGAATCGTTTGCCTGCGATCTCATGCTCCTCGAGCTCGAGCAGGAGTTGCTTGAGTACACAGATCTCACTCGCCCCATCTTTCTGGGCGATGAAGACCTGCGCCATGCCGCCCTTGGCAAGGTTCTGCAAGAGCGCGTAACGGCCCAATCTCCCGATCGATCCGTCGCGGTTGGCTGTGCGTAACGCCTCGCTCACGGTTCCCTACATCAAACTTCCGCCGGTCATCTTAGCACTAGCCGAAACGTCCGGCTGCGCCTTGCGCATCCGAAAGAGATACGTCCTCGACCGCTGGTATCTGCTCTCAGGCCGCCGTGAATCAGCCGCTTTCGGTTTCGAGGGCGTCGCTGGGGCCGAGCACCTCATACAGCTCGAACGCGTCGTCGAGGCCGCGGATCTGCTGAGAACCAACCTTTCTCGTGCGGATACTCGAGTCGAGGTGTTCCCTCGTCGCGGCGCTGATGAGGACCGTGCGCCCGGCGGCGGTCGCCTGAATACGTGCGGCGGTATTCACGGTCTCCCCGAGCACGGTGTAGTCCATCCTGCGAGGGGAACCGACCGTGCCCGTCAGGACTATTCCGGTGTGCACGCCGATCCGCACATGGAGATTGCGGAGCTCGACGTTGCCCTCGAGGAGCTCATCCACCGCGCTTCGCATCTCGAGCGCGGCGTTGACTGCCCTCGCGGCGTCGTCGCCGTACGAGAAGGGCGCGCCAAAGACGGCGACGATCCCGTCTCCGAGGAGCTTGTTGATCGTTCCGCGGTGCTTGAAGACGACGGAGGAGACATCCTCGACGTAGGTGTTCAAAAAGTCCGATACGACCTCGAGGGAAGCCTTCTCCGCCCAGCGCGTGAATCCACGAACATCGCAGAACAGCACCGTGGCCGGTCGCCGCTCGAGCACGGTCTCTTCGTTTCTGGCTTCACCGAGGATCCGCTCGACCACGTCCGGAGAATGAAACCGAGCGAGTGCTTCGCGTGCTCGGGCCTCCTCCAGGTTTTGAACACGGAGTTGCAGGCGCTCGAGGCCCACGGCCACGAGGTGGCAGATCGCTTCGACCGCGTCGACCTCGATCTCGCTGAAGGGCTGCGAGAGAGACCGGGCCAGATACAGCGCACCGAGGGTTCGAGGACCCGAGATGATGGGTGCGCAGACGAGCGAGCTGACTTGCTCGGGCACCAGACTCACGCTGCCGCCTTCGCTGAAGCGTGGGTCGGTTTTGATGTCTCGGCTAAAGACGGTGAAGGTCTTGGCGATGGCCCAGCGGACCACCCCCATCGAGATGAACGGCGCCTGCGTGCCCCCGTCCGTGTTGATGTATGCGGCCTGCACAGGGTCTGGACGATCCGAGCGGACCCGGAAATAGACCGCGCTCTCCGCTTGCAGTCGGTCCAAGGTGAACTCGAGCACTTTCTCGGTGAAGTCTCGGGCGTCGGTGGTCTGAGCCAGGACCTCCGTCACCCGGTAGAGGAGCTGCAGCGTGCTGAGCCGTGGGTCCTGCTCCGCCTCGCTGATCTCCTGGACCAGCTTGGAGCGACCTGCCTCGCGACTGCCTAGGTTGGCCGGCAGGCCCTGGTCGGTGTCCGGATCGAGGGGCACGGTCGCCGGTGGACCCGAGAGGCGAGATTCGGCGCGCACGACACGCGCCTGTCCTTCGGGGCGGGAGACATGTTCCGCGTGCACCCCCTCGAGTGGGTGCTGCGAGGCGTCCGCGGTGGCCTCGTTGGTGAAGCCCACCTCGCCGTCCTCGTCGATCTTGCCCACCTGGAGAGTGATCTTGAAATTGCCCACCCGCACCATGTCCCCCTCGCCCAGGGGGCGGGTGCTGATGCGATCGCCGTTGACGAAGGATCCGTTGTGCGACCCCAGGTCTTGGATGGAGGCCTTGCCGTCGAAGTAGAGGATTCGGGCGTGATGACGACTGACGAGGTCTCCGAGGAGGATCACGTCGTTCGATGGCAGCCGACCAAAGGAGGTGATCCCCTCGCGAAGCGAGAGCCGGGTCCCGTCATGGCCGGGCCCCTGAATGATGATGAACGCCGCCTCCTGGCCCATCCGCGGCCCCATACTTCCAGTGATCTCCGGTGTCGTCTAGCATCCCGTTCATGAGATTTGCTTCGAAGCTCGGTCTCGAGCCGAGGCTCGTCCCGTTGTGGGCGGGGGTCCTCCTCCTCAGCGGTCCCTGGTCGACGGCACGGGCCGAGTCCGAGGGGACCAGCACCGAAGGCACCGCGGTCGTGATGCGCAGCCGTCAACCCATCGCGGTTCACTTCGCGGCGCCGGTGGGGGCGCGGCTCAAGGTGCGACGCGCGGATGTGCTGGCACACTTCGATGACCTGATGCAGCGGCACACCGATCTCGTGCGCGAGGACGTAAAGGACGCCGACACCTGCCAAGGGGAGATCCACTGCTTCGTCTTGCGAGCGCGCACGGACTACGGCGAGAACAAGGTCGAGCCCGAGGCTCAAGAGAAGAGCAAGGAGAAGGTGCCGCACCTCCTCTTCCTGATCTCCAGTATTGCTCAAGACGGCGAAGAGCCCGACCGCGTGTCCGCTTTGTTGGTCGATGCCGACCTGGCCCTCGAGCTGTACAGCAGCGCCAATCGCGACAAGGAGTACTGGAAGGAAGATCTCGAAGCGCGCATTGGAAGCGAGGCGGTGCTCGGGCGTGTCCGTGAAGCCAAGGTCGCGACCTCCGAGGACGCTCGGCTGCTTCTCGAGCGCGTCATCCGCCAGGAGTTCCGCTCGGCCCTGGAGCGCTTTGGGAACTGGGAGCCTTTCGGAAAGATCGAGCTGTCGATGCCGCAGGCCGGGCTCGAGATCGTGGTGGATGGTGTCACGGTGGGAACAACTCGATCGGGCATCACCATGATCGAGCAGGTGCCACAGGGCACTCGAAAGCTGCGGCTCCAGAGCCCAGAGTACGACCCCTACGAGACGCAGCTGATCATTCAACAAGGTGCGATCGAACGTCTCGAGCCCAAGGTTTCGCGGGCCTCTGGCATGGGACTCACCGGGCGCACCATTGTGCTCTTGAGCGGCGCGGCCGTCGCGCTCGCTGGTTCCGTGGTTACGGTGCTGGCGGTCGCGGCGCAGAACAACGACCTTCAAATCCTGTGTGTGAACCCGGCGGAGGGCCAGTGCGGATCCGCCCGCTGGCTCAAAACCGGTTTCGACTCCTCGATCACTTCGGGCGACCCCAACGCGGACGGCCTCCTCTATGCACCGCTGGGCTACAGCTTGATCGCGACCGGCGCGACAGTGTCTCTTGGCAGCCTCTTCTTCACGGACGAGGAAGAGTTCCCCTGGATCCCGATCGTCGCGGGCGTTGCGCTCGGATTTGCCTCCTATGGCATCAGCGCCGCCCTGGATGGGAGCAGCCCGTTTCCCGAGCAGTAGCGGGCGCGGGTCTCCTCGATCGCGCATAGCCAACGCGCAGGACGATCGAACTCCCTGGAACGCTGATTCGTGGTCGTGTGCGTGAAACCTGGTCGTTCGCGTGGTCGTGGCCCTCCCCGGGAAACGTGTGTCGTGGGCTCCATCGTGGTCACCGGATCGGCTACGGCCAAAGGCCACGTTTCCCGATGAGGGCCACGACCACGCGAACGGCCACGTCCCACGATCAGGTCAACGGTGGTGTGAGGCTGTGCTGGGCCCGGGAGTTCCCGACATGGCGGAGCAGTCCAACAGGATCAGGACGCGAGCGCGCTCGCCAGCTCGCTTGACAGGTTTATCGCCGCGCTGAGATCACCTCCTTAGACGTTTGAAGGAGACGGTGGTGAAGGAGCGGCACGCTGCTTCGCCAGGGAAGCCGGTGTGAATCCGGCGTGGGCCCGCCACTGTAATCGGGTGCTTCGATCGCGAAGCCGCTCTCCCCATGAAGCCACTCGAGCGAGAGCGCTCGGGGAAGGCGGGGCGAGTTCGACCCGAAAGCCAGGAGACCGACCGTCCTCCGGAAACGCTCGCCGCCCGAGAATGACTTGGACGGCGTGAGCTCACCTCCTCGAGGAACGGGAGGGATGTGTGTTGAACGGTGTACGCCGCCACTGGCCGGCGGCAGCTTCCGTGCTCGCGGTGCTGCTGGCCTCTGTTCGAGCCCACGGGGAGCCCGTCTCCTCGAGCACCCTTGCACCCTATGCGGTCGAGGTCCGCGACGCGCAATTGTCGACGCACGTTGATCCGACCCAGCGCAGCACACGAATCCCTCGTGCGGTGCTCGAACGTGCGCGTGCGAGGGCCGTCGATCTGCCAGATGTGCTGGACCTCGTCGCCGGCGCGCGAGTCTTGGATCTCGGCGGTCCGGTCCGAGAGAAACGTCTCACGCTTCGCGGCGCCGGCTCCACCGCAGCGGCGGTGGTGATCGACGGCGTTCCCATCTCCACTCCATTCGCCACGGGCATCGACCTCGGCCTCGTGCCGATTGAAGGTCTCGAGGAGCTCTCGCTCGTCCACGGAGGGGCCGGCGCGGCGTATGGCAGCGGCGCGCTCGGCGGAGCCTTGCTCGTCCGCACGCGTCCGACTCGAGAAAGGCCCAGCTCTCTCAGCTTGGCCATGGGCTCGCTGGAGACAGTGCTCCTGCGCGGCGCGGTCAGCGCGGGTGGTCTCTTTAGTGCGGCGGCGTACGAGCAGAGCAGCGGGGCCTTCGAGTACACCTCCCGACTCCCCGGCTTGCCCGACCAGGCGCGGTGGCGAGCCAACAACGACGCTCGGCGCGGTCAGCTCTCGACGCACTACCAGCGAGAGCTCGGGCCGGGCCGCCTCGAGATCGCCGCCGGGGGCGCGATACGAGACTCGGGCGTCCCGGGCTTCGAGACGCAGGCAGATCTGGATGCACGTGAGCTGCGCGCGCAAGGCCGCTTGCGCCTCGCATTCCTTCGTGATGCCGGGCGCGCCACGCCGGGCCTGCAGTTTGGGGCGCACATTCAGGGGCTCGGAATCGGGTACGAAGAGGGGGCCGCGCTCGATCCCAGCCGGACGTTGTTCTGGGCGTCTGGTGTCGACGTCTCGGCATCGGCCCCGCTCGAGTCCGCGCACCGCTGGTCTGCCCGCATCGAACTCGGACTCGAGCACTCGAGTTCCACCGAGCATGACGAGACGTCTAGGCCCCGCGGGGCGGCGGTGATCGCGGATGAAGTTCAGCTCGGGGCGGTCACCGTGTTTGGTGCGTTGCGCGGTGAGCTCTACGCGGGGCAGCCGTTCGCGCTCATGCCGCGTCTGGGCCTCTTGTGGTCACCCGTCTGGGTGCTCGAGCTCGGCTTCTCCGTCGGTCGTTCGTTTCGGGTGCCCAGCATCGATGAGCTCTATCATCCAAGTCAGGTGGGCCTGTCCGGCAACCCCGATCTCGTGGCCGAGACCGCGTGGGAATCGGAGCTCTTCGCACGCCTCGATCATCGAGACTTCCAGCTCGAACTCGCGGCCTTTGCTCGACGCACCAGCGATCTCGTTCTCTATTTGAACCGAAACGCCTTCGAGATCCGTCCGGAGAACCTCGGCACCGCGAATCTCCTTGGGCTCGAGAGCAGCGCTCGGCTCATGCAGCAGCTCGGTCGCCTGAGGGTGGAGCTCGGCGTCTCGGGTACTTTGCTGGCGGGCGCGCTCGAAGAAACCGGTGAGACGTGGCCGACCCTCGCACCACTCGGACTCGCGACGGAGGCGCTTCTGTCCGCCTATGGCGTCGAGCTCGGAAGCCAGCTCCGATATGCCTCGGAGACCTCCGCGAACCTCTCCGGCACGCTCGCTACGGAGCCCTATCTTCGATGGGACGCGTCGCTCGTGGTGCATCCGGTGGACGAAGCGAGCCTCGCCCTCAGCGTGCACAACTTGCTCGACCGCCGAGATCTCGAGACGGTGAACAAGCTCCCGCTGCCGGGTCGCACGCTGCTGTTCGCGATCCGCGTCCAGGAGGAGATCCTATGAAGTGGCGTTGCCTCGCTTTTGGCGTCTTCTTCCTCGGGTGCGGCGAGGTCGCGGTGACGAGCCCGGACCCGATGATCCACGAGACCTCGGGGGCCGCGCTCGAGCTGCTGTACTTCGTGCAGAGTCCAACCGGGCGCACGCTCTTTGGTGGGCTAAAGGGCTCGATCTCCGATCCCACCGCGGCGTGGAGCTTTCGCAGCGAACTCGGCGAAGACCATCCGGTGAGCGCGAGTGCTTCGGGCGCCTTCGAGCTCGAGATCGAAGACTCCGAGCGCGGGACGTTCCATCGGGGCGAGACGCCCATCGCCGAGTTTTTGCGTCGTGACGTGGCGGTCGCGCGCGAGCGAGCGGTCTGGCCCCCGATCGGCGGCGCCGGCAGCGTGCCGAACGACCTCGTGTTCGTGGGCCAGGGGCCGGAGGCTCGGCTCGTGCTCGTGCGCTCCGGCGACCACGCGGTGAGTGTGTTTGACCTCGAACGCGGACTGGACGCCGACTTGGGGCTGCGTCTGCCCGAACAAGTACGGTCCACGGGTCCGATCGGAGCGCAGCCTTGGTTCGGCGCCGCTTTGAGCGACGGCGAGCGGATCGTCGTGACCGCCTTTTTGCAGCACCGCGCCTATCTCATCCACGTGCCCAGCCTTTCCGTGGAGGCCGAGCTTCGAGTCGAGTCCACAGTCGTGCTCGAGCCTCCGATGAGTCTGCCGTACGCGATCGATCTCGATGGCTCGGGTTCATCTCGTACCGAGGTCTCCCGCTACGCTCCGCGGTGTCCGCAAGGGGTGGCCGTCTCGGGGGATCACGTATTCGTCGCCTACTCCGGCTTTGTGGCACCGCGGCTCTCGCCGACCCGGCCGCCGGTCTACCTCCCCGGGGTGCTCGCGCGCTTCTCGATCTCCGACCTCGCCGCCGCTCCGAAGATCGCCGTGCTCCCGCTCCTCAATCCACAGGCGGTGACCTTCGATTCCGCGCGAGGGCGAGTCCTCGTCACCGCGTCGGGGGTGCTCGACACTTCACCCGAACTCACGCCCATCACGATGGGCGGAGTGATGCTCGTCGATCCGGACACGATGACGATCGAAGAGACCTTTGAGCTGCCGGACTTCGCCCCCGGTTCTGCGCTCATCGCTGGCGACTCGTTGTGGGTGAGTTCGCTCGTCTCGCCTACGGTTCGGTGGGTGCCGCTCGGTGGCGGATCGGGGGGCGAGATCCGACTGAACGACGAGCGCGTGGACAGCGTGTTTCGGCTCGTCGAACTGCAGGGTGGTCTCATCGGCGCCCCATCGTTCAACACCGATCGGCTCCACTTCATCGACCCCGAGTCAAAGCAGCTCGATCCCTCGCCCTTCTTTGGGCCGCTGTCGCTCGGTCCGGGGCGGCCGATCTTCGACGGCCTGCAGGTCCTCGCGCGGCGACCGGGCCGAGCCGGCGTCGACTTTGCGGGGCCCGATCTGTTTGCCCTCTCCGGCATCGCTTCGCGCGTCGTGCCGGTGGAGTTTCGAAAGGTGTTGGGTCCGTGAATCACTCCGTCCTCATCGGCGTGCTGCTCCTTGGCTGCGGCGAGGTTCAGCCCTTGGCGACAGACGCCGAAGTGTCTTCTGACTTCGACGCGGGAGGAATGGGTGACGCGGGGTCGGTGAACTGCGAGACCCTGGCGGTCGATCTCCCGGTGAGCCTGCTGGGACCGGGCGCCTCGCATGCCCCGCTCGCGCTCGTGCGAGGCACGAACGAACTCGAGCCTGCGGAGATCGTGTCACCCGCCTTGCTCTCGGCGCGGGTCGATGGTGACTCCGTCGTCTGGCGGCGCGATCGCTTCGTCGCCGTTCGACCCGGTCTCTCGCGGGTTCACCTGGAGCTCGGCGCGTGCCGAATTTCCTCCGAGGTCGAGGTGCTGAGCTTTTCTCCCTTCGCGACGGAGGTGCTGGACGTCTCTACCGGGCCGGGCGCGGGTCACGGCAGAGACCGTCTCCCCGATGTCGTGCTGGGACCCCCCGAAGGGGGTGGCGCCTACTCGGGCTCTCTTCATGTCCTCTCGCTCGGCGTCTCGGGCTCCATCACGCTCGGCTTTGGTGCGCTGCAGCTCTACGACGGGCCCGGTCCGGACTTCATCGTGTTCGAGAACGCCTTCCTCGTGGCCGGTGGAGCCGGGGTGTTTGCCGAGCCGGCCCGGGTCTCACTCGTGACGTCGGACGGCGACGAGGTCCGCTTCGAGTGCAGCGAGCTGTATCCGTACGAAGGTTGCGCGGGCGTGAGACCGGTCCTGGCGCATCCAGACAACGACCGAGCACCCACGGACCCGCTCGAAGCCGGAGGTGACTCGTTCGACATGGAGCCACTGGCCACCCTGGCCACCGCCATTCGGCTCGTGGATATCGGTAGCAGCACGACCACCATCGGCGCGAACGTGGGCTTCGACCTCGACTCGGTGGCGCTCATTCACGCGTGGCCACGCGAGGTGCGCAGCATCGAACCCGAAGCGCCGACGCTCATGCTTCCCGTGGGCGCTCGCATGCTCGTCCCCAGAGTCACTGCTCGCCTCGCCTCCGGCGCTTCACTGCGTGGCCTCACGGCGCACGTCGAGAGCGAGGACCCTTCCATACTGAGCGTGGAGTCTCAGATTATTCTTGCGCGTGCGCCGGGCTCGACCGAGCTCTCGCTGCGCGCCGGTCCCCACAACACCGTCATCACCGTAGAGGTATACGACCCATGAAACCGTTCCTTCGCGCTTTGTCCCTCACGCTCGCCATCGGGCTCGGTGTCGCCTGCGACACCACGGAGGAGCCGTCTCGCGACCTCGGCATCGATCGCGGCGCGGACGCTGGCGCCGACCCAGATGCGAGTCTTCCGTCCGTGACGGTCTCGAACACCGGCGAAGAGCCCTTTGCGCGGTCGAGCGGAGCCCCGAGCTTCTTTGGCGCGACGCGCTTCGTCGCGAGCAGCTCCACCACCATTTCCGTGTTCGGGCTCGCGGACGGTCGCGCAGACTCCGCGTACCTCCCGATGGTGCTCACCTCCACGCAGTTTGGCGGCAACGCATCGGGCGCCATCGCGGTCTACTCGGAAGCGGGGGATGACTTCGCGTTCTTTCTTCCCACCGGGGAACCACAGGTCGGCGCGATCGACCTCGCCCCGCCGGGGCGCGTGCTGAGTGCGTCCGTGCTCGCGGAGCCGCTCGAGGGAGGATTCTCGGCCGACATGCTCGTTCGGGCGTCGATGCTCTACGTAGCGGACGCGCCGTTTGGGCAGGGCTCCATCGTGCGTGCCTATGGCCTAGCGGGCTTCGACGGGGTCGGCCCGCTTCAGGAGGATCGCGCGCGTCGCTTCACCCTTCCCGTCGAGGATCTCGATGGCGATGGCAGCGATGAGCTCCTCGTCGCAGGTCGGCTTCAGTTCTCGGACGATGGTGAGGTGGGCTTCGTGGCCTTCACCGTTCTCGGGAACTCCGCGCCCGCGCTCGCCGGTGGTGTGCTCGCATTCGACCCGGCCCGCGGCCTCGAGCTCGGTCGGGTGCTCGTACCCACCGCGGACTCGAGCACCATCGCGCAGGGTTTCGTAGGTGGATTCGTCGTCGCCGAAGACCGGGTCTACGTGGTGACCGCGGAGAAGCAGTTTGTGCCGAGCTTTGGCGAGCTCGGTGGACACCTTTCCATCTACGAGATCGCTACGCGGCGTCCCTTCTTGGTGCGTGATACCGACGCTAGCCTGCGATACGATCAGCCCCTGCATCGGCTCTCCACCTCGGACGACAACCCGACGGGCATCGCGCTCTTCGAGGACCTCGCGTTGGTCGTGAACGCTCCCTTCTTCCTCGAGGGGACACTCGATGTCTTCGACGTCGGCGCGCGCGCGCGCTTGCACGCTGCACACCCGCTCGGCGGCCTCTACCAGACGGGCTATTACGTGCCGGCAGACCCTCGGCGCGTTCCGGGCACACGGCGATTCCTGCTCGGCACCGAAGCGGGCGCGCTCCAGTTCGAGGTGGGCTCGCGCTGATGCTGGTGGTTCTGCTCAGCGCTTGTCTTCTGGCTGCGGGGCCGGAAGAACCTTGGAAGCTCCCGCCCAGCGTGTCACCGCAGCTCCTCGAGGGGCCGGTCGCCAAGTTGGGCAAGGATGCACCCGCTCGGATCGTGAGCCTGGCTCCGAGCGCGACGGAGTTGGTTTTTGCGCTGGGGCAAGGGGCTCGCGTGGTCGGGGTCACTCGATATGACGACGAGCCGCCCGAGGCGCGGGCGCTACCCAAGGTGGGTGGCTTTCTCGATCCCAGCGTCGAGGCGGTGCTCGCGCTGCGTCCCAACCTGGTGCTCGCTGCCCCGAATCGAGAGATCCGCCCGCGTCTTCAGCGCCTCGTCGATCTCGGGGTGCCGGTCCTCGTTCTCCCGGGCAACGCGCTCCAAGATCTGTGGTGGTCCACCCATCGCCTCGCCGCCGTGTTCGACCTCGAGACGCGCGCGCGGGGACACAAGATGCTCGACTCGCTCGAACGAGAGCTGATCGCGATTCGCGATCGCCGGCCTAAAGCCACCAGGCCGCGCGTCGCGCTCGCCTACGGACAGGCGCCGCTCGTGCTCGCCGGACCAGGGAGCCTCGCGCATCAGCTCCTCGATCTCGCGGGGGCATCGAACGTGGTGAAGATCGAGCGAAGTTATCCCGTGTATTCGATGGAGCAGTTGGCGATGGATGCACCCGAGATCATCTTGGATGCGTCGAGCGAGCACGGGGCCGATGCGAGCTTCTGGACCCGGTACCGCGTGCTCGACGCCGTGCGGCATGGACGTGTCGTTCCGCTCACCAGCACCTCACTGTTGCGCGTGGGGCCGCGGATCGGGGAGGCGCTTCGAAGCTTGGCGGACGCCATCGACGCGGCGGGCTCACCTTGAAGGTTTTCTTCCGAGGCGGGAGCGACTCGCCGGCTGGCAGCTGTCCACCGCTTTGGAGCTCCGGAAACTCACCACGAGCCCCTGCGAGAAAGCTCAGACATCCTATCGGGAGGCCCCAACCCATCCTTCTCACGGGGCCAAATCTCGCAGACGCCGCTCAGGGCGCCCAAGTCGACTGCCCGAGGAGCGAGCCCTTGAGGTGGTCCAGGCGTAAGGCCGCTTGCACCGCGTCGACCCGACTGCGTTCCAGGCTGAGCTGGGCCCGGCGCAAGGTGTCTTGCGCTTCATAGACCTGAAGCAAGATCGCGTCGCCGCGCTGATAACGCTCCTCCTGCGCCTTCACACTCTCAGTCGCGATCTGCACCGTACGTGTGGCCAGCTCGATTCGACGTCGCGCTTGCTCGAGCCGAACCACCTCGGCGGTGGCGCTCGACCGCAGCTGCTGCTCCGTTGATTGAAGCCGGGCCCGGGTGCCCGCAGCGGCCAGGGCGGCGCTTTGTTGCTCGGCTCGGTAGCGGGCGCCGGTCAGGGGCAACTCCAAAGTGAGCCCGACGTGGGCGCTGAGGGCGTCGAATCGACCGAACTGCTCGAAGGCCGGCAGGACCTCCTGATTCCCGAGGCCTTGGGCCTGCAGGTAAGCGTCGACATCGAGGCGCGGACGCTCGGTCTCACCGGCGACCATCGCCTGGTCGAGCGCCACCTGCAGCCTGGCCTGCAGCTGGGCGAGCTCCGCCGAAGCTTGGACCGCAGCCTCCGCTTCGGCGCTCGGGCTCCGGGCGGCTTGGACCGGAACCTCGGAGTCCTGCGCGTGCAGTACGCCGCTGTCACCGCTCCGACCGAGCAGGCGCTCGAGCTCGAGGGACTGACCCAGCACCGTCGCTTCAGAGACGGCCAGCTGCTGCTCGAGCTCGGCGACTCGAGTCCGAAAGGCGTAGGCCTCCACCTTGGCCAGGGCGCCGATCTCGATCCGGGCCAGGGCTTCGTCCCGCTGGCGCACAGCCAAGCTGAAGGCCTCTTCATCGATCTGGTGAGCCCGCTCGCTGTACCAAAGCTCCCAGTAGGCGACGCTGACGTCGCGGAGCACTTGGCTGGCCGCCAAGTCTCGGGCGTGCTGGGCTGCAGTCCGGTTGAGCCGAGCTTGCCTGAGGGTCGCCTCACCGACCTGATCGCCGAAGCCACGCAAGATGGGTTGCGTCAGGCTGAGCCTGCTGGCGAGGCCGTAGCCAGGTCCCAGGATCACCAACTGGTCCCCGCCGGCGCCGAACTGCGCCTCGCTCGAGACCCGGCTGCCCTCGAGCCGGAGCGCCAAGGCGGTGCCAAAAGAGAAGGTGTGCCTCAGCTCCGAAGCCAGCTGGTAGTTGTCTTGCAGCGGCACCGCTACGCCCCCGGTCGCCCGCAGGCTGGGCGACTCGGTGTGGGTCGCGCCCAAGGAGAGGATGAGCGAGGGGAGGTAGCGCAGCTCCTCGGCCCCCACGTCCTGTTGCGATCTGCGGTAGTCCAGGACCGCCGCCGCTACCGATGGGTTCTGGGCCATGGCTTCCTCCACCACCGAGCGGGCGCTCACGGTGGTGTCCGGGGCGCAGAGCAGCGTGAGGTATAGCCAAAGCTCACTCATGACGGAGCGCCTCGATCGGATCCAAATGGGCTGCTTTTCGCGCGGGCAGATAGCCGAAGAGCACACCCACGAAAGCGGAGAAAGCGAAGGCGAGCACCACCATGTTGGGCGAGACCAAAAACGGCATCTTCAGTGCCCGCGTGATGGCAAAGGCACCCCCGAGCCCCAAGAGCACGCCAAAGGTTCCGCCGAGCAGCGAGAGCGTGATCGCTTCGATTAGGAACTGAAGCAGGACATCTCGGCCCAAGGCGCCGACGGCCAGTCGAATCCCGATCTCTCGGGTTCGCTCGGTCACCGAAACCAACATGATGTTCATGATCCCGATCCCGCCGACCAACAAGCTGACCGCCGCCACCGCTCCCAACAGCGCGGTCATCATATTGGTGGTGCTCGAGACCGTCTCGATGATCTCCTGCATGTCGCGGACGTTGAAGTCGTCGGCGCCCCCGGCGGCGATACGGCGACGCTCTCGCATCAAGCTCTCAATCTGGCTCTTGATGCTGCTGGTCGAGCGGCCCTCACCGACGGAGACGAAGATCATCGCCACGTCGGTGTTGCCGGCGATGCGGCGGTGAAAGGCCTTGATCGGGAGCAACACCGTGTCGTCGTTGTCGTTCCCGCCCATGCTCGCGCCCTTGGAGGCCAATACGCCGACGATCGTGCAAGACACTCGGCCGAGGCGCACCGCCGCGCCCAGCGGATCACCCGAACCAAAGAGCTCCCGAACCACCGTGATGCCGACCAGGCAGACCGCTCGACCCGAGGCGACTTCTCCGGGCGTCAGCTCGCGACCCTTCTCCACCACATGGCCCCGGGCCACCAAGTAGTCGTTGGTGATGCCGGTGACGGAGGTGCGCCAATTGCGGTTCCCCAAAACCGCCAACATCTGCTTGCTGGCAACCGGCGCGACCGCGCTCAAACCAGCGATCTGCCGGATGGCCACCGCGTCCTCGAGCGTCATCGGATCTCCGACGGCGCCCCCACCTCGGCGATCAGCGCCGGGCATGACCATCAAGAGGTTGTTGCCCAAAGCAGAGATGCTGGCAGAGATGTTGGCGGTGGCGCCGTCGCCGACCGTCACCAAGGCCACCACCGCGCCGACCCCAATCACCACACCCAGCATCGTCAAAATCGACCGCATGGCGTTCCTGCGGATCTCCCGCAGCGCCATGGCAACCGTACCCAGCAACATCAGGTGCCTCCTTTGGGCAGGTCTTCGATGATCTTGCCATCCCGAAAGACGATCTTGCGTGACGCGAAGTCGGCGAGATCGGGCTCGTGCGTGATCATCACGATCGTCAGGTCCCTCTCTTGGTTGAGCTTCACCAAGAGATCCATGATCTCGTAGGTCCGCGCCGAGTCCAGGTTGCCGGTGGGCTCGTCGGCCAAGAGCAGCGTCGGCTCCGAGACCAAGGCACGTGCGATTGCCACCCGCTGCTGTTGGCCCCCCGAGAGCTCGCTCGGCGCGTGGCGCTCCCGGCCCTCGAGCCCGACGGTCGCTAGAGCTGCCCGGGCCTTGAGTCGACGTTCGCTCGTCTCGACCCGGCGATAGACCAGGGGCAGCTCCACGTTCTCGAGCGCGGTCGTCCGCGGCAATAGATTGAAGCCCTGGAAGACGAAACCGATGAAGTGCCGCCGAATCATGGCTCTCTGGTCTCGGTCGAGCCCACCCACGTCGACGCCGTGGAACAGATATTCACCGTCTGTCGGCGTGTCCAAGCAGCCGATGATGTTCATGCAGGTCGACTTGCCAGAACCGCTGGCGCCCATCACCGCCACAAACTCACCCCGTTCGATGCGCAGGTCGACGCCGTTGAGGGCACGAACCTCGGACGCGCCCTCGCCGTAGATCTTGGTGATGCCTCGGAGCTCGAACCAAGGCACTTGGCTGGCGTCGGGCTCGGCCACGTCATTGCTTTCGCGAGATCATGTCGGTGATCAAAGCTTGCCCGGGCTCGATCTCGCCTTTGGTGACCTCGGTGTAGTTGCCATCGCTCAGCCCCAAGACGACCGGGACCGCCCGGGGCGTGTCGGCCTCGACGATCCAGACCACCGGGCCCTTGGGCGCTGGCGCCTCGGCGGGTCGGGCCGGAGGCGGCCCGAAGAACGGGAAGCCACCCCGGGATCCAGCAGTGCTCGCAGGCTTGAAGCGGAGCGCAGCGTTGGGAATCAAGAGGGCGTCTTGGCGCTCGGCGGTGAGGATATTAACCGTGGCCGTCATCCCGGGGCGCAAGGCCAAGTCCTCGTTGTCGACAGTCAGCCGAGCCTCGTAGGTGACCACGTTGTCGGTGGTCGTCGCGATGTTCTGAATCAATCGCAGCGTGGCCGAGAAGTCCCGACCGGAGAAGGCGTCGACCGAGAAGGTCGCGGTCTGACCTTCTTTGACCTGGCCGATGTCGGCCTCGTCGACGGCGACGGTGAGCTCCATCCGGCGCAGGTCTCGGGCGATCACGAAGAGGACCGGGGTCTGCATCGCCGAGATCACGGTCTGTCCCACCTCGACCGAGCGGGACAGCACGACGCCGTCCATGGGCGAGCGGATCCAGGTCTTTTCCAAGGCGGTTTGGGCGTTGTTCAAGGAAGCTCGGGCCACCACGATCTGAGCTACGCCCGATTGCACCGCCGCGGCCGCTCGTTCGGCCGCCGCCAGATCCGACTCGAGTTGTGCCTGGGAGATCAGGCCTCGCTCGATCATCGACTTGCTGCGCTCGGCGGTCAGCGTAGCCTCGGCCGCCGTCGCCTTGCGGTTTCGGAGGTCGGCCTCGGCGGCTTGGAGCTGGGCCTTGGCTTGATCCCGAGCTGCGGTCAGCTGTAGCGGATCGATCTCACAGAGGAGCTGACCCGTCTTGACCGAGTCGTTGAAGTCGACGTGAACCGCCTTGACCTTGCCGTTGGTCTCCGCGCCGACCTCGACGGTGTCCAGACCCTTCAGGTTCCCGGTGGCGGTGACGATCGCCCGGAGGTCACCCCGCTTGGCCGGCATGGTGATGTACTCAAAGGGGCTCTTGGGCTGAGCCTGAACCCGCCAGAACACCACGCCGCCCCCGACCGCGAGCAGGAGCACCACCGCGCCCGGACCAAACCACTTGCGCCAACCACGCCGTTTGCCCAGGGCGATGACCGCCAACACTTCGTCGGGTGAGGCGCTCATCGCGCGACCCTAGATCAGCCCCACACCCTTGTCAGGAGTCATGACGCACAAGGGAAGGAGGTTGGTGGACCCTGTGCGCTGCACATGCCTTCGACGCCAAGCTTGCGCATCGATCGGGGGATACGATTGCGTCTGCGTTGACGCTCCGAGGTTCCACCTGAATATCCGCGCTCTTCGCCTCGAGCTCGTCGGCACGTTTGAGTGGAGATGCGGAGGGACAAGTGCACACTCGGTTGCGACATGTGTTGCGCTCAGCTCGCGAAGCACCTTCTGAAGCGATTGGCCTCCCGGTCGACTTGCAGCAACTCCGCTTCCTCGGCGAACGACCCCTTTAGAAGGAAAAGCTCCGTGTCCTTGCTCGGCCATTCGAAGCCAAATCGAAACGCGCAAGTCCTAGGCGGAGCCCGAGCCGTCAGCGACCGGTCACGACTGCGGGTTCATCTGCCGGTAGGCCGATGTCCACGCCATGGTGGCGACGCCGCTCGTGAAGAGCACGCCGATGCCCAGCAGCAAGATCCCGGACATTGCGACGAGGCCCGAGAGCGCCGAAAAACCGATCATCCGGACCTTGATACTGCCGGTGGCCGACCATGAAGCCTCCATCGACTCGAACGCGGAGATGTCCTTGTCCACGAGGTAGTAGCCTCCGAAGTAGAGCCGAACGAGCACCGCGAACGTGAACACGAGGTTGACGAGCCCGCCGAGGCCGCTCAGGAGGGAGGAGCCGAGAACATCACCGGCGATCTGGACCGACTGGCTGAGCACACCGAGCAGCGAGTAGAGGATGAACAGAACGAGCATGGGACCGAGGACCGCACCGAAGCGCGAGAAGCCGGAGAAGATGTCTCCGATCGCCGCCTTGCCGTCGAAGATGTTGAGGCAGAATCGGATGTAGCCCCAAAACAAGACGGGGAGGGCGACGAAGAAGCCGATGACGGTCACGGCGGCGATCATCCCCACGATGCCGAACACGAAGGTGCCGCCAAGCCACAGGCCGAAGTTGTCCTTGGCCAGACGCAGTCCATCGCGGATCGCCGTGCCGATGTCGAACTCGCCGGCCGGCGCGACGCCGCCGTAGGGCCTAGCTTCGGTGGTCTGATACGGGTTGTCAGTCCTCGCGCTCTCAGTCGCTCGAACTGGGGTTTTCGGCAAGCCCCGCCTCGCCTTCTTGCCCTAGAGCTCGTAGGGCGCCGCATCTCCTTTCCCGGAGGTAGGTGAGGAAGGGCGTATCCGTCCGAGCTTCGATGGCCCGGGTTTGATCTAGGTCCTGGGCGTCCTTTTTGGGCGGCCCCAGCTACGTCTCAGCGCTGATTATTCTCGACCAGTTCTGCGGCAAGAGCTCGTGGACCCGG
>WYAZ01000117.1 GCA_011526105.1 Deltaproteobacteria bacterium | reverse complement strand
GACGCGAGGCCCGCAAGGCGGGCCGACGAATGCGCTATCCTGCGATAACGCGAGGAGGCCCAACACGGCGGGCCGACGCGGATCGGCCGAAATCGCGACCGAGGGGGTTTTGAGATGAGCTCTAGAGAGCCGAACCGCGAGCTGCTACTTTGCGCGCGTGCGAACTCATACATCGCTGCTCATGCTTTTGTTTCCGGCCTTCGCGTGCGAAGATCGCGTGCCGCCTTTGGTGTCCCCTGTGCCCGCGAAAGTCGCCATCGATGCTTCCCGTCTCGTCGTCGAGGTCTCAGCCCCCACGCCGATGCTCTCCGGGCAGCCGCTCATGGTGGAGGTCGTGGTCTCGAACCCCACGAACGCGGCCAAGGACTTCTGCGTCTATCACACCCCGTTTGAGGGCATGCGCAACAACATCTTCAGCATCACCGCGGACGGGCGCGACATCGAGTATCGCGGTGAGATGGCAAAGCGGGCCGCGCCGGGGCCGGAGGACTACCTTCGGCTCGAGCCCGGCGCATCGAAGAAGACGAGCATCGATCTGGCGGAGGGCTACGAACTTCCGGCGGGTGTGTATCAGGTTGCGTTTCGGGGCTCGAGCATCAGCGGGCTCGAGAGTTCGGCGCCGATCTCGATCACGGTGGGGTCCTGAGGGCGCGCATCATCCAGCGATGAAGAAACCGCCGGCGTTGCGCTCGGTTCGAGCGACATCCCGGGCACCCTGAAGCTTGCTCTCGACCTTGCTCATCTCCGCCTCGGGCACTGACACCAGGAGGGTGACCTCGGCGGGTGAGTCCGAGCGCATCCTTCGGCGGACGGTGCAGCCGGCGCCAAGCACCAACGCGCGGGCGTCGTCTTCGGACACGCCGCGATGAAACTCGACGATGAGCTCGGAGATCTGAGGCTCGTCCCCCCGCTCACTCACCGATGGTCTCCAGCGCCTCGAGCATCTCGATGAACGCTTCCGGCGCGCCGTTCTCTTTTGCGCCTGCGAGGGTGGCCGCCTTCGAGGGCTTCGTGGGCTTGAGCCCCTTGTCGGTGCGGCGCGCGATCAAGACCTGCGCGACCATCTTCTTCTCCGCGCCTGCTTCCTGCTGCAGGAAGACCGGGAGGTCCTTCGGGTTGTAGCCTCCGTAATAACCTTCGAGTGTCTCGAGCTGCTTGCGAGAGAGCTCGTACAGGACGCCAAAGGTCGACTGGTCCTTGGCCGCCGTGAGATTGGCGAGCCCCTCGCCCTCGTTCTTCATGTTGGGCTTGTTGAACGCGAGTTTGTAGCCAGGCAGGCGGGCGCCGCCGAGGGCGTCGCAGGAGCCGAGCCGATCATACATCCGGCCCTGCAGTGAATCGGGACCGTATACGAACACCAACGCCATGTGCGGCGCATCCTGGCACCAACGGTTGCATCTGTCAGCACCTACGTGAGGTGTGCTGCGCTAGGGCTGTGGACAACGATCCTCGGCCGGGAGTCCCCAGCAAGCGTGCCGGTCCCCGCCCATGAGCGTTCCCGTCGTTGACCGCGAGCAGGTCTCTGGGGGCCGCCCACGCCAGACGGACTTCGTCATCCGGCCCCTCGAGAGTCCCTCTGAGTTCGGTGCGTCCGACGCTGGCGGCAACATGAGCGTTGCGTCCGTGCAGCGAACGACGAGCGCACTTGCCGCCAACATCGGCATCGCCATGGAGCAGGCGTGTCCCCGCACTCCACCACCCTAGTTGGCCGCGGCTTGGGTCCAAACCCCCATCGCCACCGAGGCTGGTTCGTGTCACCATCCCCCCGCCCACGCGGCGCACCTATGGCGACCCCTTCTACGACTCCCGTTCCCCGCTTTCTGAAGGCTTGTCGCGGCGAGCCCGTCGACACCACCCCGGTCTGGGTCATGCGGCAGGCGGGTCGATATCTGCCCGACTATCGCGCGGTTCGAGCGAAGACCAGCTTTCTTGGCCTGTGCAAGACGCCGGAGCTCGCGGCCGAGGTGACGCTGCAGCCGGTGCGCATGTTCAAGCCAGACGCCGGCATCATCTTCAGCGACATCCTCATCCCCGTCGAGGCGATGGGGATGGAGCTCGTCTTCGATGAGGGCCCCTCTCTACCGAAGCCGCTTCGTTCGGCGGCGGACGTCGAGAAGCTCGTGGTGCCCGATCCCCACGAGACCATGCACTTCGTCATGGACGCGATCCAGCTCTTTGTCCGCGAGGCGCCCGAGACTCCGCTCTTGGGCTTTGCCGGGGCGCCCTTCACACTCGCCAGCTACATGATCGAGGGCGGGGGCTCCAGGAACTACATTCACAGCAAGAAGATGATGATGCACGAGCCCAAGCTTTGGCGCGCGCTCAACCAGAAGATCGCAGAGACCGTTGCATCGCATCTGAAGGCGCAGATCGCCGCCGGCTGCAGCGCGGTCCAGATCTTCGACTCTTGGGCGGGGGCTCTCTCTCCTTCGGACTACCTGACCTTTGCGCTCCCTTACTGCATCGAGATCATCGACGCGCTCAAAGACACCGGCGTGCCCATCATCTTGTTCGCTCGTGGCGTGCATGCCTGCTTGCCCGAGCTCGCGAAGAGCGGGGCGGACGTGCTTGGCGTGGATTGGACCACCCCCCTCAGCTTCGCGCGAAAGCTCACCGACAACCGCGTTTCGCTCCAAGGCAATCTCGACCCGGTCACGCTCTTTGGGCCGGTCGAGGTCATCGAGCGCGAAGTGCAGCGCGTCCTGAACGAGGCGCAGGGCTGCCGCGGCCACATCTTCAACCTCGGCCACGGGATTCTTCCCGAGACCCCACCCGAGCACATGGCGGCCCTGGTCGACGCGGTTCACCGTCTCGGCAAAAACCGCGTTCCTTTGGCATGAGTTCGGAAAAGACCGTCGCGATCATCGGCGGAGGGATCTCGGGGCTCTCGGCCGCCCACGCCATCCGACGTGTCGCGAAGGAGAGCGGTCATGAGGTCCGCGTCATCGTCTACGAGTCCGCGGAAAAAGTCGGCGGCAAGATCACCACCGAGGTGAGCGACGCGTTTGTGGTCGAGAGCGGCCCGCACGGCTTTCTCGACAAGGAACCCACCGCCATGGCGCTCGTTCATCGGCTCGGCCTGCAAGACCGCTTGCGCCGCGCGGACGATTCCTCGGCCCACCGCTTCGTCCTTCGCGCCGGCCGGCTCCGCAGCGTGCCAACGAGCCCACCGGCCTTCTTGGCCGGCGACATCCTGCCGTTGCCCGGTAAGCTTCGCGTATTGTTCGAGCCTCTCGTTCCGAAGCGCGAGAGCCGCGAGGATGAGAGCGTCTACGATTTCGCGCGACGCCGAATTGGGCGGGCGGCGGCGGACGTCTTGGTCGACGCGATGGTCACTGGGATCTACGGCGGTGATCCGCGGAAGCTCTCACTTCCCGCGGCGTTTCCGCGCATGCGGGAGCTCGAGGACCAGTATGGGGGCCTCATCCGCGCCCAACTTCAGCTGGCGAAGGCGAAGCGTCTCGAGAGCGGATCCTCGAGAGGGGCCCCGGGGGCAGCCGGGGCGCCCGGGGGCGTGATCCACAGCTTTGACCGGGGGCTGGGCGTCTTGATCGATGCGTTGGCCCAGCAGGCCGGCGCCGAGATCCGTCTTCAGGCACCCGCCGATCGGCTCGAGCGGATCAAGGACGGCGATTTTGTCGTGACCGCGGCCGGCGATCGCCAGGTTGCGCACGCGGTGGTGATCACGACGCCGGCGCCCGTGACGGCTGCGTTGCTCGAGTCGTTCGGGCACGCCGCCAGCGAAGCCGCGGCCCAGGCGCTTCGCGGGATCGAGTATGCAAACGTCACAGTGGTGGTTCAAGGCTTCACGGCGACGGACTTCGGATCGAAGCTCGAGGGGTTCGGGTTCCTGGTTCCAAACGGGGAGGGCCGCCAGATCCTCGGCTCCATCTGGGCCTCCACCGTCTTTGCGGATCACGCGCCCCACGGAACCGTCATGCTGCGCACGCTGCTCGGCGGCGCCCGCCATCCAGAATATGCCGAAGGAGACGATGAGACCCTCTCCGCCCGCGCGCTGGGGGAACTTCGCGCGATCATGGGTGTACCTGCGAGCACACGGCCCATCTTCGAGCGGATCATCCGTTGGCCGGCCGGTATTCCGCAGTACGAACTCGGCCACGGGGCCCGGGTGAGCGCCGTGGATCGCGCCGAGGCAGAGGTCTCGGGTGTGTTCATCGGGGGTAATGCGGTTCGAGGCGTGGCGATGGTGCAGTGTGTGAAAGAGGCGGAGCGTGTCGCCTGCGGAGTCGTTCACAGGCTCTTCGTCTCGAGCTGAACTCCAGCCCGCGACTTCAAAGACGCCGCGAGCCACGATATCCTCCCGGTCTCATGAAGCTCGTCTCGTTCGTGCTCAGGCTGGGCGTCGGCGTCACCGCCATGGCGATGCCAAGCTGCGCGAGCGAGCCCAAGCATATCTTCACCTACGGCAGCAGCGAGGACGCGGCGGCCTCGATCCCGAGTCCCGCCCCGGAGTCGCCGGAGTCGATCGCGAGCGCTCTGCGCGACGACCTCGAATGCAGTCGCGAGGTCCGTCGTCTCGCGACTCAGCGAGCGGAGGAGGATAGGGCCTGGGACTTGCTTCGTGCGTGTCTGGCGATGGACAAGTTTCGCGACCTGAAGCTCGCGCTGAGCCCACCTCTACTGCGGCGCTCGCAGCTCCTTGGGAACATCGAGCAGGCCCGGCTCTTTGCGCAGCTCGTAGCAACCCGGGGCGCGAACTTCCGCCGAGACCTTCGCTTGCTCGAAGCCGAGGGGGTGGCGATCCACAGCCTCCAGGAGGTGTTCAACAAGCCAGAGCGCCACCGCGGCGCGCTGGTCACCTTTCACGCGGTCATGGTGCCCGAGGGCTCGTCACCTTCGCGCGTGCAGCTCGCGGAGGTCGACAAACTGACGGCGGACCTCTACGCCCCCCGCCACAGCGACCGCGCCGAGGGCTCGGTGCAGTCACAGGCGGGTCGCAGCTCGAACCCGGTCGATCGTTACGGTCGGGAGTGGGTGAAAGCAGGCTCCCAGAACTTCGGTCACTTCACGGGTCGACAGGCGATCGGTTCGGTCGACTCGAAGCTTCGCCGCCGTCTCAGCGCCGCCAACGAGTACGTGGTGGTCGGTGTGCTGCAGAGCGTGCGCGGCTTCGTCAAAGACGGCGAGCCCAGACAGGAGGCGCGTCTGAAGCTCATCGACGCGTTCCCGCCCGGAGTCGAGACGCCAGAGTTCTAATCGCCCACGACCACTGGGGTGGGCAGCCCAAGCCGCAACACAACCGGTCTCAGCGCGCTCGCGTCCCCCAACAGCACGACTGCGGCGCTCTCGACCTTCGGGGCCCACTGCGCACTGAGCTCCCGCGCGTCGAGGTGGCGTGCGCGCATCGCCTCGAGGGTCTCCTCGGAGATGAACGCCCAGCTCAGCTGTGGCACCAGATCCGAGGGGCTCTCGAGCCGAAAGCGTGGGTCGTTTCGAAGTCGAAGGCGCGCTCGATCTCGCTCCTCCGCGCTCGGGGCGGCTGTTGAGGCGTCGCGTAGGACCTGCAGGATCTCCACGAGCGCCGTCTCCACCTGAGTGGGGTCGACGTTGGAGGCCACCAGGAAGTGGGCGCCATGCTTCAAGAGACGCGTGTCTGCGTGAACGCCGTAGGTGTAGCCGCTCCGATCGCGAAGTCGCGCGAGCAGAGAGCTCATGCCCCCGCCCAAAAGCTGACTGAAGAGCGCGACTTCGGCGTGCCCGTTCGAAGGACTCGAAGGGATGTTCTGGGCGATCAACACGCCCGTTTGGGTGAGCTCCGGGCTGTGGATGATCGTGACTGAAGCCTCCGAAGCTGGCGGGGCCGTGAGCGTGGGGGTCGGCCCGCGTCCTCGCCTCCATCGCCCGAAGGCCCGGGCGATGACCGAGCTCGTGACCTCGTGACTCGATGGGCTGATCGCAATGACCGCAGCGGCGTCGGCGCGCAACAGGGACGCTGCGATCTCTGCCACGTCCTCGAAGACGACGCGGCTCAGGCTGGCGTAGGAACCGGATGGAGCGTGCCCGTAGGGATGCTCGGTCCCAAAACTCCGGTCTAGAAGATAGTGGTGCGCCAGGCTGCTCGGATCGGTGTCCGCTTCGAGCGCCGCGAGTACGCCGGCGTGGACCCGGGCGAAGTCGGCCCGAAGCGGCGCGTGATCGATGACGAGCTGGCCCAAAAGCTGCGCCATTGCGTCCAGGTGCCGAGCCGGCCCCACGAGCTCGATGCGGGAGAAGTCGGGCTCTACCACGATCTGCAGGCTGGCCCCGAGCTCCTGCAGTCTCTGACTCACTTGGTCGGGGCGCTGAGTGCGGTTGGTGTAGGGAAGCAGACGGTGCAAGAGCGCCACCAGGCCCGCCTTCCCGACCGGATCGGCGGCGCTGCCTCCGCGCATCACGACCACCACCTGCGCGAGCCGCCAGTCACCCGCCTGGTGCGTGTACACGGTGAGTCCGTTGGCGAGCCGCTTCTCCTCGACCCTGGGGAGCGCGGGCATCGGCGGCACCACCACTCGAGGCGGTGGTGGCACCCAGGTGGAGTCGTCGCGATCGGCGTCGCTCACGCGATCGCTGCTCTCCTCGACGCGGGGCGACGACGCGCACGCGATGAACAAGAGGAGAGCCCCGAAGGCAGTAAAAGAGTTCAGCGCGCGGACGCTCATCGCCGCGTCTCCGGGAAGGTCTCGATGATGAGGCCAGCGCCCCGCGGGAGAAAACGCTCGGCGCTCTTCCGCGTCCGCATTGGGGTGACCCTCCTGACGTTCGCGAGCAACCAAGGGAGACGATCTGCGCCCCCGGCCTCGTGGTGCAGGACCTGTAAAAGACGCGCTCGACCATGACCTCCGACGGTCTCTAGAGATCTGAGTACGCCCGTTTCCAGGCTCTGAATCGCGCCATCGACCTCCCGTGCGGTGGGAGGACGAAGCTTGAAGTCTTCGAGCACTTGCTCCAGTCGTCTTCTCGCCATGGTCACGTTGGCGCCGGAGGCGGCCTGCAGGTCGAGACGAAAGAGGCTTCCTCCGGGGATGCTGATGAGCCCGGCGGCCACCCCTTCGAGATACTCTCCATGCACGTTGAGCGCGGCGAGCCTTCCGCCGCGGCTTCGTGAGAAGACCTCCGCCAGGACCTGAAGATCGAAGTATTCGGCGGAGTAGGGGGCGGGTCCCGGCCAGAGCATGGAGACACGCGCACGGTCGACGAGTGGGTCGATGACTTGGAACGCTCGCTGCGGGAAGCTCGGCCGAGGAGCTGCGGCGGAGATCACCGATGGACCGCCGGTGATTCGCCCGAAGTATCGATCGATCAGTCCCAGCGCCTCGTCCGTCCGGAAGTCTCCTACGAGCGCGATGGAGGCGTTGGCGGGGCGATAGTGGCGGTTGTGAAAAGCCACCACCGCGTCCTTCTTCACCGCCTGGATGTGTGACGGAGCGCCAATGACGCCGTGATGCACGCTCCACTCCGCGCCGTAGAGGTGCTCGTGCAGGGTGAGCTGGCTGCGCCCGTAGGGGCGGTTCTCGAAGGACTCACGCCGCTCGTTCTGAACCACCCGCTTTTCGATCTCGAGGCGGCTCTCGCTCACGCCCTCACCCATGAACGCCATTCGTTCGGCCTCGGCCCATAACGCTAGCTCGAGGTTCGAGCTGGGCACGGTTTCGAAGTACTCTGTGTGGTCGATGTGCGTGGTCGCGTTGATGTCATACGCGCCGGCGGCTTCGAGCCGCGTAAAGATCTCTCCCGGGCCCAGCCTCCTGGTCTCCTGGAACATCAGATGCTCCACCAGATGAGCGAGGCCGGATTGATGTGGTGCTTCGTGCATCGCGCCCACGCGGTACCAGACGTGGACCGCGACCACCGGGAGACGGTGGTCGGACTCGAGGATCACGGTGAGCCCGTTCGGGAGTGTGTGGGTCGTGATCTCGCCGGCGCCGATCGGCGACGAAGCGCTGGCTCGTTCGGGCCCGCCGAACAAGAAAACGCCACTCGCCATCGTCAGAAAAAAGGCGCGAGCCCTACTCATCGGGCCCGCCATATCACCTGAGCCTCCGGGTAGCGATACGCCCCCGCACAGCTTCGAACGCTCGCGTGGGTCACGCCGTTGTAGTTCACGCACACCGCACGCACCTCGGCCGGTACGCTATTGCTTCCGAACCCCTCGACCCGCTTGTGCAGGCTCTCGGCCCACGCGCGGAGTCGTGATAGGTGGCATGGACTCCAGGGGCCATGGTTCGGTGCGCCCTACTTGATGAAGTAGCCCGAGACTCTCCACGAACCGTCCGCGTCCATCATGGGTGTGATGGTCTCGACCGAAGATCGCTTGTTCTCGAACACCGTCTCGAACTGAATGACGACGTACTTGCCGTCTGGGGCCCCCGGCAATGACTCGGAGTAGACGGCCTTCGCGAGCTTTCGGCTCACGACTTTCCCGAGCGGCGCTCTCACGGAGGAGACCGCACTCGACCACTTGTCTCTCTCGATGGCCTTCTTGAAGAGTGATGCTGCCTGGTCCCAGGACGCGCCGTACTTTTCACCGTCGATGAGGGAGAGCCACGCGCGGGCGCTCTTCTCCGCCGCCGCTTGTGCGCCTGGTGGTTCGGCGGCTTCAGAGAGGCGAAACATCGAGAAGACGCCGAGCAGGAGAACGGGGAGGAGGAGCGCTGTGGTTCGCATGGGGAAGCGAGTTGTGCTCACGAGGGCGGAGAGGTCAAGGTCCGTGGTTTCAGGCGTCCGAGGGCCTCGACACCTTGCCGAGACCCGAGTGCGGGGGGTATCGAGCACAGATGCGCGCAGACATCTCGTACCACGTCGCTTTGCTCGCTCTGTTGTCCTTCGCCTGCAGCGCCGAGCCATCGGCGCCCGACGCGGAGTCCACGGATCGCGGAGGCTTCGGGGACGCCGGCACGCACCTCGACGCCGACCTGCCCACCCCGGACCTCGGGACGCCGGCAGACGCCGCGAGCTCCACGGATTCGGGCATCAGGCCCGATGCCGAAGTCGCGTTGGATGCGGCTGCTGGGGCCGACGCCCAGACGGCGCTCGATGCGGGCACCTCGGATGCCGGCGTTGGCCCCGTGCAAGCGGTGCTCGACCGTCGCTGCCGCTACGACGAGCGCATCGGTCTCGTGGTGGTGTCGAACGGGGGCGGTGGCACTCGGTACCTCGGCCTGTCGCTCTTCGACCGGCCCCTACCGTGGCTTGGTCCGCCGGAGTTATCGGACGCGGCCTGCGAGTTCCACCGAGCTTCGCAGGTTCAATGCGCGTGCAGTTCGGACCAGGTCTGCTCGTATCAAGGCGTCTGTGTGGATCCTCCGATGTCGGTCTCCGAGGCCGAGATCGTCGTCAGCGGGTTGAGCGGCACCCAAACGATGAGCGGAGGCGGTTCCATCACGCTCGACGACGATGTGCTGAGCTTGCAGCTCACCGCAGGTCCGCTCGACATCGAGGTGTCCGGGATGTCCATCCCGGACGCACTCATCAACCCGAGCGGGGTGTTGACCGGCGACTACGATGTTCCGCTCGCGATCGATCTTTCGTGGCAGGCGCCCGCGAACTCGGGCCAAGTGCACTCACACACCGACATCAATCATCACGTCTTCGAGCCCACCTTCACCACGTGTGTGGTGCCGGCGGTCGCCGAGAGTCTGCACATCGACGGCGCGATGCTTCAGCCTCTCGCGGTCGCGACCGGCCTCGAGTTTCAGGCGATCCAGCATGTTCGGTTTGCGGCGGCGGAGACTGCGGCCGGCTGCGTCGAGTTTCGCTTCAGCCGATCAGAGTTCGTGTCGATCTTCTAGAAGGCGGTTCCGCCCACGCGCACACCCGGCAAGAAGGCATCCCTCGCCCCGGCGCTGATCGCGCTTTGTCACCTAGTTCCCAAAGTCGAGGCGCCTGCTGAGCACTGAAGGCGGGCGCTGGCCGAGAACTCCTGCGTCACCAGACACCAATTTTACGGGAGTTATCGCCATGACCAAGCTCAACCTCACCACCGACGCGCAGAAGCTCTACCAGAGCATCGAGAACCTCACGCCGGCCTCTCAGGCCCTCGTTCAGCAGGCCAGCGAGGCCAGCAAGGCGCCGATGAGCGTCGATCAAGTGGCCGCCTACTTGCTCGCGACCTGCCCGGCGGAGCAGCAGGCGATTCAGGATGCGGTCCAGCAGTTCCAAAAGGACGACTGCAAGCCCCTCTCCAAGGACGGCAGCAAGCTCATCGAGCTCATGTTCCAGAAGAACATCGACGTGGTGGGCAACCCGCGAGCGCCCCGTCCGACAGCGATCACCCCGCGTTGGGACCCGATGCTGGGCACCCTCTTCATGGACAAGGACGTCGCGTTTGCCGCCCTCTGCAACGCAGCCGACTGGCAAGACGGCGGCACCATGCGTGTCATGCACATGATCGGTCGAGACGGCGCGATCGCCTGCGGCAAGCAGCCTGACCTCGCGGCATCGAACCTCGTCTGGGACAGTGAGAAGAACAAGATCCAGAACGTGGGCGACAAGACCTCGGTCGTGAAGTTCGAGGACAAGCACGACGAAGAGTTCGAGCCGGGCGACAGCACCGCGGTCATCTTCTTCGATAAGAACGGCAAGGAGACCAAGCGCGAGGGCATCAGCGATCCTGCGGGCGAGGTCACCGTCAACTTCAAGTACACGAACAACCCGACGGGTGCTTCGTGGGCCACGCAGGTCTATACGGGGGCGCAGGCCGACGCCCAGAACCTGAACCAGAACGGGGTGCGCTTCTCGCTCGGCCGCCCGGTCAAGATCGACCAGGCGAAGGTGCAGGCCTACGTCCAGGACCGAAGCGGCGCTCAGGGGGCCTGGACGAGCCAGACCCTCAAGGATCTCGACGTGACCCTGTTCGCCGACCGCGGTCTGCACCGTGAGCCGGGCTCCAGAGTGATGGTGAGCTTCCTTGGCGCTGCCATCCAAAGCCTGATCAAGTCGGAGGAGGACAAGTTCAGGCTCGCGGGCAACAAGCCGCAAGCCAAGTTGGTCGATCTCAACCAGTATCAGAATCACAGCGTCGCCTGGCTGCTCGGGAACGCAGTCAACATCGAGTCGCGAATGATCGAAGGTCAGCACGCCGACTCCACCACCACCTCTCGCCCCCTCCGCGACGTGATCTTCGCGGACGCGGTCGAGTCGATTCAGGTGGGGCAGGCGCCGCTCGTGGCCCTGGGCGATGGCAGCGTCCCGGCGGCCGAGATGAAGGCTCGTGGCTTCGACGCCTACTTCGTGGAGAACGAGGACGGAAAACCTCGGCCGGTCGTCGAGCTCGAGGCAGGCTTCTTGTCCAGCAAGTCCTCGGATGTGCCTCTCAAGGGCTGGCGCATCGACGTGGGCTACCGCGACACCAACGGCGCATGGCAGGGCTGCGAGTCCTTCAAGATCAAGAACCTCACGACGTCGGAGGCCGGGCGCCTCGAGCTTCCGGTCATCGAAGACTACGGGGTTTTCAAGTCCGAGGCGGTCAAGGATCTGGAGCTGCAGGTCTACAACGCAAACGGGGTTCCGGCGCAGCGCCTCCGCGTCGCGCTCGACCAACTCGAGCATCGCGAAGACGCCATGCCCGAGTGCAAGAAGCCCAAGTGCTAGTCGAGGCCTGAAGCCGCCAAAGGGCCCGCCGGTGACTCGGGGGCCCGAGTCGTGTATGCGCATCCGGGCATGCGCATCCTCGCGAACGCCGCGTTGTTGACGCTCCTGTTGCTGCCTCGCCTGTCCTGGGGCCAAGGGGTGCCTCCGGGGGCCTCCACAGCGACGACGGCAGCTCCGAAGACCGTCACCTCCACTGCGCCGGTTGCGCTCGTTGGCACCAAGGTCGGTCTCGAGCAAGAGACGCAGGATCTCCGGGCCCTCCTCGCGGGGGACAGCACGAGCGACATCGCGATCTCGAGCCTCTTTGAGATCGATCTCACAGACGAGGCCTCCGTCGAGCGCCGGGTGACTCAGCTGCGCAAGGAGCTGACGGTCACCTCCACTCGGGCCATCTCCCCCGTCGCGCGCGCGCGTCGGGAGCGTGATCGTCTGCGGCTCGACTTCCTGTCCCGCCCCGAGGGCGAGCGCGCGCAGCTCATCGAGGCGCAGACGCAGCGCCGTCGGCTTCAGGACGAGCAGCAAGCGGCCAACCAAGCCCTCGCCGAGGCCCAAGCGCGCGAGGCTCGCGCCGAAGCGGCTCGGCTTCAAGCGCTCGAAGAAGTCCGGCAGGCCCGCACCGCGGCGGAGCGGATGCTCGCCAACGAGCGCGCACGATTCGAGTCCTCTCGGAGCGCACTCGCGTCGCTGGAGGCGGATATCGCCGCCCAGCGCCAGAAGTCCGCCAACGTCCTTGCGAAGGAACTCGAGCGCATCCAGGGGCTACAGACCGAGGCCGCCGATCCGGAGCTGACCGAGTCCTCGGCCGACAGACTTCATGACGAGGTCGCACAGCAACTCGTCGCTCGGCGCGCCGATTTGTCGAAGGCGCTCGAAGACCTCTCCCTCCGAACCGGTGTGGATGCGTATGAGCCGGGCGTGGACTTGGGCGGCTCGGAGTTCGATGCGGTGGCCGAGGCTCGTGATGAGCTCCACCGCGAGATCGAGGCGCACCGGTCGACCGAGGACAAGCTCCGCAAACTCGAGCATCGCCTCTATCAGAACCGAGCCAACGAGATCGGCGCACAGGTGAACGCGCTGAACGAGCTGCGGCTCGAGCTTCGGCCGCGGATGTCTGCGGACAAGCGCCATCGCCTCACGAGCCTCACGCGCGAAGGCATCGCTCAGCTCGAACGTGAGGTCTCTCATCTCGTCCTGCTGTCTCGCTGGTACTTCCGAGCCAGGCTCGCCCGCCTGTTCTCCACGGACGTGTTGTTCGGCGACATGCTCGCCGTCGGTCTCGCGAGCTGGTCGGTCTTTAAGGTCGCCATCCTTGTCTTCCTCGCACTCTACGCGAGAAAGCGGCGGCGCGAGTGGTTCGCCCACCTTCGCCGTCTCCTCTCCGAGCGCTCCAAGAGCCACTCCACCTCGTTCTGGGTCGAGCGCTGGGTGACAGCGTTCGAGGCGGTGGCGGGCGAGCTCATCTTCCTTGTCGCCGTGTACGTGGTCTTCCGGGTGCTGCTCGAAAAGAACTCGTTTGCCGAGCTCGACCTGGCAGGCGACCTCTTGCTCGCCTTTGGCTCCTACCGCTTCGTGCTCGCCGCGTTTCACCGCACGGTGACCTCCGCGGTCGAAGCTCGGGCGATGTCGGTCTCTGC
Source organism: Deltaproteobacteria bacterium (assembly GCA_011526105.1). Taxonomy (GTDB): domain Bacteria; phylum Myxococcota; class Kuafuiibacteriia; order Kuafuiibacteriales; family Kuafuiibacteriaceae; genus WYAZ01. The sequence continues at coordinate 5,330 of WYAZ01000117.1, read as the reverse complement.
CGAGCTGAGCGAGCGCATTCTTCGGTCGATGCGCTTGATCCTCAGGTATGCCTTCGGCGTCTACATCTACCTCACGCTCTCCGAAAGACTCCTGGGGCGGGGCAATCTGCACGGGATCGCCGCGAGCTTCGCTTGGATCGGTGTCATTCCCATTGGTGTGGTGCTGGTGGCGCGATGGCGCGCCTCGATCGTGAACAGCTACCTGAGCAATCACCCCGAGGGAAATCTCGCGAACCTCGTCCGCAACACCCGGGACAAGAAGCGCGGCTTCTTTGCGGCGCTTCTCGCCTTCGGATTCGTCGCGGCACGCGGCGTCTTCGTGTACGCGCGGGAGACCGCGCTCGGCTTTGAGAACACGCGCCGAGCGCTGGCCTACGTCTTTCGTCGCCGCCTCGAGAAACAGGCCGAGACCCAGGGACGCAGAGTCACGGACCTCAATCTCCTCCCTCACACGCTCACCGTCGCCTGCTCCGACGAGGAGCAGCGCGAGGAGGGTCTCATCGATCACTTCCCGATGCTCGACAAGATCCTCGAAGAGGCGAAGGCGTGGCGTTCGGGTGGTCCGGGGCGAACGGTGTCGCTCGTGGGCGATGTGGGCATGGGCAAGAGCGTCTGGATGCGCAAGCTCGCCGCGGGCTTGGGTGGTGAAGAGCAGATTCATACCTTCGAGCAGCGCTTCGTCGGAGAGGCGGCCGCGATCGGGGTCATGTCCGAGGCCTTGAGGCTCGGTCCGTTCGGGGATCGTGATGCGCTGGTCATAGCCTTGAGAGAGGCGCCGCCGCGGCTCATCCTCTTCGATCACTGCCAGTCGCTCTTTTTGCGTTCCGTCGGCGGGCTTGGTGGCTATGAAGCGTGTCTCGAGGTCGCCTCTCGCACGAGCGACCGACACTTCTGGGTGCTCGGGCATTCGGCTCGACCCTGGGCCTTTCTGACCAAGGTCTTTCGAAAGGTGAACCACTTCGATTCTGTCGTGGAGCTTCGAGACTGGGAAGAAGAACAGATAGCCGAGCTCATCGACAGGCGCATGAAGCTCGCGGGTGTCACGCCCATCTTCGATGACCTCGTCGTCGATCGTCTCGTCGGCCCCGCGTACGATCGCGAAGTGATCCGCTCGGGCGATCGCTTCCGTCGATTGCTTTGGGACTACACGGACGGCAACCCGCGCCTTGCGCTTCACTTCTGGCTGCGCTCCTTGGACTCGGACGGCCCGGGTCGGGCGCGGGTTCACCTCTTTGGTGGGCCCAGCGCGGATGACCTGGAGCACCTGCAGGAGTCGAACCGGTTCATCCTCGCCTCGCTGGTCATTCACGAGAGCCTCACCGCGCTCGAAGCCTCGGCAGCGCTCGCTTTCACCCCTGAAAAGTGTGACGCAGCGCTCCGTTTCCTGAGGAAGGCGGAGGTGCTCAGCGAGACAAACGGTCGCTATCGAGTGAGCACCCACTGGAACCGCGCAGTCGCTCGGTTCTTGAAGCGCAAGGGTCTGATCATCGCGTGAGCACGACCATCAAAGGAGACACACATGGAAGATAGCGCGCAGATACTTCAGTTCTTCCGCCCGGCCGGCATTCCCACTGCCCTCCTCATCATCGCCGGGGCTTGGTTCGCGAGCACGCTGCTCACGAATCTCGTGCATCGTCTGGGTCGACGCTTTGTCGGTCGGCGCCTGCTGCTTCAGCAGCTCGGGACCTTCGCTCGCTTTCTGCTCTACATCGGGTCTGTCGGGGCCTGCGTGCCGCTCATCTTCGCGCTCACCGGTGAGATGTTGCTCGCGCTCGGTGGCACCATCGCGGTGACGCTTGGTTTTGCGTTCAAGGATCTCGCGGCCTCGGTGCTCGCCGGGATCACCATCTTGGTCGAGAAGCCCTTTCAGGTGGGCGACCGAGTCACCTTCGGTGGAGTGTACGGTGAGATCAGCACGATCGGCCTTCGCTCGGTCCGGATGGTCACGCTGGATGACAACCTCATCACCATTCCGAACAGCAAGTTCCTCACGGACATCGTCGCTTCCGGCAACGCGGGTGAGCTCAACATGCTCATCCAGATGGATTTCTTCATTGGTCTCGATCAAGATGTCGCGACGGCCAAGCGCATTTGTGCAGACGCCATCACCAGCAGCCGGTACGCCTATCTACAGAAGCCGTGGTCGGTCCTGGTCTCGGGGGTTGTGCATCAGCAGTGCTACGCGGCTCAGATCCGCGCGAAGGTCTATGTGCTCGACGTGCAGTTCGAGAAGGCCCTCGAGACGGATGTGAGCGAACGCGTGCTCGCTGCGTTTCGCCGTGAAGGCATCAGTCCTCCCGCCGTGCTTCACCGGATGGTCGCGGAATCCACCGCCGCCCATGGCCAGGGACAGCTCGGGCCCGAGATTCCCGAGTCCTTGCTTCGCGCCCCGTCGGGTCCGAGCTAGCCCCACCCCCGGAGCCGTAGTACACGAACACCGGTGAGAGCGGCGAAGATCCTCATCCTCGACGACGAGCCCAACACCCAGAAGACGCTGCGGCGCGCACTCGAGCTCGAGGGCTACCAATCGGTGACCGCGGGGACCATTCAAGAGGCCCAGCAGGCGATCGACAAGGAATCGCCGGACCTGTGCCTCTTCGACGTTCGGCTTCCGGATGGTGATGGCATCGAGCTCCTCGAGAAGCTTCGCAAGGAAGGTGTCCACACCCCGGTGGTGATGATGAGCGGACACGGCTCCATCGATGAGGCGGTCAAGGCGACTCGCCTCGGCGCACGTGACTTCCTCGAGAAGCCCATCGGGCAGGACCGCCTGCTCCTCACCATCGAGAATGCACTTCAAGTCCGCCGCCTCGAGGAGGAGAACGCCGAGCTTCGGCGGGAAGCGCTCGAGACTCGCGGGCTCGACGATCTGCTCGGTCGATCGACGGTGATGCAGACCCTCAAGCAGCAGATCGAACGGGTGGCGGAGAGCGAGGGGCGCGTCCTCATTACCGGCGAGAACGGTACGGGGAAGGAGCTCATCGCACGTGCGCTGCACTTGGCTTCGGGCCGACGAAACAAGCCGTTCGTCTCCTTGAATTGTGCCGCGGTCCCCGGTGAGCTCATCGAGTCCGAGCTGTTTGGTCACGAGAAGGGATCCTTCACCGGCGCGGTGAAGCAGAAGCTCGGCAAGTTCGAGCGCGCCGACGGCGGTACGCTCTTTCTCGACGAGGTCGGAGACATGCCCGCGGCGATGCAAGCCAAGTTGCTGCGGGTGCTGCAGACCGGCGAGATCGAGCGGGTGGGCGGGCAGGACGCCATTCGCGTCGACGTGCGTGTACTGGCGGCGACGAACAAGGAGCTCGAGGAGGAGATCTCTCAGGGTCGATTTCGAGAGGACCTCTACTATCGCCTGAACGTGGTCCCACTGCGCTCACCTGCGCTGCGAGAGCGCAAGGCGGACATCCCGGTCTTGATCGAGGCGTTCATGGGCGAGGCCGCCTCCCGCAATCATCGTCGGCCGCTCCGGCTCCAAGAGAGTGCTTTGGCGGCGTTTGCGAGCTATGACTACCCGGGCAACGTTCGCGAGCTGAGAAACCTCGTGGAGCGCGTGGTCATCCTCGCGCCTCCGGATGCGGAGGTGCTCGAGGCCAAGGACGTCGAGGCCTTCCTCCCTGGAGCCAAGAAGGTCTCGAGCGGCGCGACCTACGAAGCGGGCAAGAGACTATCCGAGCTCGTCGCAGACGCGGAACGCGCGATCGTCGCGGCGGCCATGGAGGCACATGGCGGAGCGGTCGCGGATGCGGCCCGCGCGCTGGGCGTCGAGCGTTCGAACTTCCACAAGAAGCTGAAGGCGCTGGGCCTCAAGTAGGGCGTCGAACGTCGTTTTCCGTACCACGAAGGGGCGGTGGTGGAACATACCGCACCCGCGCCCACCTCACTTGGCGAACGCAATGAAAATCAGAGCTTGGGCCCCCTGATCCACGGTGGCACGGGAGCTGAAACGAGTCTCCTCGAAAAGCGAGCCCAATGAAGCTCGCAAACAAAGAGGAGCACCCAATGAAGAGCAAAGAGAAGAACCTGTTTTCCCACCGCGCACGCAGCAAAGGCCTCACCCCTTGGTTCGGTGGGCTCGCGCTGGCGGGCGGCATCACGTTGACGCTCGCCGCGCTGCACGACGAGGCGCGCACCGAAGTCGCGGAGCTGAGGCCAGTACCCGACCCCGATCCTCCCGCTCCCGAGGGCCGCGTCGAGATGGGCCCCGAGATTCGCGTCGTGACCAGCGCCGACCCTGCGCCCGAACCGATCATCCTCGAGCCCACCGAGGTCGAGGTTCCCCGCCCGCAGATCGCGATCGCACACGATGACGACGAGACGGATTTCCTCCGAGAGGCCGATCGATCGATGAACGAGGGCGAGCTGAAGCTGGCCTTCGAAGCCCTCCGAAAGCATCTGTACAAGAACGATCCGACGTCGACCGTCCTCGTGCGTATCGGTCGCATCGGCCGCGAGCTCGGGGAGCTGGTCATCGCCGAAGAAGCGCTCCACGACGCCGGTCAGCTCGAACCCGAAAACGCCGAGGTCCACGTCGAACTCGCGCGTCTCTACATGGACACCAAGGATCTCGAGAAGGCGCGATTTGCCGCCCGTCAGGCTATCCGGCTGGATGCGCAGAGCGCGACCGCTTGGAACGTCGCGGGCCGCGCCGCCCTGAACAGTTCGGAGTTTCAACGCGCCGAGATCGCGTTTCGTCGTGCGGTGGAGCTCGACCCCAGTGATCCCATGCTGCACAACAATCTCGGGCTGCTCTACGTGATGACCAAGAGCGGCGCGAACGCAGTGGACAGCCTCGAGACCTCGGCCGAGCTCTTCGGAGACCAGGTCCCGACCTACGTCCTGAACAACCTGGGCCTCGCCTACGAGATGGCGAATCGCCTCGATGAGGCTCAGGAAGCCTTCGAACGAGCCATCATCCAAGATCCGCTCTACAGCCGGGCTCAGGTCAACCTTCGTCGCATCGAGCAGGTCGTGGCGGCGGCCGAAGAAGCTCGCAGTGTGTCGGTGGCCGAGGTCGATGCCTTCTAGTCCTGAAGCACCCGCTCATCTCCGTTCGGTCGCATGTACGTGAACGTTCACGGCCACGTTGACGCTGACGTTGACATTGACGCTGACGTTCGTGGTCGCTCTGAGCTCTAGGGGGACGGGACACTAGTGTCCCGTCCGAGAAGTTCGATCATGTTCCCGCGAAGTATCTTTTGTCGCGGGGTGGCGCGCTACGAAGGGAGTTGGGTCGCCCCCAATGACCGAGGAGCCCGAAAGGGCGGCCGCAGGCCGCGCGTCGGCCAGGGGCGAAAAGGACAAGCGCGAACGTGATCTGAACTTCTCGGACG
>WYAZ01000116.1 GCA_011526105.1 Deltaproteobacteria bacterium | reverse complement strand
GACATCGTCAGCATCGAAGGCGACAGTTACCGGAGGCGGGAGGCCGAGGAGGAGGCGCAGAGCCAAAAGCGTCAGCGGGCCAAGCAATCCGGTCCAAAATCACGCGGAAGGACGTGAGCGACAACAACAGGGTTCTTGAATAGCTCGGTATCGCGAAAACGGATCGCCATCACGGCACCTGCGAGATCGCGACCAGCGATCTCGAATACGTCCTCCCATTCGTAGGCACCAAATCTTCGAAAGCGTCTGAACACCTCCTTGGGAGGCCCCACGAAGACTTCCTCGATCTGCGAGTAGGCACGGACGCTCTTCTCTCCCACGATTCCTTGCCCCCCACTGACGTACCAGAGGACTCTCGCCGGTCCGCGCAGGCGCCGATTCGTCGGGCGGGCGGATCGATAGTACACACACTCCGTTCGCAGCCCCAGCTTGAGCGGTGCTTCGAACAGCCGTTCCGCGGCCAGGTTGTCGTCGAAGAGATCGGCAGCCCATTCGGGCCTGACCGGTACCACGAAGCAGTCGAGGGGCGCGTCCCACACCTTGAGGGGACGGAGATGCCTCTCCACGATCGCGGCGGCACGCCCTTCACTAGGTGCTCCGCCGAGACCGGCGAGGGTTACCTCGGCTTCTCTCATTGAGAGCACTTCAAATCGGTTCAACTTCAACCAGCCATCGTTCGTCTCCACGAAGCCCGCGTCCACGACCGCTTCGATCGCCGCTTCACTCATGTGCGGGTCGTTGATCTCGACGCGTTCGTTTCTCGCTTCAATTGCAGAACGTAGCAAATGGTCAGCCATTGCCCGCGCGCCCGTGGAGCTGCCCGCATCGAGGGGTTCGCGAAAGACAAGGATGCGGAAGGACGAGTCCCGGAGATCCCATCCAAGGAGGGCCTGGGTTTCACCACCAACGTCAACCACAACTAGATGCCCAAAGGCCCTGGGATCTGAGAGCAGCCTCTGAAGAAGCTGCACGACAGCTTGAGGCTTTTCGCCGCGATGGGTCCGACAGAAGCGACTAGCAAGGCTCCGGAGATCGTCGGTGCTCGACAAGGGTCGGACACGCGAGAGCGTTCTGCCAAACCGGGCAGGTTGGTAGAAGTGCTCACGTTGAACGGCGTCGATCATCGCTACAAGCTGCTCGGGCCTGAGGACCGATAGCCCGTGTGCAGAGTACAGCTCGTTCGACACGTTCAAGAGGGCGTCGTCACGAGTGACGAAGATGTCCGCGCGAGCGGCGATTGCCCCTGCGAGATGCCGAACGTCGGATGCGGCACTTGCATCTTGGGAAGGGAGAAGACAAAGCAGGCTCACTTCCAGCGCGCCGACTGCATCTGCATCGCACGCGAGATGTCGATAGCCATCCGCCTCGGCACGGAGCGTCCGTCGTTCAGCGACGTCATTTCCGACTCGATCGATCTCATTGAGCAGCTCACCTGTGATCGCGAGTTCGATCTCATCCGCGAGCCACTCCGCGAGCAGAGAAGCGGAGACCTCATCCCGGTGGAAGCCGGCACCGCCGTGAAGGTCGAGGAAGATATTCATGTCAATCGCCGCGATGAGGCGAGCCTCCTCCTGGCCGGCATGGGCGCGCCAGTTGAACAGATCCGGGTGACCATGGTCGCGCCGAAGCAGGCCGATCATCTTACCTTTTGCCCGCGCCGGAACCTCTCCGTGCACGACGAAGCCGAGTCTCTGCCACATCGGCCAAGCATCAAAGTCTCGGCGGCACCGGACGGTGATGCCAGCGAGGTGGCGCGTTCGCTCCGCGAGAGCGTCGATGAGCAGGCGAGCAAGGCCACCACCGCGATGTTGGGGGTCAATGCAAAGATGAACGATAGCTGAACGACCCTTGCTGGTCCGGTACAGGACGTACCCCATCACATTCCGCTCCGCGAATACCCCAAGGATTCGCCCGTCTCTCGCAGCCTCATCGAATGCACCTTGAGGAAGATGCCCGAGGGTGGCCGAGTTTGAGCGCCAGAGTCGAAGGACCTTGTCCAGCTCGGCTGAGCTCGGTGGGATTTCACAAATCTCGGGACTGGCTACCGATGCCCCGCTTGCACCGCTGCTCCTCATCGATGCACCCGGGTTCTCACGACTTCCCTCCCACCCCTCGGACGATTGCGTCCGTGATCGTCGTAGGTGAGAGCCCCTCGCGCTCATCTGAGACCGCGGATCGGAAGATCGTCGAGAGCGCGATAGCTCGCTCAGCCGGTTGTAGTTGTGCCTTCTCGAGCATTCCTAAGTAGGCCTGTGTTACGGCGAGCTTCTCGGCGTGGGCGAGGGCTAGGTTCTTGTGCGCGATCCACTGCTTTGAGAAGAAGCGAATGGAGCCCAGCGACAGGGCGATGAACGTTATGCCGAGCGCCATGATGGGATGCGTGACCGAGCCGGTGTCGAGCGTGAGGAGTTTCAGGATGCCCAGTACCAGGCCAGCAGCGAAGACGATGAGTGCTCCAATCGTGGCCCGAGCCCATGTCTTGCCGGCCTCCTGGTTGGACTTCTTCTCCGTCTCCCAGTGCTCGACGGGCTTGAGCAGGGCGATCTCGCTCCGATGCCTCTCCTTCATCCCGTCGAGTTCCTGCCCTGTCTTGGCCAGCACGGTCTTCATCTGCTCCTCGAGCTCAGTGACCCGCGTGTGGGCGCCGTCGAGCTGTTCGTCTAGCGTCCGCTTCGCTTCCTCGAGCTTGCTGTGCCACTCGTCCCGGTCGGTGCGGATCTCTTCGGTTAGTTCGCTCGCAATGCTCTTCTGAACACCGAGGAACTCTGCCGATTGCTGTCCCAACTCGTCTAGCGCCGCGCGTGCCGGGGCAAGTCCCTCGGTGCCGCCCCTTTCGATCAGGAACACGTCCATAGCGGCTCGTAGCCGGTGGGGGGTCATGTTCGGGAGCGGGATCTTTTGACCGGGCTCTGCTTCCTCGGACGAGTGTGAGGCTGGAAAGATCTTTCGAAGCAGGAAGCTCAGCGCGTACAGTTGGGTTGGCGTCGACTGCGCGAGAATCCACTGGCCAACCTGCGAAGAGGAGAGAATCGAGCCGAGGCTGTTCGGCTCGGCTCCGAACTGGGCAAGCTGCTCAGTGATCACCTGGACCTGAGCGGCGCGTGCACCGTCGTCTCCGGCCTCAGCCGCGCGGTACGCGGTGACCGCGGACTCCAGCACACCCCATGGCTTCGCGAGCTTGTTCCAGATCTGAGCCCAATCCTTGCCGAAACGTGAGTCTCCGTTTCGGGCTCTTACCCATCCCCAAGCTTCGCTCTCGCGAGCAATCAGTGATGCGACCTCCTCGATTGTGTGGAGGACAATGCGGCCGCCGTAGCCGGGGTGGAGGCCAACGGTAATGAGGGGTTCGGACATCAGAACAGGTCCTCCTGGGCGGTGGGCTTCTTCTTGCGGGCGCCAGCTTTGCCCTTCGCGGCGCGGGGCCTCTTCGCGGCGGCGGAGGTGGCGCGGGCGGCAGAGCCGGCGAGGCGCTCGGCGTGGGCGCGCTCGGCGTTGAGCACGAAGAGGCGGTCGATGACCTCGTCGGTGAAGGCGGTGAGCGCGGACTCTTCCTCGGGTGTGCCGGGTGTGGTGAACGGCGGGGGCTCGAGGTCCGACCAGCCGTAGGCCGCGAGCACCGCGCGGTCGAGGTCCAGGTGGAGCGCCCGCAGATGTTCGATCGGTGCATCGGTGCAGCGTGGGTCTTTCAGAAGGTTGTAGGTCTCGGTGAGGCCCTGGTTGGTCGCGAGCATGTACGCGGCGCGTGTGTCGTGGAGGCGCTGGCCGATGGACTCGAGCTCGGGCAGGACCGCGCGAGGGTTGGCGTCGGGGAAGGGGAAGGTCTCGAAGCAGTCCGATGCGCTGTAGTTCAGGTCGTTCTTCATCGTGGATGAAAGGAGCCACGTCCAGGGGTGGTGGCTGCGCGACTGCAGCACCGCAAAGGGCGTCATGCTCGAAAGCGGAAAGACGAACAGCTTGTGCGAAAAGATGCGGTTCGTGGGCTGGAACGAGAACATCAGGTGCTTTGTCACGATACCTGTGACCAAACACCGCGGGAGCCCCTCGATCGCCGCGTAGAGCGCGGGGGCCACCTCGCCGAACCGCCACCAGTACTTCCGACGAACCTCCCGATTGTTGCGGTCCCGCTCCGGCTTCACCTTCTCCCGCACGATCTCGAGCAAGTCCGGCCACGCCCCAGCCTCCTCCAGCGACATCTGCCCGAAGCTGATCACATACCGGTGATGGCTCTGCGTCGGACTGGAGTTCACCTCTTCACCGCCGAGGTACGGAAAGATTCGCTCCGCGTTGCGCGCATCTTTCTTCACCAGCGCCTCGCGTTCTTCGGAAGTCAGCGTGAAGCCCATCCCGAGCACGATGCTCCCTTGAAAGCTCAGCCCCGAATTCGCCACGAGCACGCTCGGATCCGGACGCTCGGGCTTCGGCCGTAGACGTGAGTTGATCGCCCTAACCGGCTCATCATCGAGCCGTCGCTCCAGAGACACGCTTGCTGGGGTGCCCTTGGCCAGATGCACGACCGACACCGCCACCGCCGCGTCACCTGGCCACAGCATGCTCCGATTCGCGCGATAGATCTCATGCCCGTGATTCACGAGGTACTGAAGCCCGGTGGACCGCGTGTCGCCCTGGCCGATCGTGTTCGTGGCGATGAGCCCGATCGTCCCATGCGCGCCAATCAATGCATCGGCGCGCCGGAAGAAGTGCGCCGAGTAGTCCGCGTTCCCGTGGGCACCCGGATGGATCACCTTGAGCCACTCGAGATAAGCAGGACCGCCAAACTCGGAGATGCCGTTCTTGCCTGCAAACGGCGGGTTCCCCACGAACGCATCCACGTGCGCCGCGCGATTCACCCGGTCCGCCTCGAGCGGATCCGCTCGCGCCACGTCGAACACCTCCGGCAACTCGAGCTCCCAGTGAAACGCCGGCGTCTTCTCCCGAAGCTCCCGCTGCATCTCCACCAGCTCGACCTTCGCGTCCTCGTCCCCTTCGAGCCACGCGAGCACCTTCACGAGCCTCCGCTTGCGCTCATCCTCGCGCGCCTTGTCCTTGTCCTCCGCGAAGAACGCGCCCACCAGCACGTCCGCGATGAGCCGCACCCGCGACAGCGCGTCCTCCGCGTCGAACAGGAGCCGCTCCTTCTCACGCGTGGCGTAGGGTGACGGGTCCTCGGCCAGGCGACGGATCTCCTTTCTGATCCCAATCGCCTCCACCAAGGCGCTCTCGAGCTCGCTCCTACACAGATCGAGCTGCTTGTCCGGCTTCCAATGAAACGACCGAAGCTGCTCCGCGCTCAAGCCCACCAAGGAGTCCCCGTGCCGAAGGGCGTGGTCCACAAAGGTAAACGGCGACTCCTTGGCCAGGGTCACGAGCCACAAAGACAGCTTGGCCAGGTTCACCGCAAAGCGGTTCTTGTCGACGCCGTACAGACACCGCTCTGCCACCAAACGGCGCGCATGGTTCACCACGTCCTCGTGCGCGCTGGCCACGAGCTCGAGCCTTCCCGCACGAGACCACGCTGCCACGACTTGATCGGCCAAGTACCGGCACGCCGCGACCAAGAACGCGCCGCTCCCCATGGCGGGGTCGCAGATGATGAGCTCGAGCAAGCTCTCGGCGCTGGGTGACTCGCCCATCGCGGCGATGAGCGGCGCGAGCGTGTGCTCCACAATCGGCTCGGTGAGACTGCGCGGGGTGTAGTGCGAGCTGGTTCGGCGCCGTTCGGCCCCCGGCTGGAGCACCAGCCTGCCTGCGCGCGCGACCGGGATGCCTTTGACGCGCAAGGGTTCGAGCGCGGTCAAGACCTCCGCTTCGGTCTTTGCCGACTTCAGAACCTCGCCGGCCTTCTTGGATGCAGCCTTCGCCACGCCCGCTTCATCCTTCAGCCAGGCCTCGCGGCGATTGGCCGAAGTCTCCAGGAGCTCGGCCGCGCTCGCCCACACGCGGCTGCCACGAAGGCAGACCGCGTCCGAGTGGAGGCGCACCACGTGGTAGCCCATGAGCGCCTCGTACACGCTGCCAATCTGCTCCACGTCGAGCGCGCGGTACGAGAGCCGCTGGCCGCCCAAGAACACGAGCCGCTCCAGAACCTGGAACACCGTCTCGTCGTCCACGGTGGGCACGTGCACTTCGGCGCGATTCTCGGCCTGAGTGATCGGCGCGCTCCCGCCCGGGCCCCAACCCTCCAAGAACGGATACACGTTCGGGTCGAACAGCTCGCCGCGGCGCGCCGGCATGTGGAGATCGCCGTGGGTGACCCCTAGAAACACTCCGCGAAACAGCGCGATCAACCGGTTCCAAGCGCCAAATCGAAGCGACATGGAGTCTGGATGCGCGGCCTGATCGCTCTGCAGCTCGGCGAACAGCGCCTGCAGGCTGTAGTGCTTGGCGTAGGTGGGGTGCTCCACCGGGAGCAGGCCTCGGTCTTCGGCGTACAGCACGAACACCAGGCGGAGCAGCGTGCTGAGGAGGCCGCCGTAGAAATGATCGTCCCCATACTCGAGCGACTCTCGGAGAAGGTCACGGCCGTCGCGCTCGGCGGCGCCGTCGAAGCCGGCGAGCAAGATCTGAAGCGCTTCAAAGACCTGATCGGCGAGCTCGTTGGTCACCTCGCCCTGATGTTTGCGGGATGCCTCGAGCAAAGCCGGTAGCTGCAGCGGCTGAGCCACCGCGAAGAATCGCGTGGCCGAGAGAAGCATGACGAAGGCATCGAGAATCGGCCGCCCACCCACCATTGCCATGTCGTTCAGGCGAAAGGTGATGCTGCCCGAGGACTCGCCGTGCGGCGCGTAGATGAGCCGGAGCTCGCGCCGATTGGTCAGCAGGCCGATGGGCACGCGCGTGTGGCGGAGCAGGCGGTCGAACTTGGCGCTGGGTGGGTAGTCCCAGGAGCCGGTCTGAGTCTCGGGCTTGTCGAGCGGGAGCGCGTCCGGGAGCTCCCAGATGAGCATCGTGTGGTCAGGAGCATCCTGGGCTTTCAGAGCGAGCGTTGGCTTCAGGGTCTGCTTGCCTTCGGTGACGTAGAGACTGAGAAACTCGGGCACAGCGTCGTGGGCCTCGAACAGATCGGGCGTGAGGTCGAGCAATTCGGCAAGAAACGCAGAGAGGTCCTCGATGCGGCGCGGACGACCTTCCTCGATCGAGACCTCGGGGCAGAGCCGATGCAGCTTCTCCTGCACCTTGGGCGGCAGGCGCTGAAAGCACTGCGCCTCGACCAAGACCGGGACCGAGACCACCAGGCCGTCGGTGGGCTGCACCATGCCCAGCCAGGTCTCGTGAAAGCGGGTCTCGACGTCGCTCATCCGCGCGTCTCCGGCCACAGGTAGATGAGACCCACCGGCTCGAGACGCTGCACGGCTACCTGATAAAGCGCCTTGATGGCCTCGGGCTCCCTCAGAAGCTCACCGTCGATGGCGGCCAGGCGCCGCTGCATGTGCTTCTTGTCGTTGCCGAACTGCTCGACCTCGTCCTTGGGCCCTTCGCCGAGCGCGAGCGGGATCTGTTGGTTCCGCTTGAGGGTGTCGTTGATCGCTTTGCGTTGGCCCTCGAGGATGCTGCGCAGTCCGTCCGCCTCCACTTGGGCGCGCACGGCCAGCTTCTGTGTCGCCTCATGGGCCAGAGCGTCGGCCTCGTCTTGGATATGCGGCCACAGGGCCTGGAAGTCCGCGGTGGAGCTCTGGAGCAGGCGCTTCTGCACGGTGGGGCTCACGCCATCGAGCGTGGGGGAAGCGGTGAGCAGCGCCTCGAGTGTATCGATGGCCTTCTTATCGGCGGCTTCGGCAAAGGGCTTGAGATGCATGGGCCCACCGCTCTCGAGCCACTGTGCGGCCACGGAGACGAGCTTGTCGTGAAGCCGCGTCGCCCCGGGACCAAAGAGCGACAAGCGCCCGAAGGCGATGACCCGCACCAGCGCATCGTTCGGGTTCTTGACCACGGTCACGCGGGAGAGGTCGTGCGCGCTGTAACCCTGGGCGCGGAAGCGGTCGAGCACGCGCTTCACGAAAGGATGTTCGAGGTGGAGGTGTACGCGACCGGATTGGATCGTGTCAGGCGCCTTGAACACCACCGGCTCAGGCGCACGCTTTCGCCAGTCCCAGAAGTCTTCGTCGCGCTTTCGGGGGGGGCGCAGGTTGTCCAGCGTGCGGGCCCAGCTCTCGGGCAGCTCGGGCAGAACGAAGGCATCGGGACTTCCCGGGCTGTTTTTGGCCAGAGGCGTGAGACGACGGTCGGCGCCCGAGAGCTCGAGCGCCACGTCGATGGCATCGCGGAGCAGCGCTGGGTCGAAGTCCAAGATCTGTTGCGAAGCGTTCAAGATCCGGCCGGCTTCCTCGATCTCGAGCGCGAGCCGCTTCGAGTCCCCCCGTTGGGTCTCGAGCTCCGAGCGAACCACGTCCAGATGCCCTTCGAGGGCCGCCACGCGGTCGAGGTCTGCGGCAGAGGCTCCGTCAATGCCGCGCTCCTCGCTCAGCACCGCCTCCATGTTCGAGAGCACCACGGTGCCGAGCGAGCCGAGTTCATCGTGAATGACGTCGACCTTCTTGATGAGCTTCTGAAGAACGAGGTCTTCTTTGCGGTCGGGATAGAAGAAGTAGTAGCAGCGGACCTCGGATGCGGGCTGGAGGGTGCGGTCGATGCGGCCGTTTCGTTGCTCCATGCGGCCCGGGTTCCATGGGATGTCGTAGTGGAAGAGGTCCGCGCAGTGGCCCTGGAGGTTCACACCTTCGCGGGCGGCGTCGGTCGCGATGAGAATGCGCACCGGGTACTCCGCGGGGTCGCCGTTCCATGCGTCTTGAAGCTCGGCGCGCTGCGCATCCGACATGCCGCCGTGAAAGGTGGCGATGCGTTCCTCGAAGCCGTCGGTGCCATCGATGGCCGCTCCGAGAATGCGCTGCAGGTACAGCTTGGTGTCGCCGTACTCGGTGAAGATGATGACGCGCCGTGAAGACCACTCGGACTTCTGTGACGGGTCTGGGCCGCCCAACTTGGCGGCCGGGCACTGGTGTTCGCACACCCAATCGACCAGCGCGCGCGCCTTGGCGTCCGGCAACACGCGGCTTCGGTCAGCGAGGCGCTGCATCTCGACGAGCAGCTCCTTGGCCTGGCCCTCGGGTGAGTGGAGGAGGCGCGAGACAACCTCGGCTCGAGCGAGTTCCTCATCCGATCGCGACTCTTCGTCGTCGCCGTAGTCGTCATCCTCGCGTTCGAGGCCAGGCTCGAGGGTGCTGAAGTCGAGCTGAAGCGCGGTCTTCGCGCGGCCTTCACCGACCGAGTTCGCGTGAACGGCCAAGGTTCGAGAGAAGGCTTCCACAGAGGAGAGCAGGCGCTTCTGGAGATTCGTGAACACCAGCCGGCCCACACCCTTGTCCGGCTTCATGAGCTGGGTGTAGCGCGCGAGCTTGTCGGCGAGTTCCAGCTCGGGGAACGGCTCGGCGCTCTTCAGATCGATTTGTACAACTCGCCGTTTCGGAAATTGGTCCACCCCCAGCGCCCGAAGATCGGACTTGAGCCGGCGGACCATCACGGTCTCGAGCTGCTTGGCGTTCTCGACCGGGACCCCGCGGGTGAAGCGCTGAGGATCGAGGATCTCGAGCAGCGCGGAGAAGCTGTTCGAGTGGCCATTGTGCGGGGTGGCGGAGAGAAAGAGCCGGTTCGTGAAGCGCGGGGCGAGGTCTCGGATGACTCGGGTGACGCGAGAGTCGACGGCGTACTTTCGGGCGGAAGCCGGGGCCGCGGTGTGGGCCTCGTCGAGGATGAGCAGACTCTTGTCCGCACGGTCGCCCAGCACTTGGAGCAGCGGCTCGAGATAATCGGCGCGGCGCAGGGTCTGATACGAGATGATGAAGCGCCGGTGGGTGGTCCACGGGTTCGTGCCGAAGCCTCGTTCGCGGCGACGACGGGCCACGAAATCACGGTTGTAGAGTTCGAAGTGGAGGCCGAAGCGCTTCTGCATCTCGTCCTTCCACTGAAGCGTCACGCTGGCCGGGCACACGATGAGCGCGA
This sequence comes from Deltaproteobacteria bacterium, assembly GCA_011526105.1. Classification (GTDB taxonomy): domain Bacteria; phylum Myxococcota; class Kuafuiibacteriia; order Kuafuiibacteriales; family Kuafuiibacteriaceae; genus WYAZ01. The sequence continues at coordinate 17,421 of WYAZ01000116.1, read as the reverse complement.
GCTCGACCTGCTGCCGAAGGAGCAGCTCCTGGAGCACCAAGCCGGCCTCGATGGTCTTTCCCAGACCCACGTCGTCCGCGATGAACAGGTTGGCGCGCGGGAGCTCGAGGGCTTTCTTGAGCGGCGTGAGCTGGTGCGCCATGAGCTTGATGCCGGCGCGGAATGGCGCTTGGAAGAGCTTGGCGTCGGTGGCGGTGACGGCGTTCCACTTGAGCGCGTGGAGGTAGGCGCCAAAATACCGGGGTGGGTCGAGGCGATGGATGTTCCCCAGGCCGTGGACCTCGGGTTTCTGAACCTTGGCGCCGAGCTCGAGTTCCCACAGAACCGAGGTGCGTGCGCCTTGGTTGTCGTCGTCGAGGCAGACCAGCGAGACGAGTGAAGCCTCGCCGTGCTCGGGGGCGGGGATGACTTCTTCGGCCAGCCACTGCCGATGACGTACTTGGACGATGTCACCCTTCTTCGGAAAGTATCGAGAGGGTTCGAGCCCAAGAAAGGTATGAGGGAGAGGCTGAGTTTCGTTGTCACCGTGCGCTTCGATGAGGCGGCCCGCGAGTTCCATGCGGGCACGACCGGTGTCGGGAAGGCCGTGGACGCGGCAGGCGGTGCGGAGCTCATCGCGGCTCATGTGGCCGAGCACCTGGCGAAACGCGAGGAAGCCGGAGTCGGTGAGAGTTTGGATCTGCCGATCCTTCGTACGGTCCTTGGAAACGGAGAGATTATAGATGCGAGCGACCTCGACCAGACGCTCCTTGGTGAGCGACTGAAGGACCGAGAAGGTCGTGGGGATCTCGGTCACGCGGGAAAGGTAGCCAAAGTTGGAGTTCCCGGGAACCCGCCCCTGGCCCGGGGGAGGAAGATTCTCGCCGCGCAGGGCGGACCGCCGCTTTTGCGCCGAGAAGGGGCACGCGGTGCTCCTCAACTTCCGACTAGTCTGGGTTTTGGCCCGGGAGGAGGTGAGGTAACGTGAGAGGGTGACTCTGGCTGCTCTGCTCGCGATTTGTGTATCGCTCCTTGCGCAGAGCAGCACTCCGGTCATCGCCGTGTTCGACCTCGAGGATCGCGGGGGCGCCCTCACGGAGACGAGCCGCTCGCAGATTGCGGAGATCATCGCGGCGGAGCTCGTGAAGTCGGGTCGCTTCGAGATCGTCCCTCGCACGGAGCTGCGAAAACGCATGTCCGAGGAGAAGCGAGAGTCCTATCGCGAGTGCTACGAGGAGTCCTGTCAGATTGAGCTCGGAAAGGAGCTCGCCGCGAATCACGTACTTCAGACGCAGGTGGTGCGTATCGGCCGCAACTGCACCTTGACCATGCGGCTGTACGACGTCCGCAAGGCGACCGCCTCATCCGCGGATTCGCAGCGCGTCCGGTGTGAAGAGGAGGCCGTGCTCGACGGCTCGATTCGCGCGGCGCAGACCATCTCGGGCGCTCGCGAAGCTTCGAAGGAGCCGGAGTTTAGGGCATCGGTATTGAGTGAGCTCGCCACGCCCGAGGCCCCCAAGGCGCTCGAGGCCTCGGAAGTCACAGTTTCATACTCGGACGTGGACGTGGAGGCACTCGAGCTCTTCGACGCTGCGGTGAAGAGCGATCGCGATCCAAAGGTGGCCACGAAGGAGAAGATCGCTCGCTGGCAGGCGGTGCTCGACCGCGCGCCTCGATACCGTGAGACGGCGGAGGCCCGGCTCTCGGAGTGGCGGCGGTATCAGCTGCAGACCGCGGCGATCGATGAGGCCAAAGCACGATTGAAGACGGACTGGGAGAAGCTCTCTCGGCTTCTCGCTTTATCGGTGGTCACGGATGAGGACAAGCGGAACTGGGCCTCGGCTTTTGTCGAGAGCTACGGCTGGGATCCGGCGAAGAATCCGTACATCGGCGAGCGGGCGTTGCTCGGCTGGGTGTCCGGCGGTTCGACAGACTGGGCGGCGAGCGCACCTGACGCCGAACTCACCAAGCGCTTTCGGCAGGTGAGCGCCGAGCTCGAGACGCGCTCGAATGATGGTGCGCTCCTTCGGCAGCATCGAGCGATCTCAGCGGAGCTCGATTGCCGGCGCGGGAAGTTCTGCGCGTTCTTGGGCAAGTGCAGCTACGATCCGCAGGTGGGTGGCTGCTTCGCGGCCTCGAGCGAGCAGTGCAGTCGTGCGCGAGTGTGCCATGCCGAGGGTCGCTGTCGAGCAGAGCGCGGCGAGTGCGTGCGCGGGGGTCAGCCGGCCGCGGTGGAAGCGAAGCCGAAGAGTCGGCGGTCGCCGCCGCCCCCCAGAGTGAAGCCTCAGGGCGGAGGTTCGGGACGGGCTCCGCTTCGGAACCGCGCGGTTTTGGAGGAGGGCGGGTGATGGGGGGAACCTCATCGAGCCGGATCTCCAGACTGCCTTGCCAGCTCTTCGATGGATCGAAACAGAGCAGACTCCGTGCAGTCTGAGTTCGAGCTCGCCGCTCTCTCCGACGCCTCGGTTGTCAGGTCATAGATCGTCGTCGTGAGGATGCAACGGTCCTCAACCTTGTGAAGTCGAGTGGATGCAATCTTCTGGGCGGCCAACGCTCGCCCCAACTCGATCTGACAGGTGTCTTCGAAGCACTCGCGATAGGACTCCACGGACTGCGTTCGAAGCTTCTCACGGAGTTGATCTCTCGGGGTCACGCGGTAACGTCCCTCGCGCGCCAACTGGACGGCGAGATACTCCCCCAAGGCGAGTTTCTGCTCTGGTCGAAGAACTCCGTCAGGATCCTCGATATCAAACACCAAAATGATGGCCTTCTGTCCGGGCCTTGGAGTGGTCGCCTCCTCATTCGGAGGACCCACCTCGGACCTGAGCGCCCCCGATTCGGTCGCGCGATTGAGAAGCATCACCGCAACCAGTCCTGCAAAGAGGCCGACGTCAACCGGTCCCGTCGTATCTTGGGGGGTGCGAACGACCCACGTTCCGAGTAGCGCGCCACCGGAGCGGGCTTCCAGGACGGTCGTAGAAACCAGATTCTCCGAATAGCCAGAGAGCTCCGTCCGTAGCTGAAGGAGGATCTCCGGCCGCCCCGTGCCCGTTTCGTAACCCGATTCGGTCAGACAGGCCTTCAACTCGCGGACGAGTTCCGTCGCGACGGCGCGCCCAAGCTCCTCCTCCGCCCAATAGCCGGCCACCGCTACCTCCTCACTCACAGCCACCCGAGCGGCCTGAGGGTCCAACGGCGCGCGAAGGAGCTTCGGGACATATGCGGGGGCCGCGCTCGCGCACGCGGCGATGAGGCAGACGAAATGGAGCGCGAAGGGCGGCCAGGTGCCCAGGTGAGAAGAGGTAGAAGGCCGGGGATCTTTCGGTGCGATCTTCATTCTCATGCGCCTCCGCGCTCACTCGAGACACGCCATACGAGATCCGATGGAAGCCGGCCAGAGGGCTCAGGACGTTGACGAGACGTAGAGTGACGTAGGCGCCCCGAGTCCTGGGCAACGTTTCGAGCGACACATCGCAACATCAGAGCCCCGCCCCGGGACGACCGAGACCGGCCATGCCGTGAACGACGTGTGCTATGCCTCCATGGGCGTGGACCTCGTGTGCTGGCTCGCGATGTCGTCAGGACCTCGCATCGTCGGCGAGAGGGCCGATCTCGCCCCAACCCAGCGCGACCAAGCCCTCGGAGACCAAGTGGTCCACAAACCGCGCGGCACCTCCTGCCCGCACGAACCATCGGTTCTTCTCGCTCATGGAGTGAGGTTCATCTCAGATGGGTCCGGACGCAAGGTGCGAGGTCGATGGCCTTGCTCCGGATGACGAAGCTGCTAGAGTCCTTAGTCGGCTGGATAGAATGAGTCAGACTCACGTTCGACCTGCGGCGCACTGCCCTCGATCCTGGCTAGGAGTGTTCGTTGGGGTCCCGATAATCCTCACACCACTTCTCTCTGGGGAGGCCGCTCCAGGCGAGGTTGTCGCGGTCACGGACCTTCAAACCCTCGACGTGTCGGATTTCTCGCCCATCCAGCGACAGAAGTTCACGAGCTTCATGGACTCGGTCGTCGCCGCCGCTGGACTCCGAACCGTACCCCGCTCCGAGATCGCGGCCCAGCTCGCCCAACAGCAAGCGGACAGCTATCGCGACTGCTACGACGAGGCCTGCCAGATCGAGCTGGGCAAGGCCGTCGCTGCACAGAAGGCCCTGACCTCCACGTGGACGCGACTCGGCTCGGGATGTGTCCTTGCGATCCGTCTCTACGACTTGCGCAGCTCAGTCGCGGAGTTCTCGACCAAGGCGGACGCGCCTTGCGAAGAAGAGGGTCTGCGAGCAGCGATCGAAACCGTTGGTAGGGCGCTGAAAGCGCGGCGACAGGGCGGCTACAAAGGCTTCTCGATGGACCTCTTGGACGGTCAGGCCGTCAAGAACCCTCCGAGCGACGAGTCAGGCTATCTGCGGATTCGCGCCGAAGCCAAAGGAGAGCCGGGGCTCGGGATCGAGGTCTACATTAACGGCGTACTCGAGGGTACGATCGCTTCAGGCTTCTTCACCAAGGAGCTCCCGCTCGGAAGGTACATCGTCCTTCTTCGAACCGCGGGCGACATGTTCGCTCACCAGCGGTTCGACATCGAAATGAGTAGCTCGAACGTTCAGATCCCCAAGGAGGGGATTGTCCAGCTTCTGCCGACATTCGGGCTGCTGGAGATCGAGGGCATGCCGGAAAGCGCGACGCTCGTGATCAATGGAGAACCGCTGCGCATCAGGGGAAGGTACTCCGCCGCCTACCGGATCGGGACCTACAGCATCATGGTTGAGGCACCTGGCTACCTGCCGTTCGCTGCCCAGGAGATCTCGGTGCGCCCGGGAGAGACATCGAGACTCGAGTATCGACTCAATCGTAACGCTGGATCCCTGACGATCAACGGAGCGCCCATTGGGGCCGAGGTCCTCATCGATGAGCAGGTCTCGGGCACTCTTCCCCTCGCCCTCGCCGACGTGAACGTGGGAGAGCACGTGATCGAATTGAGAGCTCGCGGATACCACCCGCGGCGGCAAGTCGTGAGCATTCGACGCGCCGAAGAGTCGACTGTCACATTGGAGCTCGAGCCCAAGCGCGCGCGTCTCAAGGTCGAGGCGGTGACGAGAGTCTTGGGTGAGTCCCAGCCCGTGGAAGCGGAGCTTCTCATCGATGGGAACGTCGTGGGGACGACACCGTGGAAGGGGGAGGTCGTGGCCGAGATCGAGCACCGGCTCACGCTTCGACTCGGTAAGGAGTCCACCGGACAGAGCAAGGTTGTGCTTGATGAGGGCGCTGAGTCCCGTCAGGTCCTGGAGGTACCAGGGCCGTGGGCGGGCGCGAGCGCGAGCCTGGAGTTTCAGCTCGAGCCCGGTCCGTGGGAGCTGCGTTCCGGAGTCGCGCCGCTTGCACAGAGCGGCCCGAACCCACTGCGGCCCGGACGAATCCCGTTGAGTTTCCTGCTCGATGGAGAAGTCGTTGGAGATCTCGTCGTGGTCCTCTCACCACGCGAGCACCGTGTCCTCCAGATACTGGAGCGGCCGCGCACGGCGGCGGAACTCGAATCAAGGCGCGATGCGTGGCTTTGGCGTCGGTGGATCGCGACCGGAGCGGCGGTGGTGGCCGCAGCCCTTGGTGCTCAGCAAATGTGGGTGGCTCATAGGGCGGAAAGTTCGAGAGACGCCGCCGTCGCCCTTCTGCCGAACGCGGTCACGGCGATGGAGCTCGATGAGCTGCGAGATCAGGTAGTAGACAAGGAGAACAGTCGTGCGTTGTCCCAAGCGCTCGGGTCGAGTCTCTTGGTTGGTGCCGGCGCGCTCTCGGTCTGGGCTGTCGTTGAGTGGATCTTTGGCGAACCCTCGCCTGGGGTTTTTCGGGTCGAGGGGCTGCAGTCGGAGGATGCGAAGCCTTGAGAGCACCTCGCATGGGTCTGGTCCTGGTCGCAGCGCTGGCTGGCTGCACCTCTTCGCTCGATCTCGACACGAGTCTGCCCTTGTGCGGCGACGGAAAGTCCGAGGGCTTCGAGGATTGTGATGACGGAAATAGGAAGAATGGAGACGGCTGCTCAGACATCTGCAGGAGGGAGATCGGTTGGAGCTGCAGCGGCATGCCAAGCGTTTGCTCCTCGTTCTGCGGGGACACCGTCGCCGTGGGCCCGGAGGATTGCGACGACGGAAACGACATGACCGGAGACGGCTGCAGCCCCCTGTGCGTCAAAGAGGAAGGATGGACGTGCTCCGGCATTCCCAACAGATGCTCCCCGATCTGCGGAGATGCGCTGCGCCTGGACGTCGAAGACTGTGACGACGGGAACTCGCTCGCGGGAGACGGCTGTAGCCCGCTATGCAGTGTCGAGGTTGGGTGGACGTGTGCGGGGAATCCCAACCGCTGTGTTCGCCGCTGCGGAAACGGGGTCCTCGATCTAGGGGAGACCTGCGACGACAACAACGCCCGAGACGGGGACGGCTGCTCCCGCGACTGCGAGGTCGAGGTCGGTTGGCTCTGTCCTCCGGGCGCAGAGCGATGCGCGCCCGAGTGCGGTGATGGTCAAGTGCTTGGTTCCGAGGGCTGTGACGATGGCGGCGTCGGGAACAACGATGGATGTAATGTTCGCTGCGAAGTCGAAGCCGGCTGGTCGTGTTTGGGAGCGCCGTCGGTGTGCATCAGGACCTGCGGCGACGGCGTGCTCACCGCTCCAGAGGCTTGCGATGATGCGAACATCGTCACCGGAGATGGCTGCGATGCGACCTGCCGCGTCGAAGCCGGATGGCGCTGCGATGGCCCGGCTCCAGTCCAGTGCCGGTTGATGGTGCTCTCGGTTGCGCGCGCGCCCTCGGGCAGAGTCCAGCACTCGGCGGTCTGGACGGGGACAAGCATGATCGTGTGGGGCGGCTCTGACCTCGTCACTTTGAAGAGAGATGGCGGAACCTTTCGCCCGCTCACCAACTCATGGTCACCACTGACGACTGTTGGTGCACCCGAGCCGCGCGAGGGACATGTCGCCGTTTGGACGGGCAGCAAGATGCTGGTGTGGGGTGGATCCGATGGAACCGCCAAACTTGCCTCCGGAGGGATCTACGATCCGGAAGTCGGATCATGGGTCAACACGAGCTCCGTCGGAGCGCCGACGGGGCGAAGCGGCGCATCAGCGGTGTGGACCGGCGTCGAGATGATTGTCTGGGGTGGCCACGGTGCAGTCGATCGACTGAATACTGGATCCCGGTACCGACCCCTCAACGACGACTGGAGGCCAACCACCGCTCAGGGGGCTCCCGAGGCGCGCGCTCTGCACGTCGCTGCTTGGACGGGGAGGGAAATGGTGGTGTGGGGAGGGATCGCGAGCAACGGCCGGGCACTCGGGTCGGGTGCTCGCTACGATCCGACTTTGAATGGCTGGACGGCGATGTCGCCAGTGAACGCGCCTTCACCTCGATTCGGACACACCGGTGTGTGGACAGGGTCCCGATTCATCGTTTGGGGTGGAAGAGACAGCAACTGGCACGCGAACGGTGGTGTCTATGATCCCGAAACGGACTCTTGGGAGGCCCTGCCCGCGGGCAACGCGCCATCAGCTCGGTCCGATCATACAGCCGTGTGGAACGGCGATGCGATGATGATCTGGGGGGGCTCGGGTTCCGCGGACCCATGGATCGCGGACGGGCGGGCTTGGCGTCTGGGGGCGCAATCCTGGTTGAGCGTTCGCGGACCTGCCCCCGCGGGGACGGCGCGTACGCGTCACACTGCGGTTTGGACAGGGAGCGCAATGCTCGTTTGGGGCGGTCTAACGGCCGGTGGCCCGGCGAACACTGGGGAAGCGTTCATCGTCGAGTGAACCGCGACCGGGCATGTCTGTCGCGATCACGATGAGCAGTAGATTCGGATAGTCACGGATGCAGGTCCAGGTCCTCAGCACCCTGTCCCCCGGTAGTCTGCTCGAAGGCGTTCGCAGCAGCTTGCGCACGGCGGACCGGTCGTTGATGTGCGTTGCGTTCGCCACCTCCGCCGGCGTGAGTCTCGTTCGGAAGGAGCTGGAGCAAGTTGGGACGAGCGCACGCCTACTCGTGACGACGACGTTCGGGTCGACGAACCCGGAGGCGCTCAGCCAGGCGGTGAGCCTCGGGGTCCACGTCCGCGTGCTCAATCTGTCCCCTGGCACGTATCACCCGAAGCTCTACTTGTCGCAGAGCACTCGAGAGGCCTCCGCGATCGTGGGTTCCGCAAACCTGACCGGCGGGCTCGTCACGAACGTCGAAGTCGCGGTGCGGCTCGACGCTAAGAAGTGCTCGGGCCCCATCGCCGAGGCGTGGGAGCTTGGGGAGAGCCTCTGGTCGGACGCGCGCTGCTTTGACTTCGAACCGAAGGGCGAGCTTCGGAAGGAGACTTTTAGTCCCGTCTTATACGATCTCATCGAAGCTGAGGTTCAGAAGGACCCGGTGTTCATGACCCTGGGACGAAGTCCCAAGCCGAACCGGGTCGTGGCCATGTCGCCGGAAGGCGTCTTCGTGGAGACGGAGACGACGAAACGAGATCACAAAACCCCGCAGCTCGTTCCTGCCTGGATGTTCGATCTCGCGTGGGACTATCTCATGGTTCACGGGGCACTGAGCAACCGCATGCTCCTCGGGCAGCTTCGTGTTCACCGGTCCAGTGCGGTGTGCGCGATCTTGGCGCGGCTTCCGGAGATTGAGTGGCGCGGTGGAGCCACGGTCGAGCTCTTTCATGGTCCGCGAAGGGCGCGCTCGTTGGCTGGACGGCCGTAGAGATCTGCGGGCGGACCAGAGGGTCTGTTTCGGTCTGCGAGCGGTCGATTGGGCGCTCCCCCCTACTCCTCAATCTCCAACCGATACCCCACGCCCCGCACCGTCTGAATCCGAACCCCCGACCCCTGCCCTGCCCCGAGCTTCTTCTTCAAACTCGACACGAAGTTATCGACCGTTCGAGGATCAACCACGATGTCCTCCCCCCACACGCGATCGAGGATCACCTGTCGTGACAGAACCCGCCCGCGCTCGCTGAGCAGAAGAAGCAGCAAGTCGAACTCGGTCTTGGTGAGTTCGACCTCGGACCCATCGAGCCGCTCGAGCCGCCGAGCCGACCGCCGCAGCACGAACTGATCGAAGCGAATCAGGTCCTCCGCAGGCTCGACGCGACGCCGCACGAGCGCGCGAACGCGAGCCAACAGCTCGCGGAGTCGGTAGGGCTTGGCGAGGTAGTCATCGGCCCCGGCCTCGAAGCCGCGCAACAGATCCTCCTCGAGGGTGCGCGCAGTGAGCATGAGAACCCGCGCCTCATGGCCACTGGATCGGAGCTCGCGACAGAAGGCGTAGCCGTCTCCGTCGGGGAGCATGATGTCCAAAACAAAGAGGTCGGGCCGAAGTCCGGAGAGCCGCGTCCTCGCCTCGGCGGTGGTGCTCGCCGCGTCCACGCGGTAGCCCTCCTCTTCGAGGTTGTCGACCAGAGCCAGACGAAGACTCTCGTCGTCCTCCAGCACGAAGATGTGGGCGCTCATCCCGTCTCGGCCTCTCCCGCTGGGAACTCTAGCTCGAACCGACTGCCGGATGCATCCGAGGAAGCGAGCCGAATGTCTCCTTGATGCAGCCGCATGATGCGACGTACGAGGCCCAGACCGAGCCCGCTGCCCGCCTTACGCCTCTTGCCGGACCGGCTGCCGCGCTGAAAGTCAGCGAAGATCCGATCGCGCTCGTCCTCCGGCACGCCGATGCCGTTGTCGCGCACCGCGATGCGCACGTATCCCGCCTCCAGGCGTGCCTCCACCACGATCTCGACGGGATCTCGCTCGTTGTAGAGGATCGCGTTCTTCACCAGGTTGGAGACCAAGAGGCGCGCCAGCTCCGGGTCGAGTGACAGCGCCGAGGGTCCACCCGAGGCTTCGAGCCGCACCCGTCGGTCGAGCTGCAGGGAGAGGTCGGCGGCGGAGCGTCGGAAGAGCTCCAAGAGATCGACAGTCTCGGGATAGAGCGCCCACCTTCCTTTGTCGATCCGATGGAAAGAGAGGATGTTCTCCACGAGGAAGCTGGCTTCATCGATCTCGCGCACGATCCGCGTGGGATAGTCCTTCGCACGTGGGTCTTCAGCGAGGCGACGCTCGAGGGTCTCAGCCAGGAGCCGTACCGAAGCCAACGGCGTGCGAAGCTCATGAGAGACCGCCGAGACGAAGTCGTGTTTGAGCTCCACGAGAGCGCGCTCTCGCCGCTGCCACGCGAGTCCCAGGCCAAAGACCGCCATCGCAAGCAGCCCGGTGCCTGCCACGAGCGCGGTCTTGGTCGCGAGGCGACGCTCTGCGCTCGGGATCTCCGCTCTAAGCTCGAGTGAACTCACCGAGATGGGGAGCGACGTCAGCGCGAACCACCCGGCCGTCGAGCCAGGGGTGACATCGAAGGGATGCACGGTCTCAATCTCCCCGATCATGGATCGCGCGATGAGCTCCTCACGAACTCTCGATCGCATGAGCTCGCGATCGAAACGAAACCCCGTCACGCTTCCGTCCGAGCTCTCGATGTACCACGCAAAGCCCACATCGACCGAGGGAGCATTGGGTGTGGCCTCGATGAAGGGCGGCGCGTCGACGTTCTCGGTCGCGCGGGCCTCAAAGTCCGTGTGCGGAATGCCATGGATCATCGCCAGCGCCACGATCTGCTCGGTCAGAGCCTCGAACTCCGCCCTGGTGAAGCGATCACGGCGACGAAGCAGCTGACGCATGAGCCCGGCTCGTGGTCCCCCGGGGTCTCGAGTGAAACCATCGCGCAGCAGCTTTCGGATGAGGTCCGGATCGGGCGCAGCGCGCTCGTTGAGCGCTCGAACAACCGCCAAGGTGAGCGGGAGATCGACCTCCGACGGGACTAAGAAGCGTGCACGATGCAGAAGATAGGCCCGCATCGCGCTCTCGATGCCCGGCCGGTCCTTCTCTACGAGTCGACGATGGATCTCACGAGCGAGCTTCAGGCGGTCCGACGAGACCTCATCGTCTTCCGCAGGCCCGGGCCCGACCCCGCCAAGCGCCCCTTGCCAGACCAGAGCTCGATCTTCGCCCTCGCGAGACCTCGAAGCGGGAGGCAGCAGGAAGGACCCGCCCCGAAAGACGAGCAGATCCGCGGCGGGCACGAGCGGATCGAGCAGCGCCTCCTCCCTTCGGACGCGGCGTGCTTCGTGCTCGCTTCGAAGAAGCTCCTGAAACACGCCGCTCGCTTGGTTGTTTCGCAGCTCGATCCGTTCCTCGATGCGGTCCAGAGCTTCTCGGTGCTCCCGAACAAAGAGCGCTTCCATGAGCCCGAGACCAAAGAGCAGAAGAGCGAGCAGAAGCCCGGTCAGCAGCAGCTGCTTCCTCCCGCTGATCATCTTCACCTCAGAATCGGCACTTCGTCGAAGCTCATCGACACCAACGGGAGCTCGGGCTCGAACTTGTCGGCTCGGCGATCGAGCTCGAGAGCCCGTGCGATCAGCCCCCGAAGCTCGAGCACGGACCGACGCCGCTTCACCGGCTCGGGCAGCGCCTCGAGCTGCTCGAGCAGCCTCTGGTATCGGAGCCCCCGAGCCCAGTAGCTCCCGCGCAGCTTCTCCGCGAACCCGGCCGCCGATACGGCGAGCTGCGCGGCCGGGCTCGCGTCCTCGAATCGGAGGGGCCTGTGTCTTGGATGAAGCGTTCGTGCCAGGTGACGTTCCCCGCCCGTTTTGGGATCCAGATGACGCACCCGAACCTCGCCCAGCGCCTGGTCTTCGCGCTGCAGCTTCACCTCGTACAGCGCGGTCATCGAACCGCCGGCTCCGATCTCACCCCCGTCCACGCGGTCGTCATGAAACGCTCGAGCTTCGAGGTGACGGTTCTCGTAGCCGATCAGCCGAAAGCGCGACACGACGCGGGGATCGAACTCCACGTGGACCTTCGCGTCTTTGGCCACCGTAGAAGTGGTCTCCGAGAGCGCACGCACGAAGACACGGTGGGCTTCGTCGGCGCTGTCGATGTACGCGTACTGACCGTCCCCCGTGTTCGCGAGCTGCTCGAGCATGACGTCGTCGTAGTGGCCCAGTCCTACGCCCAAGGTGCTGAGCGCGATCCCGCGCCGAGCTTCGGAGCCGATGCGCAGCAGGATCTCGCGCGCGTCTCGCCCTCCCCGATCGGCCACGCCATCGGAGCACAGAATGAGCCGATGGGTTCCGGGGACAGATCGCATTTTCGCCGCGATCTCGTAGCCGAGCGTCAGGCCGGCGTGGATGTTTGCCGCCCCGCCGGGCTCGATCCCGTCGAGGGCTCGGCGGAGCGCTGCCGTATCGGCGCCCGAGATCGGCCCCAGCAGCGTCCTTGCCCGTTCTTTGAAGCTCACGAGGGCGATGCTGTCCCGAGGATCGAGGCCATCGAACAGCAGCCGCAGTGCGCTCTTGGCGGTCTCGAGGCGGCCGTCTCGTCCCATCGAGGCCGAGGCGTCGAGCACGATCACCAGATGCGCCGGTGCCCGCTCCGAGCGCGCAATCTCTCTTGCCCGGAGCCCGAGCCGGAGCACGTGGTAGCCGGGTCGATACGGCGAGGGGAAAACCTCAACCCAAAGGCTGAGCGCGGTCTCAACCGGAGCCTCATAGTCGTACTCGAAGGCGTTGACGAACTCCTCGACCCGGATCGCAGCCTCGTCGGGCATCTGGCCGGCCGTCAGCATCGCCCGGGCGAGCGCGTAGGCCGCGGCGTCCACGTCCACGGAGAAGGTGGAGACACTCTCCTCGCGGGTGTCCACGGTGGGATTGGTCCCGTAGTGCCGGAAGTACATCTCGTTTGGCGGGATGGGCGACAGAACGCGCAAGGGAACCTGCGCTCCCCGCCGCGCTCCGTCCTCCGGCGCGCCTTCCGGGGCCGCGGAGGTATGGAGCCCTCTTTCGGCCGCGCAGGCCCCTGCCAGAACCGCCAGGATGAGGCCCGCCGCCTGATGCCCACACACCACCCGAGCCTTCGCTTCGGGATTCCACGATCCGCGCACGCCCTAGCATTGAAGCACAGTCCGGCAGCCGCTTCCGTCATCGTTTCGTCATCTAGCGCTGGAACGGAGTCGGACGGGGGACTAGTGTCGAACGCCATGGCTGGGTACGACGAGAACATCCTGCGGTCCCTGCGCAAGATCACGCGGGCCATCGACATCTACAGCCGCCAGCTCGCGAGCAAACACGGCCTCACGGGCCCGCAGCTCGTGTGCCTCCGAGCCATGAAGCGACGGGGTCCCATCACCCTCGGGGAGCTGGCGCGCGAGGTCGAACTGTCGCAAGCCACGGTCACCGGCATCATCGACCGGCTGAGCAGCCAAGAGCTCGTTCAGCGCGAGCGGAACACCGACGACCGAAGGCGCGTGACCGTCCATCTCACTCCGGCCGGAGAGACGATCATCGCGAAAGCACCCTCGCCTCTGCAGGAGCGATTTCGCGAAGAGCTCTCCCTGCTGCCCGACACCGAACAGGCCCAGATCGAAGCCGTGCTGGTGCGGGTCGTGAAGATGATGGATGCGGAGCACATCGACGCGGCGCCCCTTCTCACGACGGGACCGTCGACCGCGGACGCCGACACCGTCCGAAGCTTGCTCGACGCCGAGTGAAGCCCGACTCAGGGCTGTATCACCAGTTGCCCACAGGCGGCGTGCTCGTCTCGGCCGCGCGGGCGACGCAGCGAGCAGAAGTAGCCGTGGGCTTGCAGGCTCCGCTTCATCTGTGATGCGCGCGGGCTCGTCTGAAAGCCCAGACCATTGCCGGGGTTCATGGGCAGAAGGTTGAAGCGAACCTCGAGCTTCGTGCCCCGAAAGAGATCGGCTGCGGCGTCAGCGTCGATGGGCTGGTCATTGATGCCATCGATGAGCGCGATCTCGACGAAGAGCGTGGGTCGCCGCGCGCCGGACAGCCGCGCTTCAAAGGACTCGAGCAGGGCCCGAGGAGAGTGCCGCGCGGTGGGGATCAGACGTTTTCTCACTTCGGGGCGGGCCGCATGCAGCGACCAGGCGAGTTGGCCCGGCCAGCCGGAGGTGTTCAAAACCGCGGCCGGGGTGGGCGCCACGGTCGAGACCGTCACGTGCCGTGCCCCGACCCCGTGACCTTCGTTGTCGGTCAGGATCGCGAGCGCGCGGCCGACCTCGTCTCGGTTGTCGAGCGGCTCCCCCATGCCCATGAAGACCACGTTGCGGACGTTCGGCAAGGCGCAGGTCCGCGCCACGCGGCGCGACGCGACGAGCTGGAGCAGGATCTCCTCGGTGCTCAGATTCCGAAGCAGCCCCATCGTGCTCGTGAGACAGAACCCGCACCCGCGAATACAGCCGACCTGAGTCGAGACGCAGACCGTCGTGCGAGCGCGCTCAGGGATCAGCACCGTCTCGATCCGAGCGCCGTCCCCGAGCCGAATGCGCAGCTTGGTCGTGCCATCGGTGGCGGTGGAAGTCTCTTCGACCGCGAAGTCTGGGGCGCGGCTGACCTTCGCGAGCCTCTGTTTCAGCCCGGGCTCGAGGGTCCTCATCGGATCTCGGCCGGCGCGGACCTCGGCGAACACCGCCTTGGCGCGGGCGGCACTCCCGAGCAACTCCGAGAGCTCCATCGGGGTATGGGCCCACGGAGCAAGGAGCAGCGGCCCAGGCATGGATCGGAGCAAAGGGCGCCCCGCGCGCCGAGGTCAAGCCAATCCGGTTGACCACGGGCGGCGACCACCGCAGAACGAGCACGAGACCGGATGAACCTGCCCTACGAGCTCACCATCGCGCTTCGATACATCCGCTCGCGCCGCCGAGGTCCGGTCTCGCTCATCACGCTCATCACGATCGCGGGCGTCGCCGTGGGGGTCACCGCACTCACGGTCGTCACCTCGGTCTGGAACGGCTTCGAGACCGAGTTCCTCGAGAAGCTCCTCGGCATCAGCAGCCACGCGATGGTGCTGCGGAGCGGGGATGTGCTTCGAGAGCATGAAGAGGTCGCCGAGGCCTTGCGCAAAGAGCCGGGCATCGAGTTTGTCGCCCCGTTCGTGTTCAGCGAAGTGATCGCGCAGAGCGCCAAGGGTGTCGCCGGCGTGATGTTCAAAGGCGTCGTTCCCAGCCTCGCCAAAGAGACCTCGCTCGCCAAGTTCGTGGACGCGAGCGCCTTCGATCAGCTCGAGCGGCGAAAGCGCCGCCCGGGCACGACCCCGAGCGCCGATCTCCACCCCGGGGTTCTCATCGGCCACGAGCTCAAAGAGATGCTGCATGCGTCGGTGGGCGACAACATCACCCTGGTGTCGCCCTACGAGGGCGGTAGCGGCAAGCCCCGCACCGGCGTGTTCGAGGTCGTCGGCGTCTTTCACACCGGGATGTTCGAGTTCGACTCGCGGATGGTGTTCGTCGAGCTCGAGGAGGCGCAACGCTTCTTCAGCCTGTACAAGACGGTCTCAGGGCTCGAGGTATGGAGCAGCGACCCCATGACCTCGCGCCGCACCATCACCCAGGCCATACGCAACGTCGATCCGAACCCGCTCCACTACGACGTGCGAGACTGGGCCATGATGAACCGCGGCCTCTTTGGCGCGGTGAAGACGCAGAAGATCCTGATCAGCTTGGTGCTCGGCTTCATCATCCTGGTGGCCGCTTTCAACATCATCTCCACTTTGATCCTCCTCATCCTCGAGAAGGGTCGAGAGATCGCGGTGCTCAAGTCCTTGGGAGCCACCAACCGATCGATTTTGTGGGTCTTTCTCATCGACGGCCAGATCGTAGGTCTGCTCGGTTGCACCTCAGGCGTCGCGCTCGGCCTCATCATCTGCGCGGTGCTGGGCGAGTACGGGCTCAAGCTCGACCCGCGGGTGTACTACCTCGAGAACCTGCCGATCGTGGTGCGTCCGCTCGAGGTCACCTTGGTGGCGCTGGGTGCCATGCTCGCCTCCACCCTCGCCACGTTGTTCCCCGCGTACAAGGCGGCCATCCTGCGGCCGGTGCAAGGGCTCACGCAGGTGGCTGGATTCAGGGCTCGCGAGGCCCCGCGGTCTCGCTGAAGACCTCCGCGCGGAACTTCTCGAGCCTGGCCAAGCCGGCTTGCCAGGCGTCCGAAGGGAGCCCCGCCTTCTGGCACGTGGCTTCGACGAAGGCCCCCGCATCGAGGTGGTGTTCGGTGGCCACCTGGGGCAAGAGGACCCCGCGGCGCCCGAAACCCGAAGCGAGGAGGCCGTGTGAGCCGACCTCGATATCGTCCAGGGCCGAGACCGACTGAAGAGGACCCAGGACCGAGATCTCGACGAGCAGGGATGGGAGTTCCTCCGGCGTGACGGAGGCAAATCGCGGATCTCGAGTGGCGGCGGAGACCGCCATCTCATCCACGACATCGGCGAGTGGACGTTCGGAGACCAGCGTCCCGATACAGCCGCGCAGCGCGCCGGCCTGGGTGTGCAGGGTCACAAAAGCACCCATGGGCTCGAGCAGACGCCCCTGGGCCTCCGGTGGAGCCTCAGGCTCGGACGCGCCCAGCGCATGCGCGATGGCGTGTCTCGCGCGCCCCAGCAGCGCTTCTTTTTCGGTCGAACTCAGCACGCTGGAAACTTTCTTCGAGGTTCAATACTCTCTGTCGCGGTGATGGGCCAGCTTGGTTTCTTCTTTGCGGGCGAGGCCGCCCCCCCGAGACGCGAGGCCGCGAAGTCTGCGCCGAAGCGAGACGAGACCAACGAGACCTTTCACCCGAGCATCCAGGCACAGGTCCATCTGGAGCGGGCACTTCGGACGCTGCTCGGCCCGAGGGTCATCGTCAAGCTCACGACCAATCGATCGACGATGATCTCGTTTCGTCGGCGAGGTTCCGCGCTCTACGTGAGGGTGCACAGCATGTTTGGGGGCGCCCCTGCGGACGTCCTCGAGGCCCTGGCCGCGTTCATCTCGGAAGACGAGATCCCCATGAAGCAGAGCGCGCTGCTCGACCACTTCATCGAGACCCATCGCGATCAGCTCAATCGAACGCGCGTGCACTCGCTGCGACTGCAGCCCTATGGCGAGGTCCACAACCTGCGAGAGATCTTCGAGGAGCTCAACGGGGCGTACTTCGAACGGAAGGTCGAGGCACGAATCACCTGGTCCAGCGCCGCACGCAAGAAGAGGCGCACCTCCATGAACATGGGGACGTACTCGGACGAACTGCGCCTCATCCGCATCCATCCCGCGTTAGACCAAGAGTGGGTCCCTCGCTTCTTCGTCGCCTCGGTGGTGCATCACGAGATGCTGCATCAGCTCCACGACGTGAAGAGCGCAGGCGGCCGGCGCTGCATCCACACCGCCGAGTTCCGAGCCGACGAGGCCCGCTTCGCGCAGTTTGCCGAGGCTCAGAGCTGGGAGCGCCGACACCTCACGAAGCTGCTCAAGTATTAGAGCTCTAGTGTCCCGTCCGAAAAGTTCAGATCACGTTCGCGCTTGTCCTTTTCGCCCCTGGCCGACGCGCGGCCTGCGGCCGCCCTTTCGGGCTCCTCGGTCATTGGGGGCGACCCAACTCCCTTC
>WYAZ01000115.1 GCA_011526105.1 Deltaproteobacteria bacterium | reverse complement strand
GACGCGAGGCCCGCAAGGCGGGCCGACGAATGCGCTATCCTGCGATAACGCGAGGAGGCCCAACACGGCGGGCCGACGCGGATCGGCCGAAATCGCGACCGAGGGGGTTTTGAGATGAGCTCTAGAGGAATCCCCGTTCATTCCGTCAGCCAAGTTGCAACCGCCATGCCCGGAACCCTTGGGACCAGACGATTTAGGCGAAGTCCTGCGGGGGTCGAATTGACCGCCGTCTGAGTGGTCGATAGGACAACTCGTTGTGGATCGGACCTCCGAGCTCTTCGACGCTTTGATGCGGGTCGCGATCGACCTCAGCGAGAGTCTGCCCACCGATCAGCGCTACCAACGTTTGGTCGCCGCGGTCCAACGCGTACTCCCGGCCGATGCGGTCGCGTTACTCAAGGTCGAGGGGGAGGAACAACTCGTGCCCCTCGCAGTGAAGGGCCTCGACCCCAACTTGATCGGCCGGTGCTTTCGCATCTCCGAGCATCCCCGCTTCGAGCGGATCGTGAGCGCCCAGCACGTCGTTCGCTTTGCCGCCGACGACCCGATGCCCGACCCCTACGATGGACATGTTCACGCCGGGGGACGCGCCGACGGCAGTCCGGGCAGTGTTCATTCCTGCCTCGGCGCCCCACTCAGGATCGATGGAGAGCTGGTGGGCTGTCTCACCGTGGACGCAATTGAACCGGGGCGCTTCGAGTCCGTGGATGACTCCTGGGTCGAGACCTTCGCCGCCTTGGCCGCTGCGACGATGCGCACCGCCCTCTTGATCGATGAACTCGAGCACCGAGCGGCCCACCAAGAACATGTCGCGCAGGAGCTGGTCTTCGAGGCCCTGGCCCGACACGGAAGCGGCTTGGTGGGCTCGAGTGAGCCCATTCGTCGGCTCCACGCCGAGATCGATCTGGCCTCGCGCTCGGGGATGCCGGTGCTCGTTCACGGGGAGACCGGCACCGGCAAGGAGCTCGTCGCCCGCACCGTGCATGCGCGCTCCGGCCGCGCGCGCCGACCGCTCGTCTCCGTCAACTGCGCGGCTCTGCCCGAGACGATCGCCGAGAGCGAGCTCTTTGGTCACATGCGTGGCGCCTTCACCGGCGCGGTGTCGACCCGTCCCGGGCGCTTCGAGGTCGCCCACGAAGGCACGCTGTTCCTCGATGAGGTGGGAGAGCTGCCCCTATCGCTTCAGCCGCTCCTCCTGCGCGCGGTTCAGTTTGGAGAAATTCAGCGCGTGGGCGCGGCGCGTCCTCAAACGGTCGACGTTTGGCTCATCGCGGCAACGAACCGAGACCTGGAGGCAGAAGTTCGCCGAGGCGCGTTTCGCGAGGACCTGTTTCACCGTATCAACGCATTCCCGGTACGTGTGCCCTCTCTAAGAGAGCACAGAGAAGACATCCCGATGCTCGTTCAACACTTCCTCGATGAGGCGAAGATCAAGCTCGGTCTCTCCGAGGCCCGAGTCGATCGGCGTGCCTTGGCCGGGATGGCCGAGTACGCTTGGCCCGGGAACGTTCGAGAGCTTCACCACGTCATCCTTCGGGCCGCGGTCCGCGCCTCGAACGGCGGACGTGAGAAGGACATCGTGATCGGCGGCGAGCACTTGGACCTCTCGCCCGCGCTCCGTGCCGTCGCGGATGCAACGCCCCCAAGGCCCGTGGGCTCGCTCACCGAGGCCACCGAGGTCTTCCAGCGCCAGATGATTCATGCTGCGGTCGAAGCCGCACACGGCAACTGGGCTCAGGCGGCGAGAGACCTGCAGGTCGACAAGAGCAACCTGCACCGGCTCGCGTTGCGACTGGGGCTCAAGGCGGCTGAATCGCACTCGGAACCCCCAGCGAGTTCCTGAATTGGGATTCGAGGACTCATGAGGACACTGGGGGCCGCTTTTCTGCTGCTGGTTCCCTTGGCGTCGTGCCATCCGGAGCCCTATCGAATCGACTTCCCCCTCCTCTTGGGTGATCGCTCGGTCCTGCTCGCAGTGGCCGAAGAGACCGCAGCGCGACGTCGCATCTCCTACACCGTCGTCGATCTCGAGACCGAAGCGTCGGATCGCCCCATCCCCGCAGTCGTCGACTACACCCCACACGACCGCGTCACTTTCCTCGCGCTGACATCATCACTCGCACCCTCCGCTGTTCGCCTTGCGGTAGGAAGCATGGAGGACTCCGAGAGCGATCAGCCGCATCACCGACTCACGGAGCTCGCCGAGATGTTCAGTCGTCGACTCGAAGCGGCGGTCGTGAACGACGAGCTTGTGCCATGGCACACCTCGGCGAAGGTGCCGACGGTGTTCCAACCCGCCCGAGTCCCCCGAGTCCGAGACTGCATCCGCACGGAGGTGGAGCTCCAGCTCCCGCTGCCCCCAAAAGCAGACGTGACATTCGTACTCACCCAGCGCGACGGCTCGCACGTGATTGGGACCGAGGCCGGCGGAGTCCACCGAGACGACGATGGCTCCGCTCGAATCTTTCTCCTCGACACCGCTCTCGACACCTACGAGGTGCGGGATGCTGCGGAGCAGGTCTTCGTCGTTCGCGTCGCGACCGCGCTTGCCGATGGTCGCTTGTTCTTCCTCTCCGACGGAGACCGAGTCTTCTTGGCCGACGACGTGCGTGCGGTTGGAGGCGGCCGTGCCGAGCTCTCGGGCCTCCGCGAGATCCCCACCTCGCACGACCCCAGTCTGCCGACGGTCTGCGAGAACGACACGAGCTTCCCGGATCAAGCCTGGATCGCCCGGTGGCATTTCCCGCGAGCGCTAGAGCTCAACTGGAGGAACGAGGACGACTTCGAAGTCTACCTGATCGACCGGGCCGGCGCGGTCCTCCGTTTCGACGGCCGGAGCCGAACGTGCCTGGGCCGCCTGCGTATGCCCACAGAGAACTCACTCGGTCGCATGGCACGCGACACCGACGGCTCCATTGTGGCGGTGTCACCCGCGGATCCGCGCATCCTGCGCGCCTTGGGGATCCGCGCCAGCTTCGAAACCGTGCTCGACACGACGGACGAGGGGCTCAGCGCCGCGAACCTCACCGAACGGCTCGGGCTCGTGCTGGGAACAAGCAAAGGGCGCGTCTTGATGCGCGGCCCGGGCGGGGCGTGGCTCCCCAAGGAGGGCGCCTTGATCGCGCCGGTCTATGAGGCGCTCGAGCTACGCAACCCCGAGAACGACGAGACCGGGTTGTTCGTGACCGGAGAGGATGGCGTCGCCGGCCAGACGTGGCGAAGGGATCGCGATCTCTGCGTCGAGCCCGGCTCACTGACGAGTCAGGCCGCACGCTTCATTCGGCCGCTGGCCGACGGACGATTGCTGCTCTTTGGTGAACGACCGTTCGGCGCGAGAACGCAGGGCATCCGCGGCTTTGTAGTGCGTCCTCGTTTCGACAGGGCCGAGTGAATCAACGACCGCCTCTGAATGAAGCCGCGCTGTGCAGCGGGGAGCAGCACCTGCTAGGGTGCCGGCCTATGTACTACTCCTCCTTCACGCAGATGAAAAAGATGCTCGGGCAGCTCGCCTCTTGGCTCGACAAAGCCGAGGCACACGCCAAGGCGAGGTCCTTCGAGACCCAGGTGCTCATGCAGGCTCGCCTCGCGCCGGATCAGTTCGCCTTCGTGCGCCAGGTGCAGAATGCCTGCGACACCGCGAAGCTTGGCGCATCCAGGCTCACCGGCAAGGAGGCCCCGTCGCATCCAGACACCGAGCAGACCTTCGACGAACTGCGAGCGCGCATCACATCGACCATCGCCTACCTCGACGGCTTCAGCGAAAAGGACTTCGAAGGCGCGGCCACGCGAGTTGTCAGCACCCCGCGATGGGGCGGGCAAGTCGCGGCGGGTGCAGACTACTTCTTGGAGCATGCGGTCCCGAACTTCTTCTTCCACCTCACGCATGCCTACGCGATCTTGCGTCACAACGGCGTCGACGTGGGAAAGCGTGACTTCCTCGGCGCTCAGACCCGGCGCCCGGGCTGAACGAGGCGTGGCGACCGCTGGGCGCACTTGGGTCACTTCCTCGCGGCGGCGAGGCGAGCGACGCACTCCTCGATGAACGGAGGCCACGCCTCGGGCGGAGCGTCTCTTCCCCGCATGCCGATGGCGTTCCTCAGGCTTGTGACGTCCTCCTTGGGGACTGCTTCCAGCACGCGGACGCATGCCAGCGCGCCCTTGAAGGTGGCCGGGAAGCGTTCGGGGGCCGGCAGCTTGGGTTTCGGCGGCTCGGGCGCATCCGCCCTGCCCTTGCCCTTCGAGTCGGAGGCCGCGCCCTTTCCGCCGGGGCGGAGGGGACTCAGGTCGGGTACCTCGCCTTCCTTCGGCGCGGGCGTGACTTCCGACTTCGTGGGCTCTTCGATCACCGCGTTGCGCTCCGACTCGGTCGCCTCGGTCACCTTCGGCGTCGGCGATTCAGCGAGCCGAGCTGACGCGGGCTGCACCGGAAGTTCGACCGGCGTCGGAGTGCGCTGACTCGCCATCCAGACCAGCCCGCCAAGTCCCAACGCCGCAGCCACCAGCGCGCTCGCCAGGAACGTCGTGGTGAGCCGCGGCCCGACGGGCGGGATCGCTCCCGCCTGCGAGGCCGTTCGCCCCGTGGCCGCAGGGACGGTCTGCATATGCTCGAATCGCGTCCTCTCCTGCGCGGCTTCCTCGAGGGCTTCGGGGGCCAAAGGGTCGGGGTGTGAGGCCATCGGCCACGCCATTGGCGCGACGGGTCGATCGGCGATCACGGTAGACGCCGCCAGCTCAGCCTCGGCCATCGCGTCCGTCCTCGTGGTCTCGGCGATGAACGAGAGCGCCTCGCGCGCCCTCCCCTCGACGTCGAAGGCGGCACCAGGAAACAGCCGCCCGATGAGCTCAGCCAAATCGCGCTGCACCGTGGCGGCCCCGGGCAGCCGGCGCGAGCAATCCGCGAGCGCGGTCAAGAGCTCGCTCGCGTTCTGAAAGCGATCTTCGGGCCGCTTCTCGAGCGCACGATGGATGACGGCCGCGAGTTCGGGCGGAAATCCGGGGACCTTCTCCGCGAGCGGTTCGGGATCATGCTCGAGCACCGCACGCATCGAAGCCATCGGCTTGCCCCGGCCGAACAGACGCTTCACGCAGGCGGCCTCATAGAGCACCGTACCCAGGGCAAAGATGTCCGTTCGGCCGTCGATCTCGCCGCCGTTGACCTGCTCGGGCGCCATGTAGCTCGGCTTCCCTCGAACCGTGCCCACGCGGGAGAGGTGATCCTGAACCGCGGTGCGCGCCACCCCAAAGTCGGAGAGGATGACGTTGCCAGACTGATCGAGGAGGACGTTGTGGGGAGAGACATCCCGATGCACGAGGCGAAGCTTCTGGCCCTGAACCTCCGCCCGCGCATACGCGTAGTCGAGTGCGCTGGCGAGGCGCTCACCGATGTACGCCACGACCGCGGGCGGCGTGACCATCTTCTCGAGCGCGAGACGCTGAAGGAGCGCGGTCAGCGAGGGACCGCGGACCATCTCCATCGCGAGGTAGTAGGTCTCGAATGCCTGCCCAAGATCC
Source organism: Deltaproteobacteria bacterium (assembly GCA_011526105.1). Classification (GTDB taxonomy): domain Bacteria; phylum Myxococcota; class Kuafuiibacteriia; order Kuafuiibacteriales; family Kuafuiibacteriaceae; genus WYAZ01. The sequence continues at coordinate 50,361 of WYAZ01000115.1, read as the reverse complement.
AAGGTGGGCACGATGGAAGCGTGCTGCAGCGCGGCCGCAGTGCGCGCTTCGTCGAAGAACATCAGCGTCGAGTTGGATCCAGCTTCTGCATCCCGCAACAGCTTCAGCGCCACCAGCTTCTGGAAGTCGCCCATTGCACCGCTGTTGCTCCTGCTGGCGCTCGCGCACCACACCTCGCCCATCCCACCCTTGCCGAGGCGAAACAGGAGAGTGTAGGGGCCCACCCGGTTTCCCGAAGAGAGGTCTTCCACGTCTGAGGACATTCTCTCACTCAAACGCGCTGCGTCCGCTTCCGATCTGACTGCGTGGCGCTCGGGCTTCGGACCTACCCCCGAGGCGTCGTCGAGGAACACACATCGGCGGTGTATGGAAGTCTACCCAACTCCCCCGCAGGTTTCCGATAGCGCCTCATGCTTCGGGTGAACTTTGCCAAAGATCTCTCGCGCGCTCAGCTCCCAAGCGGCCCAGTCCGGCTCACCGGGTCACGACCGGCCTCGTTCGGCACGGTGCGCGGCTCAACAGAGGCTGCGCGGGCGAGGGTGATCGCCCCGAGCGAGCTTAGCGACTCGCCTGGAAAGTCAGCGATTCGAGTAGTGCGTGTACGGCCGCGGATCGGGCGTCACGTTGTGCAGTTCGAGGTCGGCCGACTCGTGCGGCGTTCCCCATCGAATCTCGGGGTGCGCCGCCTTGTGGTCCCTAGACTTCTGGAACTGCTTATTCACGTCCCACTGTGCGTCATGCGAGTGCACGTAATACAGCCGACCTTCAACGTAGCCGCCCACGCCACCCGAACCGTCCGGCCAAGCGCTCACCTCGGTCGCCCCGCTCCGGTAAAGATACTCGACGTCGATCACCGTTGAATACTCCGGGGTGTCTGCCGGAAGCCGGCCTTCGGTCACGACGTTCCGCGGAATCCCCGAGCGCTCGACGATCGTGCCGTCCGGGAGCTGGATGCGCACGGAGTACGTGTTGGACTTGGCGAAGTCGGTCGCCTCACTGCTGTGACCGCTCACGTTGACGACGATGGTTCCACGAACCACGCCGTCGCTCGGCGCTTTGAGGATGTTCATCTGGCGAGCCTCACCCGTGTGATACGAGTGCACCCAGCTCTGGAACTTCAGGTTGTTGCCCGGCAAGAAGACGGTAGACGACGCGTACCCCCGCCGGGCCTTCGAAGCGATGTCGGCCGCCACGCTGCTCACCTCGGAGTGACGCACCACCGCCGCGGTGAGCTCGGTCGGGTCAGTACGCTGGACCGGCGCGACGATCGTTGAGCCCGCCGTCGGGCCGGTCGGACTCGCGAGTTCGATGGTTGTGGTGGGGAGCGCGTTTGGCATCATGTCGAGCGAGGCGCCCCGCAGGCCCGCGCAGCCGGAGGTGAGGACCGCCGCGCCGAGCATCACCGCGCACACCGCGGTGGGGAGCTTCTTCTGGGCGGCGTGTGCAACTTGGGTTGCGATCTCGACCGGGCTGTTCCAGAGCGCCGACCAGAAGCCGCGCGGGCGGCCATCGGATGAGGTCTTCTGAAGCTCCGGGACTTCGAGCTTGGACTTGCTCTGCGCGATCGCCGGAGGCGTCTGTTTGGCCTCCAACTCCGGTCGCTGAATGCTCCCGGTTCCGCGCGGACCCCCTGCCTTGTACGTCAGCATGGGACTTTATCGGCCCCAGGCCGGTGCTGTTGCTCCGAACCAACACCCAGTGATGTGCGCAAACGCACGCTAGACCGCTGTCGATCCGGCGTTCTCGCGTTTCCGCTGGGCTTCACCGGCCTCGAGGATCTTCGCGCAGGCCTCGACCGTCTCGACGGAGAACACGCTCGAACGAGTCTCGCGAGAGAGAAGGATCGCCTCCGCTTCCTGAAACCGAGCCACCGAGTTCAACCCGTCGGCCTCGCCCTGGCTGGGCGCGTTGCCGTTGTTGACCATCGAGGACATCACCCCTGTGGCGACGATCACAGGCTTGGAGAGGCTCTTGCCGAGCTTCTGAATGCGGGCCTGGACCTCCGGGACCTTGTCAAAGCCGATCTCGGCCTGAAGATCCCCTCGGGCGGTCATGATCACATCCGCGGCGCGCGCGATCGGCTCCAGGTTCTTCACGCCCGCCGTCGACTCGATCTTCGCGACGATTAGGTGTTTCTTTCGCAGGCCCTTGGCGGTCATTTCCGCCGCCACCGCCTGCCGGAGGTCGGTGATGTCGCGCGCTTCGCGGGCGAAAGACACGCTGATCTGATCGACGTGCGGGACCAAAGGACGGAGTCTTTCGAAGTCCTCGTTCGATATCGTCGGCAGCGAAATCTCCGTGTCCGGTAGATTCATGCCGGCGTTATCCCAGATCACCCCGCCGCGAACGACCTCGCACTGAACGTCGCCCTTTTCCTTGTCGATCGACTCCACGCGGAGCTCGACCTTCCCGTCGTTCAGGTAGACCCGGTGGCCGACCTTCACGTCCTCGACCAGGCCTTCGTACTCGAACGGGATCTGCTTGTTGCTCCCGAGCAGGCAGTCCCGACTGAGCGCGACCTTTCTTCCGGCCACGAGCACGATGTCGTTCTTCTCGAGACCGGAGGGGTTGTCGAACTTCCCGAGTCTGATCTTCGGGCCCGGCAGATCGACGATGATGGGGACCTCGACCCCGGCCCGTTCGGCCGCGGTCTTCACGTTCTTGATCAGCGCCAGGTGTTGGTCGACGGCCTCGTGCGACAAGTTGATCCGCGCGATGTTCATGCCCGCCTTGATGAGCCGCTCGATCTTCGCGATGCCCGTCGTCGGGTCCAAGGTGGCGATGATGCGCGTTCGGCGACCCGACGCAGGCGCCGGACTCAGTGCGTCGGCCAGATCGCCCTTGTGCTCCTGCCCCCGAGTCCCGGTGGCGGTCAGGATCGCCTCCTCCGGGACGCCGGCCGCGATCAGTGCGCTCCGCACGTCGGCCAGAGTCTGCGCCTGCGCCTCGGTCGCGGTGGTGTTGACGATCGCGCTCGTGATGCCCCCGTCCTCACCCCTGACCAGACGGAACGTGCCCGCCCCCCGAGTGGGCGCGCCCCCGCTCAGAAGTGATGCGCTCGGCGAAGCCGACGCCTCGGCGGGCGAAACAAAGAGCTCGCCGGAGGTGGTGAGCGCCCAATGGGCCGGCCCGCCGGTCTTGATCGAGGCGAGCAGCTCCTTGGAGAGCACCTCGCCCTGGGCCTTCGTACCCGGCGCCCCAAAGACCTGCTGAAGCAGGACGTCCGCCATGTTGAAGCGGTCGCCTATATCCTTGAGGACCTTGTCGTACTCGCGAACACTCCGGCGAATCGCGCGCTCTTCCTTCGCGGTCTCACTCGGCGGCTTCGTCAGCAGCGCCTCGAACTCGCCGAGCTTCTGTTCGCAGTCCTTGGACAAGTCGCGGAGGAAGTTCTGGATGATCTCTTCTGCCTCACCGGCCGAACACCCACGAGTGCACTTCTCGTAGGCCTCCGTTCCTGGCGGGATGAACGGCCGGTTCTGCTGGCGGGCGGTGTCGATCGCGAGCCGATAGGACTGCACCGCGGAGAACGCCCGCTTGGCCTGGCGAAGCTTGATCGCCGAGTTCTGGAGCCGCTTGGTCCGAAGCTCCGAGATCGACGTGGACGCCGGCGAGCCGCGAACGAGCGAGTTCGCGAGCGCGTCGAGCGGCCTTTGGACCGTATCCACCGCGGCCGCGACCGCGCGGTCTTGGACACGCATCGCGGGGTGGTGAACGACGACGTTGCCACCGGCTCGGACGTTGAAGATGCGCGTGACGACCTCGGGGACCCAGCTCGGGAACAACTTGGGGAACCACCCCGCTTCCATGCCGGCGCCATAGGTCTTGTCGCGCAGGAAGTTGATGCCACCCACCAAGCCGGTTCCCACCCCGATCGCTTGCGAGAACTCGCCGTTTCGGACTTTGAGGAATGGCAGGCGGATCTGCTTCTTGCCGCCGCGTGAGGAGGCCATCAGGGACCCGAACGGCGCCACGACCCCGAGCGCGAAGTCGACGTGCGCGGCCGCGTTCTCCGAGGTCTTCATCTCGTTGACGGACGGCAGGTAGAGGCCGATGCCGAAGCTGCCGCCGCAGAACATGACCTCGAGCCCGGCGCCAAGCAGCAGGTTCACGTTGAAGTCGCGGAGGTTCTCGCGGTCAAAGACGCTGTGCAGGGCGTCCGCCGCGCCGCCGATCAGGAGCACCGCCCCATCGACCCCCACCCGCGCGATGTTCCGGAGCTTGGCCACGAAGCCCTTGTCCTCGAGCTTCTTTGGATCTTGGAGGAGCTCGAACCAGACGCCGATGTCGCTCGACACATCGGACATCGCCGACGCGCAAAGAAGCGCCATCTTCTGGTCACTCTCCGACAGGCCCTTGAGTTTCCGGGTCGACGCCCCAATGGCACGCGCGGCATCACCGAGCTCCGAGTACTGGCGCCGCACTTCGGTGGTGGTGCTCTTGCCATAGCTGTCGAGCCAATCCGCGATGTGGTTCAGGCCGGTCGACAGGCCTTTGTCGAACACGAAGTCCGCGCCCGCGTAGACCTTGTCGAGCCCGTCCGCCACCGCACGCACGTGGCGCATCTTGAGGCTCTTGACCTTCGGCAGATGCCCGCTGACGTGGTTGAGCAGGCGGACGATCGCATCCGGGTTCTCGAAGTCGATCTCGTGAGCGTCCATCGCCAGACGCTGAATACGGGCCGTCTTGGGCATCCATCGGCCTTCGCGAATCAGCACCGGGTCGACAGTTGCGAGCTCGTCGAGGTCGGAGCGAATGAGACCGGTCATCGCGGCCAGGCCCTCGACGACCTCCCGATGCGTGTCCCGCTGCCCGCGGATCTGGGAGGCGAGGACGTGATATTTCACACGTGAGAACAGTTCGCTGAACTCCGGCTTCGAGGCCACCTCCTTCCAGAGGGTGGGGTCGTCCTGGGCAGCCTTGATGTCACTCAAGACCGGGGCGAACTGATGACGAATGCTCTTTAGGACCTCGACCGGGACGGTCTTGGCGGGGGCTGAGGGCGGGGTCTCGGGGGCCTGCTGCGGACCGGTGGGCGTCTGTTTTCGCGGGTCTACGCCCGACTCGGCCTCGAGCTTCTGGCGTTTGGAACTGGAAGGACCGACCCGCACCGCCCACACTGTATCGGAGGATTGGTCGTTGTGGTTGTTCCGGAGGCAACAAATTGTCATGTAATGTGGCTACCGGGCGCAACCCACTCAGGCGAACGTCCGATAAACCATGACCGTGCGTATCATTGGAGGGGCCCCCAAGAGCCCCATCAGCCCCACCGAGAACGAAAAGAAGATCGAGGGCGTCCCCGAGCGGTCCTCCCAGGCCCTGGGGATGGCCCCGCACGCCCAGCTCGAGAAGGGCTGGAACTTCAAGAGGGCCTTTCAGAAGGTCGCGGTGGGCGCGGTCTGTCTCGCCATCTTGGCGGGCAATGTCTCTCCGGCCGCAGCGCAGATCGCGGCCAGCGTCAATCCTCCGCCCGGGATCGAGCTCACCTTCCGTGCTCAGCAGAACACGCCCAAGAAGGTCGTGGTCAACGGCATTGAAGCCGGGGCGCCCATGACCGCGCTCAATGCGTCGGGTCGTTTCAGCGGCGACGCGAGCTTCAACAGTTATTCTGCCGACAACAACGAAGCGGTGGATCGTGCGTACATTCGCACCGAGGTCCAGCCCATCAGCGGCGGTGCGCGCATCCAGGTCAACAGCTTCCACAAGGAGAAGGGCGACAAGGTCACGCTCTGGCTTCAGGCCGAGGTCCTCGACAGGGAGTCCAACCAGTTCCGCACCATCACAATCGCGACGCTCGATCACCAGCACGTGATCAACCCCGGGAGCTTTCGCGGTCAGGCGACCTACGACCTGAATTACGAGGACGTGAACAAGTTCCTGAAGGCGCGGAACCCCAATCTCAGCATCGTCCCCGGCGAGACCTCTTTGGCCGTCGCCGCGATGTGGGAGGGCGGACATCAAGCCGGCGGCTTCGGCCGAGGCGGCATCTTCCGGCTTCCAGGCGCCACGCCCGTCGCATCAACCACCGGCGCTGGCACCGTCGCCGGAGCCAACAACAACACCCCGCTCCCGCTCGACATGCAGGTGGCGTATCCCGCGGAGATGGTCCGAATGTTCCCGCAGCTCGCGAGCGATGGGAACATGGTCAGCCGGCTCGAGTCCGAGCTCAAAGGCACCTCGACCAAGGCGGACATGACCGCGGCCACCAAGAAGATGTACGACGTCTGGATGGCGAGCCAGGCCGGAAACACCCAAGAGGTGGAGGCGCGGCTCGGACAAGGCTGGAAGATCGAGACCAGCGCCAAGTTCTGGGTCAAGGACGATGGCAGCGCAAACCAGCCGGGCCAAGCGGGTGCGGGCAAGTTCAGCGGCTACCGCGTCAACGGCGACGGACTTCCGCTCATCGAGCCGATGGTCGACGTCTACATGGACGACGCGCAGCTCAGCATGACCCGACTCGCCGGTGCGCTTCGACTCCGATCGAACTCCGCCGGCGTCGGCATCAACATCAAGCCCGGGGGGGGACGCGCCGGCGAGCAGCTCGACGCGCTGCTTCCGGTGATCCTCCAGCGCATCGAATGGGGCTTCCAGATGAGCCCGGGCACCACACCGGAGCTCGCCGGCGCTGCGCTTCAAGGATTGAGCTCTTCAGCGTGGGCGAACACCGTGTTTAATCTCGCCCAGCGCGAGATCACGGCGCTCGGGAGCAAGCTCATCCTCTCAAACGCGCTCGATCCCTGGCTCGAAGTCACCCAGCAGCGCCACAAGTTCGTCCTGACGAACGCGGAAGGGGTCTCGATCGAGTTCTCGTTCGATACCGTCAAAGCCAAGACCTTGCGCCCCGAGCACGCCAATCCGGACGGGACCCCGCGTGAAGTGGAGTTCTACGTCCTCGAGACGGAGCTCGACCATCTCGCGACGACCGGAAGCTCCAACCAGTCCGGCACCGCGGTGGTGGGCACCGGCGTGAGCTCTGCGTCCTTTTCCGACAACACCTCTCAGGACAACTGGCTGCGCTCGACCGGCGACCAGGTCACCATGTCCATCGACCCGAGGCTTCACGAGGTCAAAGACCTCGAGAACGCCGGCTTCCGCTCCACCGCCTCATACCATTCGTTCCGAGACGAGATCCTGAAGGTCGTTCCGTGGCTGTTCCCGAACGGTCTCACTCAAGGGGTTCAGAAGGCCGCCTCCTCGGCCGCCGATCTCGGCCTCGTCATCTTCGATGACGCCAAGTTCGTGCCTGCGTTCGAGCGCGTCTTCGACCAGCTCGGCTACAAGTGGACCCCTCAGCTCGCAACCGAGTTCGGGGCGCTCAAGGGCGATGCAGCCAAGCGCGAGCTCGCAGAGCGGGCGCTGGCTGGCACCGCGCGCACCCACATGGGCGGCTTCCTGCAAGCGGTGGGTGGTGATGCCCAGCGCAAGCTCGAGGTGAACGTGCCCCAGATGCAGGCGCGTCTCACAGGCCAACTGCGTGAGCTTGGGTTCCAAAGCTCCCCCGCGGTCGACGCCCTCGTGAATCATGTGGCACGCAAGGGTCTAAACGTGAGCCAGCTCGAGGCTCTGTTCGCGATGGATGGCCGATCCGACCGCACCGTGCTCGAAGAATGGACCACCGCGGCCGGCGTTTCCTCCGCGCCGGCCCTCACCGCCGACGTGAACCTGCTGCTCGGCGAGAACACGCGCTACGGGCGGCAGCTGCGACAGGAGCTCGTGAAGGCGGGTGTGGATGCCGGGTCCGTGGCTGGGGTCGAGACGTTCCTCCAGAAAGCCGTCGCCACCGGAAGGGTCGATCTGTCGATGGTGCGACGGACGATTCAGCAACTGTCGTGGGGGCCGGAGACCCAGCTCGAGCAGCTCCGGAGCAGCGCGAAGCTCAACAAGGCCGAACTGCCGGTGCTCCGCGCCACCGGAGACCACATCGCATCGAAGGCCCAGCGATACCTGGGCGAACGATTCTTCAAGATGGACAAGTCGGTCATGGCGTTCTTCAAGGCCGTGGCCCAGAAGACCACGCGCGTCGAAGCCGACACATGGCTCCGCTCTGCCAGCAGCTTCCACGAGGGCGTCGAGAAGTACGCCGAGCAGCTCGGCATCCAGAAGCCGAAGTTCGAGCTCGACGTCAACCGACTGGACGCATCCATCGCGTCGAACCTGGCCTTGAGCCACGTCACGTTCTCACCCGAGATCCGAACCTTCGTCCACCAGGCGGTGGCGGCGGGGGCGCATGCGAATCGTGTGCTCCTCGCCATGCAGGAGCTCGGCTCGTCCAAGTCGCTGAGCGAGGCCCTCGCGCGACACGGCGTCGACGTCTCCTCGCTGACGGTGCCGGACATTCGGTACGACAAGAAGGGGGTCGCGAGCGCGATCCAAACGTCCTGGGCGAGCTACGCGCCGATGATCAGCTCGAGCGTCAACCTCGATAAGTTCATCGACGACTGTCTCACCGCCGGCCTGACCGGATCGCAAACGGCGCAGTGGGCACAGGCGGGCGTGACGACCTCCGGGCAGTACCTCTACGGCATCAGTGACAACATGAAGAGCAACCTGCCCAAGCTCCAGTTCAACGTCGCCAAGGTCGTCGCGGAGTGGAAGACGAAGTTTGCTTCCGACTGGTCGCCGGCCAAGGAGACGTTCCTCACCCAGGCGCTCGCGAAGTCCTTCGATGACGGGGAGTTCTACTTGGGCCGGGTGTATACAGCGCCGGGCATGCCAGCCTCCTGGAACGGGAACACGCTCGACAGCGTGATCGGCGTCCTCGCCCAGTACTCGGGCATGACCGCACCGTCGAACGCGAGCGGCGGGAGCTGAGGCCAGACGGCGGCGCCGTCGACTTACGACCGGTCTGGATGGAGCCGTACTGGCGCCGGGCTCAGCCGTCGCCCTCGCCCTGATCCGGCGGCGAACTGGACTCCGCCCATGCCTTCTTGCCTTCTTCGGTCAGCGGTATGCGCAGCGGCGGGTCATAGATCTCGAAGTCATCATCGCTGGCTGGATCGCAGAACAAGAAGGCCTGCTCAAAGCACTCTCGATCCAGCAGGTCACGAATCGCGGCGTGAATGAGCTCGGGGACCACTCGCTCGATCAAGATCATGTCGGAGATCCAGAAGTACGTCCCGTTCGCGTACTCACCCGTCTCCTTGCCGTCCTTCATGTCCGAAAGAGCACGATCGAAGGTAATGAAGCTTCCGACCCAGCGCTGACCGCCGGCGAACTTGACGATGACATCGAGGATGTCGTTCACGGGATCATTTCCGCCGAGGTAGAAGTCGGGGATCTGAACCTCATAGGGCTGTTGGCTCAAACTGCTCATAGGTCGAATGCCTTTCCGATCAACCGGATGACTGAGTTCTGGTTCGCCTTGTTCGACTTGCCGAGGATCTCGACGGCCTGATCCTTTACGCGGAAGTACACTCTTGCGCCAGCGCCGTGGCGCGCCTCGCGCACGCCCTTTACACCGTTCAGCCAACGCGTCCCCTTGCCGGGATTGAGATGACCGCGCGCGAGCTCTCCCACCAAGTGATCCAGTCCCGCTTGGTGCGATCTGCCCGCGACCTCCGCCTCTCGTACGAGTCCGGAACTTTCCTTGATTCGTGAGACCAGTCGAAGCTGGCCGGTGACGCCGAGCGCCCCCAGGATGGCGCCAGCGGCGAGGCCTGCGTCCTTGGCGATGAGGCTGACGCCGACCGCGTAGTCCCATCCGTCTCGGGCCTGCTCGATCTGAGCCCAGCCCTTTGCCGCGCCGGTCCCAAGGTCGAGGATTTCGGTGGCGCCGCGAGAGAGCTCCGCGATGGTCGAGACGGAGGCATTAAACAGCGAACTCGCGGTCCCCGTGTCCTCCGCGAGATAGGATGCTTCGGCGTAGTCGATGGCGGCGGCGAGCTCGACTCGAAGCGCGGAGGGGTCCCAGCGGTGCATCCAGTCCCGCGTGACGGTTGTGATCGCGTCGACCGCGCTGTCGACGGCGGGCGGCCCGCGCGCCTCGTCAGGGGCTCGCGCGTCTCGAACTTGTTCCATGCGTCGCGCGGGCGGGTGAACGAAGGGCTGAAGGGTTGGCATGCCCGGCTACAAGGCAAGGCGTGGGCCAGCCGATGCGCCTACGGAGAGGAGCGCCTGGGCGCTCGATTCGTCCGAGACGTCCGGATTCGTCCGACGGCGTACGGTGGCCACAAAATGGCCACAGACCTCGGGAGGCTTCTCACCCACAAACACGAAAGCCCCCGAAACCTTCACGGTCTCGGGGGCCTCTGTGTGTCGGGGTGATAGGATTCGAACCTACGACCTCTTGATCCCGAACCAAGCGCTCTAGCCAAGCTGAGCTACACCCCGGGTGCGTTCTTCAGGCCTTCGATCGCTTCACGATACGAGGGGGCTCCAAAAACCGCGGAACCTGCCACGAGAAGGTTGGCGCCAGCGGCCACGACCTCTCGTGCGGTGAGCGCGTTTACGCCCCCATCCACCTCGATGTCAACCTGAGAACGCCGGCCCAACGCGGTCAGGCGGTCATGGAAGTATTGAATCTTCCTCAGGCTCGACGGGATGAAGCGCTGGCCGCCAAAGCCCGGGTTGACGCTCATGACGAGCACCAGGTCGAGGTCTTCGAGGACGTAGTCGAGCGCCTCGGGGGGGGTGTGCGGGTTGAGCGACACGCCCGCTTTGAGGCCGAGCGACTTGATCGCCTGGATGGTGCGGTGCAGGTGCGGGGAGGCCTCCACGTGCACGGTCAGGGTGTTCGCGCCCGCCTTGGCGAAGTCTTCGAGGTAACGCTCGGGCTCGACGATCATGAGGTGCACGTCGAGCGGCTTCTTCGTGGCCTTTCGGACCGCGTCGACCACCAGCGGGCCGATGGTGAGGTTGGGGACGAAGCGGCCATCCATGACATCGACGTGGATCTCGTCCGCGCCGGCCTCGTCGATGGCGCGGATCTCCTCCGCGAGACGACCGAAGTCCGCGGAAAGGATGGACGGCGCTACGCGGATTGCCCCTCTGCTCATGAGTCTTCTCTACCGTAGGGTCCCCCAGCTTGCTAGCGTGCCGTCATGTCCGAACCCGCTCGTGATCTCGCGCTCGGCGTGCTCCTCCGAGTCGAGACCAAAGGGGCCTGGGCCAGCGCCGCTCTGAGGGCGGAGATCGACAGGAGCCCCGCTCTAGACCCTCGCGACAAAGCCCTGGCGACCGAGCTGGTGTACGGCGTGCTCCGGAGGCGACTCCAGCTCGACAGGATCGTGTCGCAGCTCGGTAAGCGGATGAAGGACCTCGATCCAAAGATCCACGACGTGCTCAGACTCGCCGCTTATCAGATCGTGTTCCTGGATCGGGTGCCTGCCCACGCGGCGGTGAACGCCGCGGTGGAGCAAGCGAAGGCACGTCGAGGTGAGCGAGGCGCCTCGCAGGTCAACGCGATCTTGCGGAACCTGAGTGCGCTCACCGAGAAGGAGCGCATGCCGCACATCCCAAACCGAGCCAAGGACGCGGTGGGTCACATCGCACTGTCCGCGAGCCTGCCGCGCAATTTGGTGGAGCGGCTCATCGCGCAGGACGGGGTCGACAAGACGATGGCCTTCGGGCTCGCCAACCTCGAACGTCCAACGCTCAGCCTGCGCGCGAACCTGCTGCGCACCACGAGAGATGCGCTCGCGGAGGAGGTCTCGGGGACGTCCGGCCTTCACCCGCTTTCGGTAGATCTCGACGCCCCGGGCTTGCTCCCGGCCGATCTCGAGGCCGTGGTGGCCGGCCGTGCCACCCCCCAAGACGTAGCCTCGATGATGGTCGTCGACATGCTGGCGCCGTCGCCGGGCGAGACCATTTTGGATCTGTGCGCCGCGCCCGGCGGCAAGACAACTTGCATCGCGGAGTGTATGAAGAACGAAGGCCGCGTGCTCGCGCACGACGTCACCAAGGAGAAGCGAGAGGAGATCGAGAGAAATCGAGACCGCCTCGGCCTCGACATCATCGAGACCATCCCGCTCCCGCCCGAACCCGGCGCCCCGTGGTTCGATCGCGTGCTCATCGATGCTCCATGCTCCGGCACCGGAACACTCCGCCGCCACCCGGAAGGCCGCTGGCGTTTTCGCGTCGAAGATCTCGCCGGCCTCGAACGCACGCAGTTTGAGCTGCTCGATCGCGCGAGCACCCTGGTGCGCGAGGGCGGCTGCATCGTGTACTCGGTCTGCAGCGTTCTTCGCTCCGAAGGTGCGGACCAAGTCGTCGCCGCGCTCGCACGCCATCCAACGCTGTCGCTCGAGGCCGAACTCCGGACCGGGCCCGAGGACGAGGGTGCGCCGGACGGCTTCTACGCGGCGCGCCTCCGACGGGCCGGATAGACCTATTTCATCATTCTTTTCCGCCGCTTGCCTCGAAACTGGCGAGGTGTGGGTCTGGGTACGATGATGGCTCCATGGACCTCCGTCTCGCCCTCGCCCTCGCCCTCCCTGCCTCGCAGCTCTTTGCCTGCGCCAACGAGCACCCGTGGTTTCCAAACGATGACGCGGACGAGAAGCCCGGCCTCGTTTGCAGCGGCCTCATGCTCCGAACCTTGAGCGACGTAGCCGTACCCCCGGCGAACGTGGCGGCTCTGGTCCGCGTGACCGATTGTGACGGAGAGCCGCTGTCCCGAACCCTCGACGAAGGCAACTTCGAGATCCTCGAGAACGGAAGCCTTCGCTCGCCGTTCGAGGCTCGGCGCGTGGTCACTCCGCTCGCGCGAGCGACGAAACAGCGCACCTTGGTGGTCGTCGATCTTTCGGGCTCGATTCTGCTCGGCGGTCATCGTCCTGCGATGATCGAGGGGGTTCGCGCGCTCGCCACCGAGCTCATCGGCGACAACCACGAGCTCGCGATCTACGGCTTCGACGGTCGGCCGGACCTCGTGCCCCTCGGGTTCTTCAGCGCCAAGCTCGAGAACATCGAGGCCGCACTCGCGCTCATCAGCCGAGCGGAGGTCGTGGATGATTCGACGAACCTGCACGGCGCGGTCGTCAACGCGATTGCCCTTCTCGATCAGGCGGTCAAAGAGATCGAGGAGCGCGACGTCATCGCGCAAGGCAATCTGGTGTTGTTCACGGACGGGCGCGACCTCGCCGCGCGCGTGACTCCTCGTCGCGCGCTCGATGCGGTCGGCGGCAGCTCACACTCCGTCTTCACCATCGGGCTCGGCTCGGATCTGGACAGCGCGACCTTGTCTTCCATCGGCACCTCGGGGAGCTTCTTCGTGGCCCACCGGGACGGCATCGTGCGGGCCTTCAAGGACGTCTCCGCGCGGGTGGAGGCACTCGCGCGCCGAGACTACTTCGTCAGCTACTGCACCCCGGCGCGAGCGGGCGGCCACAAGCTCACCGTCCGTGTGAAGGACGGCGACCGAAGCGGTGAGGCCGAGGTCAGCTTCTTCGCCGATGGTTTCGGGGCGGGCTGCCGGCCCGAGGACGTGCCCCTCGCCCGTCCTTGAGTCTCAACCAAGCTCGTTGCCCAGATGATGCGAGGCACCGAGGCAGCCCCTCTCGAGCTTCACCAACCCTCGTCGGCAGTGGGCACGTCACCTTCGAGTAGAGCGATGTCTGCTTGATCTCGCAGCGCCTTGCTTCGTCGGCGCGAAGGGTCCGCCGCCGCCCGTCGCTTCATCGTGATCAAGTCCTCCTTCGTGACGACCCGGAGTTCCAGTTCTCCGAGCACCAGGAGCTCCGCGCGCGCGATCATGGGATCAAACTGCGGATCGAAGGCGAGCTGGACGGGTTCGCCGCTCTCGTGGGTGAAGTTGATGCTGTGGGCGAACGTTCCTCCGACGCGGAAAGCTCGCGCTTCAAACCAGGCCCGAACAGAGTCGAGATCGCTTCCGGAGGGAATCGCGAAATCGACGTCCAGGGTGGCTCGAGGCACGGCGCTGCGGACACCCACCGCCAGGCCGCCGATGAGCGCGTAGGGAACCTGGCGCTCGTTGAACACCGAAACAGCCTCTGCGATCGCATCGATCTTGTCGGGCAACTGAATCATGGCCTGGGGGTCTCCTCGGCGCGCGGCTAGGAGGTGCTGCTCGCGGCGGCACGCGGCGGCAGCCTGATGCAGAGCGCTCAGCATGCGTTCTGCACAGTAGCATGGCGCACGCAGTGCATCTAGATGCTCGAGAGAGGGCCCCGAGAGTCGCTATGCTGCGCGGACCTGGGCTAACATACGCCCGTGCCCGAGTTCCACCCCACCCGTCAAATACGGGCTCGCACCTTCATCGTCCGCGATGACTCGAGGCCATGCCTCGGGCGTTCCTCGCGCGGCGTGACATCGCTGGCGCTCGCGATGGTGCTCGCGCTCGCGAGTTGCAGCGACGAGGGCGAAGCGCCCGACGCGAGCGCCATCGTCGACGTGGGCAGCGGAGAGATCGACGCCGGTGCTGACGCAATGGTCAGAAGCGACGCAGGCATCGTCACGAACGATGCGGGTGACGCGGGCCCGACGGCGACCGGCGGCGCCGCGTTTCGGGGCGCGATCCTCCTGGCCGAGCCCTTCGCCGACTCCGATATTGCGGGCCGCGGCTGGTACGACGGACGCGGTGACGGTGTGACGAGCAGCGAGGGCGCGCCCGGCGGCAGCGGCGGAGCCTTCGCCTGTCGCTGGACGATGGGCGAAAGCGTGTGCGCAGACGGGGTGCCCGCGCGGCACGCGATCGCCCCCCAAAGTGCGGTCTACTTGTCCTTCTGGGTGAAGCACAGCGTGGGCTGGGTCGGCTCGGGCCGCCCCTATCATCCGCACCTGTTCCACTTCGTGACCAACGAGGACGACGACTACGTGGGCCCTTCGCACACTCACCTCACGACCTACATCGAGCACGTCAACGGTCGCGGCATGCTGGCGCTGCAAGACAGCCGCAACGTCGATCTCGCCTGCATCCTGCGCAACGATGATAGCTTCGTCGGCTGCGGCGGCGACTTCTCGTCTTACGCCTTCACCGAGCAGCGCTCGGTCGCCGCCTGCAACGGCATCGCGGGCGACCTCGACGGTCGCGACTGCTTCTCGAACGGCAACGGCACCTGGTACAGTTCGCGCGCCTGGTACACTCCAGACGACGTATTTGCCGACACACCAGGCCCCGGCTACGAGAGTGACTGGCACTTCGTCGAGGCCTACTTTCGCCTCAACACGATCGAGGCGGGCCGCGGCGTCCCAAACGGCGCGATCCGCTACTGGGTCGATGGCACGCTGCACATCTCCTCCGACCGCGTGCTCATGCGCACCGCCCAGTTCCCCGACATGCGCTTCGATCAGTTCTTGCTGCTGCCGTACATCGGCGACGGCTCACCGAGAGATCAGACCATGTGGCTCGACGAGATCACCGTCGCCGTCGGGCTCACGCCGTGACCGAAGGACAACTGGAGCGTACCATGGACTCGATGCGCTGGACCTGAGTCTGCTCCTTAGCTGGGGTCGCGACCGGTGTCGGACGAACCGGCGTTCACAACGCCTGCGGCACGCGGGTCAGGACGCGCGGCCATCAGAACCCCCACCTTCTCCACCACCTGCCGCGCGAGGTCATGCGAGGCCGCCTCGAGCAGATCCCGCTGCCGGCGGCGACGCTTTCGGTCGCCGTGCCACACGTTCTCCTCCTCGGAGCCATGGACTCGCTCGAACGCGGTAAACAGGATGGTCCCGGTCTTCACGTCGAAGAGCGTCGCCTCCATGATCCCATTCGACTCCATCGTCTGCGCGGGCACGATGAACGCGCCGATGATCGTGGGGTAAAACAGCGTCCATGCGTTCTGATAGTCGTGGTCCACAAAGCGGTGCCGGTAGAGCAGTAGATAGTCGGTCCGATACCGCGCCGCGAGCTCCCTGAGCCCCGCCACACTTCCCTGCGCCGGCCAGTCGGTCGATATCTCGGTGACCGCCTCGAACTGCCCCTCGGAGCTGAGCCGAGCGCCGAGCTTTGCGATCACGTCCTCGAAGGGGATCTGGCTCTCGACATCGTAGCGGTCCGAGACCGGTACAATCCCGATGCGCGCGCGCTCGGAGAGAAAGACCGGGGCCTCGAGGATGCGGTGAAGCTCGGCCTCCGAGAGCGCGGTCGTGCGATCGCGCTGAAAGTAGTTCTCCTCGAGCTCAGCGGGGGCCGTCGGTCGCTCCGCCGAGCTCTCGGCGAACAAGGGGGCCATGGCAACATGACGCGGACCGGCCGCGGCACAGCCGGTCGCGCCGAGCAGGGCCAGGCCGGCCAAGACCTTGGATAGGGACAGGGGGTGGTGAGGGAGCATGAGTTCATCCATGGCTCGAGGATGGCAGAACAGGGGTGGCGCTGGGTCGCCGTCCATCCATGGATTTGTCATGCTTCCGTCAGCAAAGGTGCCTGTGGTCCTTCGGCATTCCGTGCAACGATGGCTCCGTGCCGTCCGAAGGACACCGCCGTGCGCAAAAGCGGTCCAGGGCGCCCAGAGTGCTGGGGCTGGGTCTGCTCGCGGCCTGTGGATCGGAGGCGACCTTCCTCGAAGCGCCCGAAGGTGTCGCCTACGTGGGTGCCCTTCTCGTGTCCGAACAGGGCGATCGTGGCACGATGCTTTCTCGCGTCCAGCCTCGAGCCCAGATCGAGGTTCCAGACGGCCACTCGGCTTTCATCTACGGCTTCGATGCGCGCTCGCTCGAGCTCGCGCTCGGTCGCTCTGCCTCGGAACCGGAGCTGGCCGGCGCCCTGAGGGCGAGCGTTGGCTGCGAGCCGCGACTTCCCAAGGTGAGCTGGATCGAAGCCGTCGTGGGCACCACCGGCCCAGCGATAGCGAAGGACGCCGCACCAAGGATCACCGCGGCTTGGGTGCAAGAGAGCTGCCCTCAACCGAACGAAGCGGTGGCAACGCCCTCCTCTCCCCGCCCAGTGCCTTGGCCCGGCACGGACGCGGGTTGCACCGGCCTGCCCTGCGCCACGTACGTGACGGGCTGCCGCCTGGATATCGATCTGGACACGTGTGTCACGGGCGCCCGAAAGGGTCGCGGATCAATCGGGGTGGACGGGGAGGTATGCCTCGAGCTCGAAGAGGGTTGTCGACCGGCTCGCGCCCTCTCCGGCGTGGACCAACGCTACGAGTGCGCTTTTTCCAATCGGCCGGCCGCCTGTACCATCGACGCCTACGGGGCCACCAGCCCGCTTTCGGCCGAGGTCCTCGTGACCGAGCTTCATCCGGGCCGGGCGCCCATCGACCCGCCCGCCGCGTACATTCGCGGCACGCTCAACCTCGGACTGGCGCGGCGCTTCGCCGTCTTGGAGTCCACCGTGGTGGTGGCATCGCCGGGCCCTCGAGACCTCGCGCAGCCGAGAGAAACCTGCCTCGGCTTGGGACCGTCCGTACTGAGCTTCGTAGACCCCAGTGACCTCTCCCTCACACACACCGCGACCGCGCCCACCTGCCTCGCTGATTTGGCGGCGGAGGCGGGCGGCCAGACCTTCCTCGCAGTCTACGGGACATGGCCCGAGATCTACCTCGGCCGCTTCGACGCGGGAGGCCGAGAGCTGGAGCGAAAGCGTCTGGAGCCCCCTGCGAGCGCACCACCGGAGATCGCTTATTCACCGGTCGCAATCGACGTCTCACCCGCAGGGCACATCGCGATCGTGCTTCGCGACCGAAGCTCGGGTGTGACCTCCCAGGTCCCGCGTCATGAGATCCTGCTTGTCCTCACACCCAGCTTCGAGACGCTCGTAGGCTCATCACCCCTGGATGCTGACCTCCTCCAAGTGGAGTTCGAGGACGACGAGACCATCACATTGCTCGATCATCGGGACCGATCGCTTCGATGGTTCGAGCTGCCGAGCGTCACCGAGACGGGACGGGCGCGCGTCAGTAACGTAACGCGAGCCGCAGACGTCGTTCACGCCGCCGTCATCGGAGCGCGGCAGGCGGTGCTCGCGACCTCCGGACAGTTTGGACGCTTCGGTCGAGTCGAGGCGGATCTCGAGAACGACCCTGCGCTCCGACCCTGGGCCTGGGGCGACGCCGAAGCGGGCGCGAGCTCGCCGTGGCCCCTCGATCCGGACCTGCGGCTCGTCTCGCTCCGCGTTCGTCGTCTGGGGGATGTGGAGAACCTCAACCTCTCGGCGCTCGCCCTGTTCTCACTCCGCGAGGGCCGCTATCTGCCGGTGGCTTCCATCGTCGGGGAACATGGGATCGGCGCGCCGGCGGAGCAGGCCCAAAACGGAGACATCTTCATCCTCTATCCGTGGACCGGGCGCCTGATGCGGGTTCGACCCAAGCCCTAGACGGTCCCAGGCGGCTGCGATCAGTCGAACTCGGGAGCCCAGCCGACCGCCGACCGCACTTCGGGCTCGGGGGCTTGAACCTCGAGCAGCAGAGACAGAACGGGCTCGAGCCGGCCGCGCTCCGCCAAGTAGAGGCGCCTCGTCCCCTCGCGTCGCATGTGCACGAGCCCCCCCTCCTTCAGAACACGAAGGTGCTGAGAGATCGCGGGGCGGGTGACCTCGAAGTGCGCAGCGATCTCGCCTGCACAACGTTCCTGATCCCACACCAGTCTCAGAATGGCTTGTCTTCGGGGTTCGGCGAGGATCTCGAGGGCGTGCTGCATGGGTAGGATGAGACCCCACCCCGACCCACTCGTCAAAAATCTGGCCGAAAGGAGCCAGTTTCGAAGCCAGAGACGAACGGAAGCCGCACCTTTCGATTCGGGCGCGACCCGCTCGGTGAGCCTCGGCTTACGTAAGCGGCGGCTAACGTTCGCGGGGACGAACCTCTACGACGGACCAGATCGGCACCCCGTCCACGAGCTTCTCTCTGAGGACCGACTTGTCGCGGTAGCGGAGCAAGTCCTCGCCGTAGCGGGCAAAACGCCGCTCATGGGTGAGCACCACCCACTCGGCCCCGGTCTCGTGCTGCGTGACCTGGATGTCGCCCCGAAGCTCCCCGGCCTCGCGGTACCACTTGTACGTGCGCACGTACTCCCAGTTGTTGGGCAAGAAGTGAACCCGCAGGTTCTTGGGCGCCTCGGCGGACAGCCAAGCGACGAGATCTCGGAAGGCCAGATCATAATACTGACGCTCGAAGCCTATGGCGGTCGCGCCCCGCAGACCGCCGATGAGGCCGTTGTACTGTGAGAGCCCATAGGCCCCGAAGTGGAGCTGAAGCATCAGACCCGAGCCCGCGAGCCCGGCGAAGACTACCCTCAGTGCCGGCGCGCTGATCGGCGCATTGAACCGAGCCGATAACCGAGTCACCAAGCCATCGGCCCCGTAGCCCGCGAGAAAGCAAAAGAACGGAAAGAACGGCATGAACAGCTTCTCCCCGCCGTAGATGGGGGTGCCCGCGAACGCGACCAAGCCAATGGTGGAAGCGAGGTTCAGGAGCACAAAGAGCAGACCGTCGGCCTCTCGCCGGTCTTCGAGACTGCCCTGGCGTCTCCACCGCGCGAGCAGACGCGGGAACGTCACCACGCCGCCCAAGATCGCGAGCACTGAGGTGACCAGCGGGATCGTGCTCGCCGCCATGACAAAAGGCGCGTGCCAGGGCGCAAAGGGGTTCGAGTAGATGCGACCGAAGTACAAGAAGTAGATGGCGTAGTGATTGACGTGAAACTTCACGTACTCCGCGACGCGCGGCGCGAGGTCGAACCACATCCACGGCCAGATCGCGAAGAAGACGATGGGGCCGAGCACCGCCATGGAGAGCATGGCCACCGGAATGGGCGGAAGCCTGAGGCCGGGGCCACGGGCTCGTTCGCGATCGCGCCAGCGCGTGAAGAGGACGAAGCCCAGGAAGGGGAGCACGATGAACGGCGCGTTGAGCTTCGTGGCGGTGGCCAGACCGAAGACCGGCCCTACGAGCCAGACCGCTCGCGAGGACCACTCGCTCCGCAGGATGAGCACCGCGGTCGCGAGGTACATCGAAGCCACCGGGACGTCGAGCGTCGCGGCGTGGGAGTGGAAGTGAAAGCGCGGCAGCGTCAGAAGCGCGATGACCGAGTAGAGGCCCACGAAGAAGGCGCGCTTGGCCTCGAGCAGCGAGAACGCGAGCAGAAAGAGCATGGCCGCTGCGAGCGTGGAGAACAACACCGTGCCGACTCGAGCCGCGTCGGTGGGTCCGAGCCAACGCTGAAACGCGAAGTGGCAAACGCCGAAGACGTACTTCGCAAAGGGCGGGTGCTCGCGATTGATCGTAAACGCGGCGTCGACCGCGGTGCGGCTGAACGGAGCCCCCCGCAGGGTGGCCGCATCACCGAGCCACTTCGCGTAGGAGATCCCAGCCGGGATGTAGAAGTCGTCATCGTCGGTGAGCGCCGCCGACTTCAGGCCCAAGAGCAGCGTCGCGCAGTACGCGAGCACCACGAGCACCGCCGCGAGATGGAGACGTCGCGGACTCATGGACCGGCACGCTCCTGAATGCGCGCGCGAACGCAGTGGTGACGCCGGCCGTCATTTGCGGTGCTGATCCGTATCTCGACCGGCTGTCCAGGTTCGAGCTCGAACGTACCCCGGAACCATCCAACCCGGTTGGGCACGATCACTCGGCCGAGCTCGCGCTCACCCTGCCTAATCAGGTTCTCGACCGGGACCCCGTCTCCGCCCACCGCGCTGTCATCGAGCGCGGCTTCGAGGATCAAGCTCACGCGCCGTCCTTCGGGTACGAGCTCCACCGGCAGCTCGATGACCACGATGCCTCCGGTCGTGGGGTGCGCCCAGACGCAGTCGGCGGACGCACCCGAAACGCGCAGCGTCCGAGGCGACAGGTACAGCCAGTCCGCTTCGCCCGGGCACGAGAAGCCGCCTTCGGCTCGAGGTCGATCGCAGGTGGACTTCTTGGTGCCGGGGGGACGCTCGATCCACATCTTGGCCGAGCGATACTGATCGAAGAGATCAAAGAGCAGGGGCTCAGCGCCCCCTTCGGGCTCGTACAGCCGAAGCTCGAGGTGATCACTCACCGGGACCACCTTCGCGAGCTTCCCGATGAAGCCTCGCATCGGCGCATCACGCAGGTCCGCCACGAGCACACGTCGCGCCTGCTGCACATCGTCGGCGGGGCGATCGGGTTTCGCAGGGAGATCGCCGAAAGCCGCGAGCTCCGAGACCCGAAACAGCGGCGAGTGCACGAGCACATCACCCGCCTTGCGCTGGGCGCGCATCACCTCGGTCAAGCGTGTCATCTCGGACCGATCGATGGGCGACGGCTCGGAACGGAGCGCCACCCTCAGGTCCAAGGAGAAGGCGAGGAAGATGAGGACCAGCGGAGCCGCCCAGCCCACGGACTCCAGGAGCTTGGCGACCATGCTCACCGGCTCGCCTCGGCGCGGTGGATGACGCTCGAGCGCACCGGCTCAGACGTCTGAACCGGGACCGCGCGGAGCAGCGTTCCGGAAGGTCCATAACGCTCGTGCCACATCAAGAACGACAGGAGCGTCCAGAGCGGCTTTCGGTGGTCCGCCACGCCCTCTTGGTGCTCCTCGAAGAGCCGAGAGGTCTCCTTGGAGTCGAAGTAGCCCAGGGCGCCGATGTTGTAAGGAGAGAGCAGCTCGCGCGCGAGCGGTTCCAGCGGTCCACGCAGCCACTCCCCCACCGGCACCCCAAAGCCCTTCTTCGGACGCTCGAGGATCTCGCGCGGCAAAAAGGCCCGAGCGGCCTGCTTGAGCACGTACTTCGTGGTCACACCCCGCAGCTTCAAATCGCCTGGGAGCGCGTTCGCGAAGTTCACCACCCGCGTGTCGAGCAGCGGAGCCCGAACCTCGAGGCCCACCGCCATCGAGGCGCGGTCCACCTTCGAGAGCACGCAGCCAGTGAGGTAGAGGCGCGCGTACTGATACGTGAGCGCGTCCCAGTGATCGCGAAAGCCCCCGCGATCACGAAACGAAGCCACGAGCGCATACGGGTGCTCTGCGAGCGCACGAGGACCGTAGTCCTTGGAGAACAGCGCCGCGGCCTCCGAGGGCAAAAACGATCCCATCCAGGCCTGGTGACGCAGATCGGGCGAGAAGCCGAGCCCCTGCGCAAACCGCTTCACCTTGAAGTCGAGGCTCATGTTCTTGCGCGAGACCGGCAGCAAACCTGCCGCCGCTCGAATCCATCCGCCGAGGCGACGCTCGTGGGTCTCGCTGGCCACTCGGTCGAGGCGTCGCGCGACCCGGTCCGCCTGAAACGTCGGATAACCGAGGAAGAGCTCATCCCCGCCGTCGCCACCGAGCGCCACGGTGACGGTTTGGCGCGCGAAGCGTGAGAGCAGATACGTGGGAATGATCGACGCATCGCCCAGCGGCTCGCACATGAAGTCGGCGACCTCCGGGAGGATGTCGATCATGACCTTGGACGAGAGCCGCTCCTCGTGGTGGTCGGTACCAAGGTGCGCCGCGACCCTTCGAGCGTGCGGGCCCTCGTCGAAGGAGGGGTCGTCGAAGGTGATGGAGAAGGACTTGATCTGTGAGGCAGGTATGGAGCGCGCCATGGCGGCGGTGACGAGCGAGGAGTCGATGCCGCCGGAGAGAAACACCCCGAGTGGTACATCGGAGACCAGCCGCACCTTGACTGCTTCGATGAGGCGACGTTGGAGCTCCTGGACGATGCTCGACTCGGACCATCGGCTCATGTCCGGAACGCCCGGAACGTCCTCGAAGCGCATGCGCCAGTACTCTTCGATACGCAGTCGGCCGTGCTCGCGGTCGAAGACGAGATAGCACGCCGCCGGGAGTTTCTGGGCGCCCTCGTAGATCGTCTGGTCTTCGGGGAGGCACTCGTAGGTGAGGTAAGAAGCGAGCGCTTGCGGCGACACTCGGGGGTCGAGATCGGGATGCACCGCGATCGCCTTGAGCTCGGAGCCGAAGAGGAGCGTTCGCCGCTCAGGCCCCACCATCGCGTAGTACATGGGCTTCTTGCCCATGCGATCGCGGGCGAGCAGCAGGCGCCGCTCCTTCACGTCCCAGATCGCGAGCGCGAACATCCCGTCCAGACGCTCCACGACCTTCTCGCCCCAGGCCGCGTAGCCATGAACGACCACCTCGGAGTCGCTGCGCGTTTGGAAGCGATGGCCGAGCTTCTCGAGCTCCTCGCGCAGCGCGACGAAGTTGTAGATCTCGCCGTTGACCACGACCTGAATGGAGCCGTCCGGGGTGCCCAGAGGCTGGTGCCCGCCTTCGAGGTCGATGATCGAGAGGCGTCGATGACCAAGCCCTGCCCCACCCGCTTCATCGATGAAGTAGCCTTCGTCGTCGGGCCCGCGGCGGCGAAGCGTGCGTGTCATCCGCGCCAGCACCTCGAGCTCGACCCGAGTTCCGGGTGCCGCGCTGATTCCGGCAATGCCGCACACGACGGGTACTCTAGACCGCGGCGCGCGGAGGTTGGCTCGGCCTGGACAGGCCGCGAAGAGGACCCGCGACGTTCACCCGGTCGCGAATCAGGTAGATCGGGCGGGCCTGGCTCTCGTGATAGGTGCGAATGCCGATCTCGGCCAAAAGACCGAGGAAGAGGCTCTGAACCCCGAGCGAGAAGAGAAACACCGCGAGGACCACGAGCGGGTTCCGGTGCACCCAGACGTCGTGGAAGTACTTCTGGTGGAGGACCCAAAGCGCCGCCAGCGTGCCCACACCACAGAGCGCGAAGCCGAGGCCTCCGAAAAAATAGATGGGCTTGGTGCCATAGCTACCCAGGAACTTCACCACCAAGAGATCGAGCACGACCTTGAACGTGCGCCCAATGCCGTACTTGGAGGTGCCGTACTTGCGAGGACGGTGATTCACGACCGCCTCGGTGACCTTCGCACCCGACCACGATGCGTAGATGGGGATGAAACGGTGCATCTCGCCGTAGAGGTTGACGGGTTCGAGGACCTCGCGCCGGTAGGCCTTCAGGGTGCAGCCGTAGTCGTGCAGGTGCACGCCGCTGACCCACGAGATGAGACCGTTGGCGATGCGCGAAGGGAGCGTGCGAGAGATGAAGGCGTCCTGACGGTTCTTTCGCCAGCCAGAGACCACGTCGAAGCCGGCGTCGATCTGCTCGAGCAATGCAGGTATGGAGCGGGGATCGTTCTGCAGGTCGGCGTCGAGCGGGATGATGACGTCGCCGCGCGCGAAGTCCATGCCGGCGACCATGGCTGCGGTCTGACCGAAGTTGCGTCGGAAGCGTATGAGCTTCAGACGAGGCTCGCGCTCGGCGTGAAACTGGAGCTTCTCCCAGGAGCGGTCTCGCGATCCGTCATCGATGATGATGATCTCGCCGTCGATCTGGTTCTCGTCGAGCACACTCGTCACTTCGGCGACGAGCTCGTCGATGCTCTCCTCCTCGTTGTAGCAAGGGATGATGAGCGAGACTCGAGGCGCCGCCACGAGGTCGGTCTGGGCGTCTTCGGCGGGCACGATCGTGGATGGAAGGACCACCAAGCGTGGCGAGTTATCAGCGGCGGGCCTCGGGAGCAAAGGAAAACACCCAAGCCCCTGTCATCGCGCGCAAATCCGGGCCGCGGCGACCAGCGCGGCCGACTTCGAGTCTTCGCCCTCGACCCGCTTTGCGGCCGCCACCAGGCTGGAGATGTCGCCGGTTCCGCCGCCCCGCCCGAGCACATGGGAGGCGACCTCGAAGCTCTCACCGTCCGAGCCCCGGATCCGCTGCCGGGATAGGCGGAGCGAGAGTTCCGGATCGAGCACCTCGACCGCCTGAAGGAGCTGCATGGCCCGGGGCTCGGACAGGCGAACGGAGAGGAGCCAACGCTCGGCGACGGGAAGGAAGCTCGCCGTCGTGGCGGGATCGGCAGTGGCGGTCTTCAGTTTGGAGTGCGTGAAGAGCCACAACACCTCGACCGCTCGCGCGACGCCGGCCGGGTCGGCCTCGGACACCGAGCTCAGCGCCGAGGTCTCTCCGAGCAGCAGTCTCGCCATCGAGAGCTCTGGTTCGTAATCACCAGCCGGTCTCGCTTTTTGAGTGATCCGTCGGAGCGACTCTGAGGTCTCGGCGCCGAGTGCAGCCAGCGCGCCCATCGCACCCACACGAGTGGGCTCCTCCGAACTCCGAAGATCCGAACGCAGCTCTCGCAATGCGATCGAGTTCCCGCGTGAGGCCTCCTTCATGA
Source organism: Deltaproteobacteria bacterium (assembly GCA_011526105.1). GTDB lineage: Bacteria > Myxococcota > Kuafuiibacteriia > Kuafuiibacteriales > Kuafuiibacteriaceae > WYAZ01. The sequence continues at coordinate 25,348 of WYAZ01000115.1, read as the reverse complement.
GCGCTCGCGTGCGATGCGAGGCGGAGAGGCGCTGCACTCGATCGAGCGGAAGGCGCTGCCCGCGCTCGACCAAGGCCTCGAGGGCAAGGCCGCGGAACCGCTGATCCGAACCGTCGGCGAGCTCGTGGAGTGTGCGACGAGCCCGCGTGCTCCAAGATGAGAGATGTCTCGCGGCGACGAAGCGAACCGCCGGACTCGGATCTTCGAGCACCGGGTAGAGCAGATCGCGCGGGCGCGCCCCCCACAGCTGCGCGAGCTCCGTCGCGACGCGCTCTCTCAAAGCCTCGGGGGCAGAAGAGAGGGCCAGCGTGATGGTGCCGGTCTCCGCCCCTTCGCCGAGCGCGAGAAGTGAGAGCGCATGACCCACCCGATCCTCGAGCTGCTGGCTCGCTCTGAGCCCTCGGACCGCGAGCAGCGCAGAGGCGTGTTGCGTACGCCCCAGCGCGACCCAGAGCCCCATGCTCCGCCCCCCTGGGTTGCCCAGGCGTCGCTCGAGCACTGGCACGGAATCGGGGCTCATGTAGGGCGCTAGGCGCGAAAGCGCCCCTGGGGACTTCAGCCGGCTCGATGCTTCGAGGATGGCTTCTGCGACGTTCTTGCACGGCTCGGGGCTGGAAGGGGCGGGGGAACCAACCGTTGGCGCAAGCAACACGCCCGCCACTCCGAGGAGACCCGCGATACCTGGGCGAATCGCGACCATGGCCTATGATAGTGCTACCATCTTCCGAGGACGGTTCCGACCTTTTTGGGAGGGAGTTTCGCCCTTTGGGAGCCACGCACCCACGATGAACACGGCCGAGAAGGTCAAGTTCGGCAACTACCTGCTCCACGAGCGCATCGGCGCCGGTGGCATGGCCGAGATCTTTCTCGCGTCCGACCCATCGCGGAACGACCCGCGCCGCGCCTTGGTCATCAAACGAATCCTCCCGCAGCTCTCCGAGGACGAGCAGTTCGTGCGGATGTTCGTCGAGGAGGCACGCCTATGTGTGTCTCTTCAGCATGAGAACATCGTCCAGGTCTACGATCTCGGGGAGATCGACGCCCAGTACTTCATCGCGATGGAGTACGTGCATGGGCGCGACCTCCTCAAGACGCTCGCCGCCTGCGCGAGAAAGCGAATCGCCTTTCCCACGGACCTCGCGCTGCACATCGTCATGCAGGTCCTCTTGGGCTTGGACTACGCCCACAATGCGCTGCGCCCGGACGGAGAGCCGCTCGGCCTCATCCACCGGGACGTCTCTCCGTCGAACGTGCTCCTGGGCTTCGACGGACGCGTCAAACTCGGGGACTTCGGTATCGCCAAGGCGAGCACACGCGAGAAGACCGCGGCGGGGATCCTCAAGGGCAAGTTCGGATACATGGCGCCGGAACAGGTCGCCGGACGATCGATCGACCATCGAGCCGATGTGTTCGCGGTGGGCATCATCCTCTACGAGCTCCTGACCGGGCATCGGCTCTTCGCGGGAAAGAACGACCTCTCGGTGCTCGAACGGGTGCGCGACGCGGTCATCGACCCGCCGATCCGGCAGTATCGTCCGGACATCGCGCCCGAGCTGGAGTCGCTCGTCATGCGGGCGCTCGCCAAGTCTCCCGGTCAGCGTTTTCAGAGCACCCGCGAGCTCTACGACGCGCTCGAGACGTACACGGAGCGCAAGGGCGTCGCGATCTCGGCCAAGCGACTCGCCCGATTCCTTCAAGACCTCTTCCTGAACGAAGCAACCCAAGACCAGTTCGCGGCGAAGCCGGTCAAGAAGCACCCGAGCGAGCCCGTTCGGACGATGAACGAGCGGCTGCCGCTGGAGATCGTGAGCCGATCAACAGATCCTCAGATCTCGCAAGAGGGCTTCGACGACGAGGAATCGACCTCGGGGGCCGATGAAGCAGATCGCGCACCGCCGAAGACGAAGTCGACCGGGCTGGAGATCGTCGATGTGGCCACCGACCACGACGAAGCCTTCGAGGACATCGAAGAGACCGTTGGCGTAGGCATGACTGACCCGGCCTTGGCGGAGAGCCTCGCCTCCGAGGCTCGCGCGATCCGGACCAGCGCAAAAGAGAACAACGAAACCGAGCTCGACCTCGAAGAACGAAAGGGCACGTCGCCTACCCCGTACGGCGGAGTCGCGGTGGCGGCCATTCCCGACGACGAAGAACACACCGGAGAGATTGAGGACCCCGGGTTCGCCGGACATACAGAGCGCCTCCCGAGCGCGGAAGAGCTCGCCTTCCTCGATGAGGCGGAGTTCGAAGAAGCGAAGTCCGTGAGTGCGAGCCCTTTCGGGCAAGGCGGAACGCAGGAGTCCTACGAAGCTGAACGCGTGGAACAGACCGCCGCCTCGTTCGAGCTTCCGAACTTCGACGACGAGGAGAGCGACCGCACCCAGGACGGCGGTGAACCGTCCCGAAGACCGATGACCAAGGTCCTCACAACCGCGGCCGATCACCAGCTCGGCGACAGTGAAGACTCCACGGCGGCCGAAATCATCGAGACCCCCCGCGGCCCCGCTCCCGCGGGGCTCGAACGCAGGAGCGCCTCGCGTTCGGTCGAGCCGAGAACCGCGCTCTCGGTGGTGAACCCTCCGGCCGCACCCTCGTCGCGCGGGCCACTGATCGGCCGCCGCGCGAGCTCCGGCGTAACCTCGGCCCTCTCGGAGGTGCTAGAGATCGAGGCGGAGCTCGCCGAGATCCGCTCGACCTCTCAGATCGAGGAGCCCGAACCAGACGAGTTCACGCGGCACGGCGACCTCGCGGGTCTTCTCGCGCCGGCGCTCCCGTTCTCGGGCGGAGAAGAAGAGACGGCAGGCGAGGACGCCGCGAGCTCACCGCGCTTCGCGGACAAAGAAGACACGGCCGACCGAACCACCGGGGCACAAAGCGAGGCTCCATCGGTCAAACAGCCGGGCCGACTCGGAGATGCAGGGGCCGACGACCTGTTCGGTGCGCTCGACAACCTGCACACCGGACACCTCGACATCGCGCGCGAGTCCTCGTTCGATCCCGGCGAGGAAGCGTCGCTGGAGGCGACCGGCGTGGGTCGCGCCTTTGCGCGCGGACCGACGCAAGCGCTCTCACCCGAGATCGTCGAGGCCTCGCTGAAGGCACCGTCCGTCCACTTGGGCCCGATGCCGCAGGCGGTGGAAGGTGATGAGAGCGGCATCAGCGTCCGCTTCGAGTTCGAGCCAGAGGAGCCGACCCACTCCATCGACGAATCGGGTCTGCTCGAGAACATGCCGAGCGCGGCGCCGCCCAAGACGGGCGTGGATGTGCCGCCCTCGAGCAGCCTCGCGAACGAGGCCACCGCGTACGGGCCGGTCGTGCGAGGTGGTTCGCTCCCCGACGATACCAACGAGGACTCCGCGGCCGAGATCGGTGCGCACGAAGAGGAGGGCACCGAGAACTCGGATGACTCAGTGCCTGGGATGCAGTTCCACGACGACCGGACCCCGCTCGCGGAACGGACGCACGCGCCGTCCGGTGCGGCGCGTATCTCGATCGCGCCCCTCGGCCGAGAGAACTCCTTGCTCTCGGGAACCTTTGATCTGCCCGAGTTCGCACCGTCGGGCGTGTCGGCGCCTCAGGACCCGATGCGCCCTTCTTCGGATCCGCCCCCTTCGATCAGGGTCAACGGCCGCGCGAGCGTGAGCCCCGGGCCGGCGGCCCGCCATTCGAGGCCGCCACCCGACATCGAAGAGCGCATGCGCGCGATCGTCGAGCGCGGTCGAGCGGTCAAAGAGATCAAGCGATCGGATCCGCCATCTTCGCCCCGCGAGAAGACGCCGAATCCGGTCGTCGAGACCACGAAGACCAACTACCAAGCGCTCTCGGACCCGCCGCCAGAGATTGCGGCCGGACCGAAACCTCCGATCCATCAGCTTCCACGGAGCCCGAGCCCCCCCGCCATGGGCACGCCCAGCGCGGTGCCGTATCCGCAAGTCACCGCTCCGAGCCGGACGTGGCGCATGAGCATCGCCGCCTCGATGGTCGCGGCGCTGGTGACACTCTTGGTGTTGGTCGTCTTTCTCGTGAAGGAGGGCTTTCCGGGTCGACTCTTCTCGAGCGCGGAAGAGGCACCTCAGACCCCCAAGCAGATCGCGCCGGTCACCCCGCCTGCGCCGCCCCCGATCAACCCGACGCCACCCATCGAGCCCCCTCCCGAGAAGGCGGCTGCGCCGGAGAAAGAGCCGCCCTCGAGTCCGAAGGCAGTGCTCTCTTCTGCCCCCATTCGTGAACTCGAGGTGGACCCACCGCCTCCGAAGGCGCCGGAACCTCCCCCCAAGGAGGAACCGGCGCCCAGCCCGGCGGCGAAGACCGAAGCCCCCAAAGAAACGCCTCCCAAGCCCCACCCCAAGCCAGCGCCCCGTCCCGAGCCCAGGGCGAAGCCAAAGCCGGCGCCCAAGTCGGCCGCACGGCCGGAACCCAAGCCCGAGCCTCGCGCGAAGGGAAGCGCGAAGACAGGTCTGCGCGCCGAATGCAAGAAGCCGGTCGATCTCGTCATTCGCGGAGTGGGTGACTTCAAAGGCGTCACGAGGAAGATCATCCCGCTCTCGGCCGGAGTGGTTCAGATCTCGGTCCTGCGAGATGGACGGCGCAAGAACTACACGATGCGCATCGTCGAAGGTGAGCTCGTGGATCTGACCTGCGACTGAGTGATGTCGTCGATCGTCTTCTTCGGTCTCGATGGTCGTTATTCGGTCGTGCTTCTCGAGGCACTCATCGCCGCTGGGCTCCATCCTCGGTTGGTCGTGATCGGTCGAGAGGCCACTCTGTACGGACGGAGCGCCTCCGCCTCATTCACACCCGCGAACCCAGCCTGGTGGCGTCGGGCCATCGGGCTCGTCCCTGCGAACAGCCATTCCGACCCAAGTCCGATCGATCTGAAGTCGCACGCGCTCCGGCACGGAGTCGACGTGCTCGAGTGCAGCGACCCGTCCGTCGTTGGCGTACGGGCCCGGATCCGCGCGGCGGAGCCCGACGCCTTCGTCGTGGCCGGTTTCCACCGGCTGCTGCCAAAAAGCGTGCTCGAGCTGGCGGCACGGGGTGGCCTGAACGTTCATCCGGGGCGGCTGCCCGAAGAGCGAGGTCCGGCCCCGGTCTTCTGGCGACTCAAGGCGGGTCACACCACAGGATACGTCACGCTGCACCTCCTCGACGCCGGTGAGGACACTGGGGCGCTGGTCGATCAGTCCACGTTCGACATCGTGCCGGGCATGAGCGGTCGAGAGGTGCTCGAGCGCGCGGCCACCGCCGCCGCCCCCAAGCTCGTGGCGTGCATGGGTGCACTCCTCGCGGGCACTCTTTGCACCTCACCGCAACCGAGCGAGGCCGCCGCCCGTTGTCCGAGGCCCACGATGAAGGACTGTCGCGTCGACGCGAGTCGACGAGCAAGCGAAGTCTTCACCTATGTCGCGGCTTGCGCGGACGCCTATCCGGTGTTCGTTGAGTGCGGCGGGGACCGGTTCTTCATTGAGAGTGCCATCTCGTACGACGAAGACGCGCCCCTCGCCTTCGAGTACCTGCTCTCGGGCGATCGCCTCATGCTTCGCTGTGAGCCAGGCGTCGTAGAGCTGGCGCTAAAACCCGGTGGTGCCTTGTTCACCGCCGAGTACATCGAGGAAACCGACGGAGAACCGGCCCATCAGGAAGGGTGAAATCGTCGGTCTTTTGTGGCAGCGTCCCCGCCCATGGCCTCGATCGAGCGGTTGCGACTGGTTCCACGTCGCGCGAAGATCATCTGCACCCTAGGTCCGGCGGTCGACACCGACGAGCAAGTGCGCGAGCTCATCAAGCGCGGGATGGACGCCGCGAGGCTGAACCTCAGCTACGGCACGCGAGAAGGACACGTCGAGACCATTCATCGAGTCCGACGGATTGCCGAGGAACAAGGGCGGCACATCGCGATCATCGCAGACCTGCCCGGCCCCAAGGTACGCGTGGGTCGCGTGGCTCAGGACACCACCGAACTCACCGATGGACAGAAGCTTCGCCTGTACCCCGACGATGGCTCCGAGGGCTCGAACCTCGAGCTGCCGATCGACCCGGCCTTCTTCCACGAAGAGCTCGCGCGCGGTGACCGCATCCTCCTTGCGGACGGAACGATGGAGCTACGCGTCGTAGCGGTCGGGCCCAGCGGCGTGGAAACGAAGGTCGTCACCGGCGGCCGGGCGCGCGGAAAGATCGACGTCCACCTGCCGGGGGTTCCGCTTCGCCGCAGCGTCATCACGCAGAGCGACGTGCCGTTGCTCGAGATGGTGGTGGAGCACGGCCTCGACTACCTGGCGCTCACGTATGTTCGGGACGGCAGCGACATCCTCGAGGTCCACGAACACATGGAGCGCCTCGGTCAGCGCGTTCCCATCATCGCCAAAATCGAACGCGCAGAGTCCTTCTCTCGTCTGGACGGCATCCTCAAACGCGCGGACGGCATCATGATTCGCCGCGGTGATCTCGGCGCGCAACTCGAACTGTCACGCATCCCCATCATTCAGAAAGAGGCGGTTCGTCTCGCCAACAACCGCGGAGTGCCGGTGATCATCGGGACACAGATGCTCGGCTCCATGGTGGAGGCGCCCATTCCCACGCGGGCTGAAGCCTCGGATGTCTCCAACGCCATCGCAGACGGTGCGGACGGCGTGATGTTGGCGGCAGAGACCGCGGTGGGTCGTTATCCGCTCGAAGCGATCGAGATGATGGAGCGGATCGTGACCGAGACCGAACGCGAGACCTTCAAGCGTGACCGCATGCACGCGCTCGTACAGTTCCCTTCCCCCTTTCCCGACACCACCGCGCGCATGGCCTGCCGGGCCGCCTACGAGTGCGAGGCCAAGCTCATCGCTTGCTTTACGCAGTCGGGACGAACCGCCGGCTTCGTGTCGAAGTATCGGCCCGAGGTTCCCGTGGTGGCGTTCTGCCCGGACGGGTCCACGCAGCGTCGTTTGGCGCTCCACTGGGGGGTGCAGGTGGCGACGCTCTCTCCGGTCCATCACACAGAGGAGATGGTTCGGCAGGTGGACAGCAAGCTCTTGGCCGGAGGCGCGGTCTCGCGGGGGGACCGCATCGTCATCGTCTTTGGCGCCCCGGTCGGCGAGATGGGTCACACGAACTCGGTCCGGCTTCATCAGGTCGGGACTGCGGACTGAGCATCTGAATTCTCGGCCAAGCTGCGAGTCTCTGCGCGGGCTGGGTACGAATCCTGCTACATTCGGCCCGATGACGCGGCCCGTGCGTTTACTGTCGGCCCCACGGTTGGGGATGGCGTCGTGGCTCGGGGCGGCGCTCGCGTGTGCGCCAGAAGCCGGCATCGAACCCAAAGAGATCGACTACGTCCGGGTCTCGCCGGCCCAAGCGTCGGAGCACGCGTCCGTACACCAGTCGCTGCACGCGGCGGGTGATCCACTCTACCTCTTCCTCAACTTCTGCCAGGGCGGATGCCGCTTCGCGCCGGGCTCGGACGACGCTCGGCGAGGCACGAGCAGCATCGTTCGCGCTCCGGTCGAGCTCTCCGAGTCGGTGATGGGCGACGAGGAGCACGACGAGCTCCTCCGGTGCCTCTACGAGATCTTCGAACCGTTCGAGATCACGATCGCCCGCGAACGGCCCGAAGGACATCGCTACGTCGAGGCGGTGGTCGCTGGAAGGCCGCAGGACCTGGGCCTGTCACAGACCATCGCCGGCGTCTCGCCGCTCGCCTGCGGTCTCATCGAATACGGGGTCAACTTCAACTTCTTCAACGCCATCTCGAGGTTGGAGGGCGTGGGTGAGCTTTGCAACGTCATCGCGCACGAGACCGGCCACACGATCGGACTCGACCACGCGTATCTCTGCTCGGACGTCATGACCTATCTTCCGCACTGCGAGACCCCCGCGGACTTCACGCGGACTGACGCTCAGTGCGGCGGCTTCTTCGTCGAGCCCTGCAGCTGCGGCGGTGAGCATCAGAACAGCTACCTCACGGTCCTGAAGGAGCTCGGCCCGCGCCAGAGTCCCATCGAGCTGCCGCCGCGGCTTCGGATCCAGAGCCCGGTACCGCTGGCCGCAGTTCAGCAAGGCTTCTTTGTGGTGCTCGACGTCCGAGACCAAGTTGGCGTTCGAGAAGTCGAGGTCTTCTTGGACGACGTCTCGCAGGGCAAGCAGGTGGCGCCGCCTTTTGTCTTTCCGACCCCGCTCGACTGGCCCGAGGGTCCCGTCACCGTGCGCGCCATCGCGATCAACGAACGCGGTCAGACCTCGACCGCCACGCGAGACCTCGAGGTGCTCGAACGGCGCCCCGACTGGGATGCTGGGTTCCTCGATGCGACGGGACCGCGACCGGACGCAGGCATGAGCTGGAACTACGCAGACGCAAGCGTCGCGCCGGACGCCGCCGAGCCTCGGCCACTGGCCGAGAGCGGCTGTACCTGCGTGGTGAGCTCGACTCGGAGCTTGGCTTCGGGTCTCGCGCTGGCAGCGTTCGGTCTACTGCTCTCGGGCTGGCCGCGGCGGCGCCGCGGCGCCATCGCTGCCTGCCTCACAGTCGCTTTACTCGCAGGATGCGAGGAGGATGTCTTTCTCGGCGTTCAGCCCAAGCTCGCGAGCGACCCCGAGATCGGCACACCCATCGACTTCGGCGAGCTGATCTTCGGCGAACGACTACCGCGCGCGCTAGACATCCAGTTCAGGAACGAAGGGCAAGGCAGCTTGCTTTTCGACGAGACCATCCTTGGGCCCAACCAGGTGGGTCCCGTCATCGTCAGCGGTCCGCTGCGCACCCGGCTCGAGCCCGGCGGCGTGACAGAGCTGCTCATCGAGTTCAAACCCGAGCGGCCCGGCCGCCTCGAGACCGAGCTGGTGCTCGTCACCAACGACCCCGAACAACCTCGCGCCACCTATCCTGTGCTGGCCGAGGTGCGAGAACGCTGCCGCCTCCTCCCGTGGCCGACCGCGCTCGACTTTCGCCTCGGTGATGAGCGCACGGTCTCGCTGCTGTCGGCCAGCACTTCTCCGTGTCGGGTCACCCAGCTGTCGATGGACGAAGAGCTCTTCGAGCTGGTGGACCCTCCGGAGTTGCCCCTCGTGCTCGAGCCTGGCGCAGAGATCGAGCTCGTGGTGCGTCACCACACGCGCAGCCGACAGCCGCACGTGCCGTATCGAACCCTCCGCGCCTACGAAGCCGAGACCGACGGGGCGGAGGTGAAGCTCATCGGCGCGTACCCGATCTGGAAGTGCCTAGCGGCCTACCCGGACGAGTACGAGTTCCCGCGCACCCCGGCCGGGACCACCTCCGAGCTGCTGCTCACCGTGACCAACCGCTGCAACGAGGCGGCGGATATCGAAACGCTCGGCATGCCCTATGGTGCAGAGGCCTTCGTGCCCGTCGCGGGCAACTTCCCGATCAGCGTGCCGGCACGCAGCCACGCCTCGATGAAGGTGGAGTTCAGACCCCCGGATGGCTTGGACTACTACGGCCGCGTGCGCATCGGCACAAACGACGCCGGTAACCGAGCCTTGTATCTGGGCATGCTCGGGCGCGCGCACGGGCCGGTCTTTGGCGGGCCGAACCATCTCGATCTCGGCGCGGTGCCTCATCCGTCGCTCTCCTCCGTTCCCTGCGTCACCCCCGCACGTGTGTTGCCTATCTTCAATCTAGGCGAGGGCGGGCTGCTCGTGCATCGGATGGAGCTGATCGGTCCAGACGCGGAGGCGTTCCGCGTGGTTGGCCTCAGGATCGGCGGCATCGCGGTCACCGACTTCGAGAACGGCTTTGTCGTGCCACCTTTCGACCGGGCGGAGCTCTTGCTCGAGTTCACGCCCACGCGCAGCCTGCCGGCCGAGCATGAGGCGGAGCTCGTCGTGCACCACACACCGGAGTCCTCGAGCCACACCGTCGAACTCGTGGGCCGTGCCTCTGGAGAGGCCGAATCGGTGGAGTACTTCACGGTCGCGCGCCCGGAAGTGGATGTGTTGCTGGTGGTGGACGGCAGCCGCTCCATGCGGCCCCATCATGAGACCCTCGTCGCCGCCGCGGCCGACCTCGTCTCCCGCTCGGACCTCGGCGGCGAGACGCATCAGATCGCGCTGATCGGCGGGCGGCAAGAGCGGCCCGAAGGCGGACGATTGCTGGGCTGCCGATTCCGCGACGCGGTGCTCCAGTCAGGCGCCGGTTCAACCGCCGAGCGCACGGATGACCTCGTCTGCGCGCTGCGCATGAACACGCTGGATGAACGACCTCAAGCGGGCCTGGCCGCCGCGAGCTTGGCTTTGGGCCGCGCCGCGTTTCCGTCCGAGTGGGACCCCACCACCCATGACAACGAGCGTTGGCTTCGGCCCAGCGCGCACCTCGCGATGATCTTTGTCAGTGACGAGGAAGATGTATCTCGCCCCGCGGTCGAGACTTTCCACAAGCTCTACGCCGCCTCCAAGGGTGGGCGTGCGGATCTCGCACGCGTCCACGCCATCGTGGTGCCGCCAAACGCACCGTGTCTCGGTGAGCGTTACGCCGTACCCGGCGTGCGTTACGCGCGGGCGGCGGAGCTCGCGAGCGGTACGGTCGAGAGCATCTGCGACGGCAATCTCGAGGCCGGGCTAAATCGCATCACGGATGAGATCTTTGCCCCCGCGCGCGGATTTCCGCTCGCCCACTGGGCCGAGCCCTCCTCGGTGGCGGTCTACGTGGACGGACTGCCGGCCTTGGCCGACCAGGACTTCGGCTACTTCCTCGACCGAGACACCAACACCCTCGTCTTTGCGAAGCCAGCGGCGCCCACCGAAGGTGCGAGCATCGAAGTGCGCTACCGCAGTGTCTGTGCGCCTTGAGCGCGCACTTGTGCGGACCACTGCGCGCGCCAACGTTCGTAGGCCGGGCTCAGCTCGGGCGCAGAGCGCGCGATGACTTCTGCCCCCCGTTCGAGGGCATGGGCTTCGATGCGCTGATGGACGCGGGCTCCGGGCGCCCCTAGGCGTGTGTCACGCAGGCCCAAGCGCGCGAGCTCGGGATCCGAAACCGGATGCACCTCCTCGTGGAAGATCTGCAAGAGAACTTGCTCCGCGGGTGCAGCCAGGGAGACCGCGACGAGATGCCGATCTCGCTGCGGGTAGCCGCGGCCGGCACGAACGAGGCTTGGAACGTGCAGCACCGTCAGCGGGGGCGGCGTTCGCGGGGCCCACAGCGCGGACCGGAGCTGGCGGAGCGGGCCCGTCAGATGGCGCTCGGACTCGTCGAAGATCGACCGCGCCTCGCGTTCGCCCTCAAAGAACCGCGCCTCGAGCTCCACTCGTTCGGCCTCGAGCGCCCGTAGAAAGATGCGCCAGAGCGGGCTCTTCGACTCGGCGGCGCGAGCCAAGAGCACGTCCACGTCTTCGTGAACCAAACCCGCGAACTGAAGCTCGAGGCGCTCGGTCCCCGCGCTCACATACGCCGTCTCGAGCGCTCGGACCCACGCCTTCGTGCTCGACCGGCCGCGGAAGAGGTTCGCGGCATCCCCGCCAAGGTCGAGGTGACTGAGGACGTGGTAGGCCAGCGAGGTCGAGAGCCGGCGCGAGAACTCGATGCCGCTCATGCCGCGAGCCACCCATGTTTCCCGGCCAACACCGGCACTTGGACCCGGGCGATCGCGCGCTCCACGAGCTGTCCCTCTGCCCCGAAGGTGATCACCGAAAGGTCCTGGGTTCGAAACCGCGGCCCGATGAACCCAACAAACCGGCCCCCGACGTGCAGCCGCTCCGCGATCCACGGCGGCCGCCGCGGCAGCGCGCCCAACATCAGGACGCGATCGTAGCGACCCTTCGCGCGCCGAGGCGACGTGAGGTCTTTCTCGCGCTCGAACTCGACCACCCCGCCCTCGCGAACCATGTCTTTCAAGAGCGCGGCCACGTAGCCGCTCACCCCGAGGTAGAGCACGCGGTCGCCGAGCGCAGGCTCGAGGGCCTCGAGCACGACCGCGAGCGTGGCGGGGCTGAGTGTCTCGGTGCCGCTCGAAGACGCCGTCATGTGGTCCTTCGCGTCGACCACGAGCAACGCCTCGACCAAGCGATCGGTCCGGAGGTGCCCGCCATCGAGGAGACTCCGCACCATCTGCTCGCGACGTCGCGCCGCTTCATCGCGCACCATGAGCCCGACCGGGACGTGGATCTCCTTGGGCGCTGAACCTTGGCCGATGATCCGAAGCCGAGCCGGCGGCACGCTCTCTTGCCTCTCCGCCCGAGCTGCGCGGTCGAGCAGCAGCGCCTCCATGCGCGGACTCATCATCGTCTGCTGCTCCGAGAGGCTCCGCTCGAAGACGCGGTCCACCGCCCGGCCCTGGCCTCGAAAGCGCCGCTGGATCTCGCCGAGCAGCGGCCGGTAGAGCCGATACATCTCTTTGACGCGGCCGGCGTAATCGAGCGAGTGGCTCGGATCGATGTGCTCGGCGAGGAACGCGCCGTCGTACCAGCTCTTCCACCACTGCACGTGGCGAAAGCGTGTACCGTAACGCTCGGCGTAGTTCGCCATCTGTTCGTGGATGAGCGCGCCCGGATAGAGCCGGAACGCATCCAGGGAGAGCCAACCGCAGGTCTCGGGAGCGGACGCATACAGCTTCGTGAGAAAGCCGTGGGTCTCGCGCATGGTCTCGAGCGTCTCCCCGGGGTGGCCCACGATCACGTTCGCCGCCCAGTTGAGCCCGTGCTGCCGCGACAAGACCGCCAGCCGTTCGAGCGCGCCGAGATATCTCTCGGGATCTCGGGTCTTGTCCATGATCTCGAGCATGCGCGGGCTCCCGCTCTCGGCACCGATGCCGATGGAGAAGCGTGCCCGCGCGAGGAGCTCCACATCCTCGGTTTCGAGATCGTCCGAGCGCGTGAGTGTCCAGCACTGCTTGGGCATGAGCTTACGGTCGATGATGCCTTCGAGGACTTTTCGCCGCCAGCTGCGCTTGAATCCGAACAAGGGGTCCGCGATGTTCACGACCCACTTGGAGAGGTTTGTGAAGCGTGCGAGCCGAGTGAGCTCATCGAGCGCTCGGTCCTCGGAGAAGGCTCGCCACTTGTACTCGGTCTTCGCGCGCTCCATGCAGAACGCACAGTGGTAGGGGCAGCCGCGCGACAAGTAGACCTGAAGCTTGCGCCCGAGCTGCTCCGCCTTGGGCCAGTAGTGGTTGAGCAGCTCCCATCGATAGGGGGGCAGCTCGTTCACGTCTTCGATGTTCTTGGGCCCAACGATGGGCGTTTGAATGCGCCCGCCCCCGAGCAAGGTCTCGGCGATCTCGCGCATGGGCAGCTCGCCCTCGCCCACCACCACCGCGTCGAAGGGGCTGCCGTCGAAGACGAGATCTCCGGGCAATGCACTCGCGTGATAGCCGCCCGCGACCAAGGGCACGTCCGGCAGGCTCGCTTTCAGAAAGCGCGCGAGGCTCATCACCCGCATGTAGTCGAAGCTCGAGTAGCAGGAGAGCCCGATCATGAGGTGAGGACCCAGCGACTCGAGCTTCTCGACCAGCGCGCGGTGGCCGGTGCCTTCGTACGAAAGGTCCAGGATCTCCACTCGAACCCCGAGGTGCTGCTGCAGGTACCCGCCGATGGCCACGAGGTGCGGCAGGCCGAAGTCCATGTCCGTCCACTTGATGATGCCGGGCGAGATGAGCGTGACAGCGGGAGGTCGAGCCTTCATCTCAGGCCCCGATCACTTTCAAGCGAGGATGTCCGCTCGGCCGCGCGCTGGGTTCGTTCGCGAAGTGAAGGAAGGGCTCGGGATGCGAGTGGGCTCCATAGGCGGCGTACCCACTCTCCTTGCAGCCGCCTTGGCAGCTTTGCTCGTAGTGACACCCCCGGCACATCTTCGGCACGTCTTTCACGAAGCGGCGCACGTAGGGCGCGGGGTAGATCTTGGACCACGGCTTCTCGAGGACGTTCCCGAGGAGGCCGCTCGAGAGGTTGCAGCTCCGCACGTTTCCGAGCGCATCGATCGTGAGATTGGGCGACCCGCTGCCCACGCTGCAGTGGCCAAACCGCACCGAGGGATAGCGTTCGTGCCGAATCAAGCAAGGCGGGATAGGCATCGCGGTGGCGACGTGAATGCCGTACTGGCGCGCGAGCCGATGGGCGGATTCGAGGTTGTGCTCTACCTCCTCGACCTCAGGCATGAGCCGCGCGAGTTCGTGCACCGACCATCCGGTGGCGGACATCCGGTTGTACGACAGCGCCCGAACCCCGAGCGCGAAGCAGAGTTCCATCACCCCTTCGAGCTCACGCCAGTTCTCCTTCATCGCGACGAAGCAGACCTGCACCGGGACGCCGTGCTCTCTCAATGTCACCGCGGCCCGCAGAGTATCGTCGAAGCATTCAGCGCCTTTGAGGCGGTCGTGAAGCGCGCGATCGGCCGCGAGCAAGGTGAGTTGCACCGAGCGCACCTTCGCTCTGGCGAGGCGCTCGGCGACCTCGGCCGTGACGTGGCTCCCGTTGGTGATGAGCTGAACGGAGGAGACGAGCGTGCATGCGCGTTCGATGATCTCGAGCGCGTTCTTTCGAAGCAGTGGCTCGCCGCCCGTGATGGTGATGTGATCGGCCCCGCTCTCTTTGACCGCTTTCTCCATCATCGAGAGGAACTCTTCGTCACGGAGTTGTCCCTTTGGATAGCCGCCCTGGGGCTCGCCGGCCTTCGCATTCCACACGTTGTAGCAGTGGCCGCAGGCGTGGTCGCAGCCCGGGGTGAGCTCGAAGTCGAGCCGCGGCACCTTGCTCTGTCCGTGGAAGAAGATGCTCACGAAGGCTCCTCGTCGGTGCGGCCGCGAAGACGCGCCGCCACATCGGGCGGGAGCACCCCGCGCTTGGCCAGGCGTGCGATCGCTTCGCTCTTGGCTGGCTGCGGGTCCTGAGATTGTCGAAGGGACGCGACGTCCGGCGAAGCGTCCGGCCCGCCCGCGTCCTCGTCCACCGCGGCATCGGGCGGCGCGATGGAGAGGCACGGGCCGATAGGACCCGCATCTTCTCCAACGTCTTCAACCTCCGCGTCGGGCAGCGGTGCCCCGAGGCACGGCCCCACTTCGACACCCGCATCGCCGCCCCCGTCGAAGATCTGGCTCAGGCAAGGCCCAAGGTCTTCGCCTTCGCCCCCGTCAAACACGAGCGACAAGCAGGCCTGCGTGGTGCATCCGGTCTGCGTGGTGGCAGTGGCAAACCAGAACACCACCGCCAAAACAGTGAGCACGCCCCCCGCGACCCCGCCGATGAGCGAGAAGCCCGAACAGGCAACCAGGCCCGAGGCGAATGCGAGCGTGATGAGAAGTATGAGTCCGGCG
Source organism: Deltaproteobacteria bacterium (assembly GCA_011526105.1). Lineage (GTDB taxonomy): Bacteria > Myxococcota > Kuafuiibacteriia > Kuafuiibacteriales > Kuafuiibacteriaceae > WYAZ01. The sequence continues at coordinate 10,103 of WYAZ01000115.1, read as the reverse complement.
CGACGGTAACGTTCCATGGGTGCCTCCACGCGGGGGTATACCGCGGCGTCGCGTGCCTGGGCAGGGTTCGGACCTGAAGATTCGATGGGCTGCATCATCTCGGACCAGCCGATGCGCCGGGAGCGAGCGGCGCCTCCGAGGCCACGGCTTCGGCTGAGGCGAAGTCGCGGGCACGCGATGTGAATGAGCCAAAGGCCGGAGGCCTACATGACGAGCTGCACAATCCACCGGACATCCAGAATCGACCGCGCAAAGGAGGAGCTCGCCGCTTCGGCGGAGAGCGTGCTCGAGGAGCTGCGCGCGCGTCCAGAGAAGGAGAGAGCCCGCCTCTTCGCGGATCTCTTCGCTCGCCTCCTCGGCGAGTCGGCCCCAACGGAGTTGCACACGCATCGCCAGTCGGTCTTGGGTGACGCCGAGCGCTCGCGAACCGAAGGTATCGCGTCGATCTCGAGCGCTTTGTGGAGACGACTCATCGAGCTCGAAGGCCTCGATGCACAGCGAGCGGACGTACTCGCGGAGGTGCTCGGCGCGCTCATCGAGGCGCCGGCCGTGCTCTCGTACTTCGAGTTCGAGGCGAGCGCGCACGGCCTCTCGAACGCTGCCCGGATCCTGGCGGAAGCCCTGGACGCTCGATTCCCGGGCTTCGTTGAGACGCGTGCGCGCTTGCCGATCACACGCGACGTGCTCGAAGGCGCCGGCCTCGATCTCTCGGGACTTCAGGTGCAGTTTCACTCGACGGGGCATCTACGCCGACTCGCGCCGCGGTCGGCCGGTCGCGGAGCCCCCACCCTGGAGCTCGACTCCGAGCCCGGTCGCGGAAGGTACGGGCAGACGGGGAAACGCGGAGGCTACGGCTTTCTGGTGAGCGAACGCTACGAGGCGGGACATGCGAGCGGCACCTTCTGCTCCCCGTGGCACGACGGAGAGGAGTATCAGAACGCGAAGCCGTGGCTCGTCTGGGTGCTCGAGTGCGCAAGTGAGATCGCGAAGGTCTCCTAGTCCCCTGGAATCGTAGAGGCTAGCGCGGCGCGCCGGCGAGAATCCACGCCTCGAGCAAAACGAGGCTGCCTGCCGAGAGGGCGCCGCGGGTCGGCGGCATCTTCTCGCCGCACGGCGCCGCCACCCCCGGGGCCACCTTAGCCCAGATGAGGCTCGCGCTCAGCTGGCCCGGGCGCACGCGCGGGATCGCACTGCAGCCGGGACCGGCGGCGGCGGTATTGACGAGCGCGCGGTAGGCGCCTTCGAGGCTCGAGAACCACAGGCCACCGGCGCCGCCGCCGTGGCAATAGCCGCCGGTGCATCCGTTGGGTACGAGCACCTCGTGGTAGATGCGCGAGAAGCTCACCGAGCCGACCGGAGCCAGAGCGGCACATCGGTTCTCCTGGCAGTTGTCACTCGCGCATTGATCGCCCACCTCACACGGCGATCCTTGGGGGAGCCTCGCTGCGCACACGCCCGGCCCGTAGCTGTCGGCCGGCAGGTTGCAGAAGGTGTCCGCGCAGCAGCCGGCCTCAAAGCCAAAACAAGACGTGCCGGCTTCAGCGCAGGCGGGAGCCCCGCAGACGCCGTCGGTGCATTGAGCGCTCACACACTCCCCGTGCCAGCTACAGAACTCGCCATCCGCGCGCTTCGGCACGCAGTGTTGGAAGCTCGGCACGTAGGCGTTCTGCTCGCAGAAGGCTCCAGCGCAACAGCCCTCCTCGAGGCAGCTCTCGCCATTGCGGACGCAGCTCTCGGGGCCGCAGCGGCCGGTCGAGTTGCACACGCCGCTTTGACACTGAAATGAAAGGCCACAGCGTTCGCCGTCCGGGCGCTGTGCTCGGCAACGTCCGGACTCGGGCGTGTAAGGCCCTTCATCGCAGTAGGAGCCTTCACAGCAGAGATCGACCTCGGTGCCGCAGTTCTCGGTTTCGAGCAGACACTCGCCCGGTGGCGGACGGCTGGGTCCTTGCAGCACCGGATCCAAGGCGACAGAGCCGGACGATCGCTCGCATGCGAGCATGGCCGAGGCGAGCGCGGAGAGCAGAATGAGTCGATGAGTTCGCATGAGGACCTCTCAGAAGATGGTGTACACGAAGGGCGCGACGTACTCGGCCGCTTGGAGCAAGACGAGCAGAACACTCGCGAGGGCCAGGATGCCGACCATCGGCACCAGCCACCAACGCTTGTTGAGGATGAGCAAGGAACAGAGTTCGAGGACGGTCTGAACACGCGAGATCATGCCGTGCTCCTCTCGATGAGCGCGTCCTCGACCACGAGGAAGTCGAGCTCGGAACGCGCGAAGACCGAATATGCGTCCGCGACGGTAGCCGCGATGGGTTCGTCTTTGAGATTGAGCGAGGTGTTGAGCAGCACCCCAATCCCGGTCTCGTCACGAAAGGCCTCGAGCAGCGCGTAGAGATCCGCGCTCCCTTCCTTCGTGACGGTCTGGAGCCGCGCCGTGCCATCGACATGAACGACCGCCGGCAGCTCTCGCTGCGCCTCGAGGGTCGCGGGTGCGACCGAGCACATAAAGGCGGTCGTGAGATCTTCGCGGCCAGGCACCGGCTCGAACCAGCGCGAGGCGTCTTCCGCGAGGACCGCCGGCGCAAACGGACGGAAGGGCTCGCGCAGCTTGATCTTACGGTTGACGCGGTCGCGAGTGCTCGGCCCTCGCGGATCGGCGAGGATGGATCGAGCACCCAGCGCGCGAGGGCCCCACTCGAAGCGGCCCCGACTCATGGCGCCGACCTGACCCGATGCGAGGCTTCTCGCGACCTCCCGAAACAAAGCGCCGCGATCATCGAAGCGGCGGTGCGGAATGTGACAGTCATCGAGATAGCGCGCGACGTGCGCGGGATCCTCAGCTCGACCGAGGAGCGCGCTCTTCAGCCCCCCGGCGCGAGGCGCGCCGTCGAGCACGTGACTCACCCACTGCGCCGCGCCGAGCGCCCCACCCGCGTCACCGGCAGCGGGCTGAACGAAGAGACTCTGAAACGGACCCTCCTCGATGAGGCGCCGGTTCGCGACCGCGTTTAGGGCGACACCTCCCGCGAGCGCGAGCTTCGACTCGCCGGTCCGACATTTGGCCTCCTCGAGAAGTGACAAGAGGTACAGCTCCGTGAAGGCCTGCAGTGAGGCGGCGATGTCCGCGTAGCGTTCCGCCGCCGAACCGGGGGCGGCGGGCAAGACGAGCGGAGTGCCGGGCGTTCGCGCCGGGCCAAGCAGTGCTTCAAGGCGTGAGGTGAAGCTCTGCGTCGCGCTCCTAGACCAAGAGTAGTACCGGCGGTCCACCTCGAGCTCGGCGTTCGAGCCCACGCGGCAGGTCGAGGCGAGCGCATCGAGGAAGCGCGGCTTCCCGTAGGCCGCAAGGCCCATCACCTTGTACTCGCCTTCGTTGACCTCGAAGCCGAGGTACGCGGTGAGCGCAGAGTATAGGAGCCCGATCGAGTGCGGGTAGTGCAGTTCGGACAGGAGTTCGATCTTTGAGCCAGAGCTGTTGGTCTCTCCACGGAAGATCGAAGTGGTGGCGGTCTCCCCCACCCCATCCACGGTCACGATGGCGGCCGAGTCGAAGGGTGAGCTAAAGAAGGCCGAGGCCGCGTGCGAGAGGTGATGCTCCGAGAAGAGCACCCGATCCTTCGGGCAGCCCACAGCCTTAGCGATCTCATCGCGAATCCACAGACGGTCACCCAGCCAGGTGCCGATGGCGCGGGTGAACTGCCCCGCGCCTCTGGGGAGTCCTCGGAGATGACTCACGAGGATGCGTTCGAACTTGCGAAGTGGCTTCTCGTAGAACACGACGGCGTCGAGATCGCGGGCTTCGAGGCCCGACTGCTCGAGGCAGAAGCGTATCGACCGTAGCGGTAGCTCGGCGTCGTGTTTGGTGCGGCTGAAGCGCTCCTCTTGGGCGGCGGCAAGGATCTCGCTACCTTCCACCAGCGCTGCCGCCGCGTCGTGAAAATACGCGCTCACTCCTAGGACCTTCATCAGAACTGCCTCCTTGCTTCTTCGATCGAGCTGGGTAGCGAGCGGGCGGGCTTCCAGCCGGGATCGTCCGATTCGAGGCGCCGCAACATGAGCGCAAAGGGCGGCAGCACCGCGAAGTAGAGCAGCACCCCCAAGACCCAGCTCACGCGCTCTCCGATTTGGCGTCCCGCGCGACGCCAAGCGAGCCAGAGCGAGCTGAGTCGCTCGGCTCGGATACGTGCGGGACGACGGGGACCCGCGAGGCGCGTTAGCCAGTGCGCGCTGTAGGCGACGTGAAACTGCTCGTCCTTGGCCACCGCGAGAAAGAGCGTGGCCAGCTCCGGTTCGCTCCGACCAAGTTCATTGACCAACGCACGAAAGTGCCCTTCGCCGCTCTGTTCGGCGCGTAGGACGAACGCGAGAAATGCTTCGGCCCCAAGCTCTGCGTAGAGATCTCGCAGTCGCTGATGACTCTGAGCACGGCTCGAAAGTTCGTGACGCGCCCGTGGGTCGAGCTGGTCTGCGGCATGACGAAAGAGCCGTGCGTGGCGGGCTTCGTCGAGTGCATGGCGCAGAAAGATCCGTCGCAATCGCGGGTCCGGACAGAGCTCCGAGGCCCGGAGCATGTCGAGCGCGCTGCCGGCTTCGGTAGCTCCGAACTCGGCCAGCTTGCGGGCCATGTTCTTAGGCCGGCGCCAGACCAAGGGCGCCGAGAGACGAGCGATGACGGCGTGACTCATGGACTCACCTCAGGGCGTGAAACGTAGTGTGGGGCGGAGAGCACCGCCCGGAGCTGCAGCGCGATCGCTTCATGACCGCGGCTCGAAAGGTGGGGATCATCATCCAGGAACGCGCCGGGTGATGCCGCTCGTAGAGCAGGAAGCAGGTCGAGCGCGAGGACCTCGAGCGTGCGCAGGTCGTAAAGCAGCCCCTCGCTCAGGGATGCCAGGCTCGAAGGGTCTCGAGCGGCGCGGCCGTACTTGGTCCACTCCCGGTCATCGACCTGAACGTCCATGGGCAGGATGGCGACCACCACGCGGCACCGTGCTTTGCAGGCTCGCACCGCTCGACGAACGAGCCCGGTCAGGCGGGAGCGATCGTCTCCTCGAGGCGCGGAGAGCTCGCCCACCTGCGTGAGCATGCGCTCGGCCGCCGGCGCCCCGAGCGTGAGCTCTGTGGCCGGACGCTTCGCCCGGAACGCCCGCAGCGCCCGCAGGGAGAAGACGAGATGTGAACGTGCGAGCAGCCACCTTCGCCCCGGAAAGCCCGTGAGTGTTTCGGGCGTGAGGTCGGGGCGCCTCCGGGCCAGCCATCCATCCCGCGCGGTGCTGCGCTCGGCGTTCGGCACGTTCGCCTCCGGCCAGTCATTCGTGATGTTGGCGAAGAACACCACGGTCTTCGGCCGAAGCCGCGGAACCCAGTCCTCCGCCGCGAGGGCCAGCTCGATGGGCCCCCAGCTCGGCACCGCGACCGCGTGCGCTTCGAACCCGGCCGCGCGGAGTCTTCCGGCGACGGTCTCGTTCTCCTCCACCCCGAAGCCGAGCACTTGCGAGTCGCCGAGAAGCAGGATGCTGCCGCCGGGCGAGCTCACCCTCGGCCCTCGAAAGCCGTGCTCGTTGGTTCGAATCGAGGAGACTCGACCCTTGCGTGTGCGAATACGCGTGCTCGCGTTGGACTCGAGCACCACCCCGTAGCGCGCGTCGGCCTCGAAGATATTGAGATAGGGAAACGCGCTTCCTTGGGACCAGGCGGCGAGCGCCTCTGCCGCCGCGAGCGTGCTCCCCGCACTCACTCCGAGCACCGCGAGCTTGAAGAAGAGCGGCGCTTTCGGGCGTTTTCCTCCTTTGGATCGCGGCGTGTTCATGGGTCCACCTTGCCGAAACCAAGACAAGCAATCCATTAGAATGAAGTGCAGTCATCATTCTGTTTTGCAGCACGCTCTATCTAGCCCGGCGGCCTGCGTATCGGGGGCGTCCGGATTCGTTCGGGTTCGTTCGGGCTCGCCAGAGCCTGGATGGCGTCTCTTGGAGACCTCGCGTATGGCACGACCGGTGCATTGTGCCGCCCCATGTCGGACCTTCGCACCCGCCCCAAAACCTCTGCGCCCGAGCTTGGGCTTCACACGTCACCCGTGCCCGCGCGCCCCGCGATCTCGAAAGTGCCTGCGCCCGACGCGATTGCTCACGGGGATCGCGTGGAGCGTGCGAGCACCGACCGACTCGACGCCGTGCTTCCGCAAGCTCGCTTCGAAGTGATGCACGATGCCGAGCTCGGTGCTGTCTCGGAGCGACCCGAGGATCTCGCCATGAAGGCCTTCTCGATGCTCCAGCACGAGGGCCTCGAGAGCTCGAGTCTGATCCTCGCACGGGTTCGGGACCGCGCATCGCAAATGCGGTCGCTCTGCGAGTCGAACCCCCACGCATCCTTCGCACCCTCGGGCCTGGAGCGAGCGGCGCGCTGGGACCGAATCGTCGACAACCTCGAGTCCACACTCGAGGCCTATCTCGAGCAACGCACCGAGCTCGAGCACAAGCTGACCCCAGAACTTCTTCGTAGCATCGAGGACAGCTTGTCCAAAAGCGACGTGCTTGCGCGCCAAGCTCTAGCGAAGAGCGGCCCCGAAGCGGCGCGGGCGAAGGACGTCGTCTCCAACATCGAGCACCTGCGCGGACTGCTCGAGGAGGAGCCCTCCCTCGCGTGGCGCCTGGAAGGCGCGGTGGCCTCGCTCGCCTCCCGCGAGGCCCCGGATCCGCTCACCATCGCTCTGCTCCGCGACATCCCACGGAGCCTCGAGACCAAGGAGCGCGACAAGAAGCGGATCTTCGACGTGCTCTCTGCTGCTGCGGCTGGGTTCTCGATGATCGCCCCGGTGGGCCTCGCTTCCGCGCTGCTCTTCACCGCGCCCGACGCGGCCGCGTTCGCCTCCCTGGTCAGCGAGGCGCGGTTTCGAGGCGCCGCGTCGGAGACTGAGATGGACACATCGGCTCCGGATCTCACTCGAGAGACCGTCTCGGGATGGGACCTAGCGCTGGCCGGCGTCTCGGTCGCCGGCGGCGTGCTCGGAGTGCGCGCCGCGCTAGCCCGGAAAGCGGCGAAGCCTGCCGCCGCTGCTGCTCTCGCGCCACGAAGCCTACCTGACTGGTGGAAGCCTCTTCTCGTCGAAGGAAGAGTGGTCAGCCCTCTGATCGAAGCGGCCCAGATCCCCGCGTTCGTCCGCCTCGCTGAGACGCACCCGGAGGAGGCCGCGGCCATCGTGAAGTTCTTCGCCGAGAGACCCCAGATGGCGGAGGTGGTCTCCATCGCTTCGGTGCTCGACGATGTCGCAGCCACGGGACCGAACGCGCTCCGCGAGCTCGGCGTGCAGCTCGCAGCACCCCAGGTGACGTCGGAGATCGCCACGAAAGGCTATGAGATCGCGCGCCGGCTCCCGACGGTCACCAACCGATGGACGCCGGCGGTGCACATCCGTCCGCCTCGCAACCTCGACGGCAACGGCGCGTTTGCGGCGCAAGGACAGATGCTCGACGAGGCCGGGAGGCTTCGGTCTTCACCCACCGCCGTCCCGACGCTCGGCAACGTGAGACCCGAGCAGCTGATCGTGAACGGCCGTCCGCTCGAGACCATGAAGGAGGTGGCGGTATTCTCGGCGCACGGCTCGCGCTTCGGGTTCCATGGCCTCACCAACGAGAAGGCGGCCGAGCTCATCGCGGAGGGCATTCGAAAGGCGCGCGCCGAAGGTCAGACCGTGAGCGCGGTGGTGCTCGACTCGTGCCACCAAAGAGACCTTCGGTGGTTTGTAGGCGGTTCCAATGCCGAAGCACTCGCGTCGCGCCTGAATGCCAAGCTCGATTCACCGGTTCAGGTCCTCGCGGCCAATCGCCCCGGGCCTCTGTACGGCAACAACACCAAGCTGCGATGGCTCGGGTCGCCCCGCGGAGGGAGAGACGTGATCCCCGCGGTCTACGAGGCGGCCGAGAACGGGGCAAAGTTCCATGTCACTCCCAAGGAGGTCGCGGCGATGCTCGGCGCCGCTGCGGTGGGCGCCGCCGGCACCGCAGCGGTCAGCTACGGCGTCGTCACGATTCGCTCGGAGCCGGAGCAGGCGAAAGGGCGATAGCGGAGACTCGCACGCGGTGGGCCTACGAGGCCTTACGATGGTGATGCAGCATCTTCACCTGGGCCTCGTGCTGACTGCTCCCGTAGAAGTACGGCCCGGCCTCGGCGCCGGCGGGCATCGCGTCCTGAAAGCCAAGGTCCAGCGCTGCCTTCTTCGAGGCGGCGGTGAGGATCTCGGCGTTGCTCACCACCGCGACCGAGTCTTTGCGCGAAGGGTCGATGAGCATGGTCATCGCGTGCTGCTCCCCTTTCTTGCTCTGCACCGCGACCTGTTCGGTCTTGTAGCCCGCGGCGCCGAGCAGCTTCTCTCCAAGGTATGCGTAGCCTTCACAATCGATCACGCGCTTTCCGGCCGACTTGCTGTGCCCACCTTCGAGCCCCACGGTGTCGCGGTCGGTCGTCACGTCTTTCCACTCGGACGCATCGGCAGTCGTGAACTCGTACCGCGTGCCTCCGCTCTTTTCTTGCGCCCGGTTCGCGTCAGCTTCACTGCCGTAGATCGTCTTGCCCACGGAGTACTTCGATGGATCCTTGCTGTAGGTGATGTCTTCGTCCGGACGGCCGACACTGGCCGGGTGAACGTAGAAGGCTTCAGTGTACGCGCCGAACGCCGTCAACGCCGCCGGTCGTTCCGCCCTGGAGTCGAAGGACCCAAAGTACTTCTCGAGCTCGGGAAGCGTCGGGGGATTGGAGGCTTCGACGCCGCGAGCCTTCATGTCCGCGAGGACTCGGTATTGCGCGGCGAGGTTGCTGGTTCCCGCGACGCCTCCGGTTCCGAGCGCTTTGGAGGCGTCGATCTCTTCCTCGTAGCGGGAGAGCGCTCGTTCGAGCTTGTCGGCGGCCTTCGCGTAGTCGCCGGACTTCGCGAGCTTGTCTGCCTCCGCGTAGAGCGCGCGAATGGGTTTGTGCTTCTCATCCTTTGGAAGATGCCGGGCGCGGCAGTAGACCGCATCCGAGAGCGAGGTCCCGGGGCCCACGTCGGCTGGCGCGGAGGCACCGGCGGCGCGCGCTTGCATCACCCGCGGAGCCACGACTTGGTGAGGCCCGCCCGAGTACTCGAGCCAGCTCGGCCGAGGACCGCGGTCGAAGGCATCGTGGGGCTTCGGCTCATCGGGCGAGTTCTTCTCGGCGCTCACCTCGGGCTTCGAGGACTGACCCCTTGGAGGCAGCGGGACGCTGGGGCTCGGGGTAGAGGGGAGGCGGTGGAGGATGTCGATGGGCATGCCCGTGGCTCATTTCACACATCGTGCCAGTCGAACGCCGGTCCACCGGCGAGGTAAGTGCCTGGAATGCGTGGGGTGGCTGAAGGGCGGCGCGGTGTCACAGCCGGCGTGTGACGTCTCAGGCGTCACGGGTTGAGGCCCAGCTCGAAGCACGCGTAGGGTGCGCAGGTGTCCGTGCGCCGCGCGACTCGCTTGCTCATCGTCTCCGGCCTCAGCACCTTTGGTTGTGAGGCCGGGGTCGAGGGCCTCGTTCCCCTGCCCCTCCCCGAGTTCGAGGTCGAAGCCGGTGAGCCTCGCTCGGTCTTCGACCCTGAGGCCACGCTCCTCGAACCCGACATCGAGCTCGTGTTCGAGCCCGACGCCCGTGCGCAGATGCAAGGTGGCGCGTTTCGACTCGTGTACACCGGCTCGACGTTTCTGCTGTTCTGGGTGGAGAACCGCGCCGGCAAACTACAGGCGGTGGTTCAGCGAGTGGCACCAGGCCTTGGACCCAAGCTCGACCTCGTGCCGCCCGCCCCCTCTTCCGACGACGCCATGCAGTATCGTCCCCTGGTGTTGCTCGAGGACGATCGCGTGGCGGTGGCGTGGTGGACGCGCCGTTCGGTCATGATGGCCTGGACGGACTTCGAAGGCGTGAGGATTGAAGGGCCGGTGGAGGTCCGATCGTTCGCGGGACCGAACGATCACTATCTAGTGTCCCGTCCGAGAAGTTCAGATCACGTTCGCGCTTGTCCTTTTCGTCCCTGGCCGACGCGCGGCCTGCGGCCGCCCTTTCGGGCTCCTCGGTCATTGGGGGCGACCCAACTCCCTTCGTAG
>WYAZ01000114.1 GCA_011526105.1 Deltaproteobacteria bacterium | reverse complement strand
GACGCGAGGCCCGCAAGGCGGGCCGACGAATGCGCTATCCTGCGATAACGCGAGGAGGCCCAACACGGCGGGCCGACGCGGATCGGCCGAAATCGCGACCGAGGGGGTTTTGAGATGAGCTCTAGAGTTCTAGTGACTTCACTCGGTTCGCATCGACTTGATGCTGACCGTGGTCTTCGGGACGTCGGTGGGGAACTGGCCCTTACCGCCCGTGGGCACCTTAGCGATCTGGTCGACGACGTCCTGCCCGGCGGTCACCTTGCCGAACACGGTGTAGCCCCAGCCCTGAGGCGTCTTGCTGCTGTGGTTGAGAAACTCGTTGTTCTTCACGTTGATGAAGAACTGCGCGCTGGCCGAGTGCGGGTCGCTGGTTCGAGCCATGGCGAGCGTGTAGATCTCGTTCTTGAGACCGTTGTCGGCCTCGTTCCGCACCGGAGATCGAGTGGGCTTCTGGGTGAGCGATTCGTCGAAACCGCCCCCTTGGATCATGAAGCCGTCGATGACGCGGTGGAAGATCGTGCCTTCGTAGTGCTTGCTGTTCACGTACTCCACGAAGTTCTTCACTGTGGCCGGAGCCTTATCGCCATAGAGCTCGACCGTGATGTCGCCCATCGAGGTGGTGATCACGACGCTCTTCGGCATGGCGGCGTCAGGGGCCTTTTCGGCCGGCGCCTCGGCGGGTTTTGTCGCCGCGGCGGCTGGCTCTTTGGGGCTCTGGGCCGGGGCCTCGTCTTTTTTGGCCTTCTCGGCGCACGCGACCGCGAGGAACGCGGCCAGGGGGAGGGTCCAGTAGTGTTTCGAGCTGCGGTTCATCATCGCGACTCCGTGTAACACGCGACCTTCGTCCTGGGTAGGAGTAGAATGACCACGCTCCGTGGACACCGTAGTAGGAACACTCGTCGCCGTCTTCGTGCTCGGCTATTTCATCGCGAAGATGGTGCGCAAGGTCGCGGTCTCCGGCCTCGCTGCCCGCGGAGAGCGGCCATGGAACCGGTCCGCGAGCGACGATCTCCGGGCCGCGTTCGCCGCGGGTCTCGACCACTTCCAGAACCAGGAGCCCGGGGTCGCGATCGACTGGGACGTGGGCCGCCTCACCCGTTCGGATCCGCCTGGCTTCGTCTCGTTGGCGGCTCTGGTCACGGAGGTCACGAAGGACCCCGAAGCGTTGCTCCGTCTTCCGGATGAGACCGTACGGCTCGCGCTCGAGCGACTCTGGGCCGAGAACTCGAGAGGAGTGATGCGGCTCGATGAGGACTGGTACGAGCCCGTCATCGACGAGCTCAGCTCGGACCGCTTCGCCGAGACCGCCTATGACGTTCTGGTCTCCACCTTGTCGCCTGGCCTTGTCACGCACGCCTTCGATCCGCTCAGGGGTGCGATGACCTTGGGCGTGGAGCCCCCTGAGACCGCCACGCACGACAGCCGCGTGCCCTCGAACGAGCTGTGGGTCTCCTTGGGGGCACTCCTCGGTCTGGCCCATCGGGCACGGAGCGCGGGTGACACACGCGCTCTCGCCGACATTTTGAGGGAGAAGCTCGAACAGCTCGTTCGGGATGACTCCGAGGGGGTGACCTGGCTCCTCGGCCACGCCTCACGCGATCAGAAGGCCGTAGCGTTGGCTTGTATGCAACGCCGGTCCTGAGGTCATCCTCAGAACGGTTCGTTCGCCTCGCGTTTGGCCCCGTCGCCTCGGCAGTCGCGGATCGCATGCTCGAGCGCTTTCGCCACCCGCGCGGCGTGTGCCTCATCGAGATCGAGAAGACGCCAGCCGGAGGCTTGTCCCTTCTGAGCGGAGAACTGGTTGCCCAGCTTGCTCTCCATGCGCACCTCCAGCGACTTCTGTCCGTCCGCGGTCTTGAAACGCAGCTCCCGATGACCTCCGCCCTTGGGTTTGGCTTGGTCGATCTTCGGGTCCAAGCGGTCGAGCGGGATCTCCATCTCTTGCCGCACGCCCTTTCGCTGCTCGTTCGACCCAGTGAAGGTCCACTCCACCACCACGAGTCGGCAGCGCTCGATATCCGCGCGTGGGTGCACGTACATCACGTTGGTGAGGCCCTCGTCCTCGAGCTTCCCGCCCATCTTGGGCAGGTGCTCGACGAGCCAGTTCAGGGTGGTCTCTCGGCTCGGCTCCGCCGCCATCACCAGCGACGGCCAGGTGCACAAGAGCACGATCGGCAATACGCGTTTCATGAGGGGATTCATACACGAGCGTGACGAGAGCGCCTACCTCTGGCGCTCATTTCTCGCGGCGTGTGGCGGCGCGCACGGCCCGAGGGCAAGATGTCTAGCGTGAGGGGTGACAAGGGCGTGACCGGCCTCGTGCACCTGACGGTTGGCCTTGCGCTCGCCGGGTGTCACTCCGAGCCGCCGATCTCCTATTCCGAACTCGGCGAGGGTGGTCTGGTCGCTCTCGTGTATCTGGGTCAGAACGCGGAGCTCGTCGCGGCCTCCGGACTGGTTCGCCCGACCTCTCCGATCGAGATCGAGATCGACGCCGCGACGACCGGTGCGCGGCGGGTGCTGCTCGTGGGCTTCGACTTCGAGACGATCAATCGGCTCACTGATCTCGACGAAGCGAGCCTGCGTGATGCGCCGCTCACGTTGGCAGGTCCCGGTGATCCATCGATGCCTAGGCCCCGCTGGTGGGCACGAGCTGTTCTAGGTGAGGAGCCCATCCAACTCGAGACCGCGCCGGAGTCCGAGATCTTTCCGCTGTCGCTGACGGCCCCTTGGCTCCCTCCGTGTGACCGGAGCCTCGATCGCCATGAGGATCCTCCTCTGCGACTGTCGTGTGGAAGCGAGTATTGCGAGAGCAAGGCCGAGCTTCGGGGCTGCGATCTTCATATCGACACCAACCTCTGCTCTCCGTCGCTCGTGCGCGCGCGTCTGGGCGTAGACCCGGGGATGATCCTGGGGGTACCGGCGGTCGAAGGTGCGCTGGGAGAATGTCGCGCGGTCGCCCCGCGCCCGAACGCGCTCTACTCCCTCGACTGCGGTGGTTCGGCGGGCCAGTGCCTCGTCGATGTCTTTCCGCGAGATCTGCCCCTCGAGCCGGGCATCGTCGCTCGCAGCAGCGAGCCGCTGTTCGCTCTTCCGCCCATCGAGGACGCTCCCGACTATGAGGAGCCCTACGGCTATCTCGCCGGTCTCGCGCACTCCGGGACGCGGCTCTTGGTGTCCACGTTCTCTGGCCAAGTCTCGAACCTTCGCTGCGCCGAGCCGCACGAGACGGAGCTCTTCGTCCTCTCGGACGACACGCTCGAGCTCGTGGCGACCGCAACCGCGCCGCCGTGCCTGAGCACGGTGGTTGGGGATTCAGTCGAGATCGGGTTCTTTGGTATCGTCGGGAATCCGGCGCGTGCGATCGTGCGCATCGGCGCGAACGGCCGCATCGTGAATGAGAGACCGCTGCCGGCTGAGCTCGGGCGTGGTTTGGTGGCGGTGGCCGGGCTTTACGATGCCGAGCCGCTGGCTCGTGCGCAGCCACCCGACTTGGTGTTTATCTTCGGGCCTGACCGAGGGCTGCGTCGCAGCTACCTCGTGCTCTTTGACCCCTCGACCTTGGAGGCCCGGATGATTCTCAGCTCTTCGGCCCACATCCCCGAGGAGGTGCAGGACTACGTCTCGCTCACAAAGGGCCATCAGTATCGCGAGTTCGTCGTGCTCGACCGCCATCACGAAGATCTCTGGTCCTTCTTTCTGGAAGCGCCCGAAGCGCCGATCGAGTTCCCGCTCGGCCTCTGCGGACAGGCGGGGAATCCGCTCGAAGTGCTCGTTGGTGTACCCGGGAACGCGCTCTTCCGATCGTACAAGGCCGGGCAGGGTGCGGTCGGTCTGTTTGGCCTCCGCAGCGAAAGCCTCTGTCGTCGCTTCGCGCCCTTCGAGTTTCCGGCGGACCCCACCGCCATGATTCGCTGGCAAGATGCAGACGCTCTTCAGCTCGTGGGGCTGCGCCGTCGTTCGCCGGCGGGTGATCCTCGCGCCTATCTCGCGTTCTTCGACTCTCTGCTCCCCGGTTTCCTCCCCGGAGTGCTCGAGATTGGGCACGGCGAAGTGGGGCCGTTCGTGAGCGGGCGCGGCGGAGCGGTGTTTACGACGCTCCCATGGTCGGCGCGGGTTGTACGGATCGATCCTGTGCCATGACGCTGGCAGCGGTCTAGTGTCCCGTCCGAGAAGTTCAGATCACGTTCGCGCTTGTCCTTTTCGCCCCTGGCCGACGCGCGGCCTGCGGCCGCCCTTTCGGGCTCCTCGGTCATTGGGGGCGACCCAACTCCCTTCGT
>WYAZ01000113.1 GCA_011526105.1 Deltaproteobacteria bacterium | reverse complement strand
GGGCGATGTGGCGGTGATTGAGGTAGGCCGCGAGTTTGGCCTCGCGGTGGAACCGCTTCACCGCTGTCTCGTGTTCGGCGACCTCGTGCAGAAGCTGTTTCAGGACGCAGATCTCTTCCGCCCCGTCACGCTGGGCGAGAAAGACCTGGGCCATGCCGCCTTTGGCTAAGGCCTTGATGAGAGTGTACTTTCCCAGCCGAGCGATCGGCTCGGGGGGGCGACTCTGGCTGTCCTGGGGGAGTGCCGCGTCCATGGACGCAAGGAAAGTAGCACCTTCGATGCCAACTTGCCCACTTCCCGGCCCTGAAGCCGAGGGTCCCGCCGGCGACTCGCACCGGCGGGGTTCAGATCAGCACTTAAAGGAGCGGGATGATTCGGCAGCTACCGCCCACGCCCCGGCTGCATGGGGTGCAGCCGCGGGTGAGTCCAAACGGCGGCTCGTTCCACAGGAACTCACGCGCGGCTTCTGCGGTGGCTGGGCTCGCCCCCCGGTCAACCCCCAGGACGAGGAAGTTCACCCCGTCCGGCAAAGAGCTCGCGTTCCCAATGAGCTCGACGCTCCCCGCCCCGATGTGCGTGCTGCGTGCGTGCCAGCCCGCTCCGGTCGTGGCTCGGTCGTAGACAAAGTAGTCGCCATTGCCGATCGAAACTCCGCCGACGGTCACCAGTTGGAAACCGAGACGACGTTGCTCGGAGGGCCCGGCGAGACCGTTCGTCCACTGTTCGCAGCGAACCTCACCCACGCCGGGGCTCAGATCCACGAGCACCTCCGCCTCCGGTGAAGAGACCCCATCGAGCGAGGCCACGAGACCGAAGCGGTAGCTGTCGGCGGCCAAGAAGAACGGCAGCGTCACTTCGGCGACCGGCGGCGCGCTGAGCGGCGGCGAGACATCGAAGCTGTCCAAGCAGGCGCCGCCCGAGTTGGTGCAGGTCACCGAGACGTAGATCAGGTTCGAGGTCACCTCGGCCAGGATGAATGACGTGACACCCGTGAAGTGCGTCGCCACGCCCGGAGGCAGCGGCGGGCTCACCTGGGTGCTCACGATCTCCACGACGGGAGCGAGCGTGCAGCTCGGCGTGCAGGCGGGGCCACCGACCACGCCCGGGTCACACTCTTCGGCGCCGGCGACGATTCCGTCCCCGCAAATAGTCTCGCAGGGTGTAAAGGGCGGGCAGAACCAACCGGGCTCGAGCTGGCAGAACTCGGTGCAGCCGTCGCCCGAGGTCGTGTTGCCGTCGTCGCAGGTCTCGGAGTCTTCGACCATCCAGTCGCCACACACGGCGGTTCCGGCGTCCGTCCCGACACCCGAGTCCGGCTCCACCCCCGAGTCCGGCTCCACGCCCGAGTCCGGCTCCACGCCCGAGTCCGGCTCCACGCCCGAGTCCGGTTCCACGCCCGAGTCCGGCTCGACACCCGAGTCCGGCTCGACGCCCGAGTCCGGCTCGACGCCCGAGTCCGGCTCGACGCCCGAGTCCGGCTCGACACCCGCATCCGGCTCGACACCCCCGTCGGGGATCTCGCTCGAGATGAGCACGCGGTAGGAGACGACGTAGGGCCCCGCCGGTTCGCCCGGAGGCGCCGAGGGCCCGACCCGAACGATGCCGACCCAGCCCGTCGTGAGGCTGCCCTCGGGTGCGCCGCCCGAAGCGCAGATCATCTGGTTGCGCGAGAGGCCCGAGCGCATGCTGAGGAAGGGCGTCTGCCGAATGTTCACATACCCAGGGAGATTTCGCGCATCGGCGTTGATCGCCGAGGCAAGATTGGTGCCGGGTGAGGCCGGACGCCAGCGGTTGGCTGGAAACCGATCATAGTTGGTCTCGTCCAAGCAGCGCGGGAGGAGTGCGCAGCCCCTAGGAGGAAGGATGATGTCCAGATTGGGATTCGAGTCGCACGAGATCTCACCCATGAAGTCTTCCGCTTCGCACCCGACGGTCGGGGCGAACATGACGGCGAGGGCCAGGCTCCATCCCAGGCCAGACCAGCTGCCCCTCTTCGTAGACGGACGCGCGCCCTCTCGGTCCTCGAGACCGAGGTGTGCGTGCGGCGCGAGCTCTGCTGATCGTTTCATTGGGATCCCTCCTGGAGTCTCTGAGCAAAAAGCGTGAGTCGATCGTCCGTGCTGAGTGCAGCGATATGGCGACCGGAGTGTGTGAAGGCGGTGGCGCGCACGGCGGCGCGGGGGTTTTCGAAAGCGGACGTCAGGCAGTCGGCAGCGCCGGCGAGGGCCATGGTGCCGTCCTCCCAGACCCCGAGGACACGCTTGTCGCCGACTAGAACTTGGGTCGGCGTGCCGGACGGGACGCAGCCGGGGGCGGCGACGGTGTGCGCGAAGTTCGTGGGCGCGACCTCGGTGTGACCTTCGGGCGCGAGGCGATCGAAACGCCAAGACTCGCGGGAAGCTTCATAGGCGATGCGGTGCGCGCCCGTGAGCAGTGCGGCGCGAGCGGAGGCGTCGAGCACGAGGTCGACGCTGAGGTCGGCCGTTTCGGTCTGAGGAGGCTTCGCGAGCTTGAGGTCGTCCGACAGGACGGCCGGACTCGAGAACACCCGAAGGTTGTCGCCGCGGCTCCAGGTTCCCTGGCCGGCCGCGGCGTCGTAGTCCGTAGCGGCCGCGAGACCGGGCCACGGATGAACCCACGCATGCACCGGTCCCTCGCCCAAGCCTTCGATGGTGAGGCTATGCCAGCCCCCGACCGTCTCCACGAGCAGGAGTTCATCGAGGAGCACGAGCGGGCCGCGGTCCGCTCGCGGGAGTCCAAGGGTAGCCTCGACGCTGCCATCAGCGAGACGAAGGCCGAGTTCGAGATCGGGGGACAGAGTCCAGAGGCCCAGCCCCAGAGCCCCCAGCTCCGGGCGAGAGGTAAGCAGGTAGCTGTAGCCGGACCGAGTGTTCGCGATCGCGCTCGTCGAGCTGATCGAGAAATCGCCCCACCGAGCCCAGCGAAGGATCGCGCCGCTCTCATCGACCGCAACCCAACCTTCGGTCCCTGTCACGAAGAAGCGTTCATCATCTCCGACGACGCCGAACATCTCGCCGACGGTTCCGGTCACCGAAGAAAGATCAACCTCGCGCGCCATCCACTGCTCTCCTACGCGCGGAACAAAATCTTCTGCCTCGATCATTGGCTGACACGCTTGGGCCATGCTCGTGCGACGCACATACAACTGCGCTTCTGCGCGACCGCGAACTGACCAACCCGAGCCATCCCACTCGTACTGCGCGCCCGCAGCCTGACCTGCACGTGGCAGCGGGCAAGATGCGCCGGGCGCGAGCACCATGAGCGACGGCAGCACCGGATGCACGCAGTCGCATGAAGCTTCGATGCTCACTTCGATCTCGCTCTCGCGATCACCGAAGGCCTCGATGCGATTGTTCGTGGAGTCGGCGAGTCGAAGGAGCTCGGGAGAGAAACTCCAGAGCGCGACATTCTCGCGACCGTCGAAGAGGATCTCTTGCGCGACCTCTTTGCTGCCCGAAGGACGAAGCGAACCATCCGCCTCGACGCGGTAGAGATTGAGCTCGGCGCCAACTTGGTGCGCAACGAAATCTCCACGAGTGAACTGCATGGGCAACGATTGATCATACGCGCCGGTGCAGCCCACGCTCAAGACGTACGCCGTCGCGCACATCATTTGGATCGCACACAACGCATACACATGCGCTGCTTTCCGCGCGCCACCATCTACGTCACCACGTGCACCGCAACGCGCGCGCACATCGCGGCTTGCGCACCGCAACCGAAGTTGCAAAGCACACCGCGCGTACAGTTCACACAGAAGCGCACGCATCATGGTGCCGCCGCCACCGCAACCGAGGTTGCAATGAGCCCGAGTCCGACCGACACCACCCACGTCTTCCACGGTAGGTCTTCGTCGGGTTCGATGAGTACGCCGCCCACCAGCCCCAATCCGGCCGCCGCGAGCGTGCCGCCTATCGGCGCGACGGGCATACCCGCGAGAGATACGTACTCGTTTCGAACGCTGCAAACGTCCTGGGAGGAGAAGCAGCTCTGCCCTTCCGCCTCGCCGTTTCTGGCCAACGCATAAGCCAGCGCGCCCGCGCCGAGCGTGCCTAAGACCGCGCCGGTCCAGAACGTTACGTCGCGCACAGTGGCATACTGATGAAGATCACGTCGGCGGGGCGTGAGGGCCACCTGCGCTGGAACGCCTGGCGACACCGTCACGGTCTCATCTAGGTTCTCGTACTCGGGGTGCCGGACGCCGAGGATGTGCGCACCAAAACGCACGCGCCGGAGCGACACTCGCCCACCTGGGGTGGGACCCATCGGACGATCGTCGACTGAGAGTTGGAACTCCCCGACCGGTAGAGTGAGTTCAATCTCACCGTACGGGTGCCACGCTGATCGAGCTTCGAACTCGGGGCGCAACACGGAGGTGATCAAAGTCTCGACGAACACCGAGAAGGCATCTCGGTCGGGAAGCCGCATGCCTTCGAGTTCCTCTCGGTGCGGTGCGACCGAAGCGGGCACCGCCTCTTGGGCCGCGCGGGTCTCCAGCTCGTAGAGCGCCTCGTCCGTCAGCCAAGCGCCTTCCTCGGCCATGCGCAAGAGGATCTTGGTATCGAGCACCCACGCGGTGACCTCGAGCCCCGGCTCCGAGGCGAGGGGTGAGTAGAAGAGAAAGAGCAGCAGGTCGGGGATCTGATCCGGGCTCTGCGCTTTCAGCAAGCGAGCCGACTCGAGGACGACGTCCACACGACCCTTCAGCGCAGACTCGATCCGCTCCGCTTCGGGCGCGAGCACTCGATACGAGGTGTGCTCCGACAGGTGGCCCGCCAGCTCGGCGACGACCTCAGAGTGACTGACCAACGCGTTTCTTCCGCTTGGGTTGTACGCGATGAGACCAAAAGGTCGCCTCGGCTCCACGTCGATGATCGTGGGCGCTTGGGCGGTGAGCATAAAGAACAAGAGGCAGGGCGCGGCGATCATCTGAAGAGCTCCTCAATCCTTGAACGCGCTCTTGATGGCGAGCCGAAGCGTGTCGAGGTTTCCTGACATCTGAACGCTTCGGACCGCGCTCACGAGCTTTCGACGCTGCCCGTCCGTGAGCCCATGCTCGGCGGCCACCCGGTCGAGCTCTGCCCCAAACCTTTGAAGCGCTTGGTTCTGATCATCCCCCTTCAAGGGCTCGAACGAGTTTAGAGCTTCGAGCAGCCGAGCTCGCGCGCTGGCCTTCCCGGAGGGCGCGGCCGGCTTGGCCTGCGTGGGCTCGACGGGCGAGACCAGGGTGGCCGGCTTCGAGCGCGGCGGGCGAGGCTTCGGAGGGGGCGCCGCTTTCATGGGCGGCGGCGCCACGAGCTCGGGCCCGAGGTCCTCGACCGGCGCTCGCTCGACCTCCGCAGCGGGGGGCGGATTCGCCACCGGTCTGGGCGCGACCTCGGTGGCCTCCGCCGATGACCGGGGCGCACGCCGACCGTCCGGGGCGGAACGCATCTGCGACGCCGCGGTCGCGCCCGCCACCACCGCGAGCATCACCCCTACCATGAGGAGCGTCCCGCGCGAGACTCCGGCAGGGGTCGCGGGGACTCGTATCTGCTCGGTGACCACCATGGCCTGAGGCATGGTGCTGACGAGGTTCGCCGCGTCGTCTGCGGCCTTGGCCTCGAGCTCGCCGAACATGGCGGTCCGCGTGGGCGAGCCACGGGCGAAGTCGGGTTGGACCCGGCGCGGCACCGGAGGGAACTCGGGCGTGACGCCGGCCTCCGATCGAAGGAGCACGCCGGGGCTCGTCAGCTCGACCGGCACCACCGTGCCCAATAGGGGCGGCTCGTCGCCGTCGGCCTCTGGGGCGGGGGCGGCCGGCACGTACCCGGTCTTGGTGACCTCCGAGATCGACCGAATCTGGGTCTGACCCGAGCTCGAGACCGTTCGAACGAAGCGTTGACGGCCGAACGAGATGACCGCCTCGCCCACCGCGACCTCGTCCTGAAAGAAGGAACGCACGAAGGTGCCGAGGTGCTGCTCCTCCGCCTGCGCCAAAGGTCCGGCCGCCTCGATGAGCGCCGCTCTGAAGCTGGCGGCGTCGGGCCAGCGGTCTTCCCGGTCTTTCGCCAGCCCCTTTTGAACGACGTCGCTCAAGGCCGGCGGGATCTCGGGATTAAAAGTATGAATGAGCGGAAGGGGCTCGGTGACCACGAAGCGCAGCACCTTCATGGGGTCGCCGGCCGGCACCACGTACTGGCCCGAGAGCAGCTCGTGGAGAACGACGCTCAGGCTGTAGAGATCGCTGCGCGCGTCCACGTCCTCCGCCACCGCCTGCTCCGGTGAGACGTAGCGGAGCGTGCCCACCAGCATCCCGGGGGCGGTCCGGAAGTCGCCGCTGTCGCTCCGGGCCACACCAAAGTCGATGACCTTCGCCACCCCGTCGGCCGACAGCATGATGTTGCGCGGGGACAGATCGCGGTGAACGAGCTTGAGCGGTTTGCCGGAAGGGTCGGTGGCGCGATGCGCATAAGCGAGACCGTCGAGCGAGGCGATGATCGAAGCCAGCGTCACTCGATACGGGAGCAAGCGGCCTTGCTTCACCAAGTGGTGAGACATGGCCTCGAGGTCCTTGCCGAGCACGTACTCCATCGCGATGCAGAAGGTGCCCGCCTCGAAACCGGCGTCTAGAACACGCGCGATGTGGCGATGGTTGAGATAGGACGCGAGCTTCGCCTCGCGGTGGAAGCGCTTCACCGCGGTCTCATGCTCCGCGACCTCGCCGAGGAGCTGCTTGAGGACGCAGATCTCCTCGGCGCCATCACGCTGGGCGAGGAACACCTGCGCCATGCCGCCCTTCGCCAGAGGTTTGATCAGGGAGTACTTCCCGAGCCGAGCGATGGGCTCACTGGACTGGCCATCGCCGTCCTGGGGAAGCACGGGCTCCATCACCCCACCAGAAGTAGCACCTTCGCTCGGGGGATGCCCATTTCGGGGCTGCGCTCACAGGGATGGGAACGGCGCTCATATCGGAAGATGTCGTCCAACGTGCGGAGGCCAACGACCTGGTCCGTACCCACGACTACAGCATCGTGAGGTCGAGCTCGTACCGCCATTCGGTCCCGCACTCGGCGGCGCGCTGCACGGGCACGCTGAGTCCGAGGGCGGGCAAGCTCGCGGACAGCGTGGGTACGGGAGAGCGAACGACCAGCCGAGACAGCCGCGAGACGGTCTGCACTCCGCGCTCCTGCCAGCTGCAAGCAGGAGGGACATCCGGACCGCCCACACCCGTCCCGATGCGCTGGTTCGGCGTGCAACTCAGGTTGCGGCCGTAGGCTCCGAGCTCGACGCCCAAGGTGGGGAGCCAATACGCCCGGCCGTAGCTCACCGCCGGAGAGAAGCTGTTGTTGAGGAGGCCTGGCTGGGTGGGCCAATTCCAGGTCTGTCCCTGAATGCGAATCGGCGACGGAAGCATCGACACGTAGGCCTCGAGATCTTCGTCGGCCGGAAGCTGGAAGGTCGCTCCCGCCGTGGGCGGAATGGACTGAGCGCCGGAGAAGAAGCTCAGGGCGGTGGCGCTGGGGGTCGGCTGGTTCAGTGGGCTGGAGAGAAGCTGCAGCGACTCGGCGGGCGGCAGCGCCGTGGTGCGGCTCGCGCCCGAGCTGGGATTCTGCAGCCAGGCCCAGGTGCCATCCGGCCGCACCCCCTGGCATCGATAGTTCTGGTAGGGCGAGCCGATGCCCGCCGCGACCCAGCCGCAGGACAGGTAGCCGGGTCCTCCGGCGGAAGAGCGGTCCGTGAAGGCCCCGTCGAAGCGAACGACACCGACGCCCGTGATCTCGACCAGAGCGCCCGCGGACGCCGCGCTCACCGCCACGCTTGGCGCGGAGATCGGGGAGCCGCTGGGGAGACCCGTCACATAGCGCGTCGAGAATGAACCCACGTCCGAGGCCGCCCCGGTGCGGAGACGTTCGGTGACGGTGGCGGGGTCCATTGCGCTCCCCACGATGCTGCAGCCGCCGAGCCACAGAGGCGGGCTGCGAAGCGCGAGCCGGAACGATACGACTCTCTCGTTCACGACCCCGAAGGCGTCGGTCGCGCGAATCACGATGGCCTGGGTGCCCCGATGCTGCTCGAGGAGCGTGGCGCCAAGTTGTTCGTAGCCGATCGGCACCTCGAAGAGGGCATCACCCGCCGAGGCGGGTTGAAACCACGTCCCCGGGCCGGCCGCGGTCTCATGGCGAACTTCGACCTGCACGCCAGCGCCGCTGCGATCCCAGATCTCGAAACGCAACCGAGGAAGATCGGCGCGGCCCACCAGAGCCTCATGGAGGCGCGGCCAGTAGCGCTCGATCACGAGCTCGTCCGTGGAGGCGTCTTCGAAGCTCGCGAGGACGGGTTGAGTGGTGGTGTAGTCGATGGTTCGACCGTCTGCGCGGTAGGTGGCGGTCACGTTGCCCTCCTGCCGCCAGCTCGCGGCGTGGAGTACAACCTCGGGCCCGCGGTCCTCACAGACGATGGCGGTCTCGGTGAACGCGCTGTTGCCCGCGCGATCGTACACGGTGGCCTCGAGCAGGCTGGTGCCGGGACAGACGATGGCCACCGCGACGCTGGACTCCGCCGCGGGAGTGCGAAGCGCAGCGGCGTTTGCCCCGTTGACCATGAGGGTCACGCGCTCCACTCGATCATCGTCCTCGACTTGGAGCCGAACGGAGGCCGGCGAGGCGCCCACCACGGCCGGATGAGCGAGCGTCACACTCGGTGCCTGGTTGTCTGCACGATAGCTCGCTTCGAGGTTGGAGACATTGCCGGGCGCATCCTCGGCTTGGAAGACGAGTCGGAAGGATTGGTTGCCGAGGAGCGCCGTGTCGAGCTGATCGCCGCTCAACGTCACGCGCGCGCCGTCGGCCGCGATGGCCTCGAGCTTGGAGCTCCGCACACCGGAGGGATCTTCGGCGCGAGCACGCACCCGCGCCACGCCGCGCACCGCACTCCCCGCGGTGACCGCGCTTCCGTTGACATCGAGCAGCTCGAGTTCGAGGGCGGGACCCTCGAGGTCGGCCGGCGGATCGATCTCACCCAGATCGGCGGGGCCTGCGTCTGGCGCGGTGGGCTCGATGACCACGCCGCGCGGAAAGATCTCGCTGGTGTTGGTGCGAATGCGCACGAGGTGCTCTGCGAATCCGGAAGTCTCCACGCCGCGCGCCACCAGGACTCGCTCGAGCGCCAAGGCGTACTGCCCGCGTAGGCCGTCGCCGTCCATCGCGCGAGCACCCATGCTCAATGCGCCCGAACGACCGCGACCGTCGAAGACACCGTCGGCGGAGAGGTCGTGATTGTAGCGGTCCACGAGCTCGGAGAGGCTCACCCCGAGCTCGGACGCCTGCTCGACCAGACCCAGCATGAGCCAAGCACTGATGCCGGACTCGGAAGGCGCAGGCGCATCCGCCGAAGGGGCCGGCTGAACGCGATGATGTGGAATGCGCCCGAAGTGGCCATCGATGAGCTCGATGCTCTCGCGATGCGCCATGTCCGCCGGTCGGCTTCGCGCCCGAATGCGCTGCGCCGCCAGGGTGGCCGACAGCCGCGTGAACACGTTGGCATCCGCGGCATGGGTGGCGCCCGGGGTGAGACCCACGACGAGCACGCTCACCGTGGGGACGGCAAGGGACACGCCCACATCCACGCGAACGGGGTCGCCGGTGGCGGGCACGTCCACTTCGAAGTCGCCGCGGCCATCCGTCTGGGTCTCGACCAGCACACCAGAATCGACGCCATCCTTCAGTCGGATGACCTGCACCCGCTCGTTGGCGACCGGCTCGAGCGCGACCGCACGCCCGCGCAACCGAGCGACGGCATCCGTGTGGGTGGAGTCGACCGGGCCTTCGGTGCTGCCGCAGGCCGACAAAGAGAGGGCGAAGAAGAACGTGATGCGTTTCATGCGACCGGAGCATCGCAATCAACGTGCCACGCATAACCGAGCTGAGTTTGGTCGAGCGCGGGGCAGAGTGTCCGAGTTCGTCCGGAATCGTCCGGAGGTCCGGTTCAGATGCAGAGCTCGGCCGCGAAGGTCGGGCAGTCGTCGGGCGAGGCGCAACGCAGGCGCGCGTTGTTGTTCACGCAGGGGAGACCGTTGGCGCAGTGGACGTCATCGCGGCAGGCCTGACACACCCCGTCGAGACAGAAGCC
This sequence comes from Deltaproteobacteria bacterium, assembly GCA_011526105.1. Classification (GTDB taxonomy): domain Bacteria; phylum Myxococcota; class Kuafuiibacteriia; order Kuafuiibacteriales; family Kuafuiibacteriaceae; genus WYAZ01. The sequence goes on along the minus strand of WYAZ01000113.1, from coordinate 7,043 downwards.
TCGCTGCTGCCCGGCGCAGTCCGCGTCGGTGCTGCAGCTCTTCCAACACTCGCGGAGGCTCTTGCACACGGTCGTCTCGGAGCCGCAGTCGCTGACCGGGCGTGAGCAAGCCATCTTGGGCGGCGCCCGGCAGACATCCTCGACGCCGGTGCAGTCTCCATCGTTGGTGCAGGACTGGGTGCGGATGATGCAGCCCAGCCCGGAGTCGACGCCGCACTGCCCCTGGATGCAGACGTTGGCGCCCGTGCAGGTGCCACAAGATCCGCCGCAGCCATCATCGCCGCAGGTCTTGCCCGCGCAATCGCGGTTGCAGCAGCGGCCTTCCGGATCACAGACCGCCCCGCCCGTGCACTCGCCGCAGGAGTTGCCGCAATCGTTGTTGCCACACTCGCGAGTCGTGCAGCTGTCATCGCAGCCGCATTGACCGTCCGTACAGCTCTTGTTCGCTGGGCACAGACCACAGAAGCCGCCGCAGCCGTTGTCGCCGCATTCCTTGCCGCTGCACTGGGGCACGCAGCTCGGAGGGAACTGACAGAGCGCCCCCACGTAATCATCGCGGCACTCGCACGTGCCGTCGCTGCAGGTGCCATGCGCCCCGCAGTCCACCTGGCGGCAGGCGGGATCGGGTTTGTCGTCGACTTTGCCACAGCCGTGGGCCGAGAGGAGCGCGAGCAGGAAAAACGCGGGGGCGAGGGAACGCATGCCTCCACCATAACTCGACTTGCCTGTGGAGCGGGAACGGGGGTACCTAGATAGGGGGAAGGACCGCTAAGCCTTGGCCACTCTCACGCTCAGCGTCATCACCCTCCCCGCCGAGTCGGTCGATCTACACCTCGAGCCGCTGCACCTCGCACGGCAGCTCATGAAGTCCGCCGGCGAGCGCTCGGTCGACATCCCAGATCTGGGGGTCGAGACCCAGGACGGCCGCGTGTACGACCCAGAGGAGGTCGAGGACATCGAACCTCGGCTCGAAGCGGCCGTCGCCGCGCTCGACGGCGCTCTGGCCGAAGAAGAGCTCTTCAACGAACGGCAGGAGCTGCGCGCGGCGCTCCGGATCTTCAGTACCGCTCGAGCGCACCGCTCAGGCGTGGAGCTCGCGGTCTAGCGTGAAGATCACCAGGAACCACCCGTCGTCCGCAAGCGGCCCCGTGGAGTCAAAGTCCTCGGACGAGCCCGAAGCGCCGGCCCACGCGCAGACCCCCAGCCCGCGCCCCACCACCGCCGAGGATCGAGCGGGCTTCCAGAATAATCCGGCCCCACAAGGATCGAACATAGCGAGGGCACGTGCCTATCGAGGCTCCGATCTCGACCCCGCGGCGCTCAGAGCCGCGCTTCCGCCGCACCTGGTGGAGGCCATTGTTCGAGTGTTCGACAGTTTGATCGGTCCACTGCGCAGCGAGGCACTTCGAGGACTCGACCTCCTCCTGTCTCAACCGGACCCTGTGAGGCACGTGGTCGCGGTCATGATGGCGCGCCCTGCTCGCAAGCTCACACCGGCTGACATCGCGCGTTTTCGGGCCAGCGGTTTGGCCGGCCAGGAAGTCGCCGAGGGACTCGCCCATCTTCATCGCCTGCACGAGTGCCTTCACGTAGGAGCCTACCTCCCCGATGGCTTGCGTCACGCGGTCGTGGATGCCTTGGTCGACCACCCCAACCAGAAGGAAGCAAAGCTCGCCATCGATTGGATAATCCGAATGACTCCGCGGCAGAACCGAGCCTTGTATGTGCTCGAACGGCTGCGTCGCACCGGGGTGCTGGAGGACGGCGAGTCCGGACCCAAGTTTGTCCCCGAACAGGACATCGTCGCGTCCCTGGCCGCTGCCTTCAAGGAGGGTCTGCGACCCACCGCCGGCTACATCGCGACCCCCACCCAGAAGGCCGAGGCAGCACGTATCGCGGAGCCCATTCGCGGGACCGGCATCACCAACAACCCTCACTGGCAGCGGAGCAACGACACCGGCCGAAGGGGCCTCTTGGCCGAGAATCTTCGCAAGGCCCAGATCCAGGCCGAGATCGCCGGCACCCCCGCCCAGATCGCGCAGGGCATCATCGTGCTGCGCGTCCCCGCCGGGCTTCGAGCCTGCACGACCCTCGAGCAGGCGACCGCGTACTGCGAGGCTCACGACATCAGGCGGAGCACGCTCTTCAGCGCGAAGACCGCCCAGGGCAGCGTGTATGGGCTGAGCATCACGGAGATCGATCTCGCGGTCTTCACCGAGGACCGGGAGGGCAAAGTGCTCTTCTCGCGCTTCGAGAACGTGAAGGCCGGAGGCGGAAACGCAGGCCATGCCCGCAAGCAGAACGAGAAGGCGCGCCTTGGCCTGCTCGACCCCGAGGTCGTCTTTCTCTTCCCCGAGGGTGGGCTGCTGCGTGATCGAAGTGCGGACCTGGTTCGAACCGCAGGCGATGCGTTGGTGCTCGAGACGGTGGGCCCGCTGGACCTCGGTGGGTACACGAAGAGCTACGGTCTCGACTCGGAGACCCTCGATCTCGTTCGCGACGCGCTCAACGCCTGAGCTCCACCGGCCCGATGCGCCAATGATTCTCTCCGTGGTTGTGCAAGTGAAGTTGCACCATCGTACCGGCGGGATAATCGCGAGCCAGTGAGACCTCTCTCGTCTCGATGTGCGCCGGCGAAGGAATCGGGGCCACGTACTCCACGAGCAGGTCGCCCCCTACAAGGAGCGCTAGATGGGCTTCGGCCGGCTCGGGGTGGAAGAGCTGTAGATGCCAGAGCGGGAAGTGAAGCGTCTCACCGCTGGCCGCGGGCTGGCCGAGGGTCTGGGCCACCGAGACGTAGTTGCAGATGTTCATCTCCACTTCGAGGACACCGAGGCTCTCGTAGAGCCCCCCCTCGGGGCAGTCGACGGTCTCCGGCCGGTGGGCAGGAAAAGCATCGGCCTCCGCCCCCACGGGGTTCCAGGCTCGGTGGTCCAGGAAGGGCAAAGGACCGGCAGCGTCGGGCGAGCCCACCGGGGCCCCGGCCCCACACGCCGAGAGCAACACGATAGGGAGCAGATGAAGTGGCGGCCGCATCGGTGGGAGGCTGAGGCTGCCCGAGCCGGCTAGCATCCGGCACCCTCGTCCGACGAGCGGCCTGGGGTTTGCCTGTAGGAGCACCCGCTGCCTCGGGCGGCGCGGTTGTGTTAGGGATCCACGTTTCGAGGTCCAGATGAAGTCAGTTGCCGTGTTATTGGGTCACGCTTTTGATGCCGGAACGCTCGGCGGGGGAGAGCTCGAGCCGGTCGAGGTCGACACCAAGTGGGGGAGCCAAGAGGTCTACCGCTTCGCCCGCGCCGACCGCCCCGCGTACGTGGTGTTCAGGCACGGTCTGCACGACCACCTGCTCCCGCACCAGGTGAGTCTACGTTCGCAGATCGACGCGCTGAGGAAGCTCGACTGCGGAGCGCTGCTCGTGAGCTCTGCGGTCGAGGTCTTGGATCTCCAGATCCCGCTGCACAGGCCGATGCTGCTCTCGGATCTCATCATGCCCGGCAACCGCTTGCCGGACGGCAACGCTTGCACCTTCTTCACCGACCCTTCCGGCGGCCACGGCCACTTGGTCATCGAGGAGGGGCTCATGTCCGCCCGCCTCGCGGGCCGGATGCGCTCGCTCGCCACGCGGGTCAACTCGGAGCTCGGACCAGAACCCGTGTTCGTTCACGTCCCCGGTCCGCGAACCTGCACCGCGGCCGAAGCTCGGTTGTGGGCACGTTTTGGTGGACAGGTGATGGCCATGACTGTGGCGCCGGAGATCATCCTCGCGAACGAGCGCGAGATCCCGACCATCGCGCTCGTCACCGGCCAGGAGTATGCGCTGCCCGAGCTCCGCACCTCGACGGACCCCGGCCGCGGTGATGCACGCGCGCGCGGACGCGAGGCCGTCGAGCGGCTGGTCGTAGGATTTCTGCGCGAGGGCGAACCGGTAGAGTTTGGGAATCGTCTGCATCGCTCCAGCGGACCGATGTGACATGCGCTTCCTTCACCCCGAGCACGACCAAGATCTCGAGCTCTCCTTAGACGACGTCTTTCTGCTTCCGCAGTACTGGGAGGGCGCCTCGCGCTCCGAGGTGGACCTGCGCCCGGCGGACTTCGCGGGCGGCGCACACCCCGTCGTGTCCGCCAACATGAACGGCGTCACGGGCAAGCGAATGGCCGAGACCATGGCGCGTTTCGGCGGGCTCGGCGTGCTGCCGCAAGACATGGAGCTGCGTACGGTGGAGCGCATCGTCTCCGCGATCAAGCGGGCCGATCCTCGCTTCGATACTCCGCTCGAAGTGACGCCGGAAGCCACCTTGCGCGATGTGCAGGGCATCTTGTGGAAGCGTTCCCACGATCTGGTGGTGGTGGTGGACCCGAGCTCGAGGCCCATCGGCATCGTGAGCAGCCACGATCTCAGAGATCGCGATCAGTACACGCCGGTGTCCGCGCTCATGACTCGGCGGCTGCGTACCCTGCCACGCAGTGTGACCAACGAGGCCGCGTTCACCTTCATGGACGAGCATCGGCTGCGCGCGGTGCCCATCGTGGATGAGGACGGTCGGCTGGTGGGCATCCTCACCCGGGACGACGCGGTCAGGATGGAGATCCTGAGGCCATCGCTGGACACGAGCGGGCGGCTCATGGTCGCGGCGGCGATGGGCATCGGCGCTCAGGCCGGCGAGCGCGCAAGACAACTTCTCGAACTCGGCGTGGACGCGCTCGTTCTCGACACCGCGCACGGGCATCAGCGCCGGATGATCGAAGCCTTGAAGGAAGTCACGCCGGTTGTGCTCGGGCACGTGCCGGTCATCGCTGGCAACGTGTGCACCGCAGAAGGCACGCGGGCGCTGCTCGAAGCGGGCGCGGATGTCGCGAAGGTGAACGTGGGGCCCGGCGCGATGTGCACCACCCGCATGCAGACCGGGGCGGGACGGCCCACGTTCAGCTCGGTGCTCGCTTGCGCCGAGGTCGCCCGCGGCTTGGGCAAACACGTATGGGCCGACGGCGGAGTGAAACACCCGCGGGATGTCGCGCTGTATCTGGCCGCCGGAGCATCGCGGGTGATGGTCGGAACCGCGCTCGCGGGCACCTACGAGAGCCCCGGGGACATCCGCGAGGACAAAGACGGCCAGCTCTACAAGGAGAACTACGGGATGGCGAGCGCGCGCGCGGTGCTCGACCGGACCGCGGAGCTGTCGGCCTTTGAGCAGGCGAAGAAGGCGTTCTTTCGAGAAGGCATCTCGACCTCGAGGATCTATCTGAGGCCTGGCTTCGAGAGCGTCGGAGCCATCGTGGTGGACATGATCACCGGCCTTCAGTCCGCGTTCACGTACACCGGGGCGCGGAGCTGCCGCGAACTGTCGGAGCGGGCGGTGGTCGGGGTGCAGACGCTCGCCGGCTACGGGGAAGGCAAGCCGCACGGCGCGGTTCGGAACTGAGCGTCTGCGGGCAACCTATCCGAGACGAGTTTCCAGGTAGCGGCGAATTCGGGCGTTGAGCTTCGGGAAGGGCAGCGCAACCCCGACGACTCGTGCCAATGCCGAGGCCGCGGCATGGCGGACCTCGCGTTCGGCGTCGAAGGTCAGCACGTATTGCGCGGTCACGAGGTCGGCCGGCGCGAGGCCCGCAAGCCCTCTTGCGACCATGAGGCGGGCCGCTGCGGGCATCGCCGGATCCGAGGCCCGACGGACCACCGGGCTCAGCTCGTCAGACGGAATGGGTTGATGGCTGGGGCCTTCCGGCCCTGGGTCTTCGTCGCTCTTCATATCCCCCCTAGTGAACCTATCCATCATAGGCCTCTCGGCCCGCTTTTCGCCGGTCATCCCGAGGAGGATCTGACGTACGTTCGTGTCGGACATCACACGGATGTGGCGGGTCCGGGCACAAACCGCGCGGGTTTGAAACTGTCACCTGGTTCCCAAATCTCCTCCCGAGTCGGTGGCCGGTTCTCGAGGCGAAGCCGAGAACGAGTTCAACCGAACCAAAAGGTTCACACGGAGGAGAGGACGTAATGACCACTATTCAGAAGAACACCGGCACCATTCAGACCGCAGGCTGCAGCAAAGAGTGCGGCGGCACCGGCAAGGCCCCGCCCACCCCGCAGATTCGCGTCTCCATCGCCACCGAGGGCGTCGCGAAGGACGGGTCGCAGTTTCAGCCGAACAGCCCGCCCTCACCGCCCGCGGGCCCCCGACCGGACCCTGGATACATCGAGATCGGGAACTGGGAGCCGGGCACGACCTTCCAGGTCATCAACCTGGGCGCGAATCCCGAAGCCAGCTTCGACAACCCGAAGGACATCATCGCGCTCTCGCCGACGGGCCGCGACGTCGACGCTCGCATCGCATCGATCTGGATCGACGACAAGGAGATGGAGAAGCACGGGCTGAAGTCCGGTCATCCCTACCGAATCCGCGCCATCGACCCCGATGGCATGGTCTCCGAGAACGTGCTCTCGCGCCTCGAGGGCACCCGATATCAAGCCGGCACCGCGGGCCAGATCTACGAAGACCAGGCATGGAAGCCGGGTAGCCGGATCTCGCTCCTCGACGGTGAGAATCTGCGCGATGGGTTTCTCTTGAAGCACATCGCGGACACGAGCGCGCCGGAGGTGAAGGCGTTCCGCAAGGAGGCGAAGCTCCTAAAGAACGACGCGGGTCAGGTGGAGCTCGTCTCGAACAGGACGCTCGAGCCGGGTGCTCGGGTCCATGTCCAGAACGGCCGCACAGGTCAGGCGCAGAGCGGCGTTGTGGACAACGACCAGAAGCTGCAAATCGCGCTGGGCGACATGGCGCACCACGACATGCTGGTGGTCACGGTTCGCGACGCTGCCAACAACGCGGCGGACAAGATCGAGCTGCGCTACGGCGAGACCTGCAAGGACGGACGAGCATCGGACCTGGGCATTCTGGCAGCGCGGCTTCAGCCGAGCATCAAGCGCCCGAAGGCGGCCAACGCTTGAGGGATAATTCGGGGGACGCGGGGGGGGGGGGGGGCAGCCCCGCGCGGTGGGGGTGGCGGGGGGGGGGCCCCCGCAGGGGTATTGAGGGGGGGCGAAGAAG